>JADJZJ010000042.1 GCA_016715765.1 Opitutaceae bacterium
GGTTTCCCGCCGGGCGTCGGCGATGATCTGCGCATCAGGGCGGTTGAGGGCATGGGCCACCACGGCGAGACTGCAGTAGCCGAACACCGGACGGGGCTGAAGCACATTCCAGGTGCGCAACGCCATCGCCGACGTGCGGATACCGAGGATCGAGCCCGGTCCGTCGCAGAAAACAAAGGCACGGATTTCCGCCGGATCGAGCTGGAGCGCCTCGCAGGCGGTGAACAGGCCGATACCCGCCTCGGTGGCGGCCTCGGCCCAGCGGTCATCGGCCGCCGTCCGGCCCAGCCGGCCCGCCTGGATGCGGGCGGAGGCGGCATCCAGCAGCAGCAGGGGCGCATGGCTGGCTCGGAGTTCCTGAAGGCTGGGCATGCCTTGGACGAAACGCGGGTAAAATCACGGCTGCAAGCGCGCAGAATCCGGCATTGACCGTGCCATGCTCCGGCGTAGCGTGACCAATTCCTTCAAGCCAAACGCTCCATTCATCACCGTGAACGTCCAACTAGATCCCATCTCCGACACCCGCAAGAACCTCGTGGTCACCCTCGACAAGAACGAGGTCGACGCCGAGCACCAGGCCGTGGTGGCCGAGTTCACCAAGCTGGCCCGCCTGCCCGGTTTCCGCCCCGGCAAGGCCCCCGTGGCGATGGTGCTGAAGCGCTTCGCCAAGGACATCGCCGAGGAGTTCAAGCAGAAGGTGATCACCAAGGCCTACCGCGAAGGCCTGGAAAAGCAGAAGCTGGACGTGCTCAACATCGTCAAGGTGGAGCCGGGCACCATCGAGCCGGGCCTCTCCGCCGCGGTCACCCTCACGGTCGACATCCGCCCCGATTTCAAGCTGCCGGCGTACACCGGCCTCGCCACCGTGGTGAGTTCGACCGCCGCCAGCGACGAGGAAGTCGACAAGGTCATCGAGGGCCTGCGCAGCGAGCGCGCCGAGTTCAAGGTGGCCGACCGGGCCGCCCAGAAGGGCGATTACGTGAAGCTCTCCTACGAGGGTTCCATTGACGGCAAGCCCGTCGCGGACCTCGTGCCCGACAAGCAGATCTACGGCAAGGTCCCGCAGACCTGGGAAGAGGTCGAGGGCGAGAATGAAGGCGTGATCCCCGGGCTCGGCCGGCAGTTGGCCGGCTTGAAGACCGGCGAGAAGAAGGCCGTAAGCGTTGATTTTCCCGCGGAGTTTCCCGCCGCCCCCGCGCTGGCCGGCAAGCAGGCCAGCTACGCCGTCGAGGTGCAGGAAATCCGCGAACGCGTGCTCCCGGCGATGGACGAGGCCTTCTTCAAGGCCCAGCAGGTCGACAACCTCGACGGGCTGAAGACCAGCGTGCGCAACAACCTGAAGCTCCAGAAGGAATACCAGAACCGCGGCGAGCAGCGGCGCCAGATCACGGAGGCCCTCGCGGCCGCCGTGGATTTCGCCGTGCCGGAGTCGCTCGTCGAGAGCGAGACCCAGAGCGTGCTGCGGCAGTTCATCGAGGAGAACATGCGCCGGGGCGTGGCGCAGGAGCAGTTCGAAAAGGACAAGAAGGAGCTCTTTGAAAGCGCCGGCAAGGCCGCGGCCAAGCGCGTGAAGCTGCAGCTGATCCTCGCGAAGATCGCCGAGGCGGAAAAGATCCAGGTTTCGGAGAAGGACATCGACAGCTTCATCTACCGCGAGGCGATGCGCTCCAACCAGAAGCCCGACAAGCTGGCGCGCGATCTCGCGAAGAACCGCGACGCCCTCCGCTCGGTGCAGCAGTCCATCATATTCGACAAGGCGGTTGATTTCCTGGTTACCAAGGCTACGGTGTCCGAACAAACACCGAAGGCCTAAACCAAGACACCACCGTGAGCTATTACGTCCCCATTGTTCTCGAAAATACCGGCCGCGGCGAGCGGTCGATGGACATCTATTCGCGCCTGCTGAAGGACCGGATCATCTTCATCGGCACCCCGATTGACGACGCGGTCGCCAACTTGGTCATCGCCCAGATGTTATTCCTGCAGATGGAGGATCCCAAGAAGGACATCCAGGTTTACATCAACTCCCCGGGCGGCGTCGTGACGGGTGGCATGGCCATCTATGACACGATGAATTTCCTGCAGTGCGATGTGTCCACCTACTGCATCGGCCAGGCCGCCAGCATGGCGACCGTCCTTCTGGCAGCCGGCACCAAGGGCAAGCGTTTCGCGCTCCCGAACAGCCGCGTGATGATCCACCAGCCCTCCGGCGGCGCCGGCGGCCAGGCGGCCGATATCACGATTGCCGCCAAGGAAATCCTGCGCTGGCGCAAGACCCTCAACGAGGTGATCGCCAAGCACACCGGCAAGACCGCCGAGCAGGTGGAGAAGGATTCCGACCGCGATTACTACCTGAGCGCCACCGAGGCCAAGGCCTATGGCATTGTCGACCATGTGGTTGACTCCACCCGCGCGGCCCAGTCCCTGGCCGTGCCGAGCGCGGCCTGACTGGTCGGCGGACCAAATCCCGCTCGACAACCTTCGCCGCCACGACGTCTCTCAATCATGGCCAAATCGTCCCGCATGACCCTCTGCTCCTTCTGCGGCAAATCGCAGGCGGAGGTGAAAAAGATCATCGCCGGTCCCGGTGTCTACATCTGCGATTCGTGCGTCAATGTCTGCAAGACGATCATCGACCGCGAGGTCAAGACCACCGTCGCGGAAACCAAGCCGGCGTTCCGGCTGATCAAGCCCTCGGAGATCAAGCGCACCCTGGATGACTTTGTCATCGGCCAGGACCATGCGAAGAAGGTTTTGTCCGTTGCGGTCTACAATCACTACAAGCGGCTGAATTTCAGCGCGCGCCAGTCGGGCAAGGACGGCATTCCGCTTTCGGCTGAGTTCAACGAGGTCGAGGTCGAGAAGAGCAACATCCTGCTGCTGGGCCCGACGGGCTCGGGCAAGACCCTGCTGGCCCGCACGCTGGCGAAGATTCTCGACGTGCCCTTTGCCATTTCGGACGCCACGACCCTGACCGAGGCGGGCTATGTGGGTGAGGACGTCGAGAACGTCGTCCTGCGCCTGCTCCAGAACGCCAATTACGACGTCAAGCGCGCCGAATGCGGCATCATCTACATCGACGAAATCGACAAGATCGGGCGCAAAACCGAGAACGTTTCCATCACCCGCGACGTCTCGGGCGAGGGCGTGCAGCAGGCGCTGCTGAAGATTCTCGAAGGCACGGTCTGCAACGTGCCGCCGCAGGGCGGCCGCAAGCATCCGAACCAGGAATACATCCAGGTCAACACCTCGAACATCCTCTTCATCTGCGGCGGCGCGTTCGTCGGGCTGGACGGCATCATCCAGCGCCGGCTGGGCCAGCACAGCCTCGGCTTCGCCTCCATCAAGGCGCAGAAGGACCAGACCCTGGCGCCGGAAATGATGATGAAGTCCATCGCCCCCGAGGACCTGATCCGTTTCGGCATGATCCCCGAGTTCATCGGCCGCCTGCCGGTGATTTCCGTGCTCGACCAGCTGCAGATCGCGGATCTCGAGAAGATTCTGCTCCGCACGAAGAACGCGATGGTGAAGCAGTATTCGAAGCTCTTTGCGATGGACGGTGTGCGGTTGAAATTCACCAGCGATGCCGTCAAGGCGATCGCCCTGAAGGCGATCGAACTCAAGACCGGCGCCCGGGCCCTCCGCTCCATCATGGAAAACATCATGCTCGAGGTGATGTACGACCTGCCGCAGCGCGACGACGTGACCGAGGTCATCGTTGATTCCGCGGCCGTGGCGGGCCGCCGCAAGCCGACGCTCAAGCGCGGACCCAAGACCGAGACCAAGCAGAACGCGGCGTAGGGGTGCCGCTTTGGATCGGACAAATGTAGGGCGGGGTCTCCGAACCGCTTGGGGCGGACCGCCCTCGGTCGCAATTGGCCCAAGCCGAGAAGAAAGATTAGAGCGAAAGTTGGATTCCAGTCGGAGACGAAAAGACGGGGTTCGGAGACCCCGCCCTACATTAACTTTCTCACCAGTGCGCGTAATCGCCCTTTTCCAACGCGCGCGCAAAAGCCACCAGCAGCTGCACGCAGCGCTCCACATCCTCGAGGTCAACGAGCTCACTGGGGGTGTGCATGTAGCGCAGGGGAATGCTGATCAGGCCGGTGGCGACGCCGCTGCGGCCCATCTGGATGGCGCGGGCGTCGGTGCCGGTGGGACGGGGGTCCGCCTCGAATTGGATCGGTATCCTGGCCTTCTTTGCCGCGGCGAGGAGCTTCTGGTAAACCTTGGGATTGATGTTGGGTCCGCGGCAGATGATGGGACCGCCGCCCAGCTTGGTTTCACCGTACTTGCGGTTGTCGCAGTCGGGGTGGTCCGTTGCATGACCGACATCGATGGCGATGGCGATATGGGGGTTGACGGCATACGTGGCGGTGATGGCGCCGCGGGTGCCGATTTCCTCCTGCGAGGTGGCGACGCTCACCACGCGGGCGGCGAGTGGCTTCTTGTCCCGGGCGAGACGAATGAGGGTTTCGCCCACGATGTAGGCGCCCACCTTGTTGTCGAAGGCGCGGGCGGTGCCGATGCTGCCGTTGATCAACTCCAACTCGTGGTCGTAGGTGGCGACATCGCCGATCGCGACGCGGGCCAGGGCGTCCTTTTTCGATTTGGCCCCGATGTCGATCCAGATCTCGTGGATTTCCGGCACCTTCTTGCGGTCGGCTTCGTCCATGAGGTGCACGGCGCGTTTGCCGGTGACACCCTTCACCGGTCCATTGGCGGTCTGGATGATGACGCGGCGGCCGGAGATCACGGTACGGTCGTGTCCGCCGATCGTGTTGAAATAGATGAAGCCGTCCTTGTTGACGTAGGTGATGAGCAGGCCGAGTTCATCCATGTGCCCGGCGAGCATGAGGACCGGGTCGCCGGCCGGATTGAGCGTGGCGATGCGGTTGCCGAGGGGGTCGTTGGCGTAGGTGTCGGCGGCCGGCTTGACGTGACGGTCGAAGACCGCCTGCGCCTCGGACTCGTAGCCGGACGGGGAGCGGGCATGGAGCAGCTCGGAGAGGAAGGCGGGGGTTTGGTATTGGGCCATGGATTTAGTCTCGCGCAATGGCCGCCGGGCGCAAAGCGTTTTTGCGCATGACCATTTATCCCGCCATCGACCTCAAGGGCGGCCGCTGTGTGCGGCTGACGCAGGGACGCGCCGACCAGGAAACCGTGTACGCCGAGAACCCCGCCGCCGTCGCCGCGGAGTTCCGCGCCGCCGGCAGCGAGTGGGTGCATGTGGTGGACCTCGACGGCGCCTTTGCCGGCGAACCGGCCAATCTGGCGGCGGTGCAGGCCATCGTGGCCGTGGGCATGAAGGTGGAACTCGGCGGCGGCCTGCGCAGCCGCGAGGCCGTGGCCCGGGTGCTCGCGGCCGGGGTGAGCCGCGCCGTGATCGGCACGCGCGCGGCCGAGAGCGAGACCTTCGTGCGCGAATTGGTCGCCGAATTCGGCGACAGGATCGCGGTCGGCATCGATGCCAAGGAGGGCAAGGTGGCGGTCAAGGGCTGGGTGGACACGACCGCGCTGGGAGCGGTGGCCCTGGCGCAGCGCATGGACGCGCTGGGCGTGGCCACGATCATTTACACGGACATCGGCACCGATGGCATGCTGACGGGGCCGAATTTTGCCGCGCAGGAAATCATGTTGCAGTCGGTGAAGGCCCGCGTGATCGCGAGCGGCGGGGTGAGCCGGCGCGAGGATGTCGTCAAATTGACCGAGCTGTCGCACCGTTACGCAAATCTGGACGGGGTGATCGTCGGCAAGGCCCTGTACGAGGGCCGGGTGCAATTGCCGGATCTGCTGGCGATCGCGCGCGGGTGATCGGCTATTGATCTGAGGTAGGAGCCTGCTTGCAGGCGATGGGGCGCGACCGCCCTCGGTCGCAATCATTCACCGGTCGCAAGTGGCTACCGGCGGGGCAGGCTCCTGCCTCGGAATGCCCAAGCTCAGCGCTTGATCTGATCCGCGATCTCCTCGAGCGGATACGTGATGATTTCCGCGAGGGTGGGGTGATACCAGGGTGCGCGGAGCAGGTCGAAAACCGTGGCCTTCATCGCGAGCGGTCCGGAGAAGGCGTGGATGAGTTCGCCGGCATCCTTGCCGACAATCTCCGCACCGAGGATGCGGCCGCGCTTGGGCTCGGCGATGACCTTCACGTAGCCGTAATTCGCGTCCATGAGAATGGACTTGCCGTGATCATTGAACGGATAACTCGCCGTTAGATAAGATACGCCGCCTTCATCGAGCTCCCGTTCGAGCCGGCCGATGGTCGCGAGCTGCGGATCGGTGAAGACGACATTCAGCAGCAGCGACCAGTCCACGGGCTTCAACACCTTCACGCCGGCGGCATGACGCGCGGCGAGTTCGGCCTGCTGGATGGCGACATGGACAATCTCGTGCGGTCCGCTGCAGTCGCCGGCAGCGTAGATGTGCGGCACATTCGTCTGCTGCCAGCGGTTGATGACGATTTGTCCATCGGGGCGCGTGCGCACCCCGGCGGCGGCCAGGTTGAGGCCCGCGGTGTTGGGCTCGCGGCCGAGGGCGTTGAAGAGATGGGCGGCGCGCCGTGTGATCAGCTTGCCGTCGTGGCGAAAGCGCACGGTGCAACCCCGGCGGTCGTGGGCCACGCTTGCAACTGCGTGCCGGCGAACAGCTCGATGCCTTCATCAACGAAGGCCTGCTGCACGACCGTGGAGGCGGCCTCGGAATGGTCGCGCAGGATATGCTGGCTGCGCTGGACCAGGGTGACCTTCGAACCGATGCGATTGAGAAACTGGGAGAGCTCGCAGGCGACGATGCCGCCACCGAGGACCAGGACGCTCTTGGGAATGAAATCGAGATCGAGCACGTCGTCGCTCGTCCAAAAGGGCGCCTCCTTCAAGCCGGGCACCGGTGGCGTGCTGACCTTGGAGCCGGTGCCGATCAGGAAGTGCCGGGACGTGATACGGCGGCCGGTGGACAACTCAAGGGTGTGGGCATCGACAAACCGCGCATTTGAACGGATGAGTTTGAATTTGCCGGACTTGAGGGCCTGGTCGCGGTAGCTGGCGAAATCCGCGATGATGCGTCGCTTGCGGGCGTGGATGGCCTTCATGTCCGCCCGCGCTGAGGGAATCCTGAGTCCGAAGGTTTTGCCCTTCTGCGCGAGGTGCAGCACCTCCGCCATGTAGAGCAGCGTCTTTGACGGCATGCAGCCGCGCAGGATGCAGAGTCCGCCGAGTTCGCGCGCGCCATCCACCACCGCCACGCGTTGACCGAGGGCGGCGGCGACGCGCGCGGCATTGAAACCGGCACTGCCGCCGCCGATGGCGACGAAGTCGTATTGGTAGCGCGGCTGGTTCATGACCTCAACGACCCTTGCCGAACAGCATGATGTGGATTGTTTTCAGGACGATCGCGGCATCGAGCATGAAGGAGAAGTGGCGGATGTAGTAGAGGTCGTATTCGAGTTTGCGCAGCGTGTCCTCGAGGTTGGCGCCGTACGGATAATTGACCTGGGCCCAGCCGGTGATGCCCGGTTTGACGAGGTGCCGGAAGTGATAGCACGGGATCTGGCGCTCGTAATCGTCCACCAGGACATTCCATTCGGCGCGCGGACCAATTAGGCTCATGTCGCCGCGCAGCACGTTCCACAACTGGGGAAACTCATCCAGGCGGCTGGCGCGGAGGAAACGGCCGACGCGCGTGATGCGGGTGTCGCCGGGCTGGGTGTAGCGTTCGCCGGCCGCGGCCTGGACGCGCATGGTGCGCAGCTTGACGATGCTGAATGGCACGCGGTTCCGGCCGATGCGGGTCTGCAGGAAGAAGACCGGTCCGCGGTCCTCCAGCCAGATGGCGCAGGCCGCCGGCAGCAGCAAGGGCGCCACCAGCAGCAGGCCCAGGATCGAAAGGGCCACGTCGCTGATCCGCTTGGCGCGCTCAAAGACCGGCTCGCGGGCGATTTGAAAGCCGTCCTGGAAGAGCCAGGCCTGGTTGAGCCGGTAGAGGGGGATTTTCCGCCAGTAGGCCTCGTGGAAAAGCTCCAGCGTGTAGGTCGGTACGCCGTTGAAGAAGAGGCGGATCAATTGCTGCGAAACCGCCGGCGGAAATTCGCGGCTGGATTCCCGGAGCACGATGGCCTCGATCGGCAGCTCCTGTTTCTCGGCGCGCTGGATCACGTCCTCAAAGGACTGGATGCCGGGCACAGGCGCGGGAAACGCGGTTTCACTGGAGAAGTTGGTGTAGATGATCGGCTGGGCATAGTTCATCTTCTCGCATTCCAGCCGGAATTCCTGGCAGCTCGCGTGGTCGCCGACGAAGATGAGTGACCGGCTCTGCTGCTGCTGCAGCCGGCGGAGGTATTGGCCGCGCCGGTAAAGCAGCGTGACCGGCATCAGCGCGATGAAGCTGAGGGCGACCACGGCGGCTCTGCTGCAGGGTGTAGCCGCTGGGTATGAGCACGAAGGTCATCAGGAGCGTGCAGAGCATCGCCAGCACCAGGGCGATCAGGTGCAGGCTCGTGTAGTCGATGCTCAGCATGTCGGTGCGCGACTTGTATCCGTCGATGAGGTAGAATGCGACGACCGTGACGATGAGCGGGCCGATCAGGGGCAGGATCACCAGGGCCTCGGGCCGCACCACGCCACGCAGCCAGCCAATGAGGTTGAAGACCACAAAGAGGGCCAGGGCATCAAAGGCCAGAAGCCGGATGGAGGTGTAGCGGGTGGGATTCAAGGTTTCAGGCGGTCGGTCGGTGCCGTTGAATCAATGTGCGGACGATACCAGGGATTGCCAGTAGTTTGCCGCCTGCGCCAGCCCCGGGGTGGTCCGGCTGAAGGCGAGGGCGCCACTGGCCAGGGCGGCGAGTTCGGCCGGGGAATCCTGCCAGTGTCCGAGCACACGGGCCATCCCGGCGACGTCGTCGCGCGCAAAGCTCCGGCCCATGCCGGCCGCAACCACCAGCCCGGCCAGCTCGCAGTGCGGCGGACCGATGAAGAGCATAGGGCGGCCGACCGCGGCGATGCCGTACAGCTTGCTCGGGAATACCAGGTCCTCGCATTGCTCGCGAAGCGTGATCAGGTGGACATCCGCGACTCCGAGCGATGCCGCCAGTTGGGCCCGTGGCTGGGGGGGACGAAACAGCACGTTGGGCAATTGTTTGGCCCGGGCGATCGCCTCCAACTGCCGGTGCTGGGCGCCCGCGCCGATGAAAAGGAAGACGCACCGGGCATCATTGCGGAGGACCGCGGCCAGTTCCAGGACGGGCTCAAGGTCATGGACCCGGCCCATGTTCCCGGAATAGGCCACGATAAATTTATCCCGCAGGCCCCATGTTTCACGCAGCGCGGCAATGGTCCCGGGCGCGGCCGGTTCCAGGCCGCGCGGCGCCCAATTCGGGACGACGGTCACGCGATTCCGGTCCGCACCGTTGGCCACCAACAGCCGGGCCATGTCGGTACCCAGCACGGCGCAACCGCTGGCGAGCCGCCATTCCCGGTTGCGCAGCCACCGCATGGCTCCCAGGCTGCGTAAACCACTCAGGCGCTCCGGCAGTTCCGGATACACGTCCTGCACCCAGTGGAAGACCCGCGCGCCGCGGAGCCGGGCGAGTGGACCGGCAAACAGCAGCAACAGGGGCGGATCCGTGAGCAGCACCAGCGCATCGCCCCGGCGCAGCTGCAGCATCAGGCACCACAGCGCGCCAAGGCCGAAGCCGCACCAGTTCGCCGCCTGACCCAGGAATCCCGTTTGAGCGAAGCGCGGACTCCGCACGCGGCGGATGGCAACGCCGTGCCGCTGTTCGCCGGGGACGGCCCCGCGCGGTCCGCTGGTGAGGACCTGCACGTCACACCCGCGGCCGGCGAGTTCCTCCGCGAGATCGGTCAGCAGCTGGCCGGTCGCCGGTTCCTCCGGCCAATAAAATCGGTTCAGGAAAACAATCCGGCTCATCGCGTGCTCCGAAGGCGCAGTCGGTCCTGGCGGCGCATCTCCGCGGCCTTGGCGGCATTGAGAAATTCATACCAGCCCATGAGCCGGCAGAAGATGAAGCCGCGGTAGCCGTCCAGAAATCCCGCCCGCCACACATAATGGTACAGGAAACGGATTGTGCCGCGGAAGGGCAGCCGCCACGCCAGCCGGCGCAGCCGGCGTTTCCGGGCGAGGCCGGGATCGAGGGTC
Source organism: Opitutaceae bacterium (assembly GCA_016715765.1). GTDB lineage: Bacteria > Verrucomicrobiota > Verrucomicrobiia > Opitutales > Opitutaceae > UBA2377. The sequence goes on from JADJZJ010000042.1 coordinate 10,150, forward strand.
TTTTCGTCCGCGGTTTGGGTTGAACTGTCGTGCTGCAGCCGGGCCTCCCAATTGCTGTAGCGGTTGTGCTTTTCCACCCAGGTGCCGATGTCGGGAAACGCGTGATGCTCCATGATGCCGGGCAGGTAGCCGGCGCTGCCCTGCAGCACCACGTGTTCGTGCACCTCGTTGTCGCCGCTCTGTGTGTCGGCCGTGCCGGCGAACTGCTCGTAGCGGCCGAGGCGGTGACGGAAGAAGCGCAGGTTCCAACTCGGGAAATAGCCGCAGTGATCCAGCCAGCCGTCGAGAAACCAGAAGCGGCGGTTCACATAGTATCCGGCCTGCGGCGGATTGGCGGCGGCGGCGATCGCCCGCATGGCCGCGGCCATTTCCGGTGTGGCCCGTTCATCGGCGTCGATGATGAAGACCCATTCGTGCTTCCACTGAACGTTGGCCAGCGCCCAGTTCTTTTTCTTCGGGAGGCCGCCGGACCACTGGAACGCAACCACGGTGGCGCCCGCCTGCGTGGCGATGGCCCGGGTCGCGTCGGTGCTGTCCGAATCCACGACCACGATTTCGTCGCAAAAGTCCACCGAGGCGATGCAGGCGGCGAGGTTGGCGGCCTCGTTTTTGGCCGGGATCAGCACCGAGATGGGGGCACGCGGACTGGCGGGAAGATTCATGGTTCGGAGGCCCGTTCCAGCCTGGCGTAGCGGCAGGCGGCAAACAGGAGCAACCAGAATGAGATGACCACGGCGCCGTTGGCGAAGGGAAACTCCACCAGGGCATAAAGCAAAATCAGGCCGGCGCCCAGCAGGACGTACGGCACCAGGGGCGATTGGAAGGCCTGCCGGATTCCAGCGAGGAGCGGCACCAGGCCCATGAGGATCGCGAGTCCCGTGCCGACGAACCCGGTCTCCAGCAGTGATTGCAGCCAGTCGCAGTGCGCCTCCGCAAAGGTGTTCTCATGCTTGTCGTAAAGGCCGACCCCGCGGGGACGGGCGATGCCGATGACATTCGCATAACTCTCGAGACCCCAGCCAAAGGCGGGCTTTTGCTGAATCAATTGCCAGGTGTCGTGGTACAGCCCGGCCCGGGCACCCAGCACCGACTGGTCCTTCGCCCAATTCGCGCGGGTCTCGACCACGCGCTCGTCAATCGAGCGCTGGGCCAGCCAGCCGATAGCCGCGCCGGTCGCGATGACAAATACCAGCAGGGCCAGGACGGGCGGGGCCAGGGAACGTCGCTCCCGGCTCCGGTGGCGGATGATCCGGATCAGGCCGTGCACCGCGGCCGTCCCGGTGACGCCCAGCATCATGCCGGTGGCGGCGCGCGAGGCGCTGACCGGGGCCGAGGCCGCGAGCACCAGCAGGCCAAGGACCGCCCCGGTGAAAGGCGAGTGCCAGAGGTCGCGCCCCTGCTGGCGGGAGGCGTAGTGAAAGAGCAGGCCGGCCGCCGCCGCGAGCCAGAGGATCATAAAGGCGCCCCAGTGGTTGTAATAGAGGAACGTGGCGAAAAACCGCGGATTGGGTGAGTGGCCCGCGCCGAAATAGATGTCCGCGGCCAGCAGTTTCTGCACGGTCCCGAATCCGGCGATCACCAGGCAGTTGCCCGCGCCCAGGGCCACGAGGAGTCGCAGCCAGCGCCGGCCCCGCGGCACCAGGAGTATGTTGAAGGCGGCGAGGTAGATTGCGGCGTAGAACCACAGTTCCTGCAGGGTCCGGTCGGGGAGCACGCTGCTGGGCCAGCCCGCGCGGGCTGCCCCGAAATGCACGAGGACGGTTTCGCCTTCGATGGTCATGGAACGGGCGCTCGGATTGAAGGCGCTGGCGGCGACCAGAATGATGAACAGCAGCCAGGGCAGCAGCCACCACAGCCGCCGGCGCATCGCCCGGCCGCGTCCGCCGCCCTCAAACAGCACGGCGATGGTGATGATGATCCCCAGGCTGGCCCAAACGGAGAGCGCGGTGCGCATCCACCAGATGTTGCCGCCATACAGCCAGCTCGCCCCGAGCAGCAGCACGGCCAGGTGCAGGAAGGTCGCTTTTTCCAGGGCGGTGAACGGATGCGGACTGGTCTGGCCGGTCGTCATCGTGACGGCAGTTCCCGATAAAAGGCCGCCAGGGTGGCCGCCGATTGCTGCCAGGTGAAATCGCGTTCCATCCATTCGCGGCCGCGCTGGCCCATGCGGCGAAGGGTACCGTCCTCCTCCGCGAGCAGTAGCTGCAGGCTGCGGTCGTAATCGGCCCACGGCACGCAGAGCCCGGCCTCGTTCGTCGACAGTTGGGACCAGGGGGTGCCATCGGTGGTGAGGACCGGGACGCCGTGGGCGAGGGCTTCGGCGATCGTGAGCCCGAAATTCTCCGAATGCGACGGCAGCAGATAAAGGGACGCGACCGGATAGGGCTCGGGCGTGTCGGTGCCGTCGTAGAACCGCACGTGGTCGGAGGCGCCGGCGCGCCGGGCGTGATCCTGCAGGGCGGCGATCGAGTAGCCTTCGGGAATGCCCACCGCGAGCAGGATCCAGTCGCGCGGTTTGCGCGCCGCCCAGAGGTCGATGAGTTCCAGGATGCGCTTCTTGGCGTGAAAGCGGGAGTAGTACAGGGCGACGCGACGCCGGCCCAGTTCCGGGTCGCGATCCAGCCAGTAGTCGCGGGCGGATTGCCGGGCGGCCGGCGTGGGAATGGTCACGCCGTTGGGCGCCACGCAGACGGGTTGGGTGAAGCCCAGCCGGCGGATGTCATCGGCTTCCTCGCGGCTGGTCGCGTGCCAGGCCGCGGCCGCGGTGAAGGCGCCGGGATGCACCAGATGTTGCGCCAGGAATTTTTTCCAGCGCCGGTGTCGCCAGGCCCAGGCCGACATCATGCCCCGGGGGGAGATCACCAGGGGCACGAGCCGCTTGCTGGCGGCGTCGACGGCATAGTGAAGCGTTCGCTGCCAGATGGCATGGTGATGGATGAGTCCGTACGGCCCGGACCTCAACCGGTGATGCAACGCAGTGGAGACGGCGAGGGCGGCCGGCCATTGCCGCAAACAGCGGTGCACCGTGAGGCCCTGGACCGGCTGCTCCGTGGATTCGCTCCCGGGCTCCGTGGTCAGCAGGTCAACCTGATGACCGAGGGAGGCCATGGCACCGGCCAGTCCGAGCACCGAGCGAGAGGGTCCGCCGTGGCGTGATTCAAGACTCGGGACTACCTGGGCGATTTGCACGGGCGCGTTCAGGTCGGATCGGGCCGGGGCTTGAGGGGGCGGCACGGCACGCCGGCGCAGACCATGCGGGCCGGCTGATCCCTGGTGACGACCGAGCGCGCCCCGATCACCGCGAGTTCGCCGATCGTCACCCCGGGGCCGACAAAGGCCTCCGCGGCAATCCAGACGTTGTCCCCGATGCTGATGGGCCGGGCATCGAGGGGCATGGACCAGTGGCGGAAATCATGGGAGCCGGCGCATACGTGAACCCGCTGGCTGAGGTTTGCCCCGTAGCCGAGACTGACGGGTGCGAGATTGTAGATCAGCACTTCGGGACCGATCATCACCCGGGCGGCCAGCTTGAGCTTCCAGGGGAAGATGATCCGCACCGACGGGAAAATTCGCACCCCGCCACCGGTGGCAATGTCCGCGCCAAACATCCGCAGCAACGCCACCCTCCAGCCATGCAAGGGACGCGGACTCCAGCGGAAGAGTGTCGCCTGGACGCAGGCCCACAAGGTGCGCCTGACCAGTTCACTGGCGGGGTAGGGACTGGGACCGTTTTGCCCCAAGTAAGGGCGTTCCTCGGGCTGGGTCATGAATTAGCAGTGAAGGAAAGTAGGCCGCAGGGCGAGACCGGGTTGGATCCTCGTTCTCTTGTTGCTGTCATTGAGGTAGGGCAGGTCAAAGACCTGCCCTACTTCATTACATCGCAGCCACGCAGCCAGCGCCTCACGCAGGCCGGCGGTGGCGGCTTCGTAGGTGTAGCCGCTGACGCGCGTCATGGCGGCTGTCCGCCAACGTTCGCGGTCGGTGGCGACGGCGCCCAGGGCTTCGGCCAGCTTGCGCTCGAGGGCCGGCTGATCGCCGGCCGGGGCGACCCATCCGGTCACTCCGTCGGTGACCAGGTCCTGCTGGCAACCGACGCGGTCGGTCACGAGGCAGGGCACGCCCATGTGCATGGCCTCGTTGACCGCGAGTCCCCACGTCTCGTAGAGGCCGACGGACGGCAGGGCGAAGACATCCGCCATGAGATAGCGCGCGGGCATGGCACTCTGATTGGCAAACGGCAGGAAGCGGATGCAGGCGTCCGCGCGGGAGGCGGCCAGCTGTTGCAGCGCGGCTTTCTCGGGGCCATCCCCGACATACACGAGGGCTTGACTGCGGTCCGCGACCTTCAGGAATGCCTCCATCAGTTGCAGTGGCTGCTTGGCGGGAACCAGTTTGCCGGCAAACAGCACCACACGGCGATCAGCCAACCCCAGCTCATCGCGCAGGGCGCCGGCGGCCGCGCGGGCGTTGTCGTCGGGCTGGAAATGGGCGGCATTGACGCAGTGCGGCGCGAAGAAAAGTTTCCGCGCGGGCACGCCGAAAGACTCGAAGTACGCCCGGTTGGCCCGGCCCACGTAGAGAAAGGCGGCGAAACGGGAGTAGAGCAGCTGCAGCGCCCATTGCTTGATGACGCCGAGGTCGGGGCGACCCAGCAGATGGGAGTCGCCGCGGAAGAGCAGCGGGATCCGCTGGCGTCCGGCCCAGGCGATCAGGGAGACGTGGGTGCGGTACTTGTAGCCAAAAACCAGAATGGCGCCCGGATCCCAGGCCTTGAGGCGGGCGGTGAGCGCGGGATTGTTGAGTCCCGGGAAATGCTCCGTCCCGGGACGGGTGGAAACATTGGGCACAAACTCGTGCGCGTAACCGGAAAGCAGGTCCACGTCCCAGGCGAAAGTGGTGCCAAACCCGGGGTCGCGCTGCCGGGTGACCCCGAAGTCCCAGAGATAAAACACCCGCACCGTCAGGCCGGCGGCCGCAAGGTGGCGGAACCAGGGCGAGTAATACTGGATCGGGTGCGAAACCACGATGGCGAGCCGGGTGGAGTCGCTCATGGCGGTGATTCCTGTGGTGCCAGCGCCTCACGATGGAGGAACGGGGACAGGCCGATGATGATCGAAATCAGGGCCTGGAACATGGAGGTCACCCAGACGCTGGCCACCATCTCGAACGACGTCACCGTTTGCACGGCGAGGATCAGGATGAGAAACGCCTGCAGCGAGGCGAGCGGGTAGGGGCGCACGGCGGCTTCCACCCAGCCCAGCGCGAGGCCCAGCGCCAGGCCGCAGAGGAGGGCGCCCCAGAGGGGGCCGAAGTTGCCGTAGGCCTCGGCCAGCAGGCCCCAGGCAATGTAGGTGGACAGGGTCTGCTCCAGGGTCTGCCGGCCGAAGTGGACGTTCAACAGCACCTGGCCCTCATGGGACCGGGGCTTGTCCGGCCAGAGAATGCGCGGGATCAGCAGCTTCGGGATCAGGCTGTACGTTTCGCCGCCGAGGGTATGGGCGCCGCCCTGCGTGACCTCGGCCTGCACATAAAGGAGGATGCTCAGGTTGTTGATGCGGTCGCTCAACCGCTGCTTCTGCAGATCCAGGCCGTCTTCGCGCAATTCGCCCGTCATGATCGCGATGCTGGTGTCGGCCCACTCGGCGAACACCGGCGGTATGTCCGACAGGTGGCTGGGATTGTATTCGCCGGTCTCGTCCCAGTACTTGGCGCGCATCTCGAACTTGCTCAGGTTGAAGAACGAGAAAATCGCGAAAATGACGACGAAGAGCAGCCAGGGCACATCGCGGCGGCCGAAATAGAGCCCGACGAGCACCGCGGACGTGATGCCGATGGCACCGGAGAGCAGGAAGCCCGCGATCTGCAGCACGAAGGTGAACCAGAACATCAGCCAGAAGGCCAGGCGCTGTCCGCCCTTGAAGAGGTTGGACGCATAGCAATAGGCGCCCAGCAGGGTGCCGCCCACAGTCGCGGCCTGGGCGATGGCGCGCACCAGGGAGTAGGAGCCCTGCGGCAGGACCTCAAAGACGGTGATCAGCCATCCGGCGCTGTTGGCAAAGGTGAAGCCGAAACCCAGGCCAAGGAGCATCAGGCTCCATTTCGCCAGACGGGCCGTGCCGTCCCGCAGCGTCAGGCCGATGCCGTAGAAGCGGGCGCGCGCGTTTCCGGGGCGGATGATACGAGAGCAGCCAGCCGCCGGCCATGGCCGCGCCGAAAAGTCCGATCTCCATGCCCGCGCGATTGATTTCCGCCGCGGTGTAACTGACGAGGGCCTTGTTCTTCAGCACGATGGGCAGGCCGTACACGAAGATGGTCTGCACCGCCATCAGGGCGGTGATGGGGATGCCGGGTCGCGGATGCCGCAGCCAGACCAGCATGGGCAGCAGAGCCCCGCCGAGAATGGCCGCGAAGCCGATGAGTCCCGGCGTGTCCTGGATGGTCATCCAGCCGGCGACGCAGAAAAACGCCCCGAGCAATATGCGCAGCAGGGTGCCGGCGCTGGGCTGCAGGGCCTTCGCCAATTCGCCACTGGTGATGGTGGTGGCCTGAATCTTATTGCTCGGATTGGCGCTCATGCGGGCATCAGCCGGTCAAAAAATCCGCAGAGCCGGGCGGTCATCGCCCGGGCGGTGTAAGGTTCGAAGGCCGCCCAGTCGGTGGCGGGCGGCTGCCGGTAGGCTTGGGCTTGAAACCATTGCTCGTGCACGGCCCGGGCCAGGGCGGTGCCGGACGTGGCGGCATCGAAGGTGATGCAGGTGCCGGCCCGGGTGCTCCGCAGCACGTCCACGACGGAACTCTCGCGGTGGAAAATAGCCAGCAGCGGCCGGCGGGCGAGGATGTAGGGATACAGCTTTGAAGCCGTGTAACCGGAATCATCCGAGCCGGGGATGATCAGCGCATCCGCATCCAGCAGGCACTGGAGGGTCTCGCCGTAGCCCAGCCGGTGGGGCTTCTCGATGACCAGTTGACCCAGGCCCGCCGCCTCGGCGAGCGGCTTGACGGTCGGCCGGGCCCGATCACCGGCGGCGTAGTCGGTACCGAGAAAATGGATCCGCAGGTTTGCGAGTTCGGGCTGCAGCGGCAGGGCCAGTTTCAGTCCGCCAAAGAATCCGTTCAGGGCGCGGGCCATGTCCGGTCCGCCGCGGCCGGCATAAACCCAGTTCAGCGGCGCGCCGGGATCGGTGCGGCGCGGGAAGTGATGCTGGGGTACCGGGTGCTGCCGCAAAATCTCGAAGTCATGGGCCGCTCCGCCAAAAGGGAGAACCAGCAGCTGTTCATCGCGCAGCCAGGGATGCGCGGGCCGGATCTGCTCGAAATAGCGGGCCGAGACCGAGGTGCAGCCGGCGACATGCCGGAGGGCGCGGGTCTGCTGGCGGCGGGCAAAAAAACGGTTGATGGCATACTTCAACCGTCCGCCCGGTGGCGTGATGGCGGGGTGCTCCTGATAATAGGTTGAAACCCAGGGATCCTGGTAATCCAGGGCCACTTTAACTCCCGGCAGTTTCGCCAAACCCGGAATGGCGCCATGCACGGCAAACTGGGTGGTGCTGAAATAAACCAAGGTTGGCCGCGGATCGGACCGCAGCAGCCCGTGCAGCCGGCGGGTGATGGCGGGCAGGCAACGGTAGCCCAGGCTGCCCAATCCGGGGAGCCGCCCCCATCCGGTTGAGAGGGACCTGACCCGGTGGACCGGCACGTCCGCCGGCAGCGTGGCCACGAGGAAGGGATCGTGCGGCGCGAGCACCTGACCGGGTTCGACGGCCACCACCTCGGCCGCCCAGCCATGATCGCGAAAATAGGGGAGGGCCATCCGCACCCGCTGATGGTCCGGGGCGTTGACCGGAGGAAAATGGGGCGAGACGATCAGGAGGCGCTTCACAGCGGAGTGGAACGGTGGGTTGCGCCGGGGTTCAATTGATTTCCTGCAGGGCCTGGCGCAGTCGGCCGGCCAGCGTTGTCAGGTCCGGTGCGGCGCGAACGGCCGCCTCGGACGCGGCGGCGGCGGCGGCGAGGGCGGTCGGACTGGCCAGCAGCGCCAGCAGGTCCTGGACAAACCGGCGCGGATCGTCGGCGCACACGGGCACGGCGGCCGCGCCCCATTCGTAACCGCGGGCGCCGGCCCTGGTGGTGAGCACCGGCAGACCCCAGCCGAGGGCGGTGGCGAGTTTCATCGAGGCGCCGCGCGAGAGCCAGAAAAGCGGATTGAGCATCAGGCTCCAGGTCGCGGCCTCACTGCGCAGGGCCTGGTCATCGAGCCGGCCCAGATAATGGACCAAGGGGTGACGCGCGGCGAAGTCCTCCCCGACCGGGGTCGGTCCGCCGCAGACGCGCAATTCGAGCCCGGCCGGCCGGGGCTGCCGGGCAAATTCGCGGCACACCGCCTCCAGGGCGACGCGGTTGGGCGTGTGGTCAAGCGTGCCCACATAACCGATACGGTTGGCCACGGGGGTCCGGGTCAGCGGGGCGGCCTCGAGCCGCCGGGGCAGCACGATGGTGCAGCCCGCGCCGAGCCAGCGCTCCAGGGTCCGCTCCTCCTCCGACATGACGCACACGGCATCAAGCCCGTGGCGGCGGTGCCAGGATTCGGTGCGGAGGTCCAAACCCATCTGCCAGGTGGCGGTCAGGCGGTGCCAGCCGCCCGTGCGCCGGCCGCCGGGGCCGGTCACTTCGTAGAGATCGTCGCCGGTCTGGTTGCCGTGCGACATCAGGATCAGTTTGGCCGCGGGCGCGAGCTGGCGCAGCAACGGGGCGAAGCGGAGCAACTCGGCCCGGTTGATGAACACATGGTCAATGGCGTGTTCCCGGATGACCGCGGCCAGCGCGGCCGCATGGGCCGGCACATCATAGCCCAGATACGAACCCAGGTGCAGCCGGCGGCGGATACGGAAACCCAGGCCGCGGGCCGGGGACACGGGATGCAGCCGGGTTGAATCCGCCGCCGCCTGGACAATGGCCAGAAACTCCCGGCTGCACAGCTGCACGCCGCCGGGAATGCCGGCCGAGAGGTCGGCGGGATCGTGGAGGAAGAGGGCGTTCATGCGAGGGCGGTTCGGCAAAGCTCGACGTAGGCCCGGGCCTGCCCGGCCAGGTCAAAGTGCGAGGTTACATAATCCCTCGGCCGATAGCGGCCGGAGTTGAGCTCGGATAAAAACTGCGGCCAGATCCCGTGGAAGGCCGCGGTGTCCGCAAACTTCCGGCCGCAGCGCTCGTCAAAGTACGGCACGGAGGTCACCGGGGCAAATTTCACGCGGTCCGGATACATGGACGGATCCTGCCAGAAGCCGCCGCGATCCCAGGCGAGGACCGGCACGCCGCAGGCCAGGGCCTGCAGATAGGCGAAGCCCTGGGTCTCGTGTTCGCAGAGAAAGACCATGGCGCCGACGCGTTGCAGAAGCTGGCGGTAATCCTCCTCCCGGTAGGATCCGTAGCGCAGATGGTGGACCTTGGCGCCGGATTTGGCCACGGCTGCCATGACCGGGTTGAGCAATTCCGGAACGAGGCGGTCACGCTGCCAGCGGATCTTGTCGTAGACGAGGATCTCGCGGTCGGCGGGCAGCGCCGCCGGCGGGCACCACTCGCGGGTATCGACGCCGGCGGGCCAGACGGCGGTCGGGATTTTCACCGGCAGGTCGCGCGCATACATCGCCCGGAACCATTCGCACGAAAGCAAAATCAACCGGAGGTCCGCGCGGCCCCAGAAATCGTTTTCCAACGGATGGGCCGCCACGCCCGGACCGTAAATGATCGGATGCCCCGGGGGGATCGCGGTGACGACATGGGGCTTGCCCACGACGTGGGCCGGAGCGCCGGGCGTGCGGCGCAGGCCCCGGTAATCGTTCACGCGGTGCGGAATGCCGGCGAGTTCGAGCCCGGTTTGCAGGTTCAGAAACCACCGCATGACCCCGCCGGGCTGGGGTCGTCCGCGCAGCAGCCGGCGGATAACGCGCCGGGGAAACCGGTCGCCCGGAAACCAGCGGTCGGGGTCGGGTTCCTCGTAGAAGATGAAGAGGGGGTCGCTCAAAAGAGGTGACGATTTATCCGGCGGCGAAGGGCTTTCAGCCAATCAATGAACCGGATGCGCAGCACGGCCGGTGCAGTGGGCGAAAGCGTGCGGGTTTGGAAGTAGTGCCGGCGCAGCGCCGGGGTCAGCGTCAGGCCGTGATGGCGGGCGTGACCGTAGCCCGGCACCGGCTGATCGGCGCCGTGGCGCAGCAACAGGGCGCGGTATTGTGCGAGCACGTGGCGGAACCAGGGTGCGGCCGCGAGGATGGCCTGATTGGTCGCCTGGGGCAGGTAGGCGCAGGCGGCCTCTGGCTCCGAGAGGCGGAAGCCGCTCATGTGGAAAAACACCACGGGACTGCCCGCGGACATCAGGACGCCGTTGGACACGGCAACCGCGCGTTCGTGCAGATTCCAGAACGCGACGTTGAGCCCCGGATCCCGGAGAATGGCGACATCGTCCGGGAAATAGGCGAGCAGCAGCGGCAGGAGTTTCTGATCCACAAACATCCCGTGACTGCGGTCGCAGAAACCCTGCACCGGAAAACGCTCCATCATCCAGCCGAGGATGGCGTTGGTCGCGGCGCCGGCCTGCCAGCGGGCGAAGCCGCCGTTGAGGAAGCCCATGTCGGCGACCTCGGATTCCCGGATGTACGACAGGGCCAGGCTCGGGGGCTGCAGGTGATGCGGGGTGAGTTGCAGCGCGACCGGCGGTCCGGACCAGATGCGGGCGAAGGAGCCCGTGCAAAAGATGTCGGCATCGAGATAGATGACCTGCTGCGCGCCGGTGCGCAGGGCATGCGCGACGAGAAAGGGCTTGAGGGCATTGCACAGCTCAAAGCCGTCGAAATAGACGGTCATGCCGGCCGGTGGTGCGGGATTCAGATCGGCCAGGCTGAGCCGGCTGCAGCCCTCGATGGCGTCGCCCGCACCGTCGGCGTCGGCCACCAGTACGAGCAGCGGCTCCCCGTTGCCGCCCGTGCGCAGCGATTCCGCCAGGGCCCGGGCGTAGGGCAGATGCGAGCGGGTGACGATGGTGCAGAAGCAATTCATGCCAGTTCAGGATCGAGCCGGCGGAGGATGGCCGCGAGGTGGTCGCCGTAGGCGGTCCAGGTGAAACCGTGAGCCCGGGTGGCCGCACCCTGCCGCCAGTTCCAGAGACGCGCCGGCTCAAGCCGGACCGTTTCCAAGGCTTGCTCGACAGCGCGGGCGGAGACCTCGGGAAGGATCTGTCCGCAGGTCTTGTCCACCACGCTGCCGCAATTGTTGGTGGTGATCACGGGCAGGCCGAGCGCCAGGGCCTGATAGACGACGAGGGAACTGCCTTCGAAGAAGGTGGGGAAGACCATCAGATGCATCCTCTGCAAATGCTCCGTCAGGGTCGAGAGCGGAACGTGGCCGTGGCGGATCACGCCCTCCGGCCAGGCGGCGGGCTCGTCCATGATCCGGCCGAAGACATGCAGCACGGCCTGCGGGTCGCGGGTCCGGTAGCGGGCAAAGGCCTGCAGGAGCAGATGGCTGCCCTTGCGGTGGCAGAAGGTGCCGGCGAAGACCAGCTGCAGCCCGGTGCCGGTGAAGAGGTCGGGCGTGACTTTGGGCATGGCCGGCAGGTCGAAGCCATAGGGGAGCAAGTGCAATTTCGAAGGCGGGACGCCGCCATCGAGGCAGGAGTCGACGACGAATTGCGAGGGACACAGAATCGCATCCGCCAGGGCGAGCTCGGCCGCGGCGCGGCGCAGTTCCCATTCACCCGGGTAATGAAACCTGATGCCGAGATTCTCGGGGTCGGCTTCGGCGGCCCGGTAGATCTTCTGCCGGTACTGCGGCGTGGCGATGGTCAGATCCAGCACCCGGAGAGTCTTCCCGGACCAGGCCTTGAACAGCGCCTCCGCCCCGGTGTCCACGGCCACCACCATCCGCGGCGGGGCGAAGTCTCGCGTGATCCGCGCGGCCATGCGGTCATGGCTCGCAAAGTAACTGAAAGGACGCCGGGCGAGCTTCGCGGCGAATTGGTAAAGGAGTTCGCGCGGGTAGCTCCGCACCCGGTTTGGATCAATGGCGGGATGCGTCCGCCGGGCCAGCGGTCCGGTCAGCGAGGGCAGCCAGCGGCTCAGCCGGCGGGCCGTCGCGGGTTGCAGGTAGACCGGCACCACGGCCTGATAACTCGCAAACCGCCGGGCCAGTTCGGCCGCCTGCGGGAGGACCAGTTGGTTGTGACCGTAACTGAGGAGGGCGGGATGCTTCACTTGCGGGCGGCGGTGAACCAGCGGTTGTGACTGATGGGCCTTTGTTCGGGGATGAACCGGCGCCACCAGGCATTGGGAATGATCTTCACCTGAAAACCACGGGCGAAGAGGTAAGCGGCGCAGGCCCGCTCCAATTCCAGGCTGTGGGTTTCAACGATGAAGCGGCATTCGGTGCGGGCGAAAAGCTCCTCCGCGGATTTGATCACGTCAAGTTCCCAGCCGTCCACGTCGATCTTGAAGAGCACGCGGCGCCCGGCGAGGGGCAGGTCGCGGGACAGCAGGCAGCTGCGTTCATCCTGCCGATCGGCGGGAGCGGCGAACTTCACCAGCGAGTGCGGGGCGGGCAGGGTGGGAAAATTGACCCTGAAGCCGGCCTGCTGGACGGGGGCGAAATCCGGATTGGCGTCGATGAGATGGACCGAACCGGTCGAATTGTATTTGCGGAAGATCAGACCGTAGTAGCCGTCGGAGGATCCGACGTCCACGAGCACCTCCGCCCAGCGCGCGTCGCGCACGAAGGCGCTCTGGATTTCCCGCTCGTCCAGACCGAGCAGGCGCTGGGTCTTGGCCGCCGGGTCGATCTCCATGCGCAGGCCGCGGGCCGCGCCGCCCAGGATCCGCCGGGTGCGGAGTCCGCGGCCAAAGAGGACGTGCTTCAGGGGACGGAGGAGTGAACCAAGGCTCATGGGAACAAGGGATGATGGCGCAGGCGCCAGGCGAGCGACGGCAGGTAGCGGGCGCGCAATCGCGCGATCCTCCAGTTGAGTTTGAACAGGTCGGCGAACAGGGCCTTGAGGTGAAAGCGGCGTCGTTCGACGAACGCCTGCTGCATCTCCGGCAGATCGAGGTGCTTCTGCCGCAGGATCCACTCCGCGGCAAACATGCGGGGGCCGTGGCTCGACATGGAACCGGGCTGCACACGAATCCAGGTTTCAGCGAGCGGATCGCGGTCGAAGCGCCAGATGGCGCCAGCCCGCGTGCAGCGAATCCAAAAATCCCAGTCTTCCATGGCCGGCAGATCCGCATCGAAGCCGCCCACTTTGCGGACCAAGGCGGCCGGCACCAGTGGGGCGCTGACCGGCACGATGTTTTCCCGGGCCAGCGCCGGCAGGACGGCGGTGGCCGCGCCTTCCACGCCCGGCATCCAGGGGCGGTCGGAGCCGTCGCGTCCCAGGGTCAGGTGCGATGGGTCCGAGAAAAAACGGCAGCCGCCATAGGCAAGGGTCAGGTCCGTCGGGGGCATGGCGAGATGGCAGGCCAGTTTGCCCGCCGCGATGAGGTCGTCGGGATCGAGAAACAGCAGGTATGGGCCTCGGGCTTCGGCTATGCCCCGGTTGCGGGCGCGGGCGAGACCGGAGTTATCCTGACGGATCAGCTTGAAGCGGGCATCGCGCTCGCTCCAGGTCCGGGCGATGGCGGCGCAGTCGTCCGGCGAACCATCGTCAATGACCAGGCATTCCCAATCCGGAAACGACTGGCGCCCGATACTGGCCAGAGTCGCGGGGAGGGTGTCCGCCGCCCGGAAGCAGGGAACGATGATGCTGACTGTGGGAGTTTCAGGCATCGAGCGGGCGGCGGAGCAGGCGCTTGAGCCAGGCTTTGGCGGCGGTGACGGGAGCGCGGACCGGCTCATGCGGCAGGCACAGGCGCAGGAGTTGCCATGCCGCGACATCGCCGCCCCGGTGAACGGCGCGACGCAGGTCCCCGAGCAGATAGCGTCGCACCACGGCCCGGGTCAGCTGCGCCAGCGACAATGGCGTGCCGAGGATCACCGGCTGGTGCGGGCCGTCCGGTGCCAGGGCATCGAGCAGGGCGGACTCGGCGTGCAGGGCCTCGAAGACGTGCCGCAGCACCCGGCGTTCCTCCGCGGCAAACCCGGCGGCCTGGACGGCGGTCTTGGCCGCGGGATGGAGCCGGAAAACGGCGACCGGGTCTTCGATCAGGCGGGCGGCAGGCGCGCCGTAGGCGGCCATGAAACGCATCCACAGGTCGAAATCCATGGCGAGATGCAGGGTTTCCTCCACCTGCGACAGACAGTCCCGATAATAGAACATGGCCGGCTGCGCCATGCGGTGATTGACGAGGTCATCGGCCGCGTCGCCCGTCAGCTTGACGGACGGCGCCGGCAGCAGGTTTCCCGAGGGGTGCAATTGCCGCAGCCGGCCGGCGATGAGGCGGGCCGCAGGGTTCCCGGCCGCCACACCCGCGATGCGGGCGAGGGCACCGGGCAGCAGGTAGTCGTCGCTGTTGAGCCAGTTGCACCAGAGACCGTTGGCCCGGGCCAGGCCCTTGTTGATCGCATGCGATTGGCCCCGGTCGGGTTCACTCTCCCAGTAATCCAGCCACGGGGCGTACCGGCGGATGATCTCGACGCTGCCGTCGGTGCTGCCGCCATCAATGATGATGTATTGGAGATTAGGGTACCCCTGCAGCAGGACCGAGCGGATCGTTTCCTCAAGATAGGCGGCCTGGTTGAAAGAGGGGGTGACCACGGTGATGCGCGGCCATTGCCGGGAAATAATCGCGGCTGCGGGAGGAGTCGCCTCGATCCAGGGCCAGCCCTGCCTGCCCGCGGGAGGAGGAGGCAGGGGGCCGGAGGCAAAGGGGGACGAAGTCATCTGGGGTCTTTTGTGAGTACGGAGTCGACCCAGGTGGAAAGCACCCAGCGCAGCCGGCGGTGGCGGGGCATGGCCCGGAGGGTGGCGCGGTGGCGGGCGAGGGTGCGTTCAATCCGCTGGTTCAGCTGGCTCGCGAAAATATCCGGATGGTAAACCTTCATCCGGTCGTTCGCCGTGCGCAGGGTTTGGGCCCAGGCTCGCAGTGCGAGATCCAGGTAGGGCTTTGGATAGAAGCCGTTGCCCATGGCGTGGTGGATGCGAAAATCCCGCGCCCCTGAACGCAGGCCTAGCGCATCGAGCTGGGCTCCGACCAGAAGATCAATGGAGCGGCATTGCTCCGCACTTTTCAGCCGGGAAACCTGGTTGTCGTGAACACGGTAGCGCAGCAGGCGATCAGGCAGATTTGCCAGTCGGGTGCGGGCCGCGAGTTGTATCCAAAGGGCATACTCCTCGGCATGCTGGGCATCGACCGGATAACCCCGGCCAGGTTCACCCAGGGCGGAGCGGCGCAGCATCACCGTGGGATGACAGAGGGGATTTTCAAACAGCAGGGCGATGTGAAGATTTTCCGCATCGAAATAACGCACCCAACTGTCGGGGGAAGCGCCGCCAAAACATTCGAAGTCGGTGCCCAGCGCGCCCACCTCGGGATGTTTTTCCAGGTACGCGAGCTGCCGCGCGAGGCGCTCGGGATGCGCGATGTCATCGGCGTCCATCCGGGCGATGAAAGTCCCGCGCACCAGCTGCAGGCCATGGTTGAGCGCCGCCACGACGCCTTGGTTGCGGGGCATTTTTTCCATCCGGATCCGGGTGTCCGTCCGTGCCGCCACTTTTTCCCGGCTGCCGTCGGTTGAGTCGTCATCAATCACCAGCAGTTCGAAATCGGTCCTGGTTTGCGCCAGGATACTGTCAATCGCCTCATCCAGATAGGGCGCCGCATTGTAGAGCGGCATAAGCACAGTGACGGTGGGCGCGGTCATGGGCGAAGGGCCAGACGCAGGAGGTCTTTTGCCGTGCCCGGGGTGGGCGACAGGCGGAGCGCCTTGAAGGCGGCGAGGGAAAGGCGCCGGCCGGCAATTTGCAGGGCGTGAATGATGGCGGCGGAACGAATCCGGTCGCAGGCCGGCGGATCGAAATGGCGCGCCAGCGCAGGCTTGAGCTCGTCGAGCAGGGCCAGGAAGGACGGCAGGGGGTCGGTTTCCTCCGGTTGGGCATTGCGGCCGGCGCGGAAGAGGAGGCTGTCATTCACCACCAGCCGTTCGATCCAGGCCCGTTCGGCAGCCGGCGCCGGTATGGCAGGTCCATCGCCGGACACCGGGACGCTGGCCGCACGGCAGCGGGAGCGCAGCTGTTGAATTCCCGCCGGCAGGCTGAGGCCGGGGATCGAGGCGGCGAGATCGGCCAGCACGGCGAACTCCTCCAGGGCGAAGACATCCGTGCCCGCGCAGGTTTTGGAAGCTTCATGATACCGGTAGACGGCCACCTCACGGTCGATCTGCCGGAAAGCCGCGGGACCATGCCGGCGCAGGAGACGCAGCCAAAGGTCCAGGTCCATGACCAGATGCAGATCCTCGCGCACGCCCCCGGCCTGCCGGACCGCCGGCAGATGCAGCAGTGAACCGGGCTGATTGACCCGCAGGGCGAAGAGGCCGCCCGGCCAGTCGGGAAGGATGCCGGCTGCGTAGCGGGAGAAGACTTCCCGACCCCGAAGATTGGCCGTGAGGCCGCTGGCCGCGACCGCGCCGGGTGAATCGAGGACCGCCGCAAGCGCAAACAGGGCGCCGGGCGCGAGGAAATCGTCACTGTTGAGCCAGTTGAACCATTCGCCGTTCGCGCGGGAAATTCCCTTTTGAATCGCATGCGATTGCCCGCGATCGGGCTCGCTGACCCAGTGGTCGAGCCATGGCTCATACTTTCTGATGATGTCCGCGCTGCCATCGGTGCTGCCACCGTCAATGACGAGGTATTGGAGGTTCGGGTAGCCCTGGAGCAGGACCGAGCGGATCGTTTCCTCGAGATAAGCGGCTTGGTTGTAGGAAGGAGTGACCAGCGTGATGCGTGGCCAGGTGCCGGCATCGGCGCCGCTGGGGCGCGACGTCGCTTCGGTCCATGGCCAGCCCTGCTTGTCCGCCGGCGAAGGGGGCAGTTCAGCCAGCAGATTTTGGATGGGCGTGGCGGATGTCATGCTCGGGCGCCGGCCGGGGGTTTGCGGGTCCACAGCCAATCCGTGCCGAAAACCTCAAGGTCATAACCGGGTGAAAGTCTGGCCCTGGCTTCGTTCCTTTCCTCGCCGGTCAGGTGGATGTGCTCAAAAATAATGTAAACTGGCTGCCAACGGTTGAGATCGAGCTGGGAGAGGATTTTCCAATCCCAGCCCTCGGCGTCGATGTGAAGGATATCGAGTCGGGTCAGGCGGGTGCGTTGCAGGAGGGTCTCCAGTGACATGCCCTCAACCGGCAGCGTCCGCACAAAGGGCGCCAGTCGCGCTCCGTCCGGGTGCTTGAGGATGTGCTGCCTGTCGAAGGAACCGAGCTGGTCCGGATCGATGCGGAGATCCGGGAGTCGGGCCTTGGCGGAATCATCCACGTAATAAAATTCCGCGGGGCGGCCGTCGTTGATTGCCGCCTGCACGTAGGTGAACCGCGGGTCGTTGCCCCAGTGCTGGCGTGCCCGCGCCAGGAGGTGCGGCACGGGCTCCACAAACACGCAGCGCAGGGCGGGTCGGCGACGAAGGAGCCGGGCGGTGGGGTCATCCAGGTATCCGTCATTGGCGCCGATTTTCACGAGGCAGGCATCGGCCGGCAGGGTCCGGCTGCACTGGAGCACAAAGGCGAGGTCCCGTCGCCCGGTAACGGCGCGCCAAGTGAATTCAAGGGCGGGTCCGAGGATCGGGATGCCTTTGAATCGGGTGCGAAGAGGGATAGCCAAAAACAGGTGCGAGCCTAGCGTTTGCGCAGGACCCAGGCCGTCTGATAACCATAGGCCTGGGGTGTGACGGAGAGGATTTCGAACAGCGGACCCAGAAAGGCCTGCAGATAGCGCGCACGGTAAAAGACGTTCGAGGCGGCGTCCTGCCCGATGACCGTGATGTCGGCGGGTTCAATCCCGGGAGTGAGCAGGGAGTGGCCCTGCAGGCTGCGGGCGAGCGGGTGCTGCGGCTGCGCGGCGAGCAATTGCAGGGTATGCTCATCATGCACGGTGCAGTAGAGGATTCCGCCCCGGCCCAGCACGCGCCGGATCTCGAGGAACCAGCTTTCCGCGAAGTCGTCGATGTGGGTGAAAACCGATCCGCAATAAACCAGGCCGAAGTGGCCGTCCGGGAAAGGCAGGTGCGGGATGGTGGTGTTCACGGCGAACCGGAAGGGCGGGTTGAGGCGGGTCTTGAGCCAGTTGATGTGGGGCGCACTCACATCGAGTCCCCAGACTTCGGTGCGCGCGGCATAATCCGCGAGATGCCGGATCATCCGGCCGCCGCCGCAGCCGAGGTCGAGGATGGGCCGGGCCCCCGGATTGAATCCGGCGTCGGAGCGGGCGATGACCTCCAGCATCCGGGCAACATCCTCCCGGCCGGATGCAACATAGCTCTGCTCATCCTGGCCGTAGCCCAGCCAGAGATCGCGGGGCGGGACCGGCAGGGCGGCGCCCGCCGCCGCCGGCCGGTAGTGCAGGGCCAGGCCGGCCCGGGCGTTGCGGCCCGGGAAGTACTTGGTGAGCAAAATCTGATTTTCGCCCAGTTCCAGCAGTTGGAGCAGGATCCGGAACTTGGCTTTCAAGGCGGACAGCATTCGTCGCATGGGGGTGAAATCCGGTTCGTTCTAACCGCGGGCGGGTTGCCCGAGTTCATGGTATAGCTGCCGGTATTGGCGCACGCATTGCAGCGGATCATGGCGGGCCATGACATGCTTCCGGCCGAGGTCGGCGAAGGCGGCGCGGGTAACGGGATCGTCGGCCAGTTGGTGGATGGCGGCGGCGATGGCCGCGACATCGCCCACCGGCACCAGTCGGCCGGCCCGGCCGTGGTCCAGGGCCTCGCTCAAACCGCCGACATCGGTGCCGATCACGGCGGTGCCGCAGGCCATGGCCTCGATCGCGGTCTGCCCGAAGGCTTCCGCGCGGGAGGGAACGACAAAGCAGTCCATGGCGGAATAGGCGGCCCGCTTGATCGTGTCGGAGTCCAGGTGCCCGAGGTGCACCCAGCGCAGGCGCAGGCGCTGGACCAGCGCCGCATCGGGTTCGCGGCCGAAGCTCAGCAGCGTGATGGGCGGTTCATCCAGCCGGTTCTCGACGAGCAGTTCCAGCGCGGCGATCAGATCAGCCAGGCCCTTGCGGGAATTGGTCAGGCTGGCGGACGCGAAGCCGACGACCAGGCCGTCGGGCGCCAGGCCGAGGGCCGTGCGCGCGGCGGGTTTGGCGATGGGGGCGAACGCCTCGGTGTCGAGCGGGTAGTAGATGGTTTCAAAGCGGGTGCCGGCGGGAAACACCGTGGATTTTTCGGCGGCGGCGGTGGTCCACGCACTGTTGCCGACGACAACCAGCGGATGGCCGGCGAGGGCCCGCTGCTTCACCGCGGCACAGTCCCATTCGAGAGTCGAGAGCCGCGGGTTGGCCACCAGGTCGCTGGCATAGTGGAATCCGCCCAGGCCCGGATTCTGGTCGTGCAGGGTCCACACCATCGGACGCCGCTGGCTGGCGAAGAAACGGGGATAATCGATGAAGCCGGCGACCCAGTGGAGATGCACCGCATCGGCGGTCCTGACCCAATCATGGCGCTCCGGCCGGCAGCGGGAAAAGGGCGGGGAGAAGAGTTCCCAACTGCCGTGCCGCGCCGCCTCGGCGAGTTCGCGCCCGATGCGATATTGCATGCGCTGGGCAAAATTGCCGAGCCACGGCAGGTGGCGGCTCAGGCGCTCGCGCCGGCCGGGCAGGGGCGTGCCGGTGCAGACGGTGGCGACGGTGGTGGCCTGGTTGTCGCGGACCAAAATGCGGGAGTCGTCACCCGCCCGGTGGAGGGCCTCATGGATGCGCCGGGCGGCGATCCCGGCGCCATCCGCCAGGGTGGTGGCGAGATGCGTGATGCGCATGGGGGGATTCATGTTCAGGGTCGCAGGGCTTCGATGAAGAGACTGTCCGGCCTCCGCAAACCGGCCGGGCCGATATCGAGATGCCGGCCATTCCCGGACCAGTCGCGGATGCGGCTGACGTCAGCCTGGACAACAGTGACATCGGTGAATCCGATCGCGGCCAGCAGGGTGGACAGTGAAATCCGGTCATACATCCACCGGTGCATTTCGCCTGTCTGGCGGAATCTGGCCTCGTCCACCTCGCTGCGATCCAGCCCCAGGCGGCGGCGCGCGCGACCGTCCAACCAGTCCCGCACCTTGCGGCGCAGGCCGGGTGCAGCCGGTTGCGGCCGGGCTTCGGGATTGGCCGCGGCCTTGTCGAACTCGTCGCCGATCCGGGCGCGAACCCATTCGCCGCATTGGCCGCTGCGCATGAAGGGCGCCATCTCGCCGCCGGCTTTGCGGCGCGCCAGCTGATCCAGCATCTCCAGGGTCATCCACTGGTGCTGACCGGCCAGGGCGGAGTCATCGGGCTTCGCCGCTGCCGCCGCCACCAGGTCCAGGTAAAGTCGCGCCTTCTGTTCCAGATCGGGCACGACCACCCGCAACACCCCGCCGGGGGCGAGCACGCGGTGGCACTCGGCCAGAAAGCGGCCGGCTTCAGCCCGGTCAAAGTGCTCGAGCACATGGGAATGATACACGACCTCGCAGCTGCCCGCCGGCAGGGGCAGGGTCTCGCGCAAATCGTGCCTGACCACGTGCGGCGGACGGGCCACGAAATCCAGGTTGTGCCAACCGGGCAGAAACACGTCGCCGCAACCCAGATTCAGGCGCTGGAGTTCAGGTGCCATGTGAGGGATTCCCTGCCGTTGTCTTTGCGGAGACCGGGGCGGGGACGCCAGGGGGGCGGGGGGGGGCGGGGGGGGGGGGGGGGGAGGGGGAGGGGGGGTTGAACGGGGGGGGGGGGGGTTTTGTTTCCCCGGGGGGGGGGGGGGGGGGGGGGGGGGGCGCCCCCCCGGGGGCCCCGGGGGGGGGGGGGGGGGGGGGGGGGGGGGGGGGGGGGGGGGGGGGGGGGGGGGGGGTCGGGGGGGGGGGGGGGGGGGGGGAAAAACCCCCCCGGCGGGGGGGGGGGGGGGGGGGGGGGGGGGGGGAGGGGGGGGGGGGGGGGGGGGGGCGGGGGGGGCTGTGGGGGGGCGGGGGGGGGGGGGGGGGGGGGGGGGGGGGGGGGGGGGGGGGGGGGGGGGGGGGGGGGGGGGGAAGGGGGGGGGGGGGGGGGGGGGGGGCTTGGGGGCGGGGGGGGGGGGGGGCCCCCCGCGGGGGGGGGGAGGGAAAAAAAAGGGGGGGGGGGGGGGGGGGGGGGGGGGGGGGGGGGGGGGGGGGGGGGCGGATCGGCGTTCATGGCCCATGTTCCCAGACGGCGCAATCGGGGGCGAGGAGTCCCTTCCAATCGGCGGCGGCGGTGCCGGCCACGGCGAAGTCCGGATCCTCGATGGTGAAGCTGAGCACGTTGTCCTGTTGGTCGAGGAAGGCGACATTGCGAACGGCCAGGGAGAGACTGATGGAGTAGCGGCCGACATTGAGCGACCGGGTGTCAAGCGTCACCTGCCGGTGCGGACCGGTGGCGGGCGTTCGGGCAAATTCATCCGAGGAATGCAGCACCTGCTGCTGGCCCTCGTCGCGGAGGTGCAGGGAGATGACAGCATGGGCCGGGATTTCACCGCCCAGGGTGATGCGGATGCGCAGGGGCTCGCCGCGCTTCAGCCGGTTGGTCCGGCCGATACCGACGTGGGCAAAGTGGGGTTTCGTACCGTCTCGGTTCGGAGTGTTCCACTCCGCGCGGTCTTCAGTGGGGGCCTGGAATTCCTCCAGGTAGGCGCGCACGACCGATTCCACCGGTCCGCTGGCGGCCACCCGGCCCTGCCGCAGGAGCAGGCCCTGCGTGCACAGGCTGCGCACCGCCGGCAGGCTGTGGCTCACGAACAGCACGGTGCGGCCGGTGCGCGCGACCTCGTGCATCTTGCCGAGGCATTTTTCCTGGAACTGGATGTCACCGACGGCGAGGACCTCGTCCACGATGAGGATTTCCGGCTCGAGGTGGGCGGCCACGGCAAAGGCCAGGCGCACGTACATGCCGCTGCTGTAGCGCTTGACCGGCGTGTCGAGGAAGCGCTCGACCTCGGCGAACGCCACGATCTCGTCGAATTTGCGGCGGATTTCGGCGCGCGACATGCCGAGAATGGCGCCGTTGAGGAAGATGTTTTCCCGTCCGCTCAGCTCGGGATGGAAGCCGGTGCCCACTTCCAGCAGCGAGGACACGCGGCCGCGCAGGACGATGCGGCCCTCGGTGGGCTCGGTAATGCGCGAAAGGATTTTGAGGAGGGTGGACTTGCCGGCGCCGTTGCGGCCGATGATGCCGATCACCTCGCCGGCCGGCACGGCGAAATCCAGTTCGCGGAGCGCCCAGAAGGTTTCCTCCTCCAACCGGCCCTGCCGCAGGCGCCGCCAGAGTCCGCGGGCGCCGTGGGAGAGCGCGTCGCGCAGCGTGTCCGCCCGGGCCTGGCGTTGCAGCCGGTAACTCTTGGAGAGATGTTCGACGACAATGGCGTTCATATGATGTCGGCAAAGCCCCGTTCGGTGCGCCGGAAGAACCAGACCCCGGTGACGCAGAAAATCGTGATCAGGAGAATCGAGGTGCCGAGACCCCAGGCGGAAAACTGGTGTGTGCCGCCGAGCAGGCACCAGCGGAAACCGTCAATGACCCCGGTGAGCGGATTCAGGGCCAGCAGGTCGCGCCAGTTCGGGAAATAATCGGTGCGGTAGCCGACCGGCGACACGAAGACGCCGATCTGCAGCAGGAAGGGCACGATGAAGCGAAAGTCGCGGTAGCGCACCGTCAGGGCCGTCAGCCAGAGGCCGGCGCCGAGGGCGGCGGCGAGGGCGAGCAAAATGAAGAACGGCAGCACCAGCCAGTGCCAGGTCGGCCATTGCCCGTACCAGGCCGACAGGCCGGTGAAAAGGACCAGCACCACGGCAAAATCGACCAGGGCGACGCCGACCGAGGAAAGGGGCACGAGCAGGCGCGGGAAGTACACCTTCGAAATGAGGCTGGCGTTGCCCACCAGGCTGCCGCTGGAGCCCGACAGGGCGGCGGCAAAAAGCTGCCAGGGCAGGAGACCGGCCAGCACCAGCAGCGGGTAGGGCACGCCGCCGGAGGGCATCTTGGCCAGGTTGCCGAACAGGAAGACAAAGATGGCCGTGGTGATCGCGGGCTGGATGACCGCCCAGGCGATGCCGAGCACGGCCTGCTTGTAGCGCACCTTGATGTCGCGCCAGGCGAGGAAGCCGAGCAGCTCCCGGTAGCGCCAGATGTCCCGCCAGTAGTGGCGCTCGGCCCGGCCCGCCTCGATCACCAGTTCCGGCACGTCTGGGTTATCGTTCATGGGGCGAGGAGGACGGCGGCCAGATGCCGCTGGAAGGCCGGAAAGGCAAACGAGTCGGCCCGGGCGCGGATGGCGGCGGGGTCGCGGGGGTGCTGCACAAGGTCGGTCACGGCGGCGGCAATTTCAGGGATGTTGCCGTAGTCGGCAAGCGCGCCGACAGACTCGGTGATGACTTCCGGCACGGCGCCGGCGCGGGCCCCGAGGCAGGGTTTGCCGTGGATCATGGCCTCGAGGAAGACCAGGCCGAAGCCCTCCTTGCGACTGGGCAGCGCAAACAGGTCGCAGGCGGCGTACTCGGCGCGGAGCGCCGCATCGTCGATGCGGCCGGTGAAGGTCACGGCGCCAGTCACGCCTTGCTGTTGGGCGAGCCGGCGCAGGCGCGGCTCATCGTCACCGCCGCCAACGATACGCAGCGTGGCGTCCGGATGGACCCGGCGCACGAGCGGCAGCGCTTCGATCAGGGTATCGTAGCCCTTGTAGGTATCGGTGGAGGCCAGGCGCCCGACCGTGAGAATCCGGGGGCCGGATCCGCGAACCGCGGCGGCCGGAGCGGTGGTCGCGGGCGACAGGAGGGGATCCAGGGTATTGGGCACCACGACGAGGGCCGCGGGCGGGAGTTCCGGGCAGAACCTGAGGAGTTGTCGGCGCGTGAATTCGCTGACGCAGAGGATGCGATGCGCCCCGCGCAGGGCCCAGCGTTCGGCCGGGCTGTACGGTCGCCACACATCGATGCCGTGCGCGACGAGGTAGTATTCCAGCCGCGGGTTGAACCAACCGGCCAGCCGGGCGACCGGCAGCAGGTGCAGATGGCCGCAAATCAGCTTGTCGTTGCGACGGCCCAGCCGGATGGCCTGCAGCAAAAAGCGCAGCTTGCCGCGCTGACAGCCGATCTGCTCGCGCAAATTGTCCGCCGAGTAAAGCGGCAGCCGGGGATCACGGCCGGGCCGGTCGTTGAGCACCAGCGAGTCCACCCGGCCCTCCGGCCCGGCGAGTTCGCAAAGCGCCTTGAGGTAGAGCCGCAGGATCCGGGCGATGCCGCCTTCGGCCAGGAACAGTTCGGGGGAAAGCAGCAGGAACCTCATCGGGCCGGACGGTTGGCGAAGTTGATCAGGACGGCCAGCGACCAGACGCGCGACCACGCGCGGGGTTCGTTGCGCCGGTTGAATTCCGTCCAGAGCCGCGCCACCGCCTCACGGTGCAGCCAGGGGCAGGCGGCGAGGGAGGCCGGGGCAAAGGTGGCGTCGAGAAAGGGGCGCAACTCCCGGCGCATCCAGAGCGGGAACGGCAGGGCGAATCCCTGCTTGCGGCGCTGCCGGATGGCGGCCGGCACCACGTCGGCCACGGCGTCGGCCAGTGCGCGTTTGATCTGCTGACGGTCGTACTTGAACCGCACCGGCTGCGGCCAGAGCCACTCGAGCAGCCTGACATCCACGAAGGGCACGCGCAGTTCCAGGGAATGGGCCATGCTGAAGACGTCGCTGTCGCGCAGGAGCACATCGGCCATGTAGGTGCGCAGTTCCCACGCGCTGATGATCTGGAAGGAATCCGCCCCGGCGAGTTCCTGGACAAAGTCATCGAGCATCGGATGGTTGGGGCCCAGGCGCGCGGCCAGGCGGCGCGCCTCGGGCTCCAGCAGATCGAGGCGGGTGGACTCGGGCAGCACGCGCCGGCGCAGCGAGGCGAGTTCGTGCAGGTCGCGCGCATGGGCGAGAAAGTCGGCCAGCTTCCGCGACTGCACCCCCGGTCGCGCGTTCAGGCCGGCCACAATTTTCCGGCGCAGGGTTGCGGGCAGCATCCGCCAGCAAGGCAGCAGGGCATTCAGCCTGGGCAGATCGCGGAACGAAGGATAGCCGCCGAAAAGCTCATCCCCGCCGAGACCGGACAGGGCGACAGTCACGCCACCGGCCCGCGCGGTCTGGCTGGCGTAGTAGGTGTTGATGCCGTCACCGCTGGGCTGGTCGAAACTGCCCAGTATCCGGGGCAGATCGGCCGCGATGCGGTCGCCGGTGATCAGTTCCTCGTGATGCTCGGTGCCGAAGGCCTCCGCCGCGAGGCGGGCGCTGCTCTGCTCCGAATATCCGGCTTCACCGAAGATCAGGGAGAACGTTTTGAGCCGGGTTGCACTGCCCCGGGACATGAGGCCCACGACGGCGCTTGAATCCATGCCACCGGAGAGAAAGGCGCCGACGGGAACATCGGCCAGCCGGTGGGCCTGGATGGAATTTTCCAGCTGCGACCTCAGCCCGGCGACGAAGTCCTGATAGGTGCCGCTGGCGGCCGCGGGTGGCGTGTGGGCGGGAAAATGCCACCAGCGCGACGTATGCAACCGACCCCGGGCAGTCAGGTGCAGGCAATGGCCGGGAGGCAGATTGGAAATGTCCCGGTAGATCGTCCGGGGAGCCGGCACGCTGAACCAGGCGAGATATTCCCCCGCGGACACGGGATCGATCTCCCGTGAGAGCAGCCGGCTGGCGATCAGCGCGTTCAGTTCGGAGGCGAAGAGCAGGCCCGAGTCCGGCAGCCGGGCATAGTACAGCGGCTTGATGCCAAGCGCGTCGCGCGCGGCGAACAGCGTGCTCTCCCGGTCATCCCACACGGCAAAGGCAAACATGCCGCGCAAACGGGGCAGGCAGGCGTCGCCCCATTGGACATAGGCGGTGAGCAAAACCTCCGTGTCGCAGTGCGTATGGAATTCATGGCCGTGCGTTTCCAGTTCGGCCCTGAGTTCCTTGAAATTGTAGATCGCGCCGTTGAAGACCAGGGTATGGCGTCCGTCTTTCGTCCGCATCGGCTGGTGGCCGTGGGCGGGATCGAAGATCGCCAGCCGGCGCATGCCGAGGGTGGCCTCATGATGCGTCTCCATCCCGCCGTCGTCCGGTCCGCGGTGCACCATGGCGTCGCACATGCGTTGGACGGCGGCGCCGCGCGCCTCAGGCGTCTCACGTGTACTGATGAAACCGGCTATGCCGCACATTGCAGGGATTGCTTCGCCCGGTCACTTCCGGGCGGAAAGTAAGGATTCAGGGGATATCGGTCGGATTGACCCACGCTTTTGCTAGGGTTTAACACCCAGCAAGTGCTGTCTAAATGAAACGGGAATCTTAGCAATCCTGTTGATAGTGCGTAGTTTAGTTTCACGCATGAATCGAGGCGGCTACCTCCGTGGCTTTTTGCGGGGAAACCAGCTTTTCAACCAGCAGCAGGCCCAGATCCAGAGCCGTGCCGGCGCCGCGCGAGGTCACGATGCGGCCATCCGTCACGCAGCGCTCGCCGGCCAGAATGTGCGGCAGCTCCGTCGCCACCGAGAAATGGGCGGTGTAGCGCCGTCCGGACAGCAGCCCGGCATCGTGAAGGACGGTCGGTGCGGCGCAAATGGCGGCTAGCCACCCGCCGGCGTGGTGTTGGCGCAGGACGAGCTCACGCACGCGCGGATCGGCGCGTAGCAGCTTCACACCGGGGCCGCCGGGGAGGAACAGGCAGTCGAATGTCCGGCCGCGGACGGCTTCGAGGCTGGTGTCCGCGTGCATCGTCAGACCGCAGCGCCCTGTGACGTGAATGCCCTCGCCCAGTGTTGCCGAGGGTGACCTCGACGCCGGCGCGGCGGAGGACGTCCACGGGCGTGACGGTCTCAATTTCCTCAAATCCATCCACCAGGATTGCGAGTACAGTGGCCATGCCTATGTCTATACGGAATGAGCCTGAATGCACATGGCAATTTTCGCCCGCGCCTGGTCGTTTTTGGCGCCGGCTATGTCGGCGGGGCCGTGGCCCTGGCGGCGGTCGCCCGGGGCTGGCGCGTCACGGCGCTGACCCGCAACGCCGCGCGGGCCTCGGCCCTCCGCGACGCCGGGGCGGAAACCGTGGAGGCGGATCTGGCCGGACGGGAGTGGCTGGATCAGGTCCCGGCGGAAGCGGAGTGTGTCCTCAACAGCGTCAGCTCCGGCGGCGGCGGCCTGGAAAGCTACCGGCACAGCTATGTGCACGGCATGGAGCGGGTCGTGGAATGGGCGCAGCGCG
>JADJZJ010000043.1 GCA_016715765.1 Opitutaceae bacterium
GGCATTCTGCCGGGCAACGACGGCCGCAATTACGTGATCCGTCGTATCCTACGTCGTGGGATTCTCTACGGCAAAAAACTCGGACTGCAGACCGGCTTCTTTGAGCAACTGGTCGCGCCGGTGGTCGAATCGCTCGGCATGGTTTTCCCTGAACTCGTCCAACAGCAGGACATCATCCGGCGCGTCATTCGCAGCGAAGAGGAGTCGTTTGGCCGGACGTTGGATCGCGGGCTGCAGATTTTCACCAAAGCCGCCGCCGCGGAAAAGGTCAGCGGCGCCTCGGCCTTCGAACTCTACGACACCTACGGATTCCCGTTGGACATGACCCAGCTTCTCGCCACCGAGCGCGGACTCACGGTCGACACGGCTGAGTTCGAACGCCTCATGACCCAGCAGCGCGACCGGGCCCGCGCGGCGCAGAAGAAGGAGATCGTCGTGGCGGCCAAGGAAGGCGAAACCGCCGACCTCGTTCAGACCAGGTTCACCGGCTATGCGGAAACCCAGGGCAGCGGTCAGGTGGTCGATGTCATCAAAACCGAGAAGGACACTTTCCTGGTCTTCGATCAGACTCCCTTCTACGCCGAGATGGGCGGTCAAACCGGCGACACCGGCACGGCCGTCATTGACGGACACAAGTACGAGATCGTCGACTGCGTGAAGGACAAGGCTGGCCGCCACCTCCACAAGCTCGCCCAGAACTCCCAACTGCCCTCTCCCATCTCCGGCGCGACCGCGACTCTCGCGGTCGACGCCGACCGTCGCCGCGCCATCAACCGCCATCACAGCGCCGCGCATTTGATCCATTGGGCCTTGCGCAAGGTCCTCGGCACGCATGTCCGGCAGGCCGGCACCTCCAAGACGGCCGAGCGCATGCGCTTCGACTTCTCGCATTTTGAAGCCGCGACTCCGGAACAGCTGCGGGAAATCGAAAACCTGATCAACGCGAAGGTCATCGAGAACGCCCGGGTCGAGACCTACGAGACCGAGTTCGACAAGAAGCCCGCCGACACCCTCGCCTTCTTCGGCGAAATACGGCCGCATTGTCCGCGTGGTCGACATCGGCAGCTACAGCCGCGAGCTCTGCGGCGGCACGCACGTTGCCACCACGGGTGAAATCGGAGTCATCAAGATCGTCGCCGAGATGGCCATCGCCGCCGGCACGCGCCGCATCGAGGCCGTCGCCGGCGCCCCGGCCTACGCCCTGCTCGAAGCGCACGAGACGGCGTTGAAAGCCGTCGGCTCCCGGCTCAACGCCGGCCCGGTGGATGTCGTCCAAAAGCTCGACGCCCTCCTTTCGTACCAAAAGGAGCTGGAAAAGAAGCTCAAGGCCTTCGAGCAAAAGGCCGCCGCCGGCCTGGCCGGGGAACTCGCCGCCACGGCGGTCACCAGGGATGGACTCAAGTTCGTGTCCGCCGCCGTCAGCATTTCCGAGCCCGAGGCGCTGCGCAGCCTGGGTTCGCAGGTGCTCGCCCGTCTGGGTGAAGGCGTGGTCACGCTCGGCGCCGCCTTCGGCGAGAAGACCAGCCTGGTCGCTTTCTGCTCGCCCGCCGCCATCAAGGCCGGGCATCAGGCGGGAAAACTCATCGCCGGCCTGGCCGGACAATTGGGCGGCAAGGGCGGCGGCAAGCCGGACTTCGCCATGGGTGGAGGCAAGGAAGCCGCAAAACTCCCCGAAGTCATGACCCTCAAATAGCATTGATGTCCGCTCCCACTGCCAATGTGTCCGGCTTGGTCTGCATTCTGGCCTTCAACGGCTCGAACCAGCTGGCGGTGCGTCAACTGGGGGCCAAGGCCGGTTTGCCTTTCACCGGCACCGATCTGGCCATGGCCACGACCCGGCTGGAAGGCGCCTTCAAGGTGCATACCCCGCCGGCGGAGTACTTCACGGCCCCGGCCGGCGGGCGCACTTACCGGGTGTTTTTCGCCCAGGTTCAGGGCCCGCCCGCTGACGGCGAGATCAGATTCTATTCGATTGAGACGCTCGAGGGCAGCCCGGCCATGCTCGCGCCCTCGCTGGCGGGACTCCTCGGCGGCCTGGAGCCCCACCTCAATGACATCCCCTACCTCCATTTGGGGGAGAATGATTTCATCAACAAGTTCCGGCCGGAGAAGCAGCGCAACACCGCCATCTACGAGCAGGACCCCGCGGCCAACGCGCTTTACCAATCCCAGCTCTGCGCCGCCATCAAGGCCCTGGCCCGCCGGCACGAGCGCTCCGCCACCGCCCCGGTCACGCTCGATTTTGGCCAGGTGAGCTACCTCATCCCGAGCCATTTCGGTTTCTGCCTGGGCGTCAAGAACGCCATTGAGCGCGCCTACGAGACACTCGCCGCGAATCCGGACCGGCGCGTCTTCATGCTTTCCGAACTGATCCACAATCCCTTCGTCAACGAGGACCTCCTCCGGCGCGGTCTGCGCTACCTGCAAACCGACAAGGGCCGGCCCTACCCCCAGACGGCCGAGGCGGGGGCGCGGGAGTTATGGGACACGCTGACCGCCGACGACATCGTCATCATCCCGGCCTTCGGTGCGACCGATGAGGACAAGGCCCGCCTCGTGCGCAAGGGCATCGCCGTCAACCAGCACGATGCCACCTGCATGCTGGTGGAGAAGGTCTGGAAGGCGGCCCGCAGCTACGGTCGCGAGGGCTTCACCGTCATCATCCACGGCAAGGCCGAGCACGAGGAGACGAAGGCCACATTTTCCAATACGCGGCGCTACGCCCCCGCGCTGATTGTCCGCGACGTCGAGGAAACCCGCCGGCTGTGCGAGATCATCCGCAGCGAGGACCCCGTGGTGCGGGCCGGGTTTTACACGCTGTTTGCCGGAAAATTCACCCCGGGCTTTGATGTGGACCGGCATCTGGAGCGCATCGCGGTGGTCAACCAGACGACCCTGCTGATGAATGAGACGCGCGCCATCATCACCTCGCTCCGCGACGTCTATCGCGCGCGCTATGGTGAAATCGGCGCCGAGCGCGTGGGCGGCAGCGACAAGAACGACACCCTGTGCTACGCCACGCAGGTGAACCAGGATGCGCTGAGCCGCGCCCTGTCCGAACCGATCGATGCCGCCTTCGTGATCGGCGGCAAGAATTCGTCAAACACCTACCAGCTCTACCGCCTGTGTGAGGAGACCCTGGGCGAACGGGCATATTTCATCCAGTCCGAGGCCAACATCCTTTCCCTCGGCGAGGTCGAGCACTACGTTTTCCCCTCCATGAGCGCGGGCCGGTTGCACGGCCACACGGAGAAGCGCCCGCTCTGGCCCGCCGGTCACCCCTCGCCGGTGCGCGTCCTGATCACCGGCGGAGCCTCCTGCCCCGACGGCATCATCCAGCAGGTCATTACCCGCATCAACGGGCTGTTCCCGGCCGGTACCCTGCGCTCGATCGATGAAGTGCTGGACGCCCTGGCCGGCAGCGAGCCGGCCCCGAACGTTCAGAACCGGTAGTTCAGGCCGGCCCGCAGGCCCTTGAGACTGCTCAGGTCCAGCCGGGTTGAGTAGCTTGAATTCTGCGAGGAGAGATCCTGCTCATACTCGCCCGAACCCTGGAAAAACGCGCCGACATACAGACCGGCCCGGTCCGTGAGAATGTACTCCATGTTGGCATCGGCATAGTAACCGGTCAGGAGATCGTCGCCCACATCGGAAATGGTCACCGTCTGGTCTTCGCCGATCTCCGGCGAAAGGGTCTGCGCGAGGCTGTAGTCGGTTCCCACGTAGACCATGGCGGGGCCGGCGCTGACGGTGAACCGGAACTTCTCACTGAAGGAAAATGAAATGGAAGGACCGGCGCGGAAGGTGAGATAGGAACCGCGCAGTTTCCAGTAATTGGACACGCTGACGTTGTCCGTGACCGTGTTGATCGTGCGCGAATCGGGCTTCTGGCCGATCAGCACCGTGGTGTCGGTGACAACCCCGTTCTCATCCGTGATCGTCGATGGCGCCGAATACGGGGCATCCGGGACCGTCTGCCCGTTCATGAAATACTGGTCGGTCTGGGTGGTGATGTTCGCCAGGACGTTGTCGCGCAGCCCGGTGTTGATGTTGTTGAGGCTGAATCCGGCGAACAGCTTCCACTGGATGCGACTGCCGATCTTGCCCATGTCACGGGCGACGATCAACTCGGTGCCGTAGCTGTTGCCCGGGTCCGCGTTCCGCGTGTTGTTGTCGGTGATGTCGGCACTGAACAGATGGAACGCCAGGTAGCCCGTATCGAGGCGCTGGGCATTGTCGGAATAGGCCCAGGTATTGGTCTTGCCGTCGGTCAAGGCATTGCCGTCCGCGTCCTTGCGCTGGTCGAGCTCAACAAAGCCGTCATTGTAATAGCGCGCGACGCCGGTCGAGGTTGCGTCACCGGAATCAAAAAAGGCCGGGATTTTGCTGGTGACGCCCGGGGAACCGATGAAGTCCAGCTTCGGCCCGGTCAGGGCGCGAAAGCCGACGCTCAGGTTCATCTTCGGCTCGGCGTAGTAATCATCGAGGTTGAAGATCGGGATCGTGTCTTCCTGCGCGAGGCCGAGAACGGGCAGGAGCAGGAACGCCAGGGATGAAAGCAGCTGGGTGCGGGATGGGTGCATTGAGCAAAATTGGACGGCCGGGAGGGGAAAAGGTTGCAAAAAGAATCTGGCGGAGGTCGGCCGAGTCAACCGGAGATTCCAAGGGGGCACCCAGACGTGTCCGGGAGCCTTATTCGGTGAACTCGTTGTATTTCTTGGCGGCAGCCTTGTCGGCCTTGAGGGCGGCGGCGGCGGCGGGATCGAGTTCGGCTTCGCGCTCGCGCAACCGCAGCGCCTTGGCCCGCAGTTCCTCCTCGCGCTGCTCGAGCTGGGTTTCCTTCTCCTGCTGGGCCTGGACCTTCTCGAAAAGCTTGGTTTCGCTTTCCTCGAGGAAGAGTTCCCGCTCCTGCTGCGCCTGTTTCGCCTCCTTGAGGGCCTCCTCCTGCCGCTCCAGTTCGAGCTTCAATTGTTCGAGCGCGGCCTGCTCCTCCTTGCTGACGACGGCCTGGGCGGGGGCCTGCTTGCGGGCGGCCTCCACGAGTTTTTCGCGCGCCTGGAGCAGGGCCTCCATCTCGGCCAGCTCGCGCTCCTTTTCGGCCAGCCGGGTCTCGGCGTCGAGGATCATCCGTTCGCGATCGGCCAGGAGGTTCTCAAGCTTCTTCAGCGATTGCTCCAGCTCCTTGACGCGGTCGGAGTTGATGCTCTTGGTCTCGCCCCACGGCGTGCGCGTCGAGCTGACGAAATTCTTGATTGATTCCCGGGCGGCGGCCGAGGCCTCGGTCACTTCCAACGGCGAACGGTTGGTCGTGAGGCGCCGACGCAGCACCAGCGAGGGTGCCGGCATTGTCCTGACGGGAAATTTGATCGGGGTGTTGGGCGGTACAGCCATTGCCGATTACTTCTTCTTGAACCAGCGGGAGAGCGAGCCCATGAAGCCGGTCTTCGCCTTGGCCTCCGGTTCAAGCATCTCGGCGGCGGCGGCCTCGGCGGCGGGATTGCCCAGCACCATCAGGATGCGGGTCAGCGGCAGGCCCGAGGCCAGATCCCGCTGGATCGCGGCATGCTCATCCTTGAACATGGCAAAGGCCTTCGCGGCCTTGGCCGATTTAGCGGCCGGGTCCTGCACCCGGGCGATCTGCGCCAGGCTTTCGATCAGGTGCATGCCGGTGGCTCCGGGACGGAACGGCAGCAGCTCGGCCAGGGCCTTTTCGTCGATGTGGGAAAGGGCGTTCAACAGCTTTTTGAAATCTCCGCCCACGATGACGTTCTGCGACATGCCCTGGGCGAAAACGGCGAACTCGCCCAGCGTGGTCAGTTTTTCCATGGCGCAGAAATCGATGGTGCCGCTGTCCAGGGCGGTGAGCTCGATCGGGAAGCTCTCCGGGATGCCGAGCTTCGCCATGTTCTTCAGCATCTGGTTGTCCTTCTGCGCGGAAGCCTGGGTCTGCTCCACCATGTCGCCGAACGGGGCGTCAAACGCCATGGTCTCCTTGAGGATGGAGATCAGGAGATCGGCGTGGTTGGGATAACCTTTCAGGGCCAGCATCTCCTTCATCTCCGTGTAGGCGAGGTCGATGTATTTGGCCGGAGACTCATCCTTGCCCTTGATGGGCCATTCCGGGCCGTCAAGATTCTGGGCCAGGCTGTCGAGCGAGGTGTCGACCATCAGCGAAGCGGAAAAGGCCGAGCGGACTTCATCCCAGTTCTTCGCGGTATATTTGGAGGCGTTATCGGACATTTTAAGTGGGAATTGTTCAGAGTTGGGCGCCCTGGCGGACGATCTCCGAGGCCAGCCGGCGATAGTCGTTGATGACGCTGTCCTGCGCGGTATCCGCCCCTTCCTGCATCACGAGCACGACCGGCAGCCCGAGGGTCACGGCGCGCCGGACGATCATGGCATCGCGGATCTGGGTCTCGAAAATCTTGGAGTTCGGTCCCACCCGCTTCGCGGCCCGGAATTGATTCAGGCGAAGCTGCATGCGCATCTTCGGCACCTCGATGTCCACGCCGGTCTTGATCGAGTTGAAGATGATGCCCTGCACCTGCGCCGGCACGCCCATGGCCGACTTGCGGAAACTGGCGGACAGCTGGTGGAATTTGCCGAGCTTCTCCACGAGCAGCGTGAAACCGATCAGGCTCAGCGCATCGGGGTTGGAGGGGACGTAGATCTCATTCGAGCTGAAAACGCCGCACTGCGAGGCGCGCAGGATGTTGGGCGGGCAGTCGAACAGGATGTAGTCGTAGTTCCCCTCGATCTCGGCGAGCTGCTCGTAGAATTGCAGGTAGGCGGGGCGCTTGGGATCGCCGGTGTATTCGCCTTCCAGGTCGACCAGGTTGAATGCCGTGGGCACCAGGTCCAGCCCGGGCAGGAGTTTTTCGCCTTCCTTGCCTTCCACCACATCCTTGACGATGATGTCCTTCAGCTGGGCCTTGCCGGGGTCGAAAATGGAGTAGATCGCCCCCACGCCGGAGGAATTGATCTTGTTCCAGCGGTCCAGCTTGAGCAGCCAGATGCTCGCATTCGATTGTGTATCGAAGTCGAACAGCAGCACGCGATGGCCCTGCTTGGCGAGTGCGGCCGCCGTGTTGACGATAAGGGAGGTTTTGCCGACACCGCCCTTGTAATTGATAAAGCTGATTTTACGTGCCATTTAATTCACCGGATCCGGGAATGCTAATTTGTCTGGTTTGAAGATGATGGCTTATCAATTGGTCGCGAGTCAATAATGCGTCCCTGAAGGTTTTCCTCATTTTTCACATTATCATCCCGCACCCTGCCGCGCGCCACCCGCGAAAAGCCATACCTTCGTCAATTATTCCCGACTCATGAACAAGGAAAAACTGCGGCAACTGATCCTCGACCAGCTTGAGCAGGAATGGCGGACCCAGAACGCGGCGGCCGACCTGGCCCGCGATGAGGCCACCCACGAAGAAAGCCGGCCGGAAAGCAAGTACGACACCCACAGCCAGGAAGCGGCCTACCTGGCGGAAGGCCAGGCCAGGCTCGCCGCCGATATCGCCGAGGCGCGGATCGCCTTCGAATCCCTGCCCCTGCCCGCCTTTGGCCCGCAGGACCCGGTGGCGCTCGGGGCCCTCGTCCAACTCGATCAGTCCGGCGACCGGGCCTGGTACTTTGTGGGCCCGTATCGCGGTGGCACCAGCGTCGACTTCGATGGCACGGCGGTGCTGGTCATCACCCCGCAGTCGCCACTCGGCCGCCGGCTCATGGGCGTGACGCCCGGGAGTGCGGTCGCCCTGCCCCGCGGTTCCGGCCTGCTCCTCACCGTGCAATGAGAATCCGCGCCCCCCGCCTGATCGGAGCATGACAGACCAGTGCTTTATCTTTTGACGATCCCGGGCGGGATTGCATATCCCTCTCTCCACAAATCTTTGCGCCGTTCTGATTTAGTGCGCATCCCCCTCCCCGCCTCTCCACCCTTCGCCACGGAAACCACCTACCGGCCCCTATGCTGAATCGCCTCCCACTGCGCTGGAGACTCACGCTGCTGATCACTGGAGTCAGTGCCGTCACCCTGGGCCTGTCCCTCGCCGGTTACATCACGCTGGAATACCTGCGCTTCCGCCAGGAACTCACGATCAGGACCCAGGCCACCGAGCGCTTTTACGCCGCGAGCGCCACTGCCGCCCTGCAGGCCAATCCCTCGGCACCCGGGTTCTCGCTCAAGGCGCTCGAAGCGGAGAGCATGATCGCGGCGGCGGCGCTTTATTCGCCCAACAACAAGCTCCTCGCGAAGTATCTGCGGTCCGGGGCGGACGAATACATCCCGCTGCCCCGCAGCACCCGGCTCTGGGACCTGGTCAACGATGAGCTGATCTCCTTCCAGCCGCTGATCGTGAACGGCGAACTGCTCGGCACGCTCTACCTCAAGGCCTCCTCCCCCGAGGAGGCGCGGGAACGGCTGCTGGTGCCCCTGCGCGGCATGGCGGCGCTCTTTCTCGGTTCCATCCTGATCGCGTTCTTCGTCTCGCGCGTGCTGCAGCGCAGCATCTCCGAGCCGATCATCAAGCTGGCCGAGGCCGCCCGGCACATCGCCGCCGACCGCGATTTCTCGGTGCGCGTGGATCTCGAAAGCAGCGGGGAATCCGCCATCCTGATCCAGGCCTTCAATTCCATGGTCGAGACCATTCAGGAGCGGGACGCCGAGCTGAATGTCGCCTACCAGAAGGCGGAGCATGCCCGCGAAAATCTCGCGATCACCAACGCCATGCTGGCCGAGACCAACCGCACGCTGGAGGCGAAGGTCACGGAGCGCACCGCCAAGCTCGAGGAGGCCATGACCGCGGCCAAGGAGGCCAACAAGGCCAAGAGCTCCTTCCTCGCGAAGATGAGCCATGAACTGCGCACCCCGATGAATGCCATCATCGGCTATTCCGAAATCCTGCTCGAGGATGCGGAGGACGGCGGCGACGAGTCCACGGCCGCCGACCTGCGCAAGATCCTCAGCGCCGCGCGCCACCTGCTCGGGCTGATCAACGATGTGCTCGACCTGTCGAAGATCGAGGCGGGGCGCATGGACCTCTACATTGAGCAGTTTGATCCCGCGACCATCATCGGCGAGGTCGCCTCCACGATCCAGCCGCTCATGGACAAGAATCACAACCGGCTGGCCCTGGAGACCGGGGAGAACCTCGGCAGCATGAGCGCGGACATGACGAAGCTCCGCCAGGTCCTCTTCAACCTGCTCAGCAACGCCGCGAAGTTCACCTCCAACGGCACGATCACCCTGAGCGCCCACCGCGTCAAACGCGACCGGGACTGGTTCGAGTTCAAGGTCAGCGACACCGGCATCGGCATGACGCCGGAGCAGCTCGGCAAGCTGTTCGAGGCCTTCGCCCAGGCTGAGGCGTCCACGGCGGCCAAGTACGGCGGCACCGGCCTCGGTCTCGCCATCTCCCGGCAATTCGCGCGCCTCATGGGCGGCGATGTCACCGTGACCAGCGTCGCCGGCCAGGGCACCACCTTCAGCGTCCTGATCCCCGCCGTGGTCGAGGCCGGCAAGGGCAAGCAGCCGGCCGCCGCCGCCGCCAAGCCGCCCGCTCCCGTGGCTCCCGCCGCTCCCGCCGCCAATGCGTCCGCCCTGCCCCACCAGGGCCGCGTGCTCATCATTGATGACGACACCGCGGTGCACGAAGCCCTGACCGCCCTGCTCGGCAACGCCGGCTATGCCGTGACCGGCACCAGGGATGGACGCGAGGGCCTGGCGCTGGCGCTGGCCCAGCCGCCGGATGTGGTCATTCTCGATATGCTCCTGCCCTCCATTGACGGCGAAAGCATCCTCAACCGCTTCAAGGCCGTCCCCGAGCTCGAGCACATTCCCATCATTTTGGTGACCCTGTCGGAAAAGGAGGGCCTGGGGCTCACCCTCGGCGCCTCCGATTACGTCACCAAGCCGATCGAGGCCCACCGGCTCCTGAGCATCCTGACCTCCTGCCGTCCCGGCCAGTTGAAAACGCCGATCATGGTCGTGGAGGATGACGCCCCGACCCGGGAGGTGATCGTCCGGCTGCTCACGCGGGAAAACTGGCCCGTCGTGCAGGCCGAGAACGGCCGCCAGGCGATTGAAATCATGCAGACCGCGCCGCCGTCACTGGTGCTCCTCGACCTGCTCATGCCCGAGTTGGACGGGTTCGGCGTGCTGCGGGCGATGCGGGTCAATCCCGATTGGCGCGATATCCCCGTGGTCGTGCTCACCTCCATCGATCTCACCAATGAAATCCGGAACCTGCTCCAGCAGCAGGCCAACCGCGTGTTTCAAAAGGGCACCTACTCCAAGGAAGAGCTGCTGCGCGAAGTGCGCACGTCCGTTGACGAATTCATCAAACGGCGCAGCGTCAGCGGCGTGCCTTTCCCGCTGCCGAAGTCAAATTCCGCGGCCCCGCCGGCCAACCCTAAACCATAAACCACCATGCCTAAAATTCTCCTGGTCGAGGACAATGAAATGAATCGCGACATGCTCAGTCGCCGCCTGCAGAAGCGCGGGTACACCGTGCTGATCGCCGTGGATGGACAGCCCGGCGTGGATCTGGCGCGGACGGAGCAGCCCGATCTCATCCTCATGGACATGAGCCTGCCCGGGATCAGCGGCTGGGATGCCAGCCGGGCGCTCAAGGCCGATCCGGCCACGGTCGCGATTCCGATCATCGCCCTCACCGCGCACGCCATGGCCGAGGACCGGGCCAAGGCCCTGGCCGCCGGCTGCAATGAGTTTGAAACCAAGCCGGTCGACCTCAACGCCCTCCTCGCCAAGATCGAGGCCCTGCTGCCCAAGCCCGCCGCATGAGTTCCGGTTCTGCAACTCCCTACGGCTCCGGTTCCGCGACGCCCTACGGTTCGGGTGGCAGCACGCCCGAGAGCGAGGCGCTCATGCACCTGCGGCATGAGCTCCGCACACCGCTCAACCAGATCCTCGGCTACACCGAAATGCTGCTCGAGATCGTGGTCGAGCACGGCCAGCACCAGGGGCTGATCGCGGAGCTCGGGCGGTTGCGCAGCACCGGCGACGAGATCAACACGCTCCTCGGCTACAGCCTGGTCCATTGGAAGATCGAATCCGGCCAGATCAACCTCACCGACTACCGGCAGCGGTCCCTCGCCCTGCTCGACCGGCTTTGCGCGCACCGTGATCGCGCCGAGACCGCCGCCAGCGACAACCAGCTCGACGATGTCATCGCCGACCTGAAAAAAATCGGCCAGGCCGCCGGCAATCTCCGCCAGCTGCTGGATCACGATTTCTTTGTGAAACCCGGCACGGCGGCGCCCGCGGCCCCGGCGGAAAAACCCGCCCGGATCGACAGCACCCGGCATCCGTTCGCGGAGCCCGGCTCGGCCCTGTTCAATTGCCGCCTGCTGGTGGTGGACGATCAGGAGATGAACCGCGAGATGCTCCTGCGCCGCCTGTTCCGGATGGGGTACAACGCGACCGCCGCGGAGGACGGCAAGGCCGCCCTGGAACTCATGGTGCGCGAGCAGTTCGACCTGGTGCTGCTCGATATCGTCATGCCGGTCATGGATGGCTACGAGATGCTCAGCCGCATCAAGGCGGACAACCGCCTCCGACACATCCCGGTGATCATGCTCACCGCCGTGGACGACCCCTCCAGCACCGTGCGCTGCATCGAAAACGGGGCCGAGGACTACGTGCCCAAGCCTTTCAACCCCGTCATCCTGCGCGCCCGCATCAATGCCTCGCTGGAAAAGAAGCGCCTGCGCGACATGGAGCGCGCCTACATGGCGGAAATCCAGACCGAGAAGGCCAAGTCGGAGCACCTGCTGCTCAACATTCTCCCGAAGGCGGTCAGCGAGCGGCTCAAGGGCGGCGAGAAGACCATCGTCAACGACTTCGCGCACGCCACCGTGCTTTTCGCGGATATCGTCGGCTTCACCCGGATCGCCGCCGAGAATCCCGCGGTCGACACCGTCAACCTGCTCAACGAGATTTTTTCCGCCTTCGACCAGCTGCTCGACAAGACCGGCGTCGAGAAGATCAAGACCATCGGCGACGCCTACATGGTCGTCGCCGGCGTGCCGGTGCCGCAACCCGACCATGCCCTGCGGGCCGCCCACATGGCCCTCGGCATCCTGCAGACGGTGTCGGACTTCAATGTGCGGCACGGCTTCAACTGGAGCGTGCGCATCGGCATGCACAGCGGTCCCCTCGTCGCCGGCATCATCGGGTCCAAGAAGTTCGCCTACGACCTCTGGGGTGACACGGTCAATGTCGCCAGCCGGCTCGAGTCCCAGGGCGAACCGGGAGTCATTCAGATTTCCTCCGCCACCGCCGACCTGCTGCGACCCTATTGCGAGCTCATCGCCCGGGGCCAGCTGGACCTCAAGAATCGGGGCCGCATCTCGACCTTCCAGCTGCTGCGCCTGCGCTGAATCGCGGGTGCGGCCTTGCCCCCGCGTTCGCGGCCCGTTCATTCTCCGGCATGTTGCGTCTCTTTCTTCTCCTGCTGGCGGCCATACCGGCAACCGCAGCCCTGCCGCCGGAATACACCGCCATCTGCCAGGGGTTTCAGACGCAGAATCCCAAGGGCTGGTCCTTCACCCAGACCACGACCGCCGAGGGCCGGACACTGGTCGAGCACTATGACGCCGCCCAACCCGAGTTCAACCGGTGGACCCTCCTGGAGGAAAACGGCCGGCCGCCCACGGAGGATCAGGCCCGCGAATATCAGCAGAAATTCACCCGGCGCTCCGGCGGAGGCAACGCGCCGGGGATCGCCCAGCAGCTCAATCTCGACACGGCCGAGCTGGTGACGGAGGACGCCGAACGGGTGGCCTATCGCTTCCAGCTGAAGACCGGCGAGGACGGCGACAAGACCGCCGCTTTCCTCCGGGCCACGGTCACCTTTCACAAGGCCACCCGCTCGATCGAAAAATTCGAAATCGCGAATATCGAAGTCTTCAACCCGGTCTTCGGCGTCAAAATCCGCGAATTGCTCACGGCATTGCACTACCACCTGCCGGCGGATGGACGCCCGGCCCTGCTGGACAAAGTCACCACGCGCACCCGCGGACGGGCCTTCTTCAAGTCGCTCGATGCCGACATGCTGGTGACCTATCGCGACTACACCTGGGCGGGCAAAAAGCCGCCGGCCGCCTCCCGACCGCCAAGCCCGTGATGATGGTTGCGTAGGCCGGGAGCTTGCTCCCGCTCTGAGCGCGCCAGCAAGCTGGCGGCCTACGGGGTCGCTCCGGTTTCACCACCATCGAGGCAGTTCAGTCAGCACATTCAACCGGCCCGCCAGCGAAAGATCGAGGTGGTCAGCGGCGGGAGCGTCAGCTTCAGCGATTGGGGATGACCGTGGGCCGGGACGGGTTCGGCCTGGCGCCGGCCCTCGTTGCCCAGTCCGTTGCCACCATAGAACTGGCTGTTGGTGTTGATCACCTCTTCCCAGATCCCGGCCCGGGGCACGCCGATCCGGTAATCATGCCGGGCCGTGGCCGAAAAATGTCCAACGACCACAAAAAGGGTCTGCTCCGCGGCATCGGTGCGCAGGTAGGCGATGAGGTTTGATCCGGTGTCATCGCAACTCAGCCACCGGAAACCCTGCGGATTGGCGTCATTCGTCCCCAGGACCGGTTCACTGGTGTAGAGCCGGTTCAGGTCGCGCACCAGCAGACGCACGCCCTCGTGATCAGGGTACTGGCAAAGGTGCCAGTCCAGACTGCCGTTGTAATTCCACTCGTGGGCCTGCGCGAATTCCCCGCCCATGAACAGGAGCTTCTTTCCCGGCCAGGCCCACATGTGGGCGTAGAGGGCGCGGAGGTTGGCCGCCTTCTCGGGGATGTGCCAGGCCGCCATCTTGTAGAGCAGCGAGGCTTTGCCGTGCACGACCTCGTCGTGCGAAAACACGGTGACGAAATTCTCGGCATACTGGTACAGCATGCCGAAGGTGAGGTCGTCCTGGTGCCACTTGCGGTAGATGGGCTCCTTGGAGAAATAGCGCAGCGTGTCGTGCATCCAGCCCATGTTCCACTTGAAGTCGAAGCCGAGGCCGCCCCCGGCGGTCGGACGGCTTACCCCGGGGAAGGAGGTGGACTCTTCGGCGATCATCATCACGCCGGGATAGTACCGGTGCACGAGATCGTTCGTCTGCTTCAGGAAATCAATCGCCTCGAGGTTTTCCCGGCCGCCATGCCGGTTGGGAATCCACTCCCCTTCCTTGCGGGAGTAGTCGAGGTAGAGCATCGAGGCCACCGCGTCGACGCGCAGTCCGTCGATATGATAGCGGTCGATCCAGGACAGGGCGTTCGCCTGCAGGAAGCATTTCACCTCATTGCGGCCGTAATTGAAGATCAGCGTGCCCCAGTCCATGTGCGCCCCCTTGCGCGGGTCCGCATGCTCGTAGAGATGCGTGCCGTCAAACTGGGCCAGGGCAAAGCTGTCGCGCGGAAAATGCGCCGGCACCCAGTCGAGGATCACGCCCAGGCCGCGCTGGTGCAGATGGTCCACAAACCAGGAAAAATCCTCCGGGGTGCCAAACCGGTGGGTGGGAGCGAAGAACCCCGTCACCTGATAACCCCATGAGCCTTCAAAGGGGTGCTCCGCCAGCGGCATCACCTCGATGTGAGTGAAGCCCATTTCCACGGCGTAATCCGCCAGCTGCGGCGCCAGTTCGCGGTAGGTCAGCGGCCGGTTCGCGTCCTCCAGCTTGCGCCGCCAGGAGCCGAGGTGGATTTCGTAGATCGATATCGGCCGGTCCGGGCGGTGCGCCTGGGCGCGACGCTTTTCCAGCCAGGCGGCATCCTGCCATTGGTGCCGGCGGGGATTGCACACGATGGAGGCGTTGTTGGGCGGGGCCTCGAAATAGGTGCCATAGGGGTCCGTCTTGGTGTGCACGTGCCCCTGCCGGTCGCGGATGTAGAACTTGTACAGCTCCCCCTCGCCCAGGCCGGGGACAAACAGCTCCCAGACACCCGAGGCGCCCATGGAACGCATCGGATGATACCGGCCGTCCCAGTGATTGTAGTTGCAGGCCAGCGACACCTGGGTCGCGTTCGGCGCCCACACCGCAAAGGTCACGCCGGGCACGCCGTCCACGGTGCGCAGGTGCGCGCCCAGTTTGTCGTAGATGCGGTGTTCGTTGCCCTCATTGAACAGATAAAGGTCCTGGGGCCCCAGGGTCGGCAGGAACGAATACGGATCGTGAAACTGCCGCAGCTCGCCCCCCGCGGACCTGACCCGGAGCTGGTAGCGGAAAATCTCCGCCCGCCGCGGGATGAACACCTCGAACAATCCCGCGGGGGCCAGCTTCGTCATGGCCCAGGCTTCGTGGCGCGTGGGATCCACCACCGCGCAGCTTTGGACGTCGCGCACCAGCGCCCGGACGACCAATCCGCGGGCCTTGCCCCGCGTGTGGGGGTGCATTCCGAGGACCGCGTGCGGGGTGGCATGTCGTGCGCCCAGCAATGCATTCAGCTCTTTGGTGGACAGAATCATGCTGAAGTGAAGCTGCGCCTTCGGCCGCGCGGGGTCTAGCCCGTATTTGCATCGCCGGTCATGACGAAGGGGGCTTGCTAGGTCCCCACCCGCCGACTTTGCTGCGCCCATTGTCATGCGTTGCCTGCCATTGCTCCTCCTGGT
The DNA here is from genome assembly GCA_016715765.1 of Opitutaceae bacterium. Classification (GTDB taxonomy): domain Bacteria; phylum Verrucomicrobiota; class Verrucomicrobiia; order Opitutales; family Opitutaceae; genus UBA2377. Next base: position 15,614 of record JADJZJ010000043.1, read on the forward strand.
TTTCACGGTCCTGCCCGGTTGGGCGCAGGAAAAGCCGGTTGCCGGCTCCGACCTGTCGGGTCGGGTCGTAGCCTATGATGAAACCACCCGGGAAGTGATCCTGACCGGTGACGCCCGCTTCGTCGACGGCGACCTGCTCATCGAGGCGGACGAGATCCGCTACCAATCCTCCACCGGCGTCGCGGTGGCCTCCGGTCATGTCCGCTACACCCGCGGGGCCGAACGCATGCTCGCGGACTCCATCACCTACCGGCGCACGGATCGCAGCTTTACTCTCACGGACCCGCGACTGGGACGTTACCCCTACTACATTTCCGGCACCACCGCGAGCGGCACGCCCCAAAGCGTGACGGTCCGGGACGCCACCGTCACGGCTCGTGAGCCCGGGTCGTTTCAGCCCACGGTGAAGGCCGAAAGTCTGACGTATGAGGCCGATCAGACCATATCCGCCGAGAAGGCGCAGGTGGGCATCGGTCACGTGCAACCCCTCTCCCTGCCGAAGTTTTCGCACCGGCTCAACCTGCCCTACATTTCCTATGTTTCCCTGACCGCCGGCTACCGATCCTCGCTCGGCGTCTATGGCGAAGCCGGGCTCCACCTCCCGATGGGCGATGAAACCAAGCTCGGCGGCACGCTGGGCGTTTATACGGAGCGCGGGGTCATGTTCGGCCCCAGCGGACATTACGAGCACGTGCACGCCGGTCGCATGATCGCAGGCGATTTCAAGTCCGGCTTCATCAACGACCATGGCGAGAAGCTGACCGATATCCTGGGCCGGTCGGTGCCGGAGAACCGCGGCTACGTCCAGTGGTGGCACAACCAGGAACTCGCGGATCATCTCACCCTGACGGCCCAGCTGGGCTACTGGAAGGACTCCGAGGTGGTGCGTGATTTCCATCCCCAGGACTTTTTTCCCGTCCAGGAGCCCGACAGCTTCGTCGAATCCACCTACACGGGAAACAACTACTTCGTCTCGGCGTTTGCCCGCGTCCAACCCAACACCTACCACCGGGTGCAGGAGCGGTTGCCCGAACTGCGCTTCGAGCTTTCACCGCACGCCCTGGGCGGCGGCTTTTACCAGCGCTTCAATGCCGGCGTCGCCATTCTCCGCGAGGATCCGCCCGGGGGCGGACCGCGGTTGCTCAGCGACCGGCTTGACGCCTACTATGCCGTGACCCGTGCCTTCACCCCGCGCGAATGGCTGGGCATTACCCCGGTCGCCGGCGGACGGGTCACCCACTATCGCCGTGCCACCGGCGGTCGCGACGAATATACCCGCACCCTGGGCGAGATCGGACTGGATGCGGAGCTGCGCAGCAGCGCGGTTTTCGACTACCGGAACGAGACGTGGAAGATCGACGGCTTGCGGCACCTGTTTACGCCCCGGCTTTCCTACCGCCACGTCGCCGCTGCCGACAAGGGCCGGGCCTACATCCCACCCATCGACCGGCGCACCTTCATGACCTACCTGGCCCCGCTTGGGCTGGGTGACACCCGCAATATTGATGATTTGGTGCCCACCAACACCTTGCGGCTGGGTTTCGACAACACCCTGCAGACGCGCGATGCCACCTACGGTTCACGCGACCTCTTGGTCTTTAATGCCGCGGCCGACCTCCGCTTTGACCGCGCCCCCGGCGAGCGGCAGACCTCCGCCATACATACGGTCCTCGGTTTCACCCCGGTCAGCTGGCTCGAGTTCGATCTCTACCAGAGCTTCACGCCCCAGGATTTCACCCTGCAGGAACTCAACACCGGCCTGACCATTCGCGATGGGGACGCCTGGGCGCTGCAATTCGGCAGCCACTTCCTCCGCGGCCAGATCGAGGAATACATTGTCGGCGGTCAGTTCCGCTGGAATGAGGTCTACGAGGCCATCGCCCGGCTGCACTACGACACGCGCAAGCGGCGTTTCAACGAGCAGGCCTTCGGCGTGCGCCAGAACCTGCACAACACCTGGATCATCGAATATCTGGTCACCATTTACGACGGTCCCCGGCGTGAAAGCGATTTCGGGTTCCGTTTCCAGGTCGAGACCCTGGGATTCTGAACGCCATGAGCGTAACCGGCAATCAGCGGCAAATTTTCCTGCGGCTGGCGGCGGAACTCAGGCCGCATTGGCACCGGGATGCGGCGTTTGCCCAGCGTCTGCACACCCTGATCGCCCGTCAGCGGGCCTTCGGCTCCCGCGACCGCCGCCTGTACCGCGAGTTGCTCTACACCACCGTGCGTTATGCCCCGTGGATCGAGCCGCGGCTGGATCGCGACCCCGTTGAGGCCGCCGCCACGGTCGCATGGCTGGCCGCCGATCTCCCGGCCACCAGGGCTTACCGACTCGCCCACCTCGCCGACCGTCCACCCTGCCCCGCCTCCGTCGCCGGCAAGGCTGCCCTCTTGCACGAGGCCCCCGACATTCTGCTGCCCGCATGGTTGAAGGAGGAATGCCCCCAGGCCTGGTCGGAGCTTGAGCTTGATGCGTTGCATCGCCGGGCCCCGCTCTGGCTCCGGATCCAGTCCGGGGACCATGCTGCCATCGCCGCGGAATTCGCCGCCTCCGGTTGGACTTGGCGAACAAGTTCTGTCCATCCGGAGGCTTGGGAAGTCCTCGCCGAGGCGGATGTCACCCAGAGCCAGGTATTCAAACAGGGTCTCTTCGAAATCCAGGACCTTGGCTCCCAACTCATCTTGGCCACGGTTGATATCCCTGCAGGCGAACGCTGGCTCGACGCCTGCGCCGGCGCCGGGGGCAAGACCCTGCAACTGGCCCGACTCGTCGGGCCGGGTGGCAAAGTTGACGCCCACGACATCAGGCCGGCGGCGCTGACGGAACTGGCCACGCGGGCAGGTCGGGCCGGATTGCGCAATATATCCGTGCGCCAAGCCGAACCTGACGGCCTCTACGATGGTGTGCTGGTTGACGCCCCCTGCAGTGGCTCCGGGACCTGGCGGCGCGCACCCCATCTCAAATGGACGACGACACCGGAGCAGATTGCCCGGCATGCGACCGCGCAACTTGACTTGCTCGGGCAGTTCTCCGCCCGCGTGCGTCCCGGCGGCCGGCTCATTTATGCCACCTGCTCGTTGGCGCGGAGTGAGAATACCAAGGTGATGGAGGCATTTCTGGCGCAGCAGCCGGAGTTCACGCCCGTCGCACCCATGGCTGGTTTCGGGTATGTGTCCGACGGTGTCGGGCTGGCCATCCTGCCTGCCGCCCATGACACCGATGGCTTCTATGTCGCCACCTTGCGGCGGTCCTGATTTTTCCATTGCCGCACCCGACCCACCCGCAAGCATCGCCCGACCGTGGTTCCCGACTCCGATTATCGCATCAAGCTGCAGGTCTTTGAAGGCCCGCTCGACCTCCTGCTTTTCCTGATCCGGAAAAACGAGCTCGATATCTACGACATCCCGATCGAGTCGGTCACCCGCCAGTATGTCGACGCGCTCCACACCATGCAGGAGCTCGACCTGGAGGTGGCCGGGGAGTTCTTCGTCATGGCGGCCACGCTGATGGAAATCAAAAGCCGGCTGCTCCTGCCCAAGGGTCAGCATGCGGTGGATCCCAATGCCGAGGAGGACGAAATGGATCCGCGTTGGGAACTCGTCCATCAACTGCTCGAGTACAAGAAGTTCAAGGAAGCCTCCGCCAAGCTCAACGAGCTTGCCACCCTTCGCCAGGACCTGATGGAACGGCATGTCTCCAACCTCTCCTCCTTCGGCATCGAGCGGCCGTTGCAGCCCACGGACCGGATCGAGCTTTGGAACGCCTTCAACATGGTCCTGCGCCGTCTCGCGGAAAAGCTGGTCGTCGGCGAGATCAAGGACGAGCAGATCACCGTCTCGGACCAGATGGAATACCTGCTGAAGCGCACGCAGACGGAAAAGTCCTTCATCTTTTCGGATCTGTTCCCCGGCAAGGTGACCCTGCGCCTCCTGGTGGCGACATTTCTCGCGGTTTTGGAACTCACCCGGCTGAAGAAACTCCGGCTGGAGCAGGACGAGGCCTTCAGCGACATCCGTTGTTCCGCGGTTGAAGAAATCCCACTTGAAACCGCCGTCACCCCGGACACGTTGGCCCCGTGAGTAAAAAGCGCAAACCCACCGGCAAGGCCGGCCTGCTCGGCATCGGCCTGGACAACCAGGACGGCCACAAGCGCATCACCACGGGCGATAAATTTGCGATCGTCGGCGGTTCCGATGAGACGCACGGACGCATGACCGAGACCGTCATCAAGACCTTCGAAGAACTCAAGAATCGCGGCAAAGGCCTCGAGGAGGTCGAGCCCAAGGAACTGGCGGAGATCATCCATCGCGCCAAACCGGAATGATTCCCGCGCGCTTGCATCTGCGCCCGCCCTGACTCTCATAGTCTGCAACCACTGCCAATATGTCCGATAAAATCACCCAACTCACCAACGACACTTTCAAGGCCGCAGTCGCCGCCGGCGGCGTTCCCGTCCTCGTCGACTTCTGGGCCCCCTGGTGCGGCCCTTGCAAGGCGATCGCCCCGATCCTCGACGAGCTTGCGACCGAGCTCGATGGCAAGCTGAAGATCTGCAAGGTCAACGTGGATGAGGCCGACACCGTCGCCGCCGAGCATGGCATCCGTGCCATTCCGACCATGTTGCTTTTCAAGGGCGGCGCCGTCGTCGAGCAGATTGTCGGCATGATGCCCAAGGCCGCCCTCAAGGCGAAGCTCTCCGCCCATCTGTGATCCTACGGTCGGGCCAATATCAACCCGACCGCCAGTAGCAGCGCAAAGCCCGCCAGCAACCGGCCGGTGCGGCCGAGTAATGCGATGAGCTCAATCGGGCTCCCGTTCCGCCTGAGTTGCCGGCAATGGCCCACAGCCGCCGGCAGCAGTCCCCACGGGAGCAGCAGCCACGCGCTGTCCATGCGCCACCCGGCGACCGCCAGCATGCCAAAGGCGACCGCCTGGGAGGCATAGAACTGCCGGCGGGCAAAGGTGCGCCCAAAGATGACCGCCAGCGTGCGTTTGCCGGCCACGGTGTCGGTCTCCACATCGCGATAATTGTTCACCACGAGGATGTTGGCCGCCAGCAGGCCGATCGGCACCGCCAGCAGGAAGACATCGGGGTTCAACGTGCCCGCCTGCACAAAGAAGGTCGCGCCGACCGCGACGAGTCCGAAAAAGATAAAGACAAACACATCGCCCATTCCGTGGTAGGCCAGCGGCCAGGGTCCTCCGGTGTACGCGATCCCGCAGAGAATACTGGCCAGGCCGATCACCAGCAGCCAGGGGCCGCCCCAATGCAACAGCGAGAGTCCGAGCAGAAAGGCCGCGGCAAAAACCCCGATCATGGCCCGCTTCATGACCGGAGGTGACACCAGCCCGGCCGCCACCGCCCGGCGCGGACCGACCCGCTTGTCGGTGTCGGCCCCCTTGCGGTGGTCGTAGTAATCGTTCGCGAAATTCGTGCCGATCTGGATCAGCAGGGCAAAGCCTAGGCAGATGGCCGCGGCCGCGGGGATGAATGCACCGGCATGCCAGGCCAGCGCCGAACCCACCACCACGGGGGCAAACGCCGCGGGCAATGTCCGGGGACGGGCGGCCTCCAGCCAGATTTGCCAACGCAATTGATCCGGCGGTTGCAACGGCGGGCTCCTATTTGATCCGCTTCGTGAAGATGGCGAGCGAGCGCCGGGCCAGGAGACTCACCAGCACCGGCAAAAAGCTGACCACCCCGGCGAAAAGCACATAGCCGTCGTGCACGCCGCGGAACAGCAGACCCAGCATGAAAATCAGGAGGGCATACAGGGACAGGAATCCCGCCGGGGAAAGGGGCGCGGCCGTGTTGATCGTCCAGCCGATCAGAAACGCGAACAGTCCGGCATTGAAGCCGCAGAGGACAAAGCCCAGGCCGCCAATGTAGAACAGCGGCGCATAAAAGCTGAACTTGCCCTCGTAGCGGATGAACTGGATCAGCACACCCACGAGCAGCAACGCCATCCGCAGATAGGCGATTCCGTCCACGGCATTCTCCTGCACCACCCGCTCGGCATCATATTGTATCACGGCCTCGACGGCCCACTCGCTGCTCCCGACAATCAGCAGACCGCCGGTCAGGGCGCGCAGAAAATCGATGAAATTGCGCGGCTTGGAAAACTCCTCGCTGATGAACAGCCGCGGGTCGCCGGGTTCGCGGACCTGCGTCTGGTCCCGCAGCCGGGAGCGGGAGCGCCGGAGCCAGCGCATCCGGCGCGTGGCCTTGCGGCCCAGACGCAGCCACTGCCTGGGGAACCAGAGGATAAGCAATGCCAGGCAAAGGAATGTGTAATCGATCGTCACAGTGGATATTGGCAGGTTTGCGGCGCGATTCGCCAGAGTCAAAGCCCATCAGGCAGGTCCGCAATTCCAGTATTGGCGGGATCGGATCCGCCCTCCTTTGGCTCGTAGGACTGTGCCTCCGGCAACTGCAATTGAGCTTCAAGCTCACGAATCCGGCGCAAAACCCTCCCCGATTGTGCGGCCGGATTATTGACCGGCAGCGAGCGGTGCACCCGACACAGCCACGCGTGCGCCTCGGCCGGTCGGCCCAGACGCAGCAGGAGGTCGGCATGAATCCGGGCCGCATAGAAAGGCGCCCCCGGAAGTTCCGCCGCAGCTCGGTAACAACTGGCGGCCGTGCTCAGGTCGTGCGCGGCGTTGAGGGCCACATTCCCCCGCTCGATCCACCAATGCGGATTGTCCGCATGCCACGCGGCGCCTTCCTCCAGCAGCTTCAGCGCCAGGGCGGCATGTTCGCGATGCACGTGCGCGACCACTCCTTCAGGCGCCGAAAGTCCCGATAGTTTCCAGGCTGGAATATCGTAGGCCAGAATCCGGGCGCCATTGACCAGGAAATACAGGGATTGCGGATTCATCGTCATGGCCATCCGTAACCAACCGAGAGTCGCCGGGGCATCGCGCTCGGTCCAGGCCGTGTGCATGTGCAGCCAGGCGACATTCGCCCCCAAGGTTCGCAGGCCGCCGAGCAGTTCCCACGCCATTGCGGCAGAGGTGGCCGGCGTGGTCCCGGTTACGGATGTTGCTCTTCCGCTGAATCCATTGGCCGATACCCCGGTGAGGAATATCCCCAGTGCGATTGCCACACCGCGTCGCAGGCTAGAATTCGCGTCCACGAATGGAAAAAGCCGCCAGCAGGACGTAGCCGGCAATGAAGACGCACCCGTAAGCCATCAGTCCCATTCCTTCGCCGATGCCCGGGCCCTGAGGGGAAAAGACCGCCGCCGATTGATCGAACCGTTGAAAATCAGGGCACAGCCAGGCAATGGCTTGCGTCATCCACTTGAAATGAGAGCCGGCATCGCGTTGAGCAATCCCGGCCAGGACGGGTTGGGCATGAAAAATGATCAGGAGGATGACCCCTGTGCCGATCGCATACAGGCGGCTCCGGGCCATGCCGCATAACAGGAGCATCGCCGCGGCCATGACCCCGCACTTGAGCCATTGCGCGGCCACGGCCATCATCAGGCCGGCGACACTGAACACCCCGCCACCCACCCCCGACCCCGCCATGGCCGGCAATAATGCGGATGCCCGCGTCCACAGCAACAAGCCCAGCACCAGCAGGATCAGCAGGCAGAACAGGCCGGTCATGAGTTGGATCCCCGCAAGTTTCCCCGTGACGTATTCGAGTCGGCTGACCGGCCGGACCAGGATCAAATGAAGGGTGCGGTGTTCGATCTCAGCGAAGACGGTCTGCACCGTGCCGGCAATGGCCAGCAGCGAGCCAAACAGCGAGAGCGCTCCGAACCCCAGGTCCGCCGTGAATTTCAGCTCGGAGGCCCCGAAGTTTATCTCGCGCAGTGCGAGGGCTCCAAGCGCAAAGGCCATGGTCACCAGCAGCATCAGGCCAAACACCCGCTGACGTACCGCCTCGCGCAGGGTATTGCCGGCGATCAGACGGATGCGGTGCAGCGGGCCGGGATTCATGATTCGCCTCGCGCGGTGTCCGATGATGCCCGCGTTGACCTGAGCCAGGTACACTTGGGCCAGACGTGGACGCCGACTGGCGTCACTTTGCAGGGAATGACCCCGTTCCTTCAGCCAGGCCGCGAGTGCGGTGCGGGTGGCGGCGGACAGGCTTTCCGTCGTGAAACATTCCCGATCAGGTTGATCGGCAGCTTGAAATGGCGCCTGACCGTAAAACACCGGTCGCCCTTCGGCGAGAATCACAATCCGGTCGCAAATCTCGCCGACCTCATCGAGCAGGTGCGAACTGAGGAGTACCGTCCGGCCGGCGCCCTTGAGCTGAATTATGAGAGCCAGCATATCGCCCACCCCCTGTGGATCCACCCCTGCAGTCGGCTCATCGAGCAAGAGTATGGACGGTTCGTGCGCCAAAGCCTGGGCCAGTCCCAGTCGCTGGCGCATGCCTTTCGTGTAATGTCGCACCGGCCGGTTTTCTGCTCCCCGCAACCCGGCCTGTGCCAGGGCCCGGTAGGCCGCCGCCCGCGCCGCCATCGCCTTCAATCCGCTCAGTCCGGCGTAGTAGCGCACCACCTCTGAACCGGTGAGATGATCGGGAAACGAGGGTGATTCCGGCATGTAGCCGATTAGGCCGCGAGCCTTCGGATCCGTCGCTTTCTCGCCCAGCACCCGGCAAGTTCCGCCTGTCGGCGCGAGCAGCCCGGCGGCGATTTTGAGCGCCGTGCTCTTGCCTGAGCCGTTGGGTCCCATGAAGGCCACGACCTCACCCGGGCTTATCCGCAGTGACAGGTCATTGAGGGCACAGCGGGGCGATTGCCGCCATGTCGTGAAGAAATTCTTCGTCACCCGGCTGAACTCAATCGCTGCACCCATGCCCCAAGCCATCAACGAATCGCGAAACCGCTGAATTGCGGGGCGCGCCGGGTGCCCGTGTGCTCCACCTTGCGGATGTAGCCATGCATCCGTTCCTCCACCGCCTTGGCGAAGGCATCAACCTCGGCCCGCGTGCCTTCCAGTTCCAATTCCACCCTTCCATCCGGCAGATTGCGCACATAGCCGGATACTTCGAACTCCTTGGCTATCTGCAGGGTCGCATATCGGAATCCCACGCCCTGGACATGGCCGGTGTAGTGTAAGGACGCATGCTGGACTTCAGCCATATGTTCGGGACTTTAGTGGTGGGACGACGGCTGATTCAATCCGCAAAAACCGTCGTCCGGGGTGCAGAGCATCCATGACGATTTTTCCTTTGCACTTTGCGATTCCAGCCGCTCAGTCTGCCTCCAAGCAATGAGCAAAGACGAATTCGACGGGGCTCCTGAAAGTGATTGGGAAGACCGCGGTGATGTGGCTTGGAATGAATTTGACTGGGAACGCTACCTCCGGGCGCAGGATGAGACCGTCAATCGTTACCTCGCCTATTACGAGACCTTCCGGAATCACCCCCAGCGCATCGATGAAGTGGCGCGGCACATGGAATGGGAGAATGGAGATGAGGCCCCGGCTTCCACTGGATCGGCGGTGGAGGAAACTGACGAACTGCCGGAGGATTTCGGTGAGGATGGCGAAGTCTACACCCTGCACAAGAACCCGATTTTCATCGCCACGCGGGCGCTGTACCTTCGTTTGCGCCGCAATTGGGAACTGGTGGCAGGGCAGCCCGGGAAAGTGCCGCAATCGCTCGCGGTTACCTACCTGAGCGCGCTCCAGCATGGTGAGGATCAGGCCGTGCAGGCCATCCATGCGCTTGAGTTTGGCGATTTCGCCATGGCGATCAGCCTCTTCAAACGGGCGCTCAGCGCGCTCAATGGCAGTCTTGCCCTGCTCAATGACCCCGCCGCCTGCCGCCTGCCGACGGTGGAGACCTATCGTGCTGAAGCACTGACGACCCTCTTCGATCTTCGTGAAGTCTGGCTGCGGGTCATCAGCGAATGCCGGGCCGAGCTTCAGAGACCCGTGGAAGACGAGGATTCCTGATCACGCGGCCGGAAAACGGCCTTGCACTTTCGTCGGGGTGCGTTTGCCTCGGCGTTTCTGATGCCGGAGAGGTGGCTGAGTGGCCGAAAGCGGCGCTTTGCTAAAGCGTTGAACGGGTTAAACCGTTCCGGGGGTTCGAATCCCCCCCTCTCCGCCATCCTTCGCCCGGTTGGGCTTCGGATGGCACGGCCATCTTACAATCAACTGTGATTTGCATCTGCAGTGCAGTTGTCCTCGGCGGAGAATGCCCGGAGTCGTAATGCTGAAATCGGCGCAGAACTCCCTCGGCACATGCGGATGCTAAGCATATTTCGGTAGGCCACCAGCTTGCTGGCGCACCCCGAGCGGGAGCAAACCCCCAGCCTACCCGGCGCATCATTGCAATTCCGGTCTTTGGACTTCGGATGGCACTCTCAGCACGGCTCAATTTGAGGCTATTGTAAAATCCGTGCAAATATCGGCAAACTAGGGGTTAGACTCTATGGCAATATGTTTGCATCGGCACTACTGTGCAAAAAAGGCCCAACATGCTTGCCATCCTATTTATCCTAGCAGGAGTGATCGTGAGCATTGCTGCAGGCGTTCTCTACTTTACCCTAAAAAATGCACCTGATGGACACGAGGACCCCGACGGGTTCCATGTCGATGAAAAATCAAAAGCGGGGTGCGCTGAAGCCAGACAAAGCAAATCGTGCAAGCAACGTAGAGGGGCGACCGCAGGAAAACCGCATCTGGATGCAGCATAGGGACCTGCATTATTTCTAGCCGGGAATCCTGATTCATCGTCTCGCGAGGAAATCGGTCAGCAAGAGGTGGATGTTAATTATTGTAGCAGCATGACTTGTGTATGGACGACGTGATCGCCGTTTCCCGTAGACCAAAATACGGGGATTCACCCATACCAACTTGGACGCGTTGGTGCGATACTGTTCGCAGTAAAAAGCATCGCGAAAGAAGCACTCAAAGATGATCACAACACTTTCCATCGTCGTCAGCATCACCCTCCTGGTCGCACTGGTCGTCTTGTGGCACTGCATCGTGCACAGTCCGGATGGACACGAGGACGCCTCAGGTTTCCACTTGGATAACGAACAACGAGTCACCGCGTCGAAACGCCAGGTTGGCGATGCCGTTGCCATGGCTCACACTTTGGCCGTTAGCCGCACCGAGCACCCGTTTGCTTAAGCCGGAACGATTCAGTCGGCGCTGAACAGCCTCGAGGGATACAAAACCGAACAGTTTTCCGGTAGGCCGCCAGCTTGCTGGCGCTTTCAGAGCAGGGAGCAAGCTCCCTGCCTACTCGCCAACTGCATCGTTCCGGGTAAGGCCAAGGTTACTAGGCCTGAATATCAGCATATCCATGTATAGACATGGACGGAATGCATGATCAATTAGCCACTGCAGCTTCATAGCTAAATGCGAGCTTTCGCATGGCAGGGTCGGCATGAACACTGCGCATTCCTTGCTCAAGAACTGAGAGAGATCTAATTGAGTCAGTTCGGGTGCCAAGACTAAGCCGAACCGTTCATTCAGCATATGAAAGCGCACTTCAATAACCTGCACTCCATATGTTTAATGTCATATGCAACCGCATTGCTTTATTAGCAATCCTTGAGATTACTCTTAATAAATTGATGTAATTTGCATCGTCTACCTAGGCAAAAAGCATGGGTTGCATAAGCCGCACTTCACTGAAGGCGATAGGGAGACCTGCTTATTTTACATATTTTTTTAAATCTGGGCTACTTGTTGGCAGCTAGGGCTTGACTCCTCCTTGCATTCAGTTTGCAGTAAAAATTCAGTAAACGATTAGTGTGGCACACCGCCCTAGAAACCACAAATTTACCAGCTCCAGCCTGCCATGAATGTTAAGACTTCCGCTCTGCAGCTAGACGTTCCCCTTATGCCGGATGCCAAGCGAATTCTCGATGTAGTATTTTGCCTCCTGGTTTTGCCACTGTTCGCGCTCTTTACCCTGCTCATCGCAATATTCATGCAATTTGCATCGCCTGGTCCGGTGTTCTTCCGGCAGGAGCGTGTTGGTCACAATGGGCGGCGTTTCAGAATCTACAAATTCCGGACCATGGGAGTCGCTGCCGACACCAACGTTCACCAGCAATATTTCAGTCAGCTGATCGAAACCAATGCCCCGATGATCAAAATGGATTCCAAGGGCGACTCCCGGCTCATCCCCTGCGGTTGGATATTGCGCGCGTCAGGTCTGGATGAATTGCCCCAGTTGATCAATGTGCTCCGTGGTGAAATGAGTCTGGTGGGACCCCGTCCGTGCCTCCCCGCTGAATACGAACAGTACACTCCTGAGCAGCGCCGCCGGTTCCAGGCCGCCCCGGGATTGACCGGCCTTTGGCAGGTATCCGGCAAGAATCGCACGACTTTCAAGGAAATGATCCGGCTCGATATCAAGTACGCCGAAACCAGAACCATCTGGATGGATCTGTACATCATTTGCATGACCATCCCCGCGCTTGTGCAGCAGATTTTGGATACGCGCAGAAACCAGCGCATGGTCGTGCATGCCGAGCGCCTGACTGAAATGCCTTTCCCTTCGCGGAACCGGTAACGCAGCTACGGTTGGGCCCGGGATGAATTTGCAGGTCGCGGCTGAATTCCATTGCCGCGCAAATGAAAGCGGTTAACTCCGTGTTTCACTTCAACATATGAGCACGGTTAAAAAAATTGGCGTCGGGGTGATTGGTTGCGGGTATTGGGGCCCGAATTTGGTCCGTAATTTTCTGGCGTTGCCCGACTGTCAGTTGAAAACGATCTGTGACGTCAGCCAGGAACGTCTTCGCCACCTCAAGAGTGTCTATCCGTCGGTGGAAACGGAGACCAATTACGAGCAGATGCTCAAGGATCCCGCCCTGCATGCGGTCGTGATTGCGACTTCGGTCAGGCATCACTTTCCGATGGCCAAGAACAGCCTGCTGGCCGGCAAGCACACCCTGATCGAAAAGCCCCTGGCCGCCTCGGTGGAACAGTGCGAGGAACTCATCGCCCTGGCAAAAAAGCAGGGTCTGGTTCTCATGGTGGGCCACACGTTCCTCTATTCGCCGGCCGTGCGCAAAATCAAGGAGATCCTGGACAAGAAGGATATCGGGGTGATCCAGTATATTTCGGCGCGTCGCCTGAACCTTGGATTGTTCCAGAAGGACATCAATGTGGCCTGGGATCTCGCGCCCCACGACATCTCGATCATCCTCTACCTCATGGGTGAATTTCCCTATAGCGTGAATTGCCGCGGCGCCGCCCACATCACGCCAGGCATCGAGGACGTGACCTCCATGAGCCTGCACTTCTCGCAGGACAAGACGGCCATGATTCAAAGCAGCTGGCTGGATCCGAAAAAGGTGCGGGAAATGACCATCGTGGGCAGCGAGCGGATGATCGTGTATGATGACCTCCCCGCCCAGGAAAAGATCAAGATCTACGATGTGAGCGTGAAGGCCCCGCGGCACTACGATACCTTTGCCGAATTTCACTACGCCTACCATTACGGCGACATCTACAGTCCCTACATCAAGCAGGAGGAACCGCTGAAGTCGGAATGCCAGCACTTCCTGGATTGTATCCGCAACGGCCGCACTCCGCTCACTTCCGGCACCAAGGGCCTGGACGTGGTCCGCATTCTTGAAGCCTCCTCGGCCTCCATCAAATTGAATGGCGCCCCGATCGATCTGCCCAAGGCGGGTCAGCCCACCCGGCCCAACTCCCGTCCGCCCATCCCCTTTGCCGGCGGCTCAAATCCGCCCATGAGATCATCCACGGCCAATCCTTTCTCAGAAACGAAATCGCAGAAATCAGGCGGTGCATCGGGGAGCGCCGGAGCCTGAGTTCACGGTCCTGTTTGGGTTTAGCTTCTCATGCCAACTTCCCCTGCCCTGCACCAGCAGATCACTCCTGATGTCAAACTCGGCCAAGGCGTCCGGATCTTTGGCTTCGTCAATCTCTACGGCTGCGAAATTGGCGACGAGTCCAAGATCGGCACGTTTGTCGAAATTCAAAAGGGCGCGAAAATCGGCCGGCGCTGCAAGATTTCCAGCCACACCTTCATCTGCGAGGGCGTGACGATCGAGGATGAGGTCTTCATCGGGCATGGCGTCATGTTCACCAACGACCTGCACCCGCGGGCCACGAATCCCGACGGCAGCCTGCAAAGCGCGGCGGATTGGGCCTGCGTCCCAACCCTGGTCAAACGCGGTGCCGCCATCGGCTCCGGCGCCACCCTGCTCTGCGGCATCACCATTGGCGAACGGGCCACGGTCGGCGCCGGGAGCGTGGTGACTAAGGACGTTCCCGCCGGCGCCGTGGTCGTCGGCAACCCGGCGCGGGTGTTGCGCCGTCCCTAACCCCTGGGACAAATCCACGCCCTGCCGGCGCTGATCCCTCCCGCCACCCTTCCTCCCTTTCTACTGTCAGTCACTTTTGTCATGGCCTCATCCAAAGTTCCGTTCCTCGACCTCAAAGCCCATCACGACCCCATCCGCCAGGAAGTCATGGCGGCCATGTCGGAAGTGATCGATGTGAATGCCTTCGCCGGCGGACCATTTGTGGCCCGTTTCGAGGCGGCCTACGCCAAATTCTGCCAGGCCGCCCACTGCATCGGCGTAGGCAACGGCACGGACGCCCTCTGGTTTGCGCTGCTCGGTCTCGGTGTGGGCCCGGGCGATGAAGTCATCACCGTTCCCATGACGTTCATGGCGACGGCCGAGGCCATCACCTACGCCGGAGCCAAGCCGGTGTTCGTCGACATTGATCCCGTCACCTACACCATCGATGTCACCAAGATCGAGGCCGCCATCACGCCCCGCACCAAGGCCATCTTGCCCGTGCATCTTTTCGGGCAATGCGCCGACATGGATCCCATCATGGAGATCGCCCGCCGGCACAATCTTTTCGTGGTCGAGGATGCCGCCCAGGCCCAGGGCTCGGGTTACCGCAACCGCCAGGCCGGATCCATCGGCCACGTGGCAGGATTCAGTTTTTATCCCGGCAAGAATCTCGGTGCCTGGGGCGAGGCCGGAGGCATCACCACCAATGACGCCGCGTTGTGCGCCCGCATGCAGATGTTCAGGGAGCACGGACAGGCGAAAAAATACTACCACGATGTCGTGGGCTGGAACGGTCGCATGGACGGCCTGCAGGCCGCGGTGCTGTCCGTGAAACTCAAGTATCTTGATCAGGCGAACGCCGGCCGTCGCCGGGCCGCCCAGCGCTACAACCAATTGCTCGCCGGCACCGCCGGTTTGATTCTGCCGGTCGAGGCACCCTACGCCCACCATATTTATCATATCTATGCCGTGCGGGTGAAGCATCGCGCTGCCGTGATGCAACACCTGGGCGACCGGGGCATTGGCTGCGGTATTCACTACCCTGTTCCGGTTCATCTGCAGAAAGCCTATGCCGACCTCGGCCATAAACCGGGCGATTTCCCCGTCAGCGAGGCCTGCGCCGAATCCTTTGTTTCGCTGCCCATGTTCCCGGAACTGACCGATGGACAGATCGAAACCGTGGTCAGCGAGCTCAAGTCCTGCCTCGCGGCCGGTGCGGGTGCTTGAGCCTTCCGATTGGATACGACGTGTCTTCATCAAAAGGTGAAAGTGCGTCCGATTTTGACGTCCAGCGGGTAAATCCCCTGGCCGATCCCAACTGGGATTCCGTGGTTGCGACCTGCCCCGGCGCCGGTTTCTTTCATGGTACTTCGTGGCTCCAGGTCTTGCATGCCACCTACGGCTTTACCCCCGAGTTCTTCATCTCATCTCAGCCCGGGAAAACCCCCGTAGTGCTGCCCATGATGGAAGTGAACAGCTGGCTCACCGGCCGCCGCGGAGTGGGCCTCCCCTTCACCGATGAATGCGCCCCACTGTGTGCGGATGCCGCGGTCTTCGCCTCCCTTTACAAGTGCGCCGTGTCATTTGCCCGGGAACGGGGATGGAAATATCTGGAATGCCGCGGAGGACGCAGCCTGCTGGGCGACATTCCCGCCTCAACCGCGTTTTTCGGTCACAGCCTCGATCTGCGGGCGGACGAAGCCCAGCTTTTCTCCCGGACTGACGCCCCCGTGCGCCGCGCCGTCCGCAAGGCTGAGCAAAGTAACCTCACTGTGACCGTAGCGCAGGATCTCGCGTCGCTCCGGACGTTCTATGCCCTGATGTGCCTGACCCGAAAGCGACATGGATTGCCCGCGCAGCCATTTGGATTTTTCGCCAACATCCATCGCCACATCCTGTCCCGCAACCAGGGGCGGATCGTGCTCGCCTGGCTCGGATCGGTCCCGGTGGCCGGTGCGGTCTTCTTTCATTTTGGCCGGTCCGCGATTTACAAGTTTGGGGCTTCGGATGAGCGCCTGCAGCACCTGCGCGCCAACAATCTGGTGATGTGGGAGGCCATCAAGTGGCATGCGCAGCGGAGGTTTGATTTCCTCGATTTCGGAAGGACCTCACTGGCCAATGCCGGATTGCGGAAATTCAAGCTTTCCTGGGGCACCGTTGAGCGCACCATCGAATACGTGCGGTGGGACCTGCAGACCAATGCCTTCGTCACCGTCAGGGACGAGGCGGCCGGCTGGTATAACCGGATTTTTCGCCTCCTGCCCGTTTCCGTCTCGCGACTGGCCGGAGCGGTCCTTTATAAGCACGCCGCCTAGGATAAACCAAACATGGACAGCAAATCCCCTTTCACATCGCAATCCGGCCAATCTGGCGACAGCCCGAAATTTGCCCGTCCGATCCCAAGGGTCACAAATTCCCATGCCGGAATGCCGCTCGCACCTCAGTCCCCGGGGATGCAGGTCGGTGACATTTACTACATACTGTTCCGCCACAAGTGGAAGATCCTGGTCTGCGGCATCGTGGGATTCTTGGCGCGCGGTATTCTACAACCGAAATCCGCCGCCCTACGAATCCCAGGCCAAGCTTTTGTGCGATATGTCGTGGCGGAAAACAAGCCGCTCGATCCGACTGGTGAAGGGCCAACATGAAATCTCCCGACATGCGGGGAAACCATCATGAGCGCGGAACGGGAAATTCTCACGAGTTTTGATCTGGCCAAACAGGTCGCCGAAGCGATCGGACCGGAAAATCATTGGCCCGAATTGTCGGAGATGCAAATGGCGACTCATTAGCAGCGGCGGCTGTAATCAGCGGCGGACTGGAGTTGAAGCACCACGCATGAGCAGTGTGATC
>JADJZJ010000044.1 GCA_016715765.1 Opitutaceae bacterium
CCTCCTTCGCTGGGCGCTGATTTTTGCCGAACACCAACGACCTGTGAGCCACGATCCCACGCGAAAGCACTTTTTTGCCAAATTGATAGGACTGATCGCCGCTGCCGGCCTTGCGCCGCGCCTGCTGGCGCAATCGCAGACCGGCCGGGCCAGACCTGTGGCCCCGGCTCAGATCGAGCTCCGTCCCGAATCCCGCGCCGTCGCCCGTCGCGCGGATTCGGTCTAACCCCGGGCCCGGCCCGGTAACCACTGGATCATGTCGAACATTTTTCCGAAGTCGGCAAACAAGCTGCCGCTGCAGATCATCATCTTCCTGTTTGTGTTCGGTGGCATCGCGACCGCGGGCGTCACCTACTACATGACGCCGAAGTACACGCGGGTCGGCTACGCCCCGGTGCAACCCGTGCCTTTCAGCCACGCCCTCCACGCCGGCCAGCTCGGCATGGACTGCCGCTACTGCCACACGGGCGTGGACAAGGGACCGGCGTCGGTGGTGCCCACCGCGCAGACCTGCATGAACTGCCACAATCAGGTCAAGACCGACAGTCCCCTCCTGGCCGTGGTGCGCAAGAGCTACGAAACGGGTGAGCCCGTGCCGTGGGTCAAGATCCACCAGGTGCCCGATTATGCCTTCTTCAACCATTCGGCCCACGTCAACCGCGGCGTCAGCTGCGTGGAATGCCACGGCAAGGTCAATGAGATGGAAGTCGTCGCCCACGAGCAGCCGCTGAGCATGGGTTTCTGCCTCGACTGCCATCGCAACCCGGAGCTTCGCGTCCGCGAGCCCGGAGATGTGTTCAATCTCGACTCCCAGACCATCGCGCAAAAGTCCGGCGTCGAGGCCGGTAAGAAGTTTATCCACGACTGGAACATCAAGCCCCCGCAAAGCTGCTCCGGCTGCCATCGATGAAACGCCAATTTAACCATCCCGCTCCTTCCGAACGCGCGCTCAACGGCCCGCAATACTGGCGCAGCCTTGACGAACTGTCGGCCACGCCCGGGTTCAAGGAGCAGCTCGCCCGCGAATTCCCCGAAGGCGCCTCGAATCTGGACGGCGTGGACCGCCGCCAGTTCATGAAGATCATGGCCGCCTCCTTCGCCCTGGGCGGAGTCGGGCTGGCCGGTTGCCGCCGCCCGGAAGCCAACATCCTGCCCTTTGGCAAATCCGTTGAGGGCGTGATCCCCGGTCTGCCGCTCTATTTCGCCACCGCGATGCCGCTGCGCAAGTCGGCCATCCCGCTGCTGGCCGAGACCCATCAGGGCCGTCCGACCAAGCTTGAGGGCAACCCCGGCTATGCGCCCCACGGCGGAGCGAGTTCCCTGCTGGCCCAGGCTTCCGTCCTCGATCTTTACGATCCCGACCGCGCCACCGCCCACACCCAGGGCGGCCAGCCCCTCAACGAGGCGGCCGTCAATGATCTGCTGGCCAAACTCGGGGCGGATCATGCCGCGACCCAGGGCGCCGGCCTCGCCTTCCTCGCCGAGGAGTCAGGTTCGCCGACGCGGGCCCGCCTGCTGACGAAGCTCAAGCAGAAGCTCCCCCGCGCCATCTGGGCCGAGTATGAGCCGGTGCAGGACGAGCCCCCGGTGGCCGCCGCCCGGGCCGCCTTTGGCAAGGACGTCAAGCCGATCTACCGTTTCGCCAAGGCCAGCCGCATTGTCTCGATCGATGCTGATTTCCTGAACGCCTCCGGCACCAACCTGCACTACGCCCGCGAGTTCGCGAAGGGCCGCAAGGTCGTGCAGAAGGATGATCCGATGAACCGCCTCTATGTGGCGGAAAGCGGCTTCACCCTCACCGGCAGCATGGCCGACCATCGCCTCCGTCTGGCCAGCAGTCACATGCTGGCGCTGACCGCCGCCCTGGCGGGCAAGACGACGGGTACCGAGGTTTTTGCGTCGCTGGCCTCCGGCCTGGACGTCAATCCGCAATGGATCGCGGAATGCGCCGCCGACCTACTGGAACACAAGGGCGATTCCCTGGTGGTGGCCGGCGCGCACCTCCCGGTTGAGGTGCATGTCCTCGCCTACCAGATCAACGCCGCCCTCGGCAATATCGGCAAGACGGTCGATTTCGTGGCCGTCGAAACCTCGGATGCCTCGACGATCCAGGGTCTCGCCACCGCCATCAAATCCGGCGGCGTCAAATCGCTCGTCATTCTCGGCGGCAATCCCGCCTACAACGCTCCCGCTGATCTCGACTGGGTGTCCCTGCAGAAGTCGGTGCCCCAGGTGATCCGTTACGGCTACTACGTGGATGAAACCTCCGCGCTGGCCGGAACCCACCTTGCCGCCACGCACTATCTCGAATCCTGGGGCGATGCCCGCACCTTTGACGGGACCGTGGTCCCGGTGCAGCCGATGATCCTCCCGCTCTTCAAGGGCGTGACCGAGCTCGAAGTGCTCGCCCGCATCCTCGGTGAGGAAAACGCGGATCCGTATTCCCAGGTTTATCTGACCATTGGGGGCCTTTCGAAGGATGATCCGGTGAAGGCCTTCCGCCAGTTCCTGCATGACGGCGTGCTGGCCAACTCGGCTTACCCCGTCACCGCGGTGAATTTCAGCATCCGCTCGGCTGGCGCCGCCCTCGCCGGAGCCAAGGCCCCGGTCGCGGTCGGCAAGGACAGCCTCGAGGTTCGTTTCACGACCGACTACAAGATGGATGACGGCCGCTTCGCCAACAACGGCTGGCTCCAGGAATGCCCGGATCCGATCACAAAGATCTCCTGGGATAACGCCATTCTCATCAGCCCGCGGCTTGGCAAGGAGCTCGGCATCGCGCCGAAGGGTTCCAAGCTGCAGGTCGCGCGCGTCGAGGAGGCCGAATTTGTCCGCGGCCGCGAGTCCGCCCACATCGGCGAAGTCACGGTCAACGGCCGCAAGGTCCGCGGTCCGCTGCACATCCAGCCCGGTCTTTCGAACTACACCCTCGTGCTGCCGCTCGGTTACGGCCGTGGCACCAGCGGTCGGGTGGGGCAGGGCGCCGGCTTCAACGCCTATCCCGCCCGCACGTCCGCCGCGATGGGTTATGCCAACGGTGCGACGCTGACCCTCACGGGTGAGCGTTACCAGATGGCAAACACGCAGGAGCACTGGTCGATGGAAGGCCGCGACATCGTGCGCGAGGCCAACCTCGACGAGTTCCATGCCGATCCCGCCTATGTGACCAAGGTGGGCCTGGAATCACACAGCCCCTCGATTCTCGGCGAGGAAGGCGAGAAGATGACGCCGGCCGAACGCGCCGCCCTGCTGCCACGCGGCGGATCGCTCTACAAGACGCCGGAATTCGACGGCAAGCACCAGTGGGGCATGTCGATCGACCTCAACACCTGCACCGGCTGCAACGCCTGCGTGGTGGCCTGCCAGGCGGAGAACAACATTCCGATCGTCGGCAAGGACCAGGTCATGCGCGGCCGCGAGATGCACTGGATCCGCCTCGACCGCTATTATTCCGACGGCAAGGCGGAAGGCGCGGCCTTCGGCGGCGAGGGCAATCGCGAGATCCCCGAGGATCCCCAGGTTTCGCTCCAGCCCGTCGGCTGCATGCATTGCGAACTCGCCCCCTGCGAGACCGTGTGCCCGGTCAATGCGACCGTGCACGACGAGGAAGGCCTCAACACGATGGCCTACAACCGCTGCATCGGCACCCGTTATTGCGCGAACAACTGTCCGTACAAGGTCCGGCGCTTCAACTTCTTCGATTTCAACGACCGCCAGCTCGACAGCCTCTACCTCGGCCCCGTCGGCCCGCACGGCATGCCCGAACTCGTCAAGATGGTGAAGAACCCCGAGGTCAGCGTCCGCATGCGCGGTGTGATGGAAAAGTGCACCTATTGCGTGCAGCGCATCCAGAACGGGAAGATCCAGCACAAGGTCAAAATGGCCAAGGCCGGCACACCCGGCGATGTGGTCGTGCCTGATGGTGCGATCCGGACCGCCTGCCAGCAGGTTTGTCCGGTCGAGGCCATTGTCTTCGGCAATCTGCTCGAAGCGGGCAGCGCCGTTTCCCAGGCCAAGGCCCGCTCGCAGGACTACGCCCTGCTCGCCTACCTCAACATCCGGCCGCGCACCACCTATCTGGGCAAGCTCCGCAATCCCAACCCGAAGATGCCTGACTACAACGCGCTTCCGCTCAGCCGCGTGGAGCACAACAGCAAAAACAATCCCAGCCATGGCAGCGACAGCCACGGGGCGGGGGAGCATGGCGGGACCAAGCCTGACGGCGGTCACACCGGCCTCAATGCGGCCAGCCGCAACGGAGGGCTCAGCTAATGGCACACCTTGACAATGCCGCCACCGCGCCCGCGATCCTGCAGGAGCTCAAGCCTGCCGTGCTCCCGCGCGCGGTCCTGGTCTCCAACAACCGCAGCTTCTCCTGGATCACCGAAAAGATCTGCAGCCTGATCGAGGGCAAGACCCCCGCCTGGTGGTGGGTCTGCTTCGTGGTCGCCTGCTTTGTCGCCTCGTTCACGGTCGCCGGCATCACCTACCTCGTCTCGACGGGCGTCGGTGTCTGGGGCCACGCCAACCCGGTCAACTGGGCGTGGGACATCGTCAACTTCGTGTTCTGGATCGGCATCGGCCACGCCGGCACCCTGATCTCCGCGATCCTGTGTCTGCTGCGCCAGAAATGGCGCACGTCCATCAACCGCGCCGCCGAGGCCATGACGATCTTCGCCGTGGTCTGCGCCGCGATCTTCCCGGTCTTCCACGTCGGTCGCGTCTGGTACGCCTGGTACCTGTTCCCGATTCCGAATTCCAACGCGATCTGGCAGAACTTCCGTTCGCCGCTCGAGTGGGACGTGTTCGCGGTCTCGACCTACGGCACGGTGTCCGTGCTCTTCTGGTACGTCGGCCTCATCCCCGACCTCGCGGTGCTGCGCGACCGCTTCTACGCGGCGGGCAACAAGCTCCGTTCCTTCCTCTACGGCTTCTTCGCCCTCGGCTGGCGCGGTTCCAACCGCCACTGGAGCAACTACGAGATGGCGTACCTGATCCTCGCCGGCATCTCGACCCCGCTCGTGCTTTCGGTGCACACCATCGTGTCGTTCGACTTCGCGGTGTCGCTGCTCCCCGGCTGGCACACGACGATCTTCCCGCCGTACTTCGTGGCGGGCGCCATCTTCTCCGGCTTCGGCATGGTGCTCACGCTCATGCTGCCGCTGCGCGCGATCTACCACATGGAGGATCTGATCACGCAGTATCACATCGACTGCATGTGCAAGATCACCCTGGCGACGGGCACCATCGTGGGCTACGCCTACTCGATGGAGTTCTTCATCGCGTGGTATGGCGCGAACCCGTATGAAGGCTTCGCCTTCATCAACCGCGCCTTCGGCCACTACGCGTGGGCCTACTGGATCATGATCACCTGCAATGTGATCACGCCGCAGTTCTTCTGGTTCAAGAAGGTCCGCGAAAACACGACGCTGGTCTGGGTCCTCTCGATCTTCGTCAACGTCGGCATGTGGTTCGAGCGCTTCGTGATCATCGTCACCTCGCTCGCCCGCGACTTCCTGCCCTCGAGCTGGGGCTACTACAGCCCGTCGATCGTGGAAATCTTCACCTTCTTCGGCACCTTCGGCGTCTTCTCGGTGCTGTTCCTGCTCTTCATCCGGTTCCTCCCCATCATGCCGATGGCCGAGCTCAAGGCCGTTACGCCCCAGGCTGATCCGCACGCGGGTCACGACCACCACTAATCGCCACCGCCATGTCCGCCCAATCCTACGGTCTGATCGCCACCTTCGAGACCCCCGCCGCCATTTACCATGCGGCGGAACAGGTGCGCGATGCTGGTTACAAGCACTGGGACTGCATCTCGCCCTTCCCGATTCACGGCCTCGACAAGGCCATGGGCCTGAAGCGCTCCATCGTCCCGCGGTTCTCGCTCGCCGGCGGCATCACCGGCTTCTGCACCGGCATGTCGCTCATCTGGTGGACCGGCGCCTACGACTACAAGCTGATCGTCGGCGGCAAGCCCTTCTTCAGCCCCATGTTCGCCTTTCCGGTGAGCTATGAGCTGACGATTCTCTTCACCGCCTTCGCCACGATCGGCGGCATGCTGTTCCTCAACGGGCTGCCGAAGCACTACCACCCGGTGTTGAAGTACGAGCACATCAAGCGCGGCATGGATGACACCTTCTTCCTGGTCATCGAATCCCGTGACCCCCGCTTCAACCTCGCCAACACCAAGGGCCTGCTCGAGAAGGCCGGCGGCCGCGACATCAAGGAGCTGGAAGCCTGAGCCATGCGCAACGTCTACCTCGTCACCGCCTTTCTCGTGGTCCTCGCACTGTCCGTGCTGGGCCTGCGCGGCACCCTCTTCACCCGTCCCCCGCTGGATGTCTTCCCCGACTGGGCCTTCCCCTCGATGCGGAACCAGTCGAAGTACAAGCACCAGGCCTCGAGCCGTTTCTTCGCCGACGGCCGGGCGGACCGCCCCCTGCCTCCGGGCGTGGTGGCCACCAGTTACGGCCCGGCCGGCCAGCCGCTGCGCAACGACGACGTCCTTTACACGGGCAAGGATGCCTCCGGCGCCTTCGTCGCCAGGCTGCCCGCCAGCGTCCCGGTTGACCGCAAGCTGCTCGAGCGCGGCCAGCAGAGCTACACCATCTATTGCGCCCCCTGCCACGGCGCCCTGGGCGACGGCAACGGCATCACCAAGCAGTACGGCATGGGCGCCACGCCGACCTACCACGACGACCGCCTGCGCCGGATCGCCGATGGCGACCTCTACAACACCATCACCCACGGCAAGAACAACATGCTTTCCTACGCCGACAAACTGAAGCCCGAGGAGCGCTGGGCGGTCATCGCCTACGTGCGGGCCCTGCAACGCGCCCAGGCGGGCACGGTCGCGGATGTGCCGGAAGTCAACAAAGCGGAGCTTGGCATCAAATGAGCACCCACGCAGCAACCGTTCCAGCCGGCCTCCCGGCGGCTTCCACCGCGGCCGGTGCCAGCAAGGCGCTGATGATCGGTCTCGCCGGCATCGTCGTGACCGCGGCCGGCTACTTCGTCTCCGGGGCCCACGCCATCGCCATGTCCTGGCTCGTCGGCGTGACCTACTGGACCGCCATGGCGATCGGCATGCTGATGCTGATCCTCATCCATCACATCTTCGACGCCTCCTGGTCGGTGCTACTGCGCCGCCAGTTCGAGCACGGCCTCGCCTCCTTCAAGTGGCTGGCGCTGCTCTTCGCCCCGCTCGTCATCGCCTCGCTGCTGGGTACGCACGACATCGTCTGGCCCTGGATGAATCCGGCCGGCGAGATCCATGGCGGCCACACGGTCGGGCACGATCCGCTCTATCTGAAGAAGGCCGTTTTCCTGAACCTGAACATGTTCATCGGCATGACGGCGGCCTTCTTCCTCCTGTGGATGTGGCTCTCCGCCCGCCTGCGCAAGGCCTCCTTCACGCAGGACAAGGACGGCGACGTGAAGTGGACCTTCATGAATCGCAAGACCGCCGCCTTCGGCCTGCCGATTGGCGCGCTCACGCTCACCTTTGCCTCCATCTACTGGGTCAAGAGCCTTGAGTACCACTGGTTCTCCACGATGTACGGCGTGTGGTTCTTCGCCAACTGCGTCCGCGGGGCGCTCTCCCTCGGTGTGCTGATCATGCTGTGGCTCTGGTACCGGGGCGACTACAAGGGCATCCTCAACAACAACCACTGGCACTCCATCGGCCAGCTGATGCTCGCCTTCACGGTGTTCTGGGCCTACGTCACCTTCTCCCAGTATTTCCTGATCTGGAATGCCAACGTGCCGGAGGAGACCTTCTGGTACAACCTGCGTGAGATTAATGCCGACGGCACGCCCAACCAGTGGAAATACATCGGCATCATCGGCATTCTCTTCGGCCACTTCGTCGTGCCGTTCCTCTTCCTGCTGTCCTACCGCTACAAGGTGACGCATTCCCGGATGCGCTTCATCTCCCTCTGGATCCTGGCCGTCATCTTCCTTGATATCTGTTACAACATCCTGCCCGCGCTGAAGGATGCCCACGGCAACGCCCTCCCGTTTTTCTCCCTGAACCTGGTCTGGACCATCGCCGCCACCATCGGCGTCGGCGGCATCTGCATCTGGGCCTACCTGCGGAGTTTCCCCGGCGCCAAACTGGTTCCCATCTGTGACCCGCGCATCAAGGAGTGCCTGACCCACCATGAGTGATCGCACCGCATCCGCCAAGCCCGCCCCGCTGCTCTCGGTCGTGGGCATCCTCGCCTGCTTCGCGCTGTTTCTCCTGCTGGTCTACATCGCCTACCTGCCGCGCCAGTCCGGTCCCTATGTGGGTGATGGCATCCGCACGCCGGCGGAACGCCTCGCCAAGCTCGAGGAGCTGCGCACGAACGAGCAGAAGCACCGCCAGACCTACGCCTGGATCGACCAGTCCGCCGGCGTGGTGCAGCTGCCCATCGACCGCGCGATGGAGCTGATGGTCCAGCAATACAATTTGCCGCGCTAACCCTGGCCACAATTTCAAAGAGATGACCACTGTTTCCCCCAACCAAGCCTCGGCCGAGGCCGGCGGGATTGATGCCTCCGCCCGCTGCCCCCTGGGCCTG
Organism: Opitutaceae bacterium; assembly: GCA_016715765.1. Taxonomy (GTDB): domain Bacteria; phylum Verrucomicrobiota; class Verrucomicrobiia; order Opitutales; family Opitutaceae; genus UBA2377. Next base: position 8,568 of record JADJZJ010000044.1, read on the forward strand.
CTCACGGCCTTTGCGCTGCTCTGGCTCGTGGCCGGCGGCGTGCTGGCCATGCTCAATCTGCTGCAGTTGCAAAGCCCCGGCCTGCTGGCCGACTGCTCCTGGTTCACCTATGGCCGCCTGCAGGCGCTGCAGGAGACCATCCTCATGTATGGCTGGGCGGTCAATGCCGGCCTGGCTGCGGCCACCTGGCTGCTGGTCCGGCTCAGTGGCGAAAACCTGCGCGGGGCGAATTATCTCATGGCCGGCACGGTCTTCTGGAACCTGGCCATCGTGCTTGGCTTGACCGGCATCGCCACGGGTTACGCCACCTCCCATCCGCTGTTGCAGATGCCGGGTTACGTGCAACCGGTCATGCTGTTCGCCTATGCGGTGATGGCCGTGCCGGGCATTCTGGCCTGGACCGGACGGCGCAAGGCGCAGACCTACGCGACCCAGTGGTATGCGGTGGCCGCCCTGGTCCTGCTGCCGTGGTTCTTTTCGGTCGCCCAGGTCATGCTCACGTTCCTGCCGGTGCGCGGCACGCTGCAGGCGGTGGTGGCCACCTGGTATGCCCAGAATTTCTTCAGCCTCTGGCTGGCGCCGATCGCCCTCGCGGCGGTCTATTATCTCCTGCCCAAGATCACGGGTCGCGTGCTGCACAACTATGATTTCGCGATCTACGGCTTCTGGGCGCTGCTGGTCTTCGGTCCCTGGATGGGCGGACGCCAGCTGATCGGCGGACCGGTCCCGGCCTGGATCGCGACCGTGGCGATTGCGAGCAGCGTGCTGGTGCTGTTCCATCACTTCATTGTCGTCGTGAACGTGCGCGACATCTTCCGGCTCACCGGCAGCACCGCCCTGTTCTTTGTCACGGTGGGCATCGCGGCCTACCTGCTCGGCGGCCTGGTTGATGCCGTGTTTGCCACGCGGGCGCTGGCCATGGTCACCCAGTTCACCTACTTCCAGCAGGCCCAGCAGCAGTTGGCCCTGGGGGCCTTCTCGATGATCATCTTCGGGACAATCTACTACATGGGCCCCCGCCTGGCCGGGGCCGCCTGGCCTTCGATTGCCCTGATCCGCGCCCACTTCCTTGCCGTCCTGATCGGGTTTGTCCTGCTGGTGGTCAGCCTGGGCATGGCGGGCTGGGTGCAGGGCCGCGATCTCAACAATGCCGCCGTCACTTTCGCCACGATGAGCGCCCATACCCGTCCGTGGCTGCAACTGGCCGCGGCGGCGCACGGCGTCGCCCTGATCGGCAACCTCCTTCTCACCGTGCACTTCTTCCGGTTGTTCTTCACCAGGCCGGCGCCGGTTGCATTCGGACAGTCGGCGGCGCTGGAGGGGTCTGCGTCATGAAAAACGGATTCATCTTTTTCTTCGGTTTGTTTTTCGTCCTGGCCCTCTCCTGGGCGGGTCTCGTGCTCGGCACCAATGCCCAACTGGGCGACCTGGCGCCGTTCTACGACGACATGGAAGGCAAGGCCTTCCCGGAACGCGCGCCCGGCATCGCGTCCCGCGGTCAGCTGGTTTATCAGGAACTCGGCTGTGCCGCGTGCCATACCCAGCAGGTGCGCCGGCCGGATTTTGGCAGCGACAAGGCCCGCGGCTGGGGAGAGCGCCAGAGCGTGGCGCGGGATTATGTGCACCAGAAGTTTCCGCAGCTCGGGCAGATGCGCATCGGTCCCGACCTTGCGGACTTCGGCACCCGGGCCGCCAGGAATGGCGTGAGCGAATCCGCCCTCCTGGCCGACCTCTACAACGGCAAGAACGGCATGCCCGGCTACCGGTTCCTGTTTGAACAGCGCAAGCTCACCGGCGAATCCTCCGCCAAGGCGCTGTCGGGTGGCGCCCGCGCCGGCTATCAACTGGTGCCGACGCCCAAGGCCGAGGCGCTCGTGGCTTACCTGCTCAGTTTGAAACAGACCTATGAATTCGCCGAGGCCCGGCCTTACGAACCCGTCGCAGAAGCGAAAGGAGCCCACTGATGAGCACGCCGTCACCAGTTGACCCCCGCCAGGAAAAGTCCGCCATCGCGGATGAGAACCTCTGCGCGGTGCACGACCAGCCCAATGCCGGCAAGTCCGGTGCGGCCGGCCACTATCACTTGCTGCCCCTGGCCCTGCTGTTCGTTTTCAGCGGTCTCATCTTTTACGCCGGTTCCTACCTGAACCGTTATTCGGGCCATTTCAGCGGCCGGGTGTTTGATGAGCGCCAGCTGCCCGTCAGCGGCGCGGCCGTGGCGGCCAAAATGGATCCCCTGGTGTTGGGCAAGAAGCAGTACGCCCTTGCGTGCGTGACCTGCCATATGCCCAACGGGCTCGGCCTGCCCGGGGTTTATCCTCCGCTGGCCGGATCCGAATGGGTGCTGGGCAGCGAAGAGCGGTTGGTCAACATCGTCCTCCATGGCCTCAAGGGTCCGATCACCGTCAAGGGCAACGTCTATGGCACCGCCGCCATGCCGGCCTTCGGCCAGGTCCCGGGCAGCGGTTACAATTGGAACGACGAGAAGATCGCCGCCGTGCTGACCTATATCCGCCACGAGTGGGGCAATGCCGGTGCTCCGATAGCCACCGAGAAGGTGACTGAACTGCGCACCAAGGCCGGCAGCCGCAAGGAATGGTCCGAAGCGGAGCTGCTCGCGCTGCCTTGAAGCGGGTTGATCCCCGATAGCATTCAAAGCCGCCCCTCGCCTGGGCGGCTTTTTTATTGGAAGGAAGTCAGGCATAGGCGCAACCCGTAGGCCGCGAGCTCGCTCGCGCTCCATCGGCGTGCGCCGGCCAAACGTGCGCCCGCAAGCGGGCAGCCTACCGGCAACCGTTCGGGTGACTACTCGCCGAGCTTTTTGCCCGGCACAAGATAGTTCTGCACGTAATCCCGCACGGACTCGGTCAGCGCGGTCATCGGGCGCTGGTACCCGGTGGCGCGAAGCTTGGTGATGTCGGCCTTGGTGAAATACTGGTACTTGCCGCGCAGGGCCTCGGGCATCTCGATGAAATCGATGGCGGGCTCGCGCCGCAGGGCCGCGAAGATGGCCCGGGTCAGCGTGAGCCAGGTATTGGCCTCACCCGAACCCAGGTTGTACAACCCGCCCGCGCCCGTGGCCGATTCGGCAAAGTGCAGGGTCATCTCCACGGCATCCTTCACATAAAGGAAGTCCCGCATCTGCTCCCCGTCCTTGTAATCAGGATGATGGCTCTTGAAGAGGCCCACGCGGCCGGTGGCGAGGATCTGCTGGTAGGCCTTGTTCACCAGCGAGCGCATGTCGCCCTTGTGGTCCTCGTTGGGGCCGAAAACGTTGAAATACTTCACGCCCGACGATCCGCTTGAGCCAGCCTTCGCGCTGCGCGTGGAGGTCGAACAGGTGCTTGGAATAGCCGTACATGTTCAACGGCCGGAGCCGGGCGATGTTGTCATCGCGGTCGTCCATCCCCTGCGAACCGTCGCCATAGGTGGCGGCGGACGAGGCATAGATGAAGCGGGCATCGATTTCCTGGGCCCAACTGGCCAGCTCCTTGGTGTACGCGTAATTGTTGTCGATCAGGTAAGCGGCATTGCGCTCGGTGGTGGCCGAGCAGGCCCCGAGGTGGAACACGGCCGAGAATTTGCCGAAGGCGTTCGGCCTGGCCGCCAGGCGGGTGCGCAGTACGTCGGCCTCCACGTAATCGGCGAATTTCAGCGCCACCAGGTTCTTCCACTTTTCATCGGAACCCAGGTAATCGCAGACCACGATGTCCGAGTGTCCGCGCTGGTTGAGGGCCCAGACGAGGGCGCTGCCGATGAAACCGGCTCCGCCCGTGACGAGGATACGGCCGTGTAGAGAGCTCATGTGTCGGCTGACAATTCTCCCGCCCGGGCCTTGGCCGCAAGCACGGTTTCCCGGATGAGTCCGCGAAAATCGCGCGCCTCCATCCGGCGCAAGCCGGCCAGCGTCGAGCCGTTGGGCGAGGTCACCTGGTTGCGCAAGGTCTCCGGGTCCGCCTGCTGGCGGACCAGCAACCGGGCCGAGCCGAGTACCGTTTCACTCGCGAGCAGGGTGGCCGTTTCACGCGACAGACCGGCCGCCATGCCGGCGTCGCGCATGGCGGCGATGTATTCGAAGAGGAAGCCGGGGCCGCAGCCGCTGATGGCGGTCGCCGCATCCATTTGTTCCTCGGCGAGCGGCAGATGCTGGCCGCAGGCACCGAGCAGCAGTTGCACGATGGCAAGGTCCGGTTCCGCCAGCGGATGCAGCGTGCACCAGGGGGTGATGGCCGCGCCAATGGCCGCCGGGGTATTCGGCATGGTGCGGACGATGTTCCGCGCCCGCGGGAATGCCCGGGCGAGGCTGGCGAGCCGTTTGCCGGCCAGGACCGATAGCACCAACTTGCCGGCCGTGAGCTCCGCGAGCCGCGGGTCGGCCGCTGCCAGGTGCTGCGGCTTGAAGGCGATCACCACCAGGTCGGCCGGGGTGATCAGTTCGTCGAGGGAGCGGGCGTGCGTGATGCCGGTCCGGGCGGCGAGGGCCGCGGCGGTGGTCCCGGTGCCGCTGCGGCAGCTCAATTCCGCGGCGAGGGCCGGATTCCGGGCGAGCAGCCCCCCGACCATGGCCGCGGCCATGTTGCCGGCGCCAAGAAAGGCGATCCTACTCATTCTGATCGGGGAGCACGCGCTTCGCGATCGGATGCACCATGGCGGCGCAGACGCCGCCGCCCTGCCGGTCCTTGACGGTCACTTCGCCGCCCATGTTGCGCATGGCATGGCGGGCGATGGTCAGGCCCATGCCGACGCCGACCGTATTCTTGGAGCTGATGAATGGCTCGAAGATATGGTCGCGCATGGCGGCATCGAGTCCGTGGCCGCGGTCTTCAACGTTGATCTGCACCGCGGGATTTCCCGGCGTTCTCTCCACCTGCTCGGTATTGAGCCAGATCGGCCGGGGCTTGTCGGCGGGGCCGTCGTAGCTCTCCCAGGCGTTGTGCAGGAGCTTGACGACGGCGTCCTCGAAGACCTCGCAATTGGTCTCGATCGGCACGTTGCCCAGCGGGTTGTTCAGGGTGACGGGAATCTGGCTCCCGCGTTCATGCCGGAAACGGGTGAGCGCGTCGTCCAGCATCTGCTGCAGGTTGCATTTGACGAGCGGCGGACGCGATTTGACGACGAGCGAGCTCAGCTGCTTGACGATGTTCACGATGCGCTGGACTGCGTCCTCCACGCTCTGGACGTTCTGTTTCACCAGTTCGGGCCGGTCGTGGTAGGCCTTGATGAGATCGAGGTACCCGATGACGACCCCGAGCAGGTTGTTGAGGTTGTGGGCGATGCCCTGGGTGACGGCACCCACGGTCGCGGCCCGGCGCGCCTCGGTCAGGCGGCCCTGCAGGTTGAGCATCTCGCGGTTGATGGACACGACCCGGAGCTGCGTCGAAACGCGGGCAAAGGTCTCGTCGAGGTCGATCGGCTTGGTGATGTAGTCCACCGCCCCGACCCCGAGACCCTCGAGCTTGCCCTCCTTGGAGGAGCGCGCGGTGATGAAGATGACCGGGATGGAGTGGGTGTCCTCGTGGGCCTGCAGGCGCTGGCAGACCTCGATGCCGTCCATGTCGGGCATCATCACGTCGAGCAGAATCAGGTCCGGCCGGTCCTTGCTCACCTTGTCCAGGGCCTCCAGGCCGCTGTAGGCCGTGGTCACACGAATGCCCTCCCGCTCGAGTTTCTTCTTCAGCAACTGGACATTGATGGGCTGGTCATCGACAACCAGAACGGAGGGCGCAGGCATGATGGAATACAATTACGGCTTGGAGGCAGGATGCAATCCCGGCATCGCGGGTCGGTCTCAATGGCCGGTCTGCAGCCGGTAGGCTTTGACCGTGTTTTTCATCAGCATCGCGACGGTCATCGGGCCGACGCCGCCGGGGACCGGGGTGATCTTGGACGCGAGGGGCGAGACGGTGGGGAAATGCACGTCGCCGGTCAGGCGGTAGCCGGTCTTCTTCGTCGGGTCCGGCACGCGGTTGATGCCCACGTCGATGATGACGACGCCGGGTTTGACCATGTCGGCCGTGACGAACTCGGCGCGACCGATCGCCGCGATGAGCACATCGGCCTGCCGGGTGATGCCGGGCAGGTTGGAGGTGGCGGAGTGGCAGATGGTGACAGTGCCATTGGCGCCGGCTTTCTTTTGCAGGGCGAGCAGGGCGACGGGCTTGCCCACGATGAGGGAGCGGCCGAGCACGACCACGTGCTTGCCCTTCAGGTCCACGCCGCTGCGGCCGAGGATTTCCATGATGCCGGCGGGCGTGCAGGCCACGAAGCCGGTTTCATCCTCCTGCGCGACCTTGCCGAGGTTGACGGTGTTGAATCCGTCCACGTCCTTGGCCGGCGAAACGCGCCGGAAGACGGCCACCTCGTCAATGTGCTTGGGCAGCGGGGACTGCACCAAAATGCCGTCCACGCCGGGATCGTTGTTGAGGCCGTCGATCAGCGCGAAGAGCTCGGTTTGGGAAATCGAAACCGGCGGCAGGATGATGCGGCTTTCCAGGCCGATCTCCGCGGCGGATTTCTCCTTCTTTTTCACATAGGAGACCGAGGCCGGGTCCTCGCCCACGCGCACGAGCGCGATGCAAGGTTTGCGACCCTTGATCGCGCCAACCTCGGCTTTGAGTTCCGCCACGATGTCGTTGGCGATTTTGTTTCCATCGATTAGTTCCATGGTGAGTGATGACCGGGATGGGCCGCGGCGGGCGCGGCCGCTCGGGACGCGGACCGTTACTTCAGCTGCAGGCTCTCGACCTCGATGACGATGTCGCGTGCGCCCGGCATGGCCTTGGGCTTGCCGTAAACCACGACCACATGGTCGGTGTATTTTTCGATCTGGTCGGTGAGGAGCAGCTTGGTCACGTCAAGGTAGGCATAGCGCACGCCGGCATCGTCATTCAGCTGCCAGTCATACGGCCGGCGCGGGGCGAACGGGCGCTTGGAGGAAACGAATTTGCCCTGGAACAGGCGGGGTAGGGCGCCGGAGCCGCCGTCATTGAGGTTGACCACGGGGGCCGACTGGCCGGCGGTGCCCACCCCGTAGGCGGTCGGGGCCACCGGGGCGGGTGCCGGGGCGGGGAGGGGGCGGGGGACATCGGTCAGCCTCGGACTGGAGGTCACGGCCGGAGCCGCGGCGGACAGGCCGCCGGTGACGCGGATGTAACCGGTGACTTTCTTCTCGAGGCGGATCTGCGTCCATTTGCCGAACAGGCCGGTGATGGCGACGGAATCGCCAAAATCCATCGTCGTGATGATGGCCGAGTCCGTGCTGGGTCGCAGGTGGATCGCGGCACCCGGTTTCACATCGAGGCTCTTGCTGATATCCTTTTTCTGCACGTAGCCCTCGAAGGGCCCGGTCAGCTCCACGGCCACCCAGCCGCTGGGCGCGGAGACGGGGGCAAAGATGGGCGCGGTGCCCGCCTTCAGGAAGGTGATTGCGGGTGAAGTGGCATCGGGCCGGGTGTGGACCGCGGTGGTCTCGGTGAGCGGCGCGGCGGCGAGGGGCAGGCCGCCCGCCAGGGCGAGCGCGAAGAGGGCGGATAGTTTAGCTTTCATCAGTGACAGAGGTGGTTTCGTGGTCGGGGGCCCCGTGATAGGGCCGCGGAATCTTGAACAAAAGTGCGACTTCCCTGCTAGTCAGTTGTTTCATCGCCCGCAACGGGATTCCCTTGAGGCGGAAAGCGCCGATCTGGTAGCGGCGCAGGCGCTTCACATCGTAGCCCAGCGCGGTGAAGAGCAGGCGGATCTCGCGTTTCTTGCCGTGGTGCATGTGCACGTCGAGATCGGTGGAGGACTGGTCGGCGCCGGGATTGACGAGCGCGGCGCGTTCCACCTTCAGGCGTTCGCCCTCGTACATGATGCCCTTGATGAGCTGCGGCAGGCGGGACTGCGAAAAACGCTGCTTGAGGATGACGTGGTAGCGTTTGACCACGATGTTGGAGGGGTGCATCAGCCGGTTGGCCAGGTCGCCATCGGTGGTGATGATGACCAGGCCCTCGCTGTCCTTGTCGAGCCGCCCGGCGCAGAAGAACCGCAGCGGGGCGAGCTCGCGGGGGAGGAGGTCGAAGATGGTCTCGTCGTTGTGCGGATCGTCGTTGGAGCACACCAGCCCGCGGGGCTTGTGCACGGCGAGGGTGATCCGGGGTTGCGGCGTGCCGCGCACGGGTTTGCCGGCGAAGGTCACGCGGGAGACGCCGGGTATGATCTTCTGCCCCAGGGTGGCGGCGGCCCCGTCCACCCAGACTTCGCCCTGCGCAATCATGGCCTCGGCCTGGCGGCGGGAGCAGACGCCGGCATCGGCGAGGTATTTTTGCAGTCGGACGGGAGCGGCAGCGGTCATGTGGCAACGCAGTTGGCGGCATTTCCGCGTCCGGAGCAAGCCCGGGGCGCAGTTAAACTAAGGCTTGCGGCGGATTTTGGCGCCACCATTCATCCGCTGTCATGTCAGCACCCGCCGCCCCCGCCGTCTACACCAAGGACAATCCCTTTCCGGCCATCATCATCGGCAACCGCGTGCTCAACCAACCCGGCTCGGCCAAGGAAACGCGGCATTTCAGCGTGAGCCTGGCGGGCAGCGGCCTGCACTACGAGCCGGGCGATTCGCTGGGAATCTACCCGACCAACCGGGAGAGCGAAGTGGAGGAAATCATCGCCCTGCTGGGCGCCACGGGCGAGGAACCGGTCATCCCGGCCCGCGCCACGCAGCCGCTGACGTTGCGGGCGGCCCTGACCCAGGGTCTGGATCTCGACCTGCCGACGAGGAAAATGGTCGAGATGGTCGCCGCCAAGATCACGGACGGGGCGTCGCGCCGGCACTTGCTGGACTTGCTGCTGCCGGAGAACCAGGCACGGCTGGAGACGTTTTTGCACGAGCGCAGCTTTGTGGATTTTCTGCACGAGTACCCCTCGGCCAGGTTTACTCCGCAGGAATTCGTCGGGCTGCTCCGGCGACTGATGCCGCGACTCTATTCCATCGCGTCCTCCCCCCGGTGTTTTCCGGACGAGGTGCATCTGACTGTGGCGGCGGTGCGGTACCGGACCAACAACCGGGACCGAGTCGGCGTGTGCTCCACGTATTTGTCGGACCGGGTCACGCTGCATGCCGACCCCGTGCCGGTGTTTGTCCATCATTCGCACTTCAAGCCGCCGGCGGATGGAGCCCAGGATTGCATCATGGTCGGCCCGGGCACGGGCATCGCGCCCTTCCGGGCCTTTGTGCAGGATCGTATCGCCGCGAGCGCGACCGGTCGCAACTGGGTGGTCTTTGGCGACCAAAGCCGGGCCACGGATTTCATTTATGGCGACGAGTGGCTCAACTGCCTCGCGCAGGGCCAGGTCGCGCGGCTCGACCTCGCCTGGTCGCGCGATCAGGCCCACAAGGTCTACGTGCAGGACAAGCTGCGCGAAAACGCGGCCGAGTTGTGGGCCTGGCTGCAGGGCGGGGCGGGTTTCTACGTCTGTGGCGACGCCAAGCGGATGGCCAAGGACGTGGACCTTGCACTCCACGAGATTGTGGCGCAACAAGGCGGGATGGACACCGCCGCCGCGGCCGACTACGTCAAGCAGTTGAAAAAGCACAAACGCTACCAACGCGACGTCTATTGATCCCCCTTAAATCATGAGTCTGACCTACACCAATCGCACAGCCCTGGTAACCGGCGCCGGCCGCGGCATCGGGCGCGCCATCGCCGAGACCCTCGCCCGCAGCGGCGTCACGGTCATCTGCGTCTCAAAGTCCGCCGACTCCTGCGGCGCGGTTGCGACGGCCATCAACGCCGCCGGCGGCAAAGCCAAAGCCCTGGCCGTGGACGTGGCCGACGGGGCGGCGGTCGCCAAGGCCGCGGAGGCGTTGCTCGCGGAGTTCCCGCTCATCGACATCCTCGTCAACAACGCCGGCATCACCCGTGACGGCCTGCTTTTCCGCATGAGCGAGGCGGATTGGAACGATGTGCTCTCCACCAACCTTTCCAGCTGCTTTCACTGGACCAAGCACCTCGCCCGCCCGATGACACGCGCCCGCTGGGGCCGCATCGTGAACATCACCTCGGTCAGCGGCATCATGGGCAACGCCGGGCAGGCGAACTATTCGGCGGCCAAGGCCGGGATGATCGGCCTGACCAAGAGCCTCGCGCGGGAATTCGCCGGCCGGAATGTGACCGTCAACGCCGTCGCCCCGGGCTTCATCAAGACCGACATGACGACTGACTTCGTGAACAGTCCCGAGGTATCGGCCAAAATTCTGGAAGCGGTTCCCCTCAAGCGATTCGGCGAGGCGGCGGATATTGCCAGCATGACCGCTTATCTGTGTTCCGAAGAAGCAAACTATGTCACCGGTCAGGTTTTTACCGTTGACGGCGGCATGGCGATGTGAAGCCTCCCTACCATTAAAGATTTTCACATGGCCGACACAAAACCCATCGAACAACGCGTTAAAGAGATCATTGTTAACCAACTCAATGTTAACGAGGAGCAGATCACGCCGACTGCCTCTTTCCTTGATGATCTTGGCGCCGATTCGCTCGACACCGTCGAGCTGATTATGGCTTTCGAGGAGGAGTTTAAGGACGAGATCAAAGGCGAAATTCCGGAATCCGACGCCGAAAAGCTTCAGACCGTCGGGCAGGTCATCGATTATATCAAGGCCAAGGCCGGCGCCAAATAAGCATCGCTATCATTTTGGGCGCTCTGCCGGACTTTCCTCGGAAATTTCTGGCAGAGCGCCTTTTTGTTTTCTGAAATCCGCGCACGCTTGAATACCCCAATGCCGAATTTATCGTCCCGCCGGGTGGTGGTCACCGGGCTCGGCGTGGTCACCGCCGTCGGCCGGACCGTGGATGAGTTCTGGACCGGCCTGCTGGCCGGCCGGTGCGGCATCGGTCGCGTCACCCATTTTGATGCCTCCCAGTATGGCAGCCAGATCGGCGCCGAGGTGCGCGACTGGGATCCCGCCCTCTACCTCGATCCCAAGGAGGTCCGCCGCAACGACCGCTTCACCCACTTTGCCTATGCCGCGGCGATGCAGGCGATCAAGGATGCCGCCCTGGACATGGCGCAGGAGGACGGCGACCAGGTGGGCGTGATCATCGGCTCCGGCATCGGCGGCATGCAGACGATCGAGACCCAGCACTCGATTTTGCTCGAGCGCGGCCCGCGCAAGGTTTCGCCGTTCATGATTCCCTCGCTCATCAGCAACATGGCGGGCGGGCTCGTGGCGATCGCGCTCGGCGCGCGCGGTCCGAATTTCGGCATCGTCTCCGCCTGCGCCACCGGCACGCATGCCATCGGCGAGGCCTTCCATGCCATCCGCCGCGGCGATGCCGACGTGATGGTCGCGGGCGGCGCCGAGGCGGCGATCACGCCGCAGGCCTACGCGGGGTTCTGCTCCATGAAGGCCATGAGCACCCGCAATGACGAACCGGAGAAGGCGAGCCGGCCCTTTGACCTGAATCGCGACGGCTTCGTGATGGGGGAGGGCTCGGGGATTTTGGTGCTGGAAACCCTGGAGCATGCGCAGAAGCGCGGGGCGCGGATCTATTGCGAACTCGCCGGTTATGCGGCCACGTGCGACGCCCATCACATCACCCAGCCCGATCCGGACGGTCGGGGTCTGTCCCTCGCCATGAAGCGCGCCCTGGCGTGCGCGGGTGCCGCGCCGGAGTCGGTTGACTACATCAACGCGCACGGCACGTCCACGCCCTACAACGACAAATTTGAAACCCTGGCCATCAAGCAGGTTTTTGGCGACCACGCCCGGCGGCTCGCGATCAGTTCGACCAAATCCATGACCGGCCACCTCCTGGGCGCCGCGGGTGGGATCGAGTCGGTCATCAGCGTGAAGACAATCGAGAGCGGGATGATCGCCCCGACCATCAATCTCACCGACCCCGATCCCGATTGTGATCTCGACTACGTGCCCAATGTGGCGCGGGCGTCCAAGGTTCGCACCGTCCTGAGCAATAATCTCGGCTTCGGCGGGCAGAATGCAGCCGTGGTGTTCAGGGCGCTGTAAGGGCGCAGGGGGATTTGGCCTGCAGGTTGTAGGGCGGGGTCTCCGAACCCCGCCATGTGAACGTCGTTGGTCTTCGAGGCGGGGATCGGAATCCCCGCCCTACAAATCAAATAGCCAAAGGACGATGATTTTATAGGGACAATAAAAAACCCGCAACCGTGGTTGCGGGTCAAATGAAGGTGCGATTGCGTCGGGTTCAGGCCTTTTGGACCAAACCGGCCTTGATGGCCTTGACTGATACCAGAAGACGCCGGGTGCCGCCGTTGGGCATTTTGACGCGGACGCGCTGCAAGTTGGGGCGGAATTTACGCTTGGTGATGCTGGTCACATGCGTTCCGATGCCGCCGCTTTTCTTGCTTTGTCCCTTACGATTGATGGAGCTGCCCTTGACGGGCCGCCGACCGGTGATTGCACAAATTCTGGCCATGGTTTGAGAGGTTAAAGGGTTGGGAGTAAAGGGTGGCTCAAGGTCGAAGCAAGGGGAATCTTCCGATAATTCCTCTCATGGGCGGCGCGCATGCAAAACCTGGAATTTTTGCCCAAGATGTGCGGGATGCAGCAGTTGCATGAGTGACATTTTGCGCGGGCTGAAGCGCGCGGCCTCCTCCTGCACCACGGTGCTGATGAAATCGGAAGCCCGGTGGATGAAGAAGGATTCATGGGAATCCACAACGGGCTGACGGAATCCGTTCTCTGTCAGCGCCGCCACCAGCCAATCCCAGCAAACATGACAGGTCAGATCCTGTTCGCCAGGCTGCGCCAGCAGGTCGTTGCCCTGCACGTGGGCATGATAGGCCCGGGCGGTGCCGGCGGGGGTGGCTTCGGTGAGCTCGGCCCAGGACTTGCCGTAATCACACGCGATAAACAGGCCGCGCCAGGGTTGGGCGGCGATCCGGCGCAGGAGTTGGACGGACTCCAGGGGAGCATCGATGACATAACCCTCCGTGACCTCAGCCGGCAGTTCCTGGGGCAACGGATCGGCCAGGACGGTGATTTCTGAAAACTGACCATCGCGCAGAGCGACGGCGATTTCCTGCCAGCGACCATCCCGGCCCACAAACCGTCGGAAAGGCTGGGCGTCAAAGAGCTCGTTGGAAAACACGATGCAGTCCCCGGCCAGTTCGATCGGATCGCCGTGGATGATGGTGCGCGCGCCGGCAAAGGGGTGCGGGAGGCCTTGGATGACGCCCTGGCCGGGTTCGGCTCCGATTTCGATGAAGGTATGCCGGGCGAGTTCGCCGGCCGGCAAAAGCGAGCGGCAGGCGGCGATGATCAGCTCGCCGAATATCGCGCCGGACGTCGTGGCGGTGAAAAAATCGGTGCCGGGGCCATAGCCCACCCGCGGCCGGTCCGAGCGGTAATAGCCCACCGCGGGATGGTAGAGCGCCAGCTCCATGAAGCGGTCAAACCGCAGCACGCCCGCCGGGCCGGCCTGGGCGCGGAAGACCTCGGGAAAGGACGCCCGATTGGCGTTGGTTGGCGATGACGAACCCATTTACAAAGCGAAGCAGATGCACACTGTCGCCGGTATGCTCAAACGCTTTCTCACGGTGGCCGTCGGGACCATGGTCGGTCTCCTGCTGGCGGCGGGCGCCATGCGGCTTTCGCTGGCGTGGAGCTTCTGGCCCAACCGGGACCTGGAGCGGTCCAGCGCCGCGGTGCGCGAGGTGATGAAACTGGTGAACGAAAACTATGTCGATTCCGATCGGGCCAGGCATGACCGCCTCGCCCGGGAGGCGATCCACGGCATGGTGGAAACGCTGGATCCGCATTCGGAATTTCTCGAGCAGAGCGACCTGGCGCGGTTCGAGGAGGAACTGGACGGGGAATTCGGCGGCGTGGGCATCCAGGTCGAATCCCGGAACGACCGGGTGGTGGTCATCGCGCCCATGGCCGGCACGCCGGCCGAAAGGGCGGGGATCCTGCGGGCCGATGAAATCCTCACCGTGGACGGCGAGGACCTGCGGGCCAGCCAGGGCATGGACGCGGTGATCGACCGCCTCCGCGGCAAGCCGGGCTCGACCGTCAGGATGGGAATCCTCCGGCCCGGCCCGCAAAAAAAACTGGAGTTCACGCTGGTGCGCGAACTCATCAAGCAGCAGAGCGTCCGGGAGGTGAGCGTGCTGGAGGGCCGCATCGGCTACATCCAGCTGGCCGATTTTTCCGCGAAGACCGGCGCGGAGTTCCGCGACGCCCTGAACCGCCTGCTGCGCGACGGCGTGGACAGCCTGGTGCTGGATCTGCGCAACAACCCGGGCGGCCTGCTCGAGGCGGCCGTGGAAGTGGCGGAACCGTTTTTCCGCACCGATGAGCTGATCGTCTACACCCAGGGCAGCACGCCGGACAACCGGGAGAATTTCCTCGGCGAACTGGACGGCGAACCCGTGGCGCTGCCCATGGTGGTGCTGATCAATGCCGGCACGGCCAGCGCGGCCGAGGTGGTCACCGGGGCGCTGAAGGACACCGGCCGCGCGGTCATCGTGGGCGAGCGATCCTTCGGCAAGGGCTCCGTCCAATCCCTGTTCAAGCTGCGCAACGGCGAAGGCGTGCGCCTGACCACGGCGCGGTATTTCACGCCCGGCGGGGCGAGCATCCATGAGAAGGGCATCACGCCCCAGATCGAGGTCGTGATGACGCCCGAGGAGGACAACAAGCTGCGACTCCAGCGGAACCGGCGGGACGTGACGAATCCGCAGGAGTTCAACGAGCGCTTCGGCTTTGTCCCGATCGAGGACCGCCAGTTGCAGGCCGGCCTGGATGTCCTGCGGGCGGCCGACGTGCTGACCAGCCGGGCCGCCACGAGGCACGAGGTGCGGCCGTGATTCTCGCGCTGGAAAGTTCCTGCGACGAAACGGCGGTGGCGCTGTTTGATCCCCGGCGCGGGCTGGTCGGGGAGTGGCTGCACACGCAGATGGCGCTGCATGAGCGTCACGGCGGTGTGGTGCCCGACCTCGCGACCCGGGAGCACGTCCGGCAATTTGCCCCGCTGCTGGCCCGGGCCCGGGCGGAAACCGGTTTCGAGGGCGTCACCGCGGTGGCGGTGACGCAGGGTCCCGGCCTGGCCGCGTGTCTCGCCATCGGCGTGGCGGCGGCCAAGGCCCTGGCGGTGGCGTTGCGCGTGCCGGTGCTGGGCGTGAACCATCTCCGGGCGCACGTGCTCTCGCCCTTCATCGCCTTGCACGCCGGGGCCCCCGCGGATTTTGAGCGTCGCTACGCGGCGCTGCTGCCGCATCTCGCACTGGTGGTGTCCGGTGGGAACACCATGCTGTGCGCCTTGGAAGGCGACCGGCGGATCACGGTGATTTCCTCCACGCGGGATGACGCCGCCGGCGAGGCGCTGGACAAGGGGGCCAAGCTGCTCGGGCTGGGTTATCCGGGCGGACCGCTGATCGAAAAACTGGCGGCCGCCGGCAGGGTGGACGCGTATGATTTTCCGCGCGGCATCGGCCGCCGGGACGAATTGGACTTCAGCTTTTCCGGACTGAAGACGAGCCTGCGCTACACCATCGAGAAGCTCACGCCGGCGGAGGTGGAGGCCCGCCGGCCCGACCTCTGCGCCAGCTACCAGCAGGCCGTGATCGACGCGTTGCTCCGCAAGACGCGCGCGGCCCTGGCCACGCGGCGATTCGCCAGCCTCGGGCTGTCCGGCGGCGTGGCGAACAATCGCACGCTGCGGGCCGCGGCGGCGAAACTGGCCGCCGACCGCCGGCTGCCCCTGCTGGCCGCGGAACCGGCGCACACGGGTGACAATGCCGGCATGATCGCCTTTGCCGCGTGGAGTGACCGCACCGGTGTGGACCGGACCGCGGGATGGGGCCTGGGCGTCAATCCGAGCCTGGCGGTCGACACGGAGCCGGTCAGCAGGTAGGGGCACCAACCGAACACCCGTCCGGAGGCCGGGTGCCACCCAACTGGCAACGGTCCCGCACGCCTGTCAGGCGTAGTCGCGGCGCAGGTTGCTCGGCAGGATGCCGAGTTCCTCGCGGTACTTGGCGACGGTGCGGCGGGCGATGGTGATGCCCTTTTCCTGCAGCTTGGCGACCAGATCCTGGTCGCTCAGCGGATGGGCGCGGTGCTCCACCGTGATCAGGTCGGCGATCATTTCCTTCACGCTGGTGTTGGAAACGGCGTCGCCGCTGTCGGCCTGATACCCGGTGGTGAAGAAGTATTTGAACTCAAAGACCCCGTGCGGCGTCTTGATGAACTTGTTGGCGATGGCGCGGCTCACGGTGGTCTCGTGCACCCCGACCACGCTGGCAATCTGGGTCATGGTCAGCGGCTTGAGGTGCGAGACCCCGTGCTCGAAGAACTCGCCCTGGGCCTTGAGGATCTCGCGCGTGATGCGCTCGATCGTGCGCTGGCGCTGCTCGATGGAATCGATGAGGAACTTGCCCGACCGGATCCGTTCCCGCAGGTAGTCGCGTTCGGCCTTCGACAGCGTGCCCTTCGCGATCATGTCGCGGTAGGTGCTGGAGATGCGGAGCCGCGGAATGTAGTCGCTGTTCAGCGTGATTTTCCAGCCGTCGCCGTCCTTTTCGACGGTCACATCCGGTTCCACCACGCGGTTGGTGTCATCGGCGAAGCGGCGGCCGGGGGCGGGGTCCAGCTTGCCGATTTCCTCGACGGCCAGCTGGATGTCGTCCGGGTTCGCCCCGAGGCGCCGGGCCAGTTCCGGGATGCGGCGCCGGGCCAGCAGTTCAAAGTGGTCGCGCACGATCCGCGCCGCCAGCGAGGAGCCCCGGCCCTTGCCGGTCAATTGGGTCAGGAGACAATCCGGGAGCGTCAGGCTGCCGATGCCGGCGGGGTCAAAGGCCTTCAGGATCTCGTGGGCCTCCTGCATGGCCTTGAGGGGCAACTGGGCCTGCAGGGCGGCGTCGGCCAGCGGCTGGGTCAGGAACCCGCGGTCATCGAGGCTGCCGATCAGGTGCTTGATGGCGTCGCGTACGGGCGGGGTCAGGTCGGCCATGTCGGCCTGCTGCATCAGGTGTTCCTGCAGGGAAGGGGCGCTGGCCAGCGAATCGAAGAAGTGCTGGCGCTTTTCGGCGGCCTCGGCGGATTGGGGCTGGTTGCCGCCGGCGTTCGCCATGAAGTCGCGCCAGTCGTCGTCCATCTTGCCCAGGATCTCGAATTCCTTGGAGAAATCCATGGTCTCGCGCTCGCCCTCCGGATTCTGGGGTTCCTCGTTGCCCTCATTGCCGTCATCCGAATCCTGCGCCTCGGGCTTCTCCTGCGTGCTGGATTCCATGGGCAGCTCCTCGAGCGTGGGATTGCTCTGGAGTTCCTCCTGAATCACCGAACGGAGATCGAGGGCGGCGACCTGCAGGATTTTCAGGGAATGCCGCAGCTGGGGCGCGAGGACGAGGGATTGCGTCTGGCGCTGGCGGAGTTCGTGACTAAATCCGGGCCCGCTCATGAACTGAAAAAGTGAGAAAGCGGTTCATTTGGGCGTGCTCGCGGTGCCGTTGCGGAAGGGGTTGGAGGAGGGCGTGGGATCACGGACATCGAACAGATCCCTGATGTAGGTGCCGAGCTTCTCGTTGGTGGGACCGTAGCGGTCGCTGTAAAGATAGAGTTCGAGATCGGTCATCATCTCCGCCGCGCACTGGTAGCGCTTTTCGCGGTCGCGCGTCAGGGCCTTCTGGATGATGGCCTCGAGCTTGGGGTCGATGTCCGCGCGGAGGGTGGAGAAGCGCGGGATGGGGAGACTGAGGATGTTGCGGCGCGATTCCGCGCGGTCCATTGCCCGGAAGATGTTCCGCCCCAGCAGCAGTTCGGTCAGGACGATGCCGAGGGGGAAGAGGTCGGCCCGCGCATCGGTCACGGCGTAGCTCGCCTGTTCCGGGGACAGGTATTCGTCCTTGCCGGCGATGACCTTGCCTTCCTCGTTGTACATCAGGTCCAGGGCCTTCGCGATGCCGAAGTCGGTGAGCTTCACGTCGCCCTCATAGGCCATCATCACGTTCTTCGGCCCGATGTCGCGATGGACGATGTTGAGGTGGCGGCCCTCGCGGTCGCATTTGTCGTGGGCGTAGGTCAGGCCGCGGGCGATGCGGGAGATGATGAACGCGGCCAGGTCGATCGGGATCGTCTTGTTGGTGGCGCGATGCTTGTCGAGGAACTGCTCCAGGTTCACGCCGCGCACGAACTCCATCACCATGAAATACTGGCCGCCAATCTGCCCGAGATGGTAGGTCTGGACGATGTTGGTGTGGATCAGGTCGGCGACGAGGCGGGCTTCGCCGATGAAATTCTTTTGGAATTCCGTGATGGCCGAGTACTCCTCGCGAATGAGTTTGATGGCGACCACCTTGCGAAAATTGCCCGCGCCCAGCTGCATGGCTTCATACACCAGGCCCATGCCTCCGTCCGCGATCTTCCGGACCATTTCGTAGTTAATCTCGGTGAAAATCTGTTTGATGTTCGCCACGGGAGCCCAGCAAAGGGTGCGCTGCAGGTACTGGCAAGTAATGAAATGACGGACGGCCCGTTTCCTGCTGTAAATTTCCCGTGTCATTTGACAGGGCCGGCGGCGTCCCTAGGGTCCGGGCGATGATCACCCTGACAAACCGTGCGGCCGACCGAGTGCGAGCGATGCTGGCCGATGCCGGCACCCCCGACCGGCACCTGCGCGTCCTGGTCGAATCGGGCGGATGCTCGGGCTTTCAATACGGGATGTCCTTCGATGAGCCGAAGCCGGACGACGCGCTGTTCGTCAGCGAAGGCATCAGGATCCTGCTCGATCCCTCGAGCCTGGCGTATTTGAACGGCAGCCGGGTGGATTTTGACGACGGACTGCAGGGCAAGGGTTTTGAGATTCAAAATCCCAATGCCCAGAGCACCTGCGGCTGCGGCAAGTCGTTCAGCTGATCCGGCCGACGCCGGATGCCGGCCTCACTTCACGGCGGTGTGCAAGGCCACCACGCCGAAGGTCCAGCCGGCGGACTCCACGCGGCTGAATCCTGCGGCCAGAAACTCGGCGCACAGCGCGGTGCGATCGGGGAAGGCCTCAATGGTTTCGTTGAGGTAAATGTAGGCGGCGCGATCACCGGTGACCAGGCCGGCCAGCCAGGGCAACCCATGGCGCAGATAGAACAGGTAGATGGGACGGAACCAACTTTGGGGCCGGGAGAACTCCAAAACAAAAACCCGGCCGTTTTTTCTGAGCACCCGGTGCATTTCGGAAAGGGAGCGATGCCGGTCGCCCATATTGCGCAACCCGAAGGCGATGGTGACCGCATCGAACGCATCGTCGGGCAGGGGCAGGGCGAGTCCGTCGCCTTGCTGGAATCGGATGTTGCCGTATCTTTTCCGAACATCCGCCGCCTGCTTTTTCACGGCCTCGTCCAGCATCGGCTGGCAGAAGTCCATGCCCACTATCTGATTGGCAGAAGCCACGTTGCGAGAGATTGAGAAGGCGACATCCCCGCTCCCGGTCGCCAGGTCGAGGATATCGGTCGGCTGCCCCCGCGCCACCCGTCGCACCATGCGCCAACGCCACCAGACATCCATCCCGCCACTGAGCAGGCGGTTGGCAATATCGTAGCGGCGGGCGATCCGCGCGAACATGGAATTAACAGCTTTGGGCTCGGGCATTTGAGATGACTATCAGGATGTTTACTCTTTATTCTGTGACAAAACAGTCATATTTATTGACGCAATCGCAGAACTGAAAATACTTTAACCAATCCTCCCCCCATTCTTTAGCGAGAAAGGAATCCTATGTCCAATAACCTGACGAAGAGAGAAATCGTCCTGGAAATCTACAACAAAACCGGCTTTCCCCAGAAGCAGGTCGTAGATACTGTCCAAATGACCCTCGACATTATACAGAAAGCGTTGGCAGACGGACGCAATGTTGAGCTCCGCAATTTCGGTGTTCTTGAGGTGCAAGTCCGCAAGTCACGCATCGGCCGCAATCCCAACAAACCCGAGGCGGAGGTTGTGATCCCGCAACGTGCCGTCGTTAAGTTCAAGTCCGGCAAGATTCTCAAGCAGCAGCTTAAGAAAATCGACCTGGCCAAACTGCAAGCCCAGCCCCCGGCACCCCCGGCGGCTCCGGCCCCCTGAACAGTTCTTCAGGCTGATCGGGTACATTCAGGCCGGGTATTTCCCGGCCTTTTTGCTGCGCAAAATTTAAGTCGCCCCGCGCCGGGCCGCGCCGCAATTTTCCGGTCTCATGGCCACGTTTCAGACCCTGCCCGGCTTCCGCGAATTCTATCCCGAAGATCTCGCGCGCCGCAATCATGTGTTCCGCCTCTGGCGCCAGACCGCGGTGGCCTATGGCTTCGCCGAATACGATGCCCCGGTCCTGGAACCCCTGGATCTCTACAAGGCCAAGTCAGGCGAGGAGATTGAGGCGCAGCTGTTCAGTTTCACCGACAAGGGCGGGCGCGAAGTCGCACTGCGCCCCGAGATGACCCCGACGGTCTGCCGGTTGGTCGGAGCCAGGGCCAACGCGCTGAAGCGTCCCATCAAATGGTTCAGCATCGCTGAATTTTACCGCTACGAGCGCATGCAGAAGGGACGCGGGCGGTGCTTCAACCAGTTCAATGCGGATATCTTCGGCGAACCGGGACCGGAGGCGGAGATCGAACTGGTCGCCCTGCTGATCCAGTGCCTCTGCGCCTTTGGCCTGAACGAGCAGGATTTCTATGTCCGCTTGAGCGACCGCAACCTCTGGTTTTATTACTTGGAGGCGCTCGGGCTCGACGAGCCGCGCATCCGGGGCGTGCTGGGCGCGGTGGACCGCTACGAGAAATACGGCGACGATGCCTTCAAGGGTTACACCGAGCAATTCGGGGCGCTCGACGCCGTCCTGAAGGACAGGATTCTCGCCTTCCTGCAGATCAAGTCGCTGGAGGCGCTGGAGCACACGCTGGCGTCCCTCGGGGATAAACTGACGGCGCGACTGGCCGACTGGCGCAAGCTGCTGGGCGGACTGGAGGCGATGGGATTCGCCCCCTATGTCACGGTGGACCTCGGCGTGGTCCGCGGACTGGCCTATTACACGGGATTTGTCTTCGAGGCCTTCGATCGCAAGGGCGAATTGCGCGCGCTGGCGGGCGGGGGCCGTTACGACGATCTCGTGCAGAAGCTCGGCGGGCCGGCGCTGCCGGCGGTCGGTTTTGCCATCGGCGACATGACCTTTGCCCTGCTGCTGGAGCAGCGCGGCCTGATGCCGACGCTGGTCACGGCGCCCGATGTGTATTGCGTCATCGGCGGACCGGCGGAGCGGCTGGCGGCGTTTGCGGATATCCAGGCGCTGCGCGCGATGGGTTTCCGCGTCGACTATCCGCTCAAGGATTCCGCCTTCGGCAAACAGTTCAAGGCGGCGGCGGAGTCCGGGGCGAAACTGGCCCTCATCTACGGCACCGACGAACTCGCCAAGGGCATCGTGAAGATCCGCGACCTGAAAGACCGCACGGAGCACGAGGTAAGACCGGGCGATGTGTGCTCGGTGGTGCGGGACTTTATTTCCGCAGGCTGATGCGGTAATTGCGGGGCGGACCGCCGCGGCTCTCCTGGCATAAACCAATTGCCTTTAGCATTTCATTCTCGGGTAGCTGCGAGCGTGAGCGAGTGGAGTTCTGGTGTGCGCAGCGTGTGATCCACTCGCTCACGCTCGTAGCTACACTTGATGCAAAAAATCGGAAATTTTAGCCCGTTGGTTCAGGCTTTCTTCCGTCCCAGATTTTTTGGCCCGAATGCGGCGGGGAGCAACCGGTCCAGGGTCGTCTGGATGCGGTCGGCGCTGTCGCAGACACTGATCACCAGCGCCTCCGGCCCGAATTCGTTGATGACCTGCCGGCAGGCCCCGCACGGGGTCGTGGCGGTTTTGGTCGGCGTATAAACGGCGACGGCGCGCACCTGCCGCTCACCGGCCGCCGCGGCGGTGAAAATCGCGGTGCGCTCGGCGCAATTGCAGAGGCCGTAGCTGGCGTTTTCCACATTGGTGCCGGTGTAGACTTTGCCCGAACCGGCGAGGATCGCGGCGCCGACGCGAAATTCGGAATAGGGCGAGTAGGAAGCCTGCGCCGCCTTGCGCGCGGCTTTTTCCAAACGGCGGATGAGGGCGGCGGTGGGTTTCATGGATTAAAGTCCCAATTCGGCTTTGACCTCCGCGAACGCCTTGATGGCGAAGTCGAGGTCCTCACGGCTGTGCGCGGCGCTGACCTGCGTGCGGATGCGGGCCATCCCCTGGGGCACGACGGGATAAAAGAAGCCGATGACGTAGACGCCCTTCTCCAGCATCCGGGCGGCGAACTTCTGGGACAGGGCGGCATCTCCCAGCATGACGGGCACGATGGGATGACTCCCCGGGCGGAGGTTGAGGCCGGCGCGGGTGAGACCCTCGCGGAAGTATTTGGTGCTGGCCTCGAGCTTGTCGCGCAGGGCGGTTGAGCGTGAAATGATTTCGAGTGTCGTGAGCGACGCGGCGGCGATGACCGGGGCCAGGGTGTTGGAAAACAGGTAGGGCCGAGAACGCTGGCGCAGCAGGGCGACGATGTCGCTGCGTCCGCTGATGTAGCCGCCGCTGGCGCCGCCGAGGGCCTTGCCGAGGGTGCCGGTGAGGATGTCGACTCGCTCCATGACGCCGCAATGTTCATGGGTGCCGCGGCCGGTTTTACCCATGAAGCCGACGGCGTGGCTGTCGTCCACCATGACCAGGGCGCCATATTTGTCGGCGAGGTCGCAGATGGCCGCGAGGTTGGCGATGAAACCGTCCATGGAGAAAACCCCGTCGGTGGCGATCAGCTTGAAGCGTGCCTGCTTGGCGTCGGCTTCCCTGAGCTTCGCCTCGAGGTCGGCCATGTCGTTGTTCTTGTAACGGTACCGCTGGGCCTTGCAGAGGCGGATGCCGTCGATGATCGAGGCGTGGTTCAGTTCGTCGCTGATGACCGCGTCCTCGGCGCCGAGCAGGGTTTCGAAGACGCCGCCGTTGGCGTCGAAACACGAGCCGTAGAGAATGGTGTCATCGGTGCCCAGGAACGCGCTGAGTCCGGCTTCGAGGTCCTTGTGGATCTGTTGCGTGCCGCAGATGAAGCGCACCGAGGCGAGTCCGTAGCCCCAGCGGTCGAGCGTGGCATGGGCGGCCTGGATGATCTCGGGATTGTCGGCGAGGCCGAGATAGTTGTTGGCGCAGAAGTTCAACACCGGCCGGCCCCCGGCCACGTTGATGTGCGCGCTCTGCGGCGTGGTGATGACGCGCTCGCGCTTGAACAGTCCGGCGGACTCGATGTCAGTGAGGGTTTTCTGAAGATGGGCGAGGTAGGCGGGAGTCATGTGATTTTGGCCACAGATGGCACGGATGAGAACCGGATGGAGGGTTAGCGGATGATGCGTTTCCAGTGCAGGCGTGCATCCTTGAAATTTAGCAGCAAGGCGAGGCGGAGGCCGGTGATGGCGAGATAGCCGATCATCTGGGCATAATGGGTATCGGTGAAATCCGTGACGCACTTCGGATCCACGATGACTTTGTTATCGACTATAAGGTCGGGGATAAGCTGGTCGACGACAATGCCATCGTAGAGGACATCGAATTGTTTCTGCTGTTCGATCCGGTGGCTGCGCTTCCGCAGTTCGATGACGAGTGAGTTTTCGTAGGCTTTTTCCTTCAGGCCGGGTTTGAGCGCATTATGCACCGTCATTGCGGCACCGACGATGCTTTCGGTGAGGTCGCGATGAAGGTATTCATCTGGGCCCATCTGTGCAATCTGTGGCTAAATCTCACTCCCAGTTTAGCACGATTTTGCCGCTTTTGCCGGTGCGCATCAGGTCGAACCCTTCCTGAAACTCAGTGCAATTGAAGCGGTGGGTGATGACCGGGGTGATATCCAGCCCGCTTTGGATCAGGGCCGTCATCTTGTACCAGGTCTCGTACATTTCGCGTCCATAGATGCCCTTGATCGTGAGCATATTGAAGACGACCTTGTTCCAGTCGACGGCGGCGGCGCCGGGCATGATGCCGAGCAGCGCGATCCGGCCGCCGTGGCACATGTTGTCGATCATGTCGGCGAGCGCGCGCGGGTTGCCGGACATTTCCAGTCCGATGTCGAAACCCTCCTTCATGCCCAGCTCATGCTGCACGTCGGGGAGTTTTTCCTTCGAGACATCCACCACGCGGGTGGCGCCCATGCGCTTCGCGAGGGCGAGGCGGGCGGGATTCACATCGGTGACGACGACCTTGCGCGCGCCGACCTGCTTGACGATGGCCGTGGCCATGCAGCCGATCGGGCCCGCGCCCGTGATGAGCACGTCTTCGCCGATCACGTCATACTTGAGCGCGGTGTGAACGGCGTTGCCGAGCGGGTCGAAGCAGGAAAGCACATCGAGCGGGATGGCGGGATCGACGTGCACGGCGTTGGTGGCCGGGATGCACAGGTATTCGGCGAACGCGCCCTGGCGGTTCACGCCCACGCCCTTCGTGTCCTTGCAGAGATGGCGGCGCCCGGCGAGGCAGTTGCGGCAGACGCCGCAGACGATGTGACCTTCGCCGTCCACCAGGTCGCCCGGCTTGAAGTTGAGCACATTCTCGCCGACCTGCTCGACCACGCCCACAAATTCATGGCCGATGACCATCGGCGGCTTGATCGTCTTCTGGGACCAGTCGTCCCAGTTGTAGATGTGGATGTCGGTCCCGCAGATGGACGTCTTCTTGACCTTGATCAGGACGTCATTGATCCCGGGCGTGGGCACGGGGACCTCGATCATTTGCAGCCCGGGAGCGGGGGTGAGTTTGGCGATGGCACGCATGGTTTTGGCGGGCATGAGATTGTGGATTTACCTCCGGAGTGTGACGCCGGCAGGCGGCGAAACAACCCCTAAGCCGCCGAATGACGCGCTCTAAGCGCGGTTAATGAGCCCGCTCACTCCGCGAATAACTGCGCGCCAGCAAGGGCAAGCAGCCGGAGTTGGGATTTGATCCCGCCCTGGCCGGAAAATCGGGGCATGCGTCCATCGCGTTGTCCGGCGAAAGGGCCCGGGGCGGAGGCGGCCAGATATGGGTTTGCATCGCGGGCGCACTCCCCTTCGTGTCGAAGCCATTCCATGGAGAACCGCTTCTACAACGCCTTCGATGCCGAGCCGTACGGGGGCGCGCGCAAGCCGGATTACCGGAATGCGTTCCAGATCGACCGCGACCGGATCATCCATGCCCATGCCTTCCGCAAGCTGCAGTCGAAGACGCAGGTTTTCCTGTCGGGCGAGTACGACTTTTATCGCACGCGACTGACGCATTCGATCGAGGTCTCGCAGATCGGACGCTCGATCTGCCACTTCCTGCGCTCGCGGGGCGGATTGTTGAAAAGCGATTTCTACATTGATAGCGACCTGGTCGAAGCCGTCTGCCTCGCCCACGATCTCGGGCATCCGCCCTTTGGCCACTCCGGCGAGCGCACGCTCCAGGAACTGATGATCGGGTGGGGCGGTTTCGAGGGCAACGCGCAGACCCTGCACCTGCTCACTGAGACCATCTTCCAAAGCGAATCCGGCGTGCGCGGCCTGCACCCGACGCGGGCGCTGCTGGACGGCGTCCTGAAATACAAGAAGCTCTTTCGCGAGTTTCAGCGTCCGCCGGCCAACCATTTCCTCTACGATACGCAGGAGGTGTACCGGGATTTTGTGTTCAAGGGCGTGAAGATCCCCCGACCGCTGCATCAGGGTGAGCAGTTGAACCAGTTCAAGAGCATCGAATGCCAGATCATGGACTGGGCTGATGATGCGGCCTATTCGCTCAACGACATCGTGGACGGGGTGAAGGCGGGGTTTCTCACGGGTGAAAGTGTCGAGGCCTGGGCCGGCGACCAGGCCATCGGTCCGGAGGAGCAGAGGCACCTGGACCGGCTGTTCCATGCGATCCGCACCGACCGGCTTGAGGGCATATTCGGCGCCCGCATCGGCGGCTTCATCCAGGCCTGCCGCCTGCGCGAGCGGGACAACTTCATGGCCCGCCTAACCAATCGCTATCGCTATGAGCTGGTCGTGGACGAGCCGGCGCAGCGCGAGGCGCTGTTCTTCAAGCGCATGGCCAACGACATCATCTTCGAGAGCCCGCAGCTCCAGCAGATGGAGCACAAGGCCCGGCGCGTCCTGTTCGATCTCTGGCAGTCCTGCTGGCGCAATTACGTCGAGAAGAACGGACGCGTGATCAACATTCTCCCGCCGCAGGTCGGGCGCCTGATCAACGCCGAGAAGACCCGCAAGGGCAAGGCCCGCCGCATCTGCGATTACCTTTGCGGCCTGACCGATGGCACCATTGTCCGCACCTACCGGAGACTCTTCGATCCCGAGTTCGGCAGCATCCGCGACCTGAGCTGACGCATTCCGGCCGGCAGCAGGCGGCGGACTGATCGAATCGCCGCCGCCGGGGGATGCTCAAGGTCGCAAACAAAACCCTGCCTCGCCGTGGGACGACGAAGGCAGGTTGGAGGGGAACGGAATGCTTAGCGGACGAAGACGCGCCGCACTGCCATCAAGCCACCCAAACCAAATCCAAGCAGCATCACGACAGAACTGGTCTCTGGTACGGACCGCTCCCCATGGATGCGCATGGCCATATCGCCATCATAGGGCTCACCTGCGGGATTCAGGCCATTGAACATGTACATGGTGCCGTTGCCGGGTTGTTTGGGGCCGCTCAGGGCGAGCTGGCCCATTTCCGACTGGAAACCACTGATGCCGATCCACAGTGCGGTATTGGCCGCAAGGTTGAACGAATTGGCGCCGAAATCCACATGGAGCCTGGTATACGAGCCGATACTCAAGACGGGCGCAGTCGTAATGCCCTCCGAGTCCACGGCCGCAATTACGCTGAGGAAGTCATCGACAGTTCCAATATCGGGATAACCCACCTGTTCATCCCAAGTTCTCACCACCACATAATTGCCCACCGTGTTCCACCAATCTAGTGAATATATATCCATCCCGGTAATTAGTACGTCGGTATCGAAGATGATTCTCTCGGCGAAATTCTGTCCTCCCGAAATGTTGGAAAAAGCCGTCCCCATTGGCGCGATCACTGCCCCGGTGGCATCAGGACTGTAATCCAGAAGGATGCTGCCGGCGCGAACCGGAAGACCCAAAGCTACGACGAAGACAAGGCTTAGTACTGCCCGGTGTATTTTCATTTGTAACCTAAGTTCAGTTGTTGTTGTTGGCTGGAGTAATCATATCTTATATGCAACCAACATGCCAAAGAAGCATCTACTGAGGTAAGATATTGGTCATTATGGAGTACCGATCTTATTCTGTAAAATCTTGAATACTTCACAAAACATTCACCTGTAAGCAGGTACGACTATCATTAACGAACGTAATTCGTCCATTATGCAAGTAGTGAGATAAGATATGCTTGCAGCAAAAAGCTGAGTGTAAGCATTTCTGACGAATCACAGGGCGTCGGAAACTGGCGTGTTAAACTTATGAAGCCGGTATTGGCTTCTTCAGATGGAGCAGGGCGCCGGTTGGCCGCGGACAGGCAACTGCATCATACGATGATGATGCTCTGCCAGTCGGCCTGACCTGTCTGGCAGGCTGGGCCCGCTTCAGCTCACAGGCTTGGCGGCCAGATCACCCCTCGCGACGGCCTCATCGATCATTCTGACCGCATACTCCCAAATGGCCTTGGAACCTTCGGCGACGTGGGCGTTGCGGGCGAGCACGCGGTCCTGGGTGACGCCGTGCTTCTGCCAGGCATGGCCGTTGGTGCGGCAATTCAGCAGCATTGGGTGGAAACGGTCGCAGGCGGCGGCGAATTTCGCCTCGGGCGTCTGCTTGGCCTCGAACTCATCCCACAGGGCTCGGAACTCAGCCGCCTGGTCGGCCGGCAGCAGGCCGAAGATGCGGGTGGCGGCCCGCGCCTCGCGCTCATGCTGGTCCGCCATGTGCTTGGTGTCATAAGCGAAGGTGTCGCCGGCATCGATCTCCACCAGATCATGGATCAGCACCATCTTGAGGATGCGCAGCACATCGAGCGGCTGGTGGTTGGAGTGCTCGGCGAGGACGATGACCATGAGGGCGAAATGCCACGAATGCTCGGCATCGTTCTCCGCCCGCCGGCTCTGGGTCAGGACCGTCTGGCGGAAGATTTCCTTCAGCTTGTCCACCTCCACGATGAATTCGATCTGGCGGTGCAGGCGTTCGGCGGAAGATTCCATAAATTGATGCAACAGTTGAAATTCCCCGCCGGCAAGCCTGCGGCCGCAGGGTATTTGGCCCGGCGGTTGCCGCGTGAAATGAGTGGGTGGGGGACCCCCTCCGAGGGGGTATCCGTGTCATAAGGGGAGTTCCCGCGGTCCGCGCTGCTTTTGTTTATTTGCGTTTTGGTTGCCCGGCCCCTTCGCTCACGGGCCACTTTGTCCACATGAAAGTCCTCGTCGCCGATAAGATCTCAGCCAAGGGAGTGGAATTCCTTCGCCGTCAGCCCGGTCTGACCGTGGTGGAGGCCTATGGCTCCAGCCCGGAGAAACTCCTGACGCTCGTCGGCGACGTGCAGGCGATCGCCGTGCGCAGCGAGACGAAGATCACCGCCGCGGTCTTTGCCGCCGCCCCGCTGCTCAAGGTCGTGGGCCGGGCCGGGGTCGGCGTGGACAACGTCGATGTCGAGGCGGCCACCGAGCGCGGTGTCATCGTGATGAACACGCCTTCGGGCAACACGATCGCGACGGCCGAACTGACCTTCACGCACATTCTCTGCGGTGCGCGGCCGGTGCCCCAGGCGGCGGCGTCGATGCGCAACGGGCAATGGGACCGCAAGTCCTTTTCCGGCATCGAACTCTTTCGCAAGACCCTTGGCGTGGTCGGCCTCGGCCGCATCGGCGGCGAGGTGGCCAAGCGCGCCCAGGCCTTCGGCATGCGGGTGGTGGCCTATGATCCCTACCTCGCCCCGAGCCGGGCGAAGGCCATGCAGGTCGAGGCCGTGACGCTGGAGCAGCTGCTGGCCGAGAGCGACTACATCACGGTGCACATGCCGCTGACCGAAGCCACGCGGCACCTCATCGACGAGGGCGCCCTGGCCAAATGCAAGAAGGGCGTGCGGCTCTTCAATTGCGCGCGGGGCGGCATCATCAAGGAGTCGGCGTTGATCGAGGCGCTCAAGTCAGGTCAGGTTGCAGCCGCCGGCCTGGATGTTTTTGAAGACGAGCCTCTCGCCGCCGACAGCGCACTGCGGTGCCTCCCCGGCGTGACGCTCACGCCCCATCTCGGCGCCTCCACGGCCGAGGCGCAGGAGAGCGTCGGCCTCGAGGTCGCGGAGCAGATCGCGGATGTGCTGCGGGGCGGGGTCATCCGCAACGCGGTCAACATGCCCTCGATTGACGCGGCCGTCCTCAAGATTCTCGGACCCTACCTCGACCTGGGCGGAAAACTGGGCGCCCTCGTGCAGCAGATCGGACCCAAGCAGGTGGCGACCCTGCGGGTGACCTACTGGGGCAAGCTGATCGACCTCGATGCCAATCCGGTCACCCGCGCCATTCAGCGCGGCTTCCTGCAGCGCATCAGCGGCGACACGGTCAATTTTGTGAACGCACCGGTCGTGCTGCAGCGCCTCGGCGTGAAGATGGAGGTCATCAAGTCCACCGACGAGGTGGACTACACCGAACTCATGGCCGTGGAGGCCGTGGCGGCCGACGGCTCCGTGCATGCGGCCAAGGGGACGTTGATCGGCAAGACGGCGCGCCCGCGCATCGTCGAGCTGAACCAGCGCGAGGTGGAGGTCGAGGCGCAGGGCAAGCTGCTCGTCATCGAGAACCACGACCAGCCGGGCATGATCGGTTATGTGGGCACCCTGCTGGGCAAGGATGGCGTCAACATCGCGAACATGTCCCTCAGCCGCCAGGAGCCGGGTGAGACGGCGCTGATCATGATCAACCTCGACAGCGAACCCAGCGACAGCGTCCGCCGGGAATTGAAATCACACCCCGCGATCAAACTGGCAAAATTCGTCCAACTCTAGTCCGCGCATGATTGTCTTCTACCTTTTCGTCGGCCTGGTCGGTTACCTGCTGGGCGCGCTGCCCTTCGGGTACCTGGTCGCGCGCGCCAAAGGGGTGAACATCTTCGAGGTCGGCAGCAAGAATCCCGGTGCCACCAATGTCCGCCGCGTCCTCGGCAAGGGTCCGGGCAACCTGGTGTTCGCCCTCGATGCGTTCAAGGGCGCCCTGGCGGCGTCGTGGGCCCTGCTGGCCCGGTCCGCGGTGAGCGTGACCTATGACATGGAGGAGTGGGGTCTGACCGCGGCCGGCCGGATTGCGGGCGACGACTGGCTCAACCTCGGCCTGGCCGGCCTCGCCGGCGCGATGCTCGGGCACAGCTATTCCTGTTTCACGAAATTCCGCGGCGGCAAAGGGGTGGCCACCGGCGCCGGCGGCATCTGCGTCATCATTCCCATCAGCGCCCTGGTCGGCGGAGTGATCTGGCTGCTGGCATTCTATTCGACGCGCTATGTCTCCCTGGCCTCGATTCTGGCTTCGGTCTCCCTGCCGGTGACGGTCTGGCTGCGGGGCCGGCCGGTTCCGCTCGTCGTCGTGGCGGCGTTGATCGCCCTCTTTGTCGTCATCCGTCACCGGGACAACATCCGCCGGTTGGTGCAAGGCACCGAAAACCGGTTCAACAAGAACACCGCCGAATCTTCCGAATCATGAGCGAGATACCAGTCATCAAAATCGGCCTGTGCGGTTTCGGCACCGTCGGGCAGGGCGTGTGGAAACACCTCACCCGTTCCCGGGCTGATTTGGAAAAGCGGCTCGGGGCGCGGTTGGTGCTGCACCGGGTGGCGGTCCACAACCTCCGCAAGCAGCGTCTCGTCAAAATTCCCGCCGCCCGCCTGACGGACGACGCCATGGCCGTGGCGACGGACCCCGGGATCCAGATCGTCTGCGAACTCATGGGCGGCACCGGGCTGGCCCGCGAGGTGACGCTGGCCGCGCTGCGCCTGGGCAAGAGCGTGGTCTCGGCCAACAAGGCGCTGATCTGCGCCCATGGCGCCGAGATTTTCGCGACGGCGCGCAAGCACGGCGGACACTTCCTGTTCGAGGCCAGCGTCGCCGGCGGCATCCCGATCATCAAGGCGCTGCGCGAGGGCCTGGTCGCCAATCGCTTCCCGCGCATCTACGGCATCCTCAACGGCACCTGCAATTACATCCTCACGCAGATGGAGGAACAGGATGCGCCCTACGAAAGCATTCTGGCCGAAGCCAAGCGCCTGGGCTACGCCGAGGCGGACGAGGCCCTCGATGTGAAGGGCTGGGACGCGGCGCACAAGGCGGCCGTGCTGGCCTGGCTGGCCCACGGGGTCTGGGTCAAGCCCCGGCAGATGGTGGTCGAGGGCATCGATCGCATCACGCCGGCGGATTTCAAGAACGCCGCCACCCTCGGCTTCGGCATCAAGCTGCTGGCCGTGATCGTGCGGGATTTTGACACGGACGAGCTCTCCGTCCGGGTGCACCCGACCCTGCTGCCCGAGGGCAGCGTGATCGCCAATGTGAACGGCGTGTACAACGCCATCTCGGTCACGGGCGACGTCGTCGGCACCACCCTGTACATCGGCCGGGGCGCGGGCCAGGACGCCACCGCGAGCGCGGTCATCAGTGACATCGCGGACGCCGCCTCCCTCCTGCGCTGCGGCCGCGGCGCGCAGTTGATTGCGGACGAGACCCTGCCGGCCCGCAACGGCTGCAAGCTCGCCCCGCCCGAGCACATTCTCTGCCGCTACTACCTGCGGCTGACCGTCCGCGACCAGCCCGGTGTGCTGGCCCGCGTGGCTTCCGTCATGGCCGGGCACCATATCAGCATCGCGAGCGTGATCCAGAATCCCTCCGAGACGGCTGATGCGGCCTCGCTCGTCCTCACGACCCACCAGAGCCACGAGAAGGCCATGCGGTCCACGCTCCGCGACCTGGCCCGGCTGGCCAGCGTGATCGAGGTGCCCGTGCTCCTGCGCATCGGCGATTTCAACGACTAGACTTTCCCTACGACCATGGCCCGAATTGTCCAAAAATACGGCGGCACCTCCGTGGGTGACGTCGAACGAATCAAGAAGGTTGCCGAACGGATCAAGGCGACGCGCGACGAGGGCAACGAACTCGTTGTCGTCGTCTCCGCCCGGTCCGGCGTGACCAACGAACTCATCGCCCGCGCCAAAGCGGTCTGCGAGCATCCCAGCGAGCGCGAGCTCGACATGCTGCTCGCCACCGGCGAGCAGGAGACCATCGCCCTCACGGCCATGGCGCTCCACGGCGTGGGGGTGGCCGCCGTCAGCTACACCGGTGCGCAGGCGGGTATTTTCACCGACCGCATGCACACGAAGGCCAAGATCAAGACGATCAACGCCGGGCCCATCATCGAGGATCTCAAACAGGGCAAGGTGGTCATTGTCGCCGGCTTCCAGGGCATCAACGACGACGGCCAGATCACGACCCTCGGCCGCGGCGGCTCCGACCTCACCGCCATCGCGCTCGCCGCCGCCGTCCATGCGGACAAGTGCGAGATCTACACCGATGTGGACGGCGTCTACACCGCCGATCCGCGAGTCGTCAAAACCGCGCAGAAGCTGACCGAGATCTCCTATGATGAGATGCTCGAGCTGGCCTCCTCCGGCTCGAAGGTCATGCAGTCCCGCTCCGTCGAATTCGCCAAGAAGTACAACGTCGTCTTTGAAGTCCGCTCGAGTTTCAACCATAACCCAGGAACCATCGTGAAAGAAGAAGTCGCATACATGGAAAAGGTCGTTGTCCGCGGCGTGGCCGTGGACAAGGACCAGGCCAAGGTCATCGTCAGCAACATCGTGGACAAGCCGGGTTCGGCGGCGAAAGTCTTCCGCGCCCTGGCTGATGCCGGCGTGATCGTCGACATGATCGTGCAGAATGTCGGCCGCCACGGCGTGGCGAACCTCACCTTCACCGTCCCGCAGGGTGACTCGCACCGCGCCCAGAAGGCGCTGGAGCCGGTGCTGGCCGAGATCGGCGGCGGCCAGGTCGCCATCCACGAGCAGATCGCCAAGCTCTCGGTCGTCGGTGTCGGCATGAAGACGCACACCGGCGTCGCCGCCACGCTCTTCCAGGCGCTGGCCGATGTGGGCATCAACATCGAGCTCATCACCACCTCGGAGATCAAGATCTCCATCGTGGTGGACATCGCCCGGGTGGACGAGGCGGCGCGGGTCGCCCACGAGGCGTTTCACCTGAGCCAGCTCGGCGTCTAAGCCCCGGCCGCTGATTCCGGCGGCGCCCGCACCATGCGCTACATCTCGACCCGCGGACAGACCGGGCCGCTCGGCTTCTCCGATGCCGTGGCGACCGGCCTGGCGCCGGATGGCGGACTGTTCCTGCCGGAAACCCTGCCGGATTTTTCCGGCGACCTGCCGCGGTTTGAGCGCCTCGGCTACGCCGCGCTGTGCCACGAGTTCATGCGCGTCTTTGCGACCGACCTGCCCGCGGAAACCCTGCGGGAGCTGGTCAACCGCTCGTATGCCGGCTTTGCGCATCCCGACATCGCGCCGCTGCGCCGCCTGGACGAGCGCACGCATGTGCTGGAGCTCTTCCACGGCCCCACGCTGGCGTTCAAGGATTTCGCCCTCCAATTGCTGGGCAATCTCTACGAGCACCAGTGCCGGGTGCGGGGCGGGTCCATCAATGTGCTGGGCGCGACCTCGGGCGACACCGGGGCCGCGGCCATCCACGGCCTGCTGGGCAAGCCCGGCACCGCCATTTTCATCCTCTATCCGGACGGCCGGGTCTCGCCACTGCAGGAGCGGCAGATGGCCTGCACCGGGGCGGCCAATGTGCATGCGCTCGCGGTTGATGGCACCTTTGATGACGCCCAGGCCGCGCTGAAGGAGATCTTTGGCGACCAGGAATTCCGGCTGCGCCACCGCCTCTCGGCGGTGAATTCCATCAATCTCGCCCGCGTGCTGGCCCAGTGCGTTTACTATCTCTACGCGTGGCTGAGGCTGCCGGCGGCAGAGCGGAGCGAGGCCGAGTTTGTGGTCCCGACCGGCAATTTTGGCAATGTGCTCGCCGGCTGGCTGCTGCAGCAGATGGGCGTGCCGATCCGCGGATTCAAGGTGGCGACGAATCAGAACGACATTCTCTACCGCATGTTCACGACCGGGGAGTACCGCGTGGGGAATGTCGCGCCGAGCCTGGCGCCCTCGATGGACATCCAGGTGGCCTCGAATTTCGAGCGGTTCATTTATTTCCAAGTGGGCCGCGATCCGGCGCAGGTGCGGGCCATCATGCGCACCTTCAAGGACACGGGCGCATGGAAGTTTGATGATTTTGACCGCGGAGTTTTTTCCGCCTCCCGCTGCACCGATGCGGAAATCCCCGGGATTATCCAGCGGGTGCACCGGCAATACGGCTACGTGGCCGATCCGCACACCGCGTGCGCCTTCAAGGAGCTGTCGTCTGACCGCGTGAGCGTGGTGCTGGCGACGGCGAGCCCGGCCAAGTTCCCGGACACGATCCGGGCGGCAATCGGGGTGGAGCCCACGCATCCGTCACTGGAAGCGCTCAAGGCGCGTCCGGTGGTCAAGCATCGGCTGGCGGCCAATGCTTCGGCGATCCGGGCGTACAGATGCGCATGCGGTTTACACCGCATCCTGCGGCGGGTGTTTTGCAGATTAAGCGCAAAGACGCCAGGGCAGTGACCTGATCCTGAGTTTCAGGGTGGTATGGCTGTAGGAGCGGCTTCATGCCGCGATTGGGACCGCTCCATCGCGGCGTAAAGCCACTCCTACAGTGGGCCAATCCGCCTTGCCGCATTGCGGTCAAAGCAGCGGGGCCAGCAAACGGCTGACCTCCTCGGCGAGGTTGCCCCAGAAGGGATATTTGCGGTGGGAACGGTCCGTGGCCGGCAGGCAGGACTGCATGAGCTTTTCCGACCAGGCCTTCATGGCGAGCACGTCGGGTTTGCTGTGCACCAGCACGCTGATCTCGAAATTCACGAACAGGCTGCGCAGGTCGAAATTGGCCGACCCAAAGAGCCCGAGGCTGTCATCCACGATGATGGCCTTGCTGTGCATCATGCCGGGTCCATAGAGCATGACCCGGACGCCGGCCTTTTGCAGTTCGCGCAGGTAGTGCCGCCGGGCAAAGTCGGTCACGGGATGGTTGGAACGCGCCGGGACGACCAGGGTGACCTCCCGGCCGGCCCGGGCCTTCACCATGAGTGAACGCAGCAGCACCTCGTCGGGGATGAAGTAGGGCGTAACCACGCAGATGCGGTGCACGGCGCCCTGGATCATGGCGACAATGCCTTCGTACAGGGGATCGCCGGGAACGTCCGGTCCGCTCGCAATGACCTGCAATTCGCTCTCGCCGCGCGGTTGGAGGGCGACGGCGGTGGGGATTTCGGCGTGCAGCAGGTCCACGGGCTTGCCGCTGGCGAAGCACCAGTCGGCCAGAAACACCTCGTTGAGCATCGCCGCGGCCGGGCCTTCGATCCGGGCGCCGAAGTCCGCCCAGCGTTTCCGGAGCACGACCGGCCCCATGTACTCGCGGGCGAGGTTGTGGCCGCCCACGATGGCCGTGGCGTGGTCGAAGACGGCGATCTTGCGGTGACTGCGGAGATTGGCCGAGCCGCGGGTGCTGAACGGTATCACCGGC
>JADJZJ010000045.1 GCA_016715765.1 Opitutaceae bacterium
GGAAGTGCTCCGGATCGGCTGCTACGAAGACGAGACCGGAACCCCGGGGGCATGGTGCATCGACCGAGGAGTGCGGTGCGTCACATGCTGGCCATCGGCTCCAGCGGCAGCGGCAAAACCAACTTACTCACGGCCGTAATCCGGGGTCTGCTTTCATGGCACAAAGACAATCGTTCGAGGCGTCCCGGGCTTTTAATCTTCGATCTCAAAGGGGGTAATTTCCCAGAACAAGTCGAGGAATGGGCCCGCCGAGAAGGTCGAGCTGATGATGTTGTGCATTTGTCGCTAACATCGAAATCGGGTTATGATCTATTTGGGACGTTCAACACGCCCGAGCAGATCTCTGCTCAGACGGAAAAGTTGTTATTCGCAGCAGGTAGTGTGAGCGAACGGGATCAATTTTGGGATCAGACGCGATATGCGCTAATTCACGCCGCTTTAAGCTGCCTTCTCTGTGTAGATCGGGAACGGCGTTCGTTCCAGCGTTGGATTTATCTCCTGTCCTCTTGGCTGACGAGTGAAGAAGCCTCGGAGGAGCACCGCGAACTGCTGAATCAGTTCGAGCTTCATGTTGAATCCATGCAGGAAGCTGATCCGAACCGGACCCAATTGCGACGTGCGGTAGAAACACTGAAAAGCTGGGGCGGTGGGGCCTGGGACCCACGAACCAGGGCGAATATCGTCGCGACCACACACACGTCGCAATCCCCTGCTGGAGTCTTCTGCTCAGCGGTTCTTTGGGGTCGGGAGAGAGCACAATGTCAGCGTTCAGTCGGTCCTAAACGAAGGGAAGATACTAATACTATCGGTGAATGCGGTCGTTGAGCCACGGCTCGCGACCTTTGCTTCACGGCTGATAAAATCCGAGTTCTGAAGCTGCATTTGCGCGAAAGATGAGCAGTCACTCCAAGCCACGGTTGTTCGCGATGATCTGCGATGAATATCAACTCGCCTGTACTGCGGGGACTGGTAGCCAGAGATTTAATGACGTGGTGGCGCTTCCTCTGCTCCGTGAATTTGGCGCGATGGTCTGCGCAGCCACGCAATCCCTTGCTGCGCTCGATGCGTCGGTTGGTGTTCAAGCCCGGCGGGTTCTATTACCTAACTTTAATTCCGTCTGCTTTTTCCGCACCAATGAAAGGAGGTTGAAGAACTTGCCGAACAAATGTTGGGGCTGCATGTGACGGAGGAAGTCATCGTGGAGTTGTCATCAATCGAATCTGCCAAGGACCTTATTCACACGAGCAAGCGCACGTTGCGGCGCTTAGCGCGGCGACCAATTTGTCCGCGGGGTGCCCTAGCTCAAATGGAGCCCGGCCAGGCTTTCGTTCATCAATCGGGCACGCGGATGGAAAGGCCAGTTTGGTTCGAATTACAGTCCGATTCTCCGCCATAGGTGCCGCTTCGCAAGGTTAGCAATAGAAGGCACAGCCCCGTGTTTCACACGGGGCTTTTTGTTGCTACGCGACAACAAAAAAATGAACGCCGAGAAACATAAAATGCTCGGCGATAGAAATATATGAAAACTCATCAATTGTCTTGGGAAGATAGTGAATACACGGCGGTGCTCGCGCCGCTTGAGGACGGCATTGTTCAATGCTCCATCCAAAACAATGGTACGGAGGCGGCTCATCTCTTCCTGCTTACCGGCGGGCTAGTTGGGTTAGTCGATATCGAGATCAAGGACGACTTTTCGCCACCCGATGGGCTACTCCTAATCGTCGGGCGCATCGTTGTAGAACATCGGCGCGCAGTTCGCGAAGGGAGGACCCTGATATGAACGACGAAGAAGCCTATCAAGAGGCATCCGCCGTTGTGCTGCCGGATGGCCAAATCTTGGTCGAAGGCGCGGTCATTCGGCCTTGGCCCTCCTTGCAGATGGCGCCGGTAAGGTCATTAGCATTTACTGAGGAGATTTTGCGAGCAGTTCCTGGTTCCCGATTCTGGCCCGCAGCTCGCGTGATCCCTTCGGAAGTGCGCAAACTTGCTTGGTTAACGCCGAGTCATGCTTGGGGAATGGCAGAACTGTGCGCCGTCAACCACGCACGCGGGCTGGATCTCGTGAGTAATTGTCCAGCACTCGCGATTCTGATCTGCGAACACTACGTCCCCGACCGGGACGGTGATTATTGGGACTATCTCTCCAGCATGCTCGGTAAAACTTGGCGGCAGTTACTCGCAGTATTCGAACTGCCCGTTCGTCCGCGGACGATTCGCATCCTGTGCAAACTCGACCGGGCGCACTGCCGGGCAGCGACAATTCACAAGCTCTGCGCGGAACTTAGAAAAGGCAATCGGTGGCTGTGCGTATTGCCGCATCTATCTCGAATTACACGGGACACAGTCGCACTACTACACACGAAACCCGCTGCCTTTCGCCCGCATTACTAATGGCGAGCGAGGCAAGTGATTGGGACGAGGAGCCGGTAGCGTGGTTGATACAAAGCCTGCACTCGCTTCTTGCGGAAACTGGAAGGTGCGGCGAGTGGCCATACAACCATGCTGATGTAGAGCAGCTGCGCAGAGCGGAGCGAAAGCTCCGGATGGCTCTCCACCCTGATTTTATGGCCGAAGATCCGCTTCCGCCACCGCCGATAGCCGGAATCCCTGGGCGCATAGAACCACTTCGAGACTGCTGGAGCCTTGCGAGTGAAGGTGAATGCCAGACGAACTGTTCGGGCGGCTACGTTGAACTCGTCGCGCACGGCAAGGCATACTTGTACGCTGTGTTCTATCCCGAACGATCCACGCTCGCGCTGCGCAAACACGGCGCGAGCGGACTGTGGATCATTGAGGACCTTGTGGCGGAAGACAATGGGCTCGTGACAGACGCTACTCGAGCTTTCGCCGAGCAGTGGTTGGCCCAAGCGGGCCAGTTACCTGCAAAACTAAAAAGCGAGCAAACTTCTACATGACTACTGATAAATGGAAAAATGTTCTGCGTCGGGAGCGGGCTCGCAAGAGCCGCCGACGCACAGAAAACCGGAAACTAATAGCCGCCGCAAAAGCCCAGGGCTGTTATTGCGGTAAACGCGACCTCCCTCTGCGGGATTTGCACTTCGACCACCGCGACCCCCGCGAGAAAAAGCGCAAAATCTGTCACATGATCTCTGGATCAACGCAGGCTCTCATTGCGGAGATTAATAAATGTCGGCTTCTATGCGCATGGGCCCACAGCCATTTCACCACACCGGCGAACTTTGCCGTTGTCCCCAGGCAGAGGCGGCGAACGCAAGAAAGAAGGAGTCATCATGACTGCCGACATGTTTAGTATGTAATCGGCCGGGGCCATGTGGAGGCGCTGGATTGTTCAGGCGTCTCGGAGCAATTCGATATCACGCGGATGAGCAACGCCGACCTGCGGGAACAGTTCGGCCGCATCTTCTACCGTTTTAGTGGTTACGATGACTGCACAGACGAACTCTATGCGATCCCGGAAGTGCGGCGGTATCTGCGCCGGTGGCATGAGCTGCAGCCGTATTGGCTGTTCTTCGGTTCTTTTGAGGACGCTACGCTCAAGCTCCTATATCTGGCGCTGCTCGACAGCGTGGACTGCTTCCAGTTCAGTAAGGAGGGAGTCGCATGTGCTTGCTTCGATTTGCACACAATGACCACGATCTTAGCCGAGGATCTGGATCGGGCGGATCAGTTATGTGAACGGATAGGTGTCAGCCCGGCGAAACGGCTGCAGCGGGCAAAGCAAGCACTTCACTACTTTGGATTGGAGGGCCCACGATGATCACGGAATCAGAGTTTATTCTAGCTCCAAACTGCCCCGTACAGGTCCTGCACGAGCGCGCGCGGTTGCCGCGCACGGATAGAACAGATTCGTTTGCAAAATGGATGCGGCAGGAGTCGCAAAAAGTACGTGCTCTGTCGCGGTTGCTGTTTTCCGCAAGGCAAAGCGCCCCAGCAACGCGAGGAGAAATTCCCTCTTCTGTGCTAGTTGAGCTCGAGCAGGGGCAGACGGTCGCAGACCTGCGGTTTGAAGCGGACGGTTTGGCATGCACCGGAGATTTTGCCGTGATTTCTGGCCACGAGCTGCGGCTCTACACGGTAGCAGCCAAAGCCGTGGACTCGGCCCGTC
Source organism: Opitutaceae bacterium (assembly GCA_016715765.1). Lineage (GTDB taxonomy): Bacteria > Verrucomicrobiota > Verrucomicrobiia > Opitutales > Opitutaceae > UBA2377. The sequence goes on from JADJZJ010000045.1 coordinate 4,088, forward strand.
ACCAGGTCGGAGCCGAGTTCACGACACAACGCGGCGCAATCCGCGCAGATTGGGCTGAGACTCTCGATCGAATCGCATTTCGGATGCTGGTGACCCAAGCCTGCCTGCTGAACTACCGAGTGATTCCGTTTTTAGTCGCTCCATGCAGTGGTGCGATTGCAGAGATTGAAGGTCTGCCGACGTTAGTTGACAGGTTAACAGCTGGTGACCGCGAGGCCGAGGCGTTGTCAACAAAAGGCCAACCGCTTGCTAGCGGTAGTTGATGTAAAAGCGGAATGCTTCCAACGGCTGGCCCAGGTGCGGAAACAGATCGCTGAGATCCGTGCGTTCCTAGATGCACCGACACCGCCACGTATTGGCTACAAGTGTCGGTCTTGTTCCTTCCGGACTGAAGGGCCTGACAGCGGGTTCGCGCGCTGCGGCTGGGGCCCGCATCCGACCATCCTTGATGTTGGCTACGTCTACTTCGTGCAAACCGAGGATAGGCGGCCGATAATCGACACTCTTGCACCCATCGGTCGAGTCTCGGCCTTAGATTTACCGCGTGACCGGATACTCGGTGAACACGCTGGAAGGATCATCCGTCAACTCGACTGTCTTGAAAGCGGGAAGGAGATTATCAACCCCGCGCTCGAACTCGAGATGCAGCACGTGAGCTTCCCCGTGCACTTCCTCGACATTGAGACAATTCGCACATCCGTACCTGTCCATCGCGGTGGGCGCGTCAACGGACTCACGCTGTTTCAATTCAGCGTCCATACGCGGCAATTCATGCGCGGGCCTCTGGTCCACCATGCCTGGCTTAATACCGAAACCGCTGATCCCAATCGGACTTTCCTGCGTGCCCTTCGTGCCGTGCTGGGCGACCTTGGCACGGTTCTTATATGGACCGAATACGAGCGCCAGTGCTTTCATGAATTACTCAATGAGTTGTTAACGGTGGGCCCACCCGACGCCGATACCGCGTGGCTGCAAGCGCTGCTATTCGGCGACCGGATGTTCGATCAGCATCGGCTTTGTTACGATTACTACCAGCACCCGCTGATGGGTGGACGCACTTCAATTAAGGCGGTGCTGCCCGCGGTCTGGTCCGAAGATTCGCCCGTCAAATTGATGGCCCCTTACGTTGACTTCCCTCAGGACATCGACCCCTATGCGGCCCTTCATCAAGCCGGGAACGTGTCGGACGGCTGCAATGCGATGGAGGCCTATTTGGCGCTGATGACAGCTGATATCGAAACGCGCCAGAAGGTGAAAAACGGTCTCTTGAAATACTGCCACGTTGACACTGCGGCCATGGCATACGTTTGGGATTATTGGGAATGGTCATTGCTCCGGCAGCGCCTGCACGACCAAATGGCAGAGAAGACGGTGCTACTTGGATAGCTGCGACCGACTTAGCCGCATTGTTGATGGCAGCTTTTGACCTCGTTCCCATCTTCCGGACGCTGCAGATCCGGACGCTGGCAGGGCTACTGCACAATCAGTGACATGATAGCCCTTACGCATTTCTGGAAGCATAGTAAAATGTGACATGAAGCCAACTCACGGCGCTCATCAAATCATGCCCAAGGCCGAGGGTTCTCGGATCACCATTGTTCACACATGCGACCGCTAACGCATTGGCGGGACGTTGATTACGTCGCAATTGGCAGTATCGGCGGTCCGGCGAGCCCGCTGGAGAAAGGAGGCCGCACGTGAAGGCAAATACGCGTAAGGCTATTCTCGCTGTGATGGAGGGTGACGACACCATCACCGAGCCAGAGCGCGCTGCGATAGTCGAAACCATCGAGGGACGGGTGCCTGCAGCGACTCGATGCACCAAGATCCTGTCAGCTTCGGCGGCTGCAAGAGCAATTGGGATGTCCCGCCGCTGGTTTTATAACGTGCGCGAGGCGGAAGAGCATCTCCCGCCGGAGACGCAGACATTTCCCCGGGTCCCAATCGGGCCGGAGCGGTATGGGTATCACGAAGAGGACGTCCTGGCCTTCGCACGGAGGGGAATCAAAACGGCCATAGGCATGGAGAAATCCGCAAACTTAAAAAAAGAGGATTTCTCATGACTATATTAAAAACACACTCGTGGAAGGGGCGTAAGACACTATCGAGCCAGTTTTGGTACGGCAGCTTCCGCCGTGATAGAAAGAAGATCGTAACAAAGCTGAACGTGCGAATCGATGGCACCCCGCCCGCATCTCTACGCTCCGGCGATCCCGGTGATGCCGCATATGAGCGGTCCCGGGTTCGCGCTGAGTTGCAGTTGGAGCAAATGATAGCTGAAGCCCGGGACCGGCAGTCCCACGTCCAGGTCCTCAAGCGGATCCACCGACTGCAAACCGGACACAAGCTCCCCACACTCAAACTCGAAGCAGCCTACGCGCATTGGCTGGCGTTAAAGGAGGCCCCGGCTGACCCCGATGACAAAACTGGCGACGCTGGTGACGCTGACTATTCCGAGAGGTACCTAAGCCAAGCGGAGAGCGCCGTGGGCAAGTTTCTCGACTTTGTCCGCAGGAAAGAGCCAACGGCGACCGAGGTGGGCCATATCACGGCCGACATTGGCCGACAATATATGGCTAGTAGGTACATGCGAAAGCTGTCGCCAAAGACCTTTAATAACACGCTCACCTTGCTGAGGTCGGTCTTCGGCGATTTGCTCCCCGAGGCGGGGCTGCCGGAAAACCCGTTCGCCAGTGTAAAGCGGCGTAAGAAACCGGAGTGCATCAATCGAGTGCCGTTTACGCTCGAACAAATTGAGCGGATTCTGCGGGTCATAAAGGAGGAGAAGCATGGGTTTGTTCGCCCAATCATCATCACTGCGCTTTGCACGGCGATGCGACGTGGCGACTGCTGCCGCTGGACGTGGGATTGCGTAAACCTCGAAGAAAACTTCATTGCCGTTAAGGCCCACAAGACGAATGCGCTGGTGCAATCGATCTTTCCACTCTTGGCCGAAGAGATCCGAAGGCACCTCCCCAAGCGCAGCGAGTATGTCTTTCCTCTCCAGGCGGCCGTCTTTGACAGCAACCCTGATGCAATGACGCATCGGTGCGAGCAGGTTCTGCGCAATGCCGGGTTTTCTGACGCCAGCGGCGGGTACTGCGATGGCGGGAGTGACCTTCGACTCAAGCGCGTCAAAGGCCGGGGGATTCGCCGTGCAAACATCCGGGGGCTCAACTCTTTTCGGGGCACTTGGATCACCATCGCGCTCAACATGGGCGTCGTGCCCGAAATTGTGCGAAAAATAACGGGCCATACCGCGATGGAGGTTGTCCTTGCCCACTATTACAAACCGGCGCGAGAGGACATTCGCCGGGAGTTGATGAAGAAGATGCCCGCCTTCTTCAACATAGGTCAGCCCGCAGAACCCGCTAGTTCCGACGGTAAGTCCCTGCTTAAGGCAATTGAAGCGATGACCCACGAGAACTGGGAAAGCGTTCGGGGCAAGATCTTGGCCGCGCTCGGTGACACCACGCCGAACCCGTCTGCGTAAAGTGGCGACATTCTGCGTGCTCGGCGATGCGTGTGCGACTTACACCCGGAAGGGATGGTCTAGCCTAGGGTCCGGTTAGTCACCTGGCACGCATATACCGGCAGCAGCCGCACCAGGGTTTGGAGGAGGAGCCCAGGTGCGACAGGCTTGGGCAGGATCTCTTTCACACCCAGAGCCGTCAGTACGTTCCGATGGGCTTCAGTGTCAAAGCCGCTCATGACTACGACCATGACTGAGGCGTCATGGAGTTGAAGGGCGTGGATCAAATCGAGTCCATCCATCCCGGGCATCATCATGTCGGTCAGGACGAGCTTCATCGATCCGCGGTATTGGAGCAACAGCTTTAGGGCTTCGTTGCCCGATTCTGCCCTGAGAGTCTGGTATGCGTAGGCCTCAAGCAGGTCTCCGACGCGTTCCCGGATCGCCGCCTCATCGTCCACGACGAGGATCAAGTCTCCGTGGCCTTTGATTGAGGGAGCAATCGGTTCTTCAGTAAGATTCATGCGCATGGGAAGCAGCGACTATTTCATGACCGGGTGAAGGAGTGGGCTGCCGCTTACTCGCACCGCGGAGTAGGCTCCACTTCTGACCGGGCGCGCGACACCGACGAAATATACAACGAGGCCGCATCTATTCCCGGACAGGCTGGAAACGACGCGCGAGCAAATCCGTAGCTGAATTGAATCAGGTTGTGAAAGCTGCCGTACAAAAGGCCGGAGGGAGGTGACGACGTCCTGAATGGTGTCCGGCAGGAGTTTCGCTTGGGCCGCTGGCAAGCTGGGGCGAGCCCTTTGCGCTAGCTGGCATTTTCTCCGTCATTATCATTTCGCATTAACAGCCGACAATATGTCGCTCGCGAACCAGAATCTTTCAGGACAAATCTTAGCTCCTTTGCACTTCACCAAGAATCCAGTCTCAATTTTGTGGGTGACTGTTAAGGAGCACTCAACGCCTAGCGGACAAACAATCTGTCGCAGTTCTTCGGGGTGATCAGGCATGCGCGTATATCCTAAAACCAGTGTGGTGCTCCACTGCTATGTTAGTGTGCATGTTATCTGTTCATTTATGCGGCAATATGAAGCAGTTTTTCGGTGAGGAATCGTCGCCGCGCTCGGTTGGGGACGTCATCGGAGAATATCGGGCCGATTTCCTCGTGCTGACGCACGTCGGCATAAAAGTGACGCAAGAGGTCGGCCAGCGCAGGGCGACCACCTATCCGGTCGAAAAGTGAAGCCGAAGGTTGGAACATTGGATTGAGACTATCAGGGCCTCATCTTACCCTGCCGGGGACTCCAGCACCTTGATATGGCTCAAGTTCTTAGGGGGTTTTAGGGAAAAAGCGCAGGCGTCCGACTCGGCTGGCGTGGCTTCCTTTCATTGCCCATAAGCCATGAAGGATGGTCAATCAGTGAGCTAATTTTAGCAATTAGCGCGTAGAATCATTCTGCCTGGGTTGCTATGATCAGCCAGATTTAATGCAGCCGATGGTTCTCAATCAACTGTACATGCGGCGCGACCAAATTCTAAAAACTTGGACTGCCCTGCTGTGGGCCGAGCCAGTGACTACGCCCATGGCAGAGCCTCATCTGCTAGCACACCTATTTGAACAGACCCTCGACCGGATATTCACGAGGCTTAAGCGGCCGACTTGCGAGCCGCCCCCGACACCATTCCATTGTTCGTGTGGACTGAGCCCCTATCTCGCCTATTTCCGAACGGTTGAACAAACCTTGCTTGAAACGCTGGTGCTTGTGCATGTCGAGAATGCATCGGAGTCGAGCACGGCGAAACGTGCACAGGATTTGGCCGACCTGAGGGCTGTCATCCGGTCGATTGGTAACGAAGAGATCGCGCTATTCGGAAGCGTCTGTCAAAAGCGACGAAAATGCTTGTCGGGCGGGCAGTGTCCGCCGTCGGACATGGACGCGAGGTGCCGGATGGACGGAACGGTCACCGAAAGTTTACAGTGAGCTTACGAACTATTTTCGCAGGACCAGCGGACAACATTGCAGTGACCTCAAGCTTCAACAGTCCAACCAATCACATCGGCTATGCGGCAGAACGCCCGATAATTTATCTACGCTGATGTCGCGCAGCCCATGCAAAGCCCAACACACCGAGCCCCACGAGCACAGCATAGGTGGATGGCTCAGGCACCGCACTGGCCGGCATCGTGAGCATCAGTCCACCGCCCTCTGCGAGCGAGAGATCGTCGAGAGTGAGCCCCAGACCGGTGTGATCGATCACCGTGCCAAACATGCCCGTGAGCAGGCCATCCACCCGCAGGAAATAAAAAGTGTCACCCAGTTGCGGAGCGTAACCGTCGACCAGCGAGATCTCGAAGGTGGCGCCGTCGATGTCGGCGTTGCCCGTGATGTGAAGCACGTCGAACTGGCCCGCGGCGGTTCCCCCGACCTCGATCTTCAGGGTGCCGAACGCCCGCCCCAGGGCGTTTTCTGCGTTCGCCAGATTGAGATCGCCTTGGATCATTAACTCGCCGGTGTGATCGAAACCGACCAGGCGATGCCCGGGGCCACGGTGCCGATCGCTTGGAGCCGGCCGCCGGCCGGGCTGGTGAAGGCGATGGTGCCGAATCCTTCGAGCAGGTCGTTTGAACCGAGGTCGAGTGAGCCGGCGTTGTGAATGGTGTGGGGGAAAGGCCACTCCACTTCCTGGGAAGTGCCGGTGACGTTCAAGGTGCCGCCCTCGACCCTGAGGGTCGCCTGGCCAGCCGGGGAGGGACTGTCGGGAATGCCGCCGTAATCCATGTCCGAAGTGTTCGTGCCGACGCTAATATTCTGGGCCGAGACCGTGCCTAATATGTGCAACTCACCATCACCAGCGCCGTTGGAGGCGATACTCAGGTAGCCATTTATCGTCATGGAACTGCCGTCGTGCACCTTCAGCGACGCATGCCCGTCCCGTCCGAGTTGCACCGCCCCGTGCACGGTGATGGTCGCCCCAAGTTCGTTACCAGTGATCCGCAACTGGCCGGAGGAACCGCTGTCGCGTCCCAGCGTCATGATCGCCGTCGTGCCAGGATCCCCCGCCGTGCCAACTGTCAGGTCACCTATTGCCGCATAGAGGACGCCGTTGTGGATATCGATGGCGGCCGCGCTGGCCGACGCCCGGAATTCGAGCCAGCTGGAGTTCTCGATGACGATCTGCCCGATTCGGGCCTCGGAATTTGCGAGGAAAAGCGCCGTTCCCTGGGCGCTCTGTCCGAGGTGGAGGAGTCCGGAATCGAGATCGCCGTTGACGATTGCGCCCCACCCCGACGGCGGAAGCCCCGCCTCCCAAAACCAATTCCCCGAATCGACGATCAGCTCCGACAGTCGAACGGTGCTGGCGGATACAGCGCTCAAAAAGCTTCCGGGGCGGATAACCAAGCGGGGGTCGGTCGCGGCGCCGGGAAGCAGGCTGCCCGCCAGTAAGCCGCCGCCTTCGATCCAGAGATATCCCTCCCCCCCCTCACCGCCTAACTCAATCAGCCCAGCAGGGTGAAACCACCCTGAACCGTTGCCAATTCGCATCTCGGCCGTCAATGGGCCGCTGCCTGTTTGCCCTTTTCCGATTTCGGCGAAACCCGAAGTCGTCAGCGAACTATTATTCAATCTCAGCACAACGTAGCGCGCACTGCCGTCAGCATTCGCCACCCCCACTCGCAAAGCCGAGTCAAACACGCTCGCGGGAGTTAGACTGAGGATTCCGTTTTGGAGTTCGAACACCGAGTAGGTGTTGTCGGCGTTGAAAACAGTCAGCGAGCGGGCGACTGCGGCACTTTCGTTGATGGTGGGGAGAATGAGTGATCCGGCCTTGGTAATCCGGGCATCTGCAGACCCGTCGGGCACCCCGTCGGTCCAGACGTTTAAATTGTTCCAGTGGTTGTCGGTTTGCGGTATTTGTTGCGGTTCCTGGAGGATCGGCCGCCACTGGTAATAATACACCCATCCATCGTCGATGAAGCCCCAGCGGTCAGCATATTCTCTCCGCTCTCCGACATACATCGGCCGGCCAGGCTCCCTGATGCCGGCCTGCTCTTCATTCTCCGTAGATCGCCGGGACATACTGGATCCAACTGCCCACGAACGTGGTCTGTGCCTGCACCAGTGGAGATATCGCCAGCAGGGCGACCGCTGCCACGAAAAACCCGAGCCGGCGGGTAAGGCAGTGGGTTTGAATCCCGGGTTGGGAGGCAGGAGCGACGCGAAGGAATATATCTCGGACCGAACAGGCTGGAAAATTCATGGATGGGAAGCGTGTCGTCGGTTCACCGCCCGAAGGCCCTCGCGCGGTCGGTGGTGACCTTGGCCATGATCTCACGGACTCGGGTCTCGCTGGCGCGGACGAGTTCGGTGTTCTTCGGGTTGATGCGGTCGGTGGGGAAAGTGCGGCCCTGCGCTTCGCCAAGCGCGGCAATCTGCGCCTGCATGACCACGGCCGGTATCAGCACGAAATCGCGGCCGGTCAGTTTGGCGGCTTTCAACTGCGTCGCGATCGCCGGCTCGCTCTCGATGTGGGCGACCGTCTGCGGGTAGGTCGTGGGGCCCTTGGGCGCACGTTGCCGCATCGCCGCAGCTTCGGCCGGCTTGGCCTCGGCCCAATCGGCCAGGCCGGCCATGACCGCGCCATAGGCCTCGAGGTTCGGGAGCGTCAGTTCGTAGCGTGCGACCTCGCGGGTGAACTCATCCGGGGCGTCCTCCGCCGTCACCGGAATCGCGAGCCATGCCGCCAGCAATGGCAGGGAGAACAACAAGCGCAGAGCATGGCCATGGGGGATGGACATCGGGGGTGGGGCTGAGGGTATTCCCCTAAATTCCACTCACATACACAATGGCTAATCCTGCGCGCTTCTTGTGAAGCGGCTTCAGGAAATCTTTATCTGCGCGGGCCAAACAGGACCTATTACCGGGCCTCATGCTGTTGAAGAGGTAATCACCAAAAGGCGCACCGTTTGGCGTTGTTGATGTTTCGATGCACAAAACAATAGATGCTACGGATACCTGTCCCTGTGACCGGGTTTGCGCTCGGGCGCGGCAATCCGCGCCCATTCCGCCTCGCGCTTTTCGCGCTCCTTTTCGCGGAGTCGCTCCTCCACGGGCACGGCAAATACCGCCTTTCCCTCAAGCACGCATCCCTTCCGCCCCGGAACGCAGTCCGTGTTCAACCGAAGGCAAAAGTCACGATTCGGATCAAAATGCGGACAGAAGAAACTCACGGGCGAACCTTACCCTTTCATGGGCGGTTTGACCTTGAGCGACATCAAGCAATGCACCCAAAGTGTTGGCAGAATGGATTCAGGGTCACGGCAGGATGCCGCTGGTCCATTTTCCCTGGGAGGTTTTCTGCGGCGCGGGAGCCAGTGTCTCTCCGGAAATCCTCAAAAATTGAGCATCCTGCAAATCGTTGACAGGTTAGCGTTAGCCATTCGTAGTGAGTGCAAACTTACTTAGTATGCGACCCCGCCCAAAGACCAAACGCCTGAGTTCGCCTGAACGCCGAACCACGTTGGTCACTGCATTTGTGGCGCTCGCGGCCTCGGACGATCCCGGCTCGGTCACCACCGAAGCGATTGCCCGTAAAGTCGGCGTTAGTCATGCCGCAGTCTTTCGTCACTTTCCGACTAGGGATGCGCTCGTTGCCGCGGCAATCGAATGGTCAGCAACGGCCCTCGTCGAACGCCTCGACCAGGCGAAACGCTCGTCGAAGTCGGCACTGGCTGCCCTTGAGGCGATGTTCCTTGCGCACGCGGAGTTTGCGGCCAGCCATCCTGGGGTTCCCCGCATTCTGGTCAGCGAATTGCAGAAGGCTGGGAATCGTGCGGCGAAGCAGGCCGTGCAGACGCTCTTCTTTCAATACGCCTGCCGCATCAGTGCCTTGGTGGAGAACGGGAAGGCCAAAGGTGAAATCACTTCAAAGGTCGATGGAGCGCAGACGGCAGTCTTGGTTCTGGGGTCGATTCAAGGGTTGGTGCTCCAGTCCCTCATGCTGGGTCAGGCGAACTGGGTGCGGCAGCAAGCTCCGGGCATCATAGCCGTGATCAAGGACGGTCTGAGGAGAAAATGACGTGGACCTGCGCTACTCGATCGACTGGAAGCGCCATGCGGTAAGGCTTGGAGCCGAGGATCTATTGATGGGGACGGAACTGAACTTGGCCGCCTTCGAAATGAGCACGGTGCCGATGATCTTCCAGGATGGGCGGGGCTTGGTCGATTTCAGCGCGGTGACTGACGCCAGCGCCCGGACCGATGACATGGTCTTTTTCCTGATTAGCCTGAACAAACTGGTGTGTTCGCGGGTTGCGGTCGTGGTTCCGGCTAGGATGACGCCAGACCTTATCGCCGAGGCTATCCGGGCCGTCGGGTTACGACACATCAGATCCTTCTTGGGTGAGGCCGAAGCTCTGGAATGGCTCAATGAAGGGGTAGCGGCGGATCGACTCCTAGACGCGAATCCGAAACCGGCTCAATCCATCTCCGAAGCTATTGAGTAATCAAATCATGACCGATCAGGAAATCCTCCACCTGGCCTTCCACGGCGATGCCGATGCTTGGCATCGCCTTCATGAATTGAGCAATGATCGTGCTTTCGCAAAACAGTTCCTGCGACTGCTAGAGAAGCACGAGAGTGAAAACCGTGCGGCTGGGGCCGCGTGGCGCGATTATTTTAAGGAACACGGGCTGGTCGAACCTTAGCGACGTAATGAGGGCCTCAATGAAATCTCCACGGGGCGCCTGCATTTGAGGGCAACTGCGTGATTCCAACCTCATGGCGTGTTTCTGCTTCCGCATTTCTGAAGATGCTGGCAATGGGGACGCTCTGCTTCGTGGTGGCGCTGGTCATCGCCTTGACCGTTGGCGTGCGTTCACGGGCCCAGATTGAGGGGGTTGTCGTGCGGGATCTCTTCTGGAACGAGCGTGACCGCGTGGTCGCGTACGCCCTACGTATTTCGAATCGGACCACAGTTGAGATGACCGTCATGATCGATTTGGTGGCTGTCCGGGCACCGGCAGAGCAACGGGAAACCCTGCCGGATCTCGGACGCACCCAGATAGCCCTAGTACTGCGTCCGGCAGAGGAGAAAACCTATTTCGGCCTGCTTCCGTTGGTCGATGCGGGACCGAGCAGACTTACCGTATCCAAGCACTGCGTGAGGCATGAGCAACGTCCTCTGGACTACATGGATCGGCCGATGGGGCCACGCACCTCCTCCTAAGGAGGGCCCCTTGCTCAAGATGGGGTCGTGGCCGCTGTTTATTCGGCGTCGGTTTCCTAACCTGCTATTCAACTATCTCGCCTATTTCCGAGCAGTCGAGCAAGCCCTGCTGGAAACATTAGTGCTGGTTCATGTCGAAAATGCTGCATTATCGAGCGCGACGAAACGTGCACAGGATTTGGCCGAGCTGCGGGCGGTCGTCCGGTCGATCGGTAACGAAGAGACCGGGCTCTTCGGAAGCGTCTGTCAATAGCGACGGAACTGTGTGCCGGTCGAGCCATGTGCACAGTCGTCCAAAATTGCCTGTTGCCTAGCGGACGGGTCTAGCATCGAAAATTGACCGTGGATTCTGAAGCCACTCCCCAGAATTTGAAGCAATGGCGCAAGGAACTGCGGGCGTCACTCCTCGCCCGGCGGGCAGCGTGTTCGCCGACGGAGCGTGCCACCTGGAACGAGGCGATTCTCCGTTTCCTGGCCACTGGGTTCCCCTTTCTGCACGAACTCGTGGTTGGCTTCTGCTGGCCCTACAAAGGGGGAGGTGGACCCGCGACCGTTGATCCATCAGCTGCGCAAGCAGGGTGCCCGGGTTGTGCTGCCGGCCGTCGTGGCGAAGCACCAGCCGCTTGAGTTTCGGGAGTGGTGGCCGGGGGCCCCGATGAAGGCGGGGGCCCTCGGCATTCCCATGCCCGAGGGCACCCCCGTGCTCGCGCCGGACGCGGTGCTGATCCCGCCCGTTGGATTCAGTGAATCGGGCTGGCGGCTGGGCTATGGCGGCGGCTACTTCGACCGGACGCTGGCGGCCATGATGCCTCAACCCCTAAAGATTTGCGTCGCCCATGAAGTGTCGCGGATCCCGACCATCCATCCGCAGCCGCACGACATTCCCATGGACTTCGTCGTCACGGAAGCCGGTATCCACGCGGTGGCGGACGGCGGCATGCAGCGGATCAACGCCGCAGCCTGTGCGCAACTTGCCGCCGAAATTGTGGCCCGCCGCCGTGGGCGAGGAACTTAGTTGCCTCGCGGCCTTCGCCCGCGACCGCAGGGCCACCCATTACAGCTTAACCAGCTTAAGTCCGTAATGCCATGGCGGCAGGAGGAAGGAAGGACCTTGGGTATCAAGACCACCGGCCGCTACGCCCCACCTGAGTACTTGCTCAGGCGTGGGACGGATATCGGCCGAAGGACCGCGAGGGGTATCGAGATCGGTTCGCCAATGGATGACCGCAATAAGGCCGCCGCGTCGCAGCGCATCGGCGGCGGCTCGGAGCAAACCTACCGGCTCCTCGCCGTGCAGGATGTTGAAAAGGAGCACGGCGTCGTATGACCCCGGGGGCACCCCAAAGCCCTCGCGCAGCACATCCCTTTTCTGCACGCGCACATTGAGCACGCCGGCAGCCAGGGCGCGGGCCGTGGTTCTGGCGACCATTTCGGGATCGATGTCGATGGCATGAACAGTTCCCGAGATTCTGGAGGCAAGCGGCACCGTGAAGGTGCCATAGCCGCAACCAAGTTCGGCTACGTCCTGGGTGCGGGACCCGAAACCGAATGCGTCGAGGATCCCGGGAACATCCATGAGTGTTTCCCAGTAGTCCTCGGGGGGCATCCCACTTTCGCGGAGTTTCACGTCCTAGAAGGTCACGAGTTTATCCGAATCCCGGACAATCTCATACATGTCCTTGAGCGTGGAGAGCGGGCAGATCTCCGATCCCTTCGACTCGCGGATCTTCAGGCAAGTGCCGCACGCGAGAAATTGCCCGCCGGCCGCGAGCACGGCTTGAGCCTGCTCGCGCACGTTGAATTTCGCGTCTTCGATCTGGTCCATCTCCACGCCTGATCCGACCAGGAATATCTTCACGCTGTCGCCTTGCTTGAGACTATAATTGGCGAGGCGGAGGGCATTGAACACCGTTTCAGGCTGCGTGTGCGATAGGATGATGCCGAGTTTCATGTTGGAAGGATGGATTGGCCGACACAGGGATTAAGCAGATCGTGGATGCCTATCCCGTCGTCGGTGGGCCGGCGAGCCTCCAGATTGGAGAAACGGCCCGAATGCGCTTCTTTAAAAGGCCGCCGGGAACCGAAGCTACCGCAGGCGGACCAGGGAGATTCCCAGGCGCAGACTCTCGGTGCGTTGGTCGTAGGACCGCAGGCTTTCCCCATAACCATTGAAATACTGGAGCGTGAGGTAGGTGGCGAAATCCACCCCCTGATTGCGGATGGGAACGGTGAGGTCCAGCTGCGTGCTAAAATGATCGAACGACTTGCCCATGCGTCCCGTGTAACTGAGCGCCACACCGTTGCCGCGTCCCAGCGCGACCATCCAATCGGCATAACCGCGATAGTCGTCGAGGTTGGGATTGTCCGACAATCCGCCTACGTAAACCGCCAAACGTGGGCTGACGATCAAGTGCCAGCCGTCCGCTCGACCCAACAGCAACCCGCGCCGGAAAAACGCGGAATTCAGGCTGCGTGAGGCCGGGGCGGCCCCACCGTTCGACTCATGTTGGAAACCAGTCTGATAGCCGAGCCAAGTCAGCCCTCCCGTGTCACCGGCTGACGCCGGGGTGTAGGACTCAAAAAACAGCGACGGCATGTAGCTGGTGTCGTAAAACGGACTGGAATTGGCGTCGATGTCCCAGAGCGAACGTTGCGTGTATCCAAATTGCAGGGCGCGCAACGGGTGGGCGGCATCCCCGGTACCGAAACCGCGGAGGCGGTATTTGAAACTCAACTGAAATTTGGCCGCCGGTGCTTTGTCGCCATACACAAAATAGATCGCCTCGTGTGCGCCAAAGCGGTTCCAGAAGGTTCGGTCAAGGGAGGCAACGACTGGGGCGGGTGACACATCTGCGGTGGCGAGCCCAGGCGCATTCTTCGGTGATGCTGCTGCCGGTCCTCTCGCCAATAGAACCGTTCGCAGCGGGACGGAGTCGGGACCGGCGACTTCCAAGTATACCGGACCATTTGTAGCATCCGGCATCACGAACACATAGTGATGACGGACAAAGGCACCGGCTTCGATCGATGGCGATTCCACCTTGTCTGCGCGGAGTTCGACGACGGTGGATCGCTCGCCCGCAATCAGTTTTCCAGGGAGCAGGCGGGGAGCATCGAACTGGGTGCTGGCTGCAGTCGGATTGAAGACGATAAGGGAGATATTGACCGTTTCCCCCGGGGTCACGCTGTCGGGTGGTGGCACCAAGGTTGCCAGGGTGTCTTTTCCCAGGAGGTTTGGCGCGATGGTGGTGAAGAGGGCTAGCAATAAGAGGATTTTCATGGGTCGTTGGATGGGGCATCCGCTTTCGAGGTGAGAATGCGGCGGTTCTCAAATCCACTGCCAGTGCGACACCGTCATGCCCCCGCGCGAGGCTGGCCAAACCGGGAGGAGCCGCCCCGATAGCGGAGAGGTCCTGACGGGCATTGGCTGGTGATGTCCGTTGTCATGATTTTCGAGTTGCGGTGGGTCTGCCCTCTCCCAGTCCAAGCCTCAGCGTTGGAATCCGGGCGCGTTTTTGGCGCGGAAAGACGCTACAGCTACGGCAACCCAGAATAGCGATCGTAAGGTCATCGCGCCGAGAGTGCGGGTTTCGTAGGCGCCCCCGCCGAAGACGTGAATGCCGAAGGCGGCAAAGACGACCAGCGTGGCGATGGCCAGCAGGAGCGACAGATGGGCGCCCCAGCGTTTACCCCACAGCAAGCCCGCCCCGGCCAGGACGTAGAGGAAACCCGCGAGGAAATTGAACCAAAGCACGAAGGGGACTGTGTGGCCCAGCGCGGCGCGAACTTCCGTGCTGCCAAACAAGGCTCGGCCGCCGCTCACAATGGTGACGAGGCCAAAGACGACGGCGGCAAGGGCGAGACCTTTCAGGATTCGATTTGGTTTCATGGTCTGGGTGTTAAGTTCGGTGGATGGTGGCTCAGGGTCGCCGTTCGGGGAGCGGGCTCCAGCCGGGGTGATCGAAGTATTTCGGATACTCGCGCAGCGCTTGAGCCAGCTTCAATGCACCGTCCCCGGACGCGGGATTCGCGGTCGCCGCCGCTGCGCCGGTCATGAGTTCGTTGATCAGGACATGCAGGGTCGCGTCTGCCTTGGGCTCAAGTTTGCAGTTTTGTATGAGGTAGGTGACGTTTTCCTGAATAGTGTCTGCCAAAACTTTCGCCTGGGCCGGCGACAAAGCGCTGGGTTCCGACGTGGCTAGGGTCTGCGCGACGACGTCGCGAATACGTTGCATTCCGATCCGCAGCGGTTCGTCGGTCGCCCAACGCTTGCCGTCATTGAGCGAAAGCGCTGCCGCGCCATGGTCGCTGTGATCATGAGCACCGGCGTGGCCGTGATGCAAATGGGTCCAGACCGCATAGGAGAGGCCGACCAGGACGATGACGAGGAATACGGTAATGAGGGGCCAGCGGTTTTTTTTAGCAGGGGTTTTCATGGTGATTTGCGGGTTTCGATCGGTTGACGACGTGCGGCAGAAAGGTTCACTTGACGGCGAATTTGTCCGGAGCCGCTTCAAATCCCCGACCTTCTCCAGCCTCCTCGTAGGTTATCCCGTCGCGGATGTGGTAGATCCGCTTGAAGGTGGGGATGATCTTCTCGTCATGGGTCACCACGATGACCGCGGTCTCGAAGCGGCGGGCCATGTCGTTTAGGATGCGGATCACCGCCAGCGCCCGCTCGCTGTCGAGCGGGGCGGTGGGCTCATCGGCGAGAATCACCGGGGGCCGGTTGACGAGCGCCCGGGCGATGGACACGCGCTGTTGCTCGCCACCGGAGAGTTGCGACGGCATGGCTTTGGCGCGATGCGCGACATCGAGCGCTTCGAGCAGTTCCACGGCCCGCTTCCGGGCTTCCTCATTGGGCAGGCCGGCCAGCATGGGCAGCAGGGCGACGTTGTCGGTAACGTCGAGAAACGGGATCAGATAGGGTGCCTGAAACACGAAGCCAATCTTGTCCCGGCGCAGTTCCCGCAGATCGGATATCTTCCAACCTTGGTCGTAGATCACGTCTTCGCCCAGCGACATGCGACCGGCGGTCGGCTCGATGACCGCACCCAGGCACTTGAGCAGGGTGGTCTTGCCGGAGCCCGAGGGGCCGACCAGCCCGACGACTTCGCCCGGAGCGACTCGCATGTCCACGCCCTTGAGCGCATCGACGGCGGTATCGCCCTCGCCGTAGCGCTTGCGCAGCCCCTCGATCTTGATGCCTTGCCAGTGCATATCAGCCTCCGATCGCCTCCGCCGGATCCACTTTGAGGGCGGCCCGGATGGCCAGCACGCTGGCCAGCACACAGATCACCATCAGCGCAAAGAAACCCCAGGCCGCATCGACTGGTTCGAGCAGGACATATTTGGGGAAAAACGGCGCCCAGACGGTGGCCGCTATTTTACCCACCACGAAGCCAATGATGCCGAGACCGACCGCCTGCTGCATGATCATCCCGGCGATGGTGCGGTTTTTGGTGCCGATCAGTTTCAGCACGGCAATCTCACGGATTTTTCCCAGGGTCAGCGTATAGATGATGAAGGCGACAATCGCGGCGCTGACGATGGCCAGGATCACCAGAAACATGCCGATCTGCTTGGCCGAGGTTGCGATCAGCTTGCGGATCAGGAGATCCTCCATCTGCGCACGGGTATAGACCTGAAGCCGTTTCCAGCGGCGGATGGGCTCGGCCACTTCCTCCGGGGTGAAGCCCGGGAGGATTTGCACCAGCACCGCGTTGACGGACGTATTGATGCTTTGTGACGCGATCACCGAATTGAGCAAACCGGGCACGCCGGGCCGGTTATAGGTTGGATTGGCGGACGTGCGGCGCCGCTGATGAACGATGGCGTCGTTATCCTTGAGAAACTGCGCCGCCTGGGCGTCTTTCAGCGCGATAAAGACCATCGGATCGCCGCTGGAGGAAACCATGCGGCGGGTCAGCCCGACCACCGTGTAGATGTTGCGACGAATCTGGATGCGCTCGCCGAGTTTGAACTTGGTCGCCACGTCGGCCACGGCTTCGTAGTGCCCGCGGGTGATCTGTCTCCCGGCAATCAGATATCCGGGTTGACCGGGTTCGCCGGGTCCACCCGGCACAACGCCAACGACCATGGAGCGAACGTCGGTTTCGCCGTGCCGCACCTGCATGGTAAGGTAGGTCACGTTGGCCGCCCGAGCGACACCGGGCATGCCCAGGATCCCGCGATACACATCATCATACAGGCTGGATGACTCGGCATAGGGCCCGAGCGTATCTTTTTGCACCACCCACAGGTCCGCCCCGCTGTTGTCGAGCAGGGCCTTCCCATCGTCCACCATGCCGCGATAAACGCCCGCCATGGTCAGCGTGACGCCGATCAACAGGCCCAGCCCCACACCGGTGAAGACAAACTTGCCCCACGAGTGCAGAATGTCGCGTCCGGCCAGACTGATCATGGTGATACTCCGGGCAGGCGCTCAACCAGTTTCACCCGGGCATGGGCGCCCAGTGAGCGCCCGCTATAGACGACCACCTGCGCGCCCGGCTCAACTCCCTCAAGAATCTGCACCCGGCCATCAAGGTCAGTGGCCCCCATCTTGATGGGCGCGAATTGGAGGGAGTTACCCTTGATGAGCCAGACGCCAAGACGCCCGCCGACTCGCTGCACGCTGGCATTGGGCACCACGGGTGCGGCCGGCAGGGCGGGGAGGGCAACGGTTACTTCCACCAATTCACCGACTGGCGGCAACGGCTCCGGTATCGTGTCAAAAACCACCTTGGCGAGGGTCTCTTCGGTCACGGTATCAGCGACCGGCTCAACGCGCAGCACTTGCCCGGCGATCGTGCGACCCGCTTGGGAGCGCAGCACGATTCGGGCGGGCAGGTCCGGGCGCAGGCCCGTGGCGCGGAGTTGCTCGAAACGCACATTGACCCACAGGCTGGCCGGATCGATCAGCTCCACCACCGGTTGTCCCGCCACGACCGTTGTGCCCGGATCGACATTTCTTACGGTCACCAATCCAGCGGCCGGTGCCAGCAGACGCAGATTGGCCTTTTGCTGGATCAGGACCTCGCGGTCGGCGCCGACTCGCACCAGCTCCTGACGGGCGACCTCCAGGTTCGCTCGGGCGGTGGCCAGGTTGGCTGTGACCACTTGAAGTTCCTGGGCCTTCGCCTCGACCGTTTCATTACTGGCTGAGCCTGCCCGCAGGAGACTTTCGTATCGTCGGGCCTGGGATTCGGCGTAGTCCTGGCGGGCTGTGACCTCTTGAACCAGTGCCTCGGCCGCCCGCACCCCGGCGGCCGCACGTTTTTGCGCGGCCTCCTGTGCGGCGATGCGTTCTTCGAAATCCACCGGGTCCATCTCGCCCAACAATTGCCCGGCCGTCACCCGGTCACCGACTTGAACGTAAACCCCTTTGACCCGCCCGGCGGTGGTCGGTCCGATCTTGTGGGAGTAGCGAGCCTCCACCGTGCCGATACCATATAAAGCTGGCGTGATGGAAAGTTGTTCGACCGTGGTTGAGGTTACAGGAACGGGAGCCAGCGGTCCCGAACGCAGGGCAACATAAATGAACAGGGCGAGCATGGGTATGAGCACGCCCAGCAACGCCCATGTCCGCCGATTCATGTGCGGTAGCTTCACGGCAACCTCCTGATCCCCCGGGCAAAAATTGCAAAAGCACCGGGAGCATCGGAGCGAATGCGGCGCACATTTCCGGCCAGCAGCGACTGCATGACCAAGCCTTGGACCGATCCGATGAACAGGGTGGCGGCAGCTTTCGGATCCACGTCTGAGGCCAGTTCGCCTTGAGCTTTCCCCTGTTCGATGAGGGCGTGCAGACGAGCGCCGTATTGGGTGATCAATGTTTGCACCATGCGCTTGGCCGGTGTGGCCTCCGCCCTTTGCAGTTCCCCAAAAAGCATGCGCGGCACTCCGGGGTGCTTGGCCACGAAATCAACATGGGCCATGAACATCGCCTCAAGGGCCGCCAAGGGAGAGGTGGCCGTCTGCGCCGCCTTGTCGACTAGCGCCAACAAACGCTCAGCCACCCATTCCATCACGGCCTGCCAGACTGAGTCCTTGGTGGGGAAATGCCGGAAGAGCGCGCCTTGGGTCAGGTTCATCCGATGGGCAATCGCGCTGGTGGTGATGGCCCCGGGTCCTGCTCGGCGGCCAATTCGATCACCGTCGCCACGGTGAGGGATCTGCGCTCGTCCGCCGGCAGATGTTTGGGTCGAAGGTCTGTAGGGTTGCTGCTCAAAGTAAGTAAGTAATTACTTACTTATGCCCTTTTGTCAACTGCGCCTTTGTCGCGGCCCAACCTGACCGGGGAGTGGGTTTACGAGCGGATTTACACCGTGTACCGTTTTTGTGATAGAAAGATCGCAGCCCTCGGCTCCGCGTGTATTGCCGGGAGGTGCCGACATGTACTACCCAACCGTCAGGGCCTGATAACTGAGGTGAACCTTGTGCGCCATGCGAACGTTCCGTCCTGAAACCCGTGCGGCATCGTCTGAATCAGATCGCTCCGTCCAGTTGCCCGCAGTCACGTCTGGATTGGAGCAACAGTCGCCGACTCCCCCGGTGGGCACCCGCGGCGAGCAACGCCTGTCGGTGGCCGCGCTGCGCCGGTGGGAAGCCATGCGATTCGGCATGTTTGTATGCTATGGCCTCAACACCTATGTCGGGGCGGAGATGCCCAACGGCCAGGATCCCGCGACGCGTTACGCGCCGGATCGGCTGGATGTCGATCAGTGGGTCTGCGTGGCCCGCGATGCCGGCATGAAATACGCCATTCTCACGACCAAGCACATCTCGGGTCATTGCCTGTGGCCGTCGCGGCACACCGACTATCATGTCGGCCACAGTGGCAACCAGACCGATGTGGTCGCGGAATTCATGGCGGCCTGCGCCCGGCGCGGGGTGAAGCCCGGTTTCTATTATTCGTCGTGGGACAATCATCATCGTTTCGGATCCCTCTCCGCCAACATCGCGCCGCAACCGCTGGAGCCGTCCGGTCCGCCCGCCAACCGCAGTTCGGCCTACGTCACGCAGGCCTACCTCGATTTCCAATGGGACCAGATCACCGAACTGATGGAGAACTATGGTCCGGTCGCCGAATGGTGGATCGACATCCCGCACCTGCTGCCGCGCGACTACCGGAATCGGCTCTATGCGCATATTGCCGCCCGCCAGCCGCAGACCGTCATCCTCAACAATCATGGCATCGGGGACGGATCGGAGGTCTTGATGGACCGCGCCTGGCCCACCGACCTGATGACGATCGAGCGCTTCCTGCCCAATTCCGCCACCGGGCACCGCAAATGGCGGCTGCTGGATGGCCGCTACTACTACCTGCCCGGCGAAGTGTGCGATCCCATCGGAAACGCTTGGTTTTACACCGAGAAAGACCGGCCGCGTTCCGATGCCGAACTGCTGGGCATGTATCTGACCAGTACTTCGCGGGGGGCGAACCTGCTGCTCGCCGTCGGACCCGACAAGCATGGCCGGATCCCGCGACATTCCGTGGCCGCCCTAGCGCGCTTGCGTAAGAATCTGAACCGGTTGGGACTCTAATTCGTCCGCGACTAGATTCCGGATCGTGTTTTTGTCATTGAGCCCCGCCTGTACCGCGGGGTTTTTTGTGGGCAAAAGTGTAACCCGTTTTTGTAACCCGGTGACAAAATTTGAGCGAATCCGAGAGGACTCCAGCTAACGCGCTAAACTCCAAAACCACGATTCTACGAGTGAAACGCGACTCGGGATGATTTCAGAGGGCTCAGAGTGAAGCGCTTGTACAAATTAGAAAACCGCATCCCGGCGAAATGGGTAAACGCCAGTTTCCAGACCCTTTCCAATCGTTGAACTACTGTAGCGGGCGATCGAGATTTTGGCTTAATAACCAAAAGACATTCATCGTGTTATTATAGAGGTTTCGTAAGAGAACCCGACATATTTTCATTGTCGTAAAACACACTCGAAGGCGGCGATGTGCCGTTAATCGAGAGATTTACTGAATGATGTACGCAATACGTGCCGTAATTTTGTGACACTCCTCCCAAGATTGGAGTACGGGTGTTCATCCATAACCATACAATTCATTAAGTAGTTGCGCATCATTCCTTAGGCTTTGGGTTAAATCGAAAACGATGTCTGCTCAGAAAGGAGTATCGGCCGAACGGCTGATACTGGGTGTTTTCACATTAAATCTTGGGTATTGGTACCTATCCTGCTAGCAGGATGTTAAGGATTTTTCGTGCCCCTCCTTCCACACTCCATGGCTATGCTTTGTGCCAATTACACCGACTTCTGGCGCAGCTGTATCACGTAAGTCTCTGCAACCATCGCGGGTCTACTGGTGCGTTTCTCACTTAAGTTATATGAATCATCCCAGCCCCTATGTAAGTGGCCCTTGCCGTTTCAAATCTCGGAGCCTGGCGATTTTAATGCTCCGCGTTATAATGGCTATGGGTTTGAGCATAACCGCCAAGGCCCAGATCACGCCAACTTATCGTACTTGGACCTCCCTGCCCGGCGGGGTCTGGGAGAACTTCATCAACTGGGATGGAGGCGGATATTACACCCTTCCTGTCTTAGGCGACTCGATCCGATTCTACCTTCCCGCGGCCTATACCGTCACGGTCTTTGATCAGAACCCGGAGTTGGACTCCATGCGTGTGGAAGCTGGGGATGTGCGGATCAAATTTCTCGACAATCCTTTGAGTACTAAAGAGCAGATCTTTACGGCCGACCTCATGGTTTATGGAGACGCAGTGTTTCGGATAGATAGTGGTAAACTATTCTTCCTCAGTGGCGTCGATCTGGGTTTCAATTCAAAGGTTTATCTTGAGGGTGGTACCATTTCAGCGGGGGGGGGTGGCATTGACACATCAGCGGGTGTGTTGATCGAAGGGCACGGCGAGCTTTTCGCTTCACACATTGGAGACAGTGATTTGGAAGACACGACGGTTCGGATTACTGGAGGCAACCTCAATCTCGGCAACCCGGACGGCGCCTACTTTACGATATACGGAGACCTTGAGGTTGGCCCTCACGTTGCGCGCATTATTAACGGCCAGCAGTCCGATCCACTCTTCGTCCTGCTTCCAATTGAACTCCGGGGTGATGTGACCCTGGCGGGAGGCGAACTTATTGTGCATGAGGACACCAAGATCACCGGAGACGTTATGGGGTACGGCCTAATCAGGGCAACCGACGGCAGCAAGTTGACTGCTCCCAGCTATTTGCCGCTCGGATCTTTTGCACCCAGCGGTTTTCTCAACGTCGGAATGGATGGAATCGTGATCGTATCCGATGCCTTAACCAATTTGTCTTCTGGCGGTCAGATTGCTGGCGGCGAATTGTACGCGACGTCAGGCCTCTCGTTCTCCTCCGATCATCCCTTCACCGGATTTGGTCTCCTTCGGGGTCCGTTCGGCAGCCTTGATGGCTTGGTGCCACAAGGCGACTATGCGCTGAGCCGAAACCTGTCGGTTGGTGGCACAGAGTATCTTTTACTTGGTGCCAGTCCAGTGGTCGTGAACAGTTATGTAACATTATCTGGCGGTTCTGTCCGAACCTTTAATGGACTCTCCATCGCTGCCGGCGCATTCATCTCAGGCTACGGCACGATCGATTCTGCCCTGACTGGCACTGGATCGCTCTCCACCACTGACCCAGTATCAGGGCGTTCCGACCTCACCGTAGGGAACGCCTCATTGACTGAGGCGATTAACTTTGGCGGAACGATTTCTGTTGGTTTGGGCGACTTTTCTGGCGGAAACATACCCCACACGCTCACGCTCCTTGATGCGGACTTTTCCAGGTTATCTGGAACGGTTAATTTGTTTGGCGGCCGTCTGATCGCACCCAATGGACTCACGATGGACGGAACGTTGACCGGCAGGGGGCAGTATCGAGGCCCCGCTGACTGGCAATGGTTCCATCACACTCTTTGATAACATGTCCATCGGAAATACGTCTACGACCACAGGAGTGGATTTTGGTGGGAGAGTAGTCGTGTTCGACCACACATTGCAGTTGCTCGATGCGAATGCCTCCCGGTTATCCGGCCCAGTCGCACTTGGCGATTACGCCTACGATGGCCCTTCGCACGATGGGGGCATTACTTTTGAACCTGGAACCCCTATCGGAGGGTCCATTATTGCCACCAACGGAGTAGCCTTTGATGGCACTCTGACCGGTCACGGCACTGTGTCCGGGATGGTTACAGGTTCGGGCACGATCACCGCCGACGGCGAGCTAACACTTGGCGACGGGACCGCCGCGACAGGTTTCGATTTCGACGGTACGCTCAACGTGGGTGCCAATCACGTCACGCTCCTGTCGGGTATATCCGTCGCCTTCCTCGGCTCCCATACCACGCTCGATGGCGGGCTGCTTGAGTCAGTCACGGGCTTCGAGGTGGGCAATGGAGAGGTCATCACCGGTCATGGACTGCTGCTTGGCACGCTTGGCGGCCAGCTTGACAATGCGACCCTCAGCCCAACGGGCACGATCAATCTCTCAAATCCCTTCAATCTGGGTAATCGCACCGTTTGGCTCCTGGCGAACGGACCGGCGTTTCTGACCAGCACCCTGACCCTGGCGGGCGGCACGCTGAATGGTTCAACGGGGGCGAGCCTCCAGCTTTCCGGCTCTGGAACGGTCACCGGGTTTGGGGCAATCAACCTCCCGGTCAATGCGACAACGGGATTGGTGACGGTTGCGGGCGGCACACTGGCCTTTGCTCAGAGCGGCACATTTGGCGGAAGTGTAACCGCGACCGAAGGGAACACCCTGCAACTGAGCGGCAGCGGCAGCAGTTTCCTGGCTGGAGTTGATGCGACGCTATTTGCCCTGACAATAACCGGTGGCACAACGCTGGTCGAATCAGGCGCAGGGCTTGCGGCCAACAATATTGAGGTAAGCGGCGGCACGCTCACTTATGCCGCCGGCAGTACGGCAAATCTTGCTGCCGCCGCATTGACGGTCAGCAGCGCAGGCACCGCATCGCTCAATTCCGTTGGCACTCTCGTGCTGCCGACCACGACCATCGTCAGTGGCGACGGCGCAACCAACGGCACTCTGACCGGCACTGGCAACTGGGCGTTAAGTGAGGGCGCAACCATGAGTCTGCGGCGTGCGGTGCTGGGCGGTACGGGAACACTGACGGTCGCAGCCGGCGCACAGCTCGAAATCATCGGCAATGGCGCGACCCTTGATCGCGACATCGTCAACCAAGGTTTGGTCCGGCTGAATGCTGCGATGGTTCCGTCCTTCTTCATGGGCGGCGAAGCCACGCTCACCAACGAGTCCGGCGCCACTTTTCGCGTGCTGGACGAGCCGCTGCACGACGCCGGCACCAACTACAATTCTCTCCGCGCCACCGGGCTCGACATCTTCAATGCCGGTACGATGAGCATTGGCGCCGTCTCGCCACAGACCGGCAACGCCGCACTGCCGTGGTTCTGGCTCAACCGCACATTTACCAACACCGGCACACTCGCCTTGTTCAACCGCGCGATTTTTTCCGTTGAAGGAGCCTTCACCAATTCCGGCGCTATCACCCTGTCCAACGATTCCCAGCTCGCGGCTTACGGTGGGGGTACATTCAACGGCACTCTCGCACTCGGCTCGCACGCCGACTCCTTCGCGGTGTTTCGCGGCGCCACCGTCCATGACACCGGTGCCACCTTCAGCGGTGCGGGTTATCTCTCGGTCGAAGGCGGCACGCTGCATACTCAGGGAGGGGAATACCTGCCGGCGATGAATCTGGAACTGCTCGACCACGTCTCGCTTCCCGAGGCCACCGGCCTCGCTATCGGCAACGGCCGCTGGCTCCGCGTTTCAGGGAATGTCCCGTCGCTGCCGGTGCGCGTCACTAGCGGCGGCACCTTGGAACTCGTCGGCGGCAGCAACACTAACGCCGTCACCATTGAGGTCGGTGGCACAGCCCGGATTGGCTCAAGCTACCATGATCCCACCAATCATGTCCGCCCGGAACCAGCCAACCTCTTTGATGCCGTCGGGGGCCAGCCGGGCCGCGGCGATATTGATAATCACGGCATGGTCATGGTTGTCCCCGGGACGATATCAGGCACCGGGCGGCTGCTTAACCGCGCAGACGGTACGGTCGAGGCGGTCAGTGAGTTCCTCAGCGCCGTCCAGGAAATGCGGTTGGAAACCATCAATGAGGGCCAGCTCACGCTGCACGCCCGAGACGAGCACCCGAACGCCTTTCCGTACAGCGGCGGCATCAGGTTCGGCGACGTGACCAACACCGGCACGGTCTCGCTGCGGGCCACCGAACTGACCTCCGACCTGAATAACGACGTCAGCGTACGCCTCGGCCTCTCGTCGTTATTCACCTTCGGTGGTGGCAGTCGCCTGTTGCTCAATGGTTCCGGCGCCGATGTTATCCAAGCCGGCACGTCGTTGTTCTCAGGAGGCATTACCACTCCCTCCGGAACGACGATCGAACTGCGCAACCGCACCTTGAACGGAGGCATCACCATGGCAGTTGATGGCACACTTGTGCTTGGGGCGGGCGCCATCCTCGAACGCTGGGCCGGCGCGCTGGCTGGCAGCGGCACGGTCCAGGTCGCCGATGGCGGACACTTGAACCTCTATTTTGATTTCAATGGCAGCGGCCCCGGGCTGATCCAGATCGATGCCGGCGGTCGCCTGACCCTCAATGGTTCGCGGGAACCCGTCCGCCTCCATGACCGTCCCCTCGTCAATTATGGCACCGTGGATCACGTGGCGGGCACGGTGCGAATGAATGGTGGGACGAGCATCACGAATCACGGAATTTGGAACGACTCGTCCACCGACAGTGTGAGTTATGCCAGTGACAGCGGTTACAGTAGCGGCGGCCAGTTCATCAATTACGGCACCTTTAACAAGAACGGCATCCTTAGTATCGACTTTACCAACGGCGGTCCGGCCTTCACCAACCATGGCGTGCTGAACATCAACGCCGGCCCGCTGACCATTGCCACGGTGGCGACGTTTTCCGGTACCTCGGTAGTTAATTTCGGTGCGGGAGCCACGTTGACGATCCATGGCGACAGTACGACCTCAACGCTGCAAAGCGGGGCGCGTTTCCAAGGAGCGGGGACCATTGGTTTCGGCACCGGCACCCATAGCTTGAACGGCGATATTCATGCCAGCAACGCGAGTTTCTGGGGCGGTGTGTTCACTGGCACGCATATCCTGCACGGCACCTGGGCCATGGGTTACGGCGCCAATCTCGCGACCACCGGAACCACCACCATCGCGAGTGATGGGGTCTGGAACTTCAACAGTCATTACAACACCATCAACCGACTCTACGACCGGTCCTTCGTCAACGAGGGTGTCGTGAATCACAATGCCGCCCATCTGGGACTGAATGCCAATACCACCATCACTAACCGCGGCACTTGGAATTCGGTGTCTGATGGGATCTTTGGGACCTTTGACGGACAGACGGTGGGCGGCCTTTTCATCAACGAGGGAACCTTCATCAAGAGCGGCGCCAGCACCGTAACATTTGGAGACTCGGACAATGGCCCCGTATTTTCCAATCTTGGCACGGTCGATGTCCAGCAGGGGGCGTTACAGCTTTTCCGGAACCTTGCACAGCACAGCGGCACGACACTCACTGGTGGCACTTGGATCGTGCGTCATGGCGCCACCTTGCAGGAATGGTATTCTACCGGTTACACGGTCAACCAAGCCGATGTCACGTTGCATGGTA
This sequence comes from Opitutaceae bacterium, assembly GCA_016715765.1. Lineage (GTDB taxonomy): Bacteria > Verrucomicrobiota > Verrucomicrobiia > Opitutales > Opitutaceae > UBA2377. The sequence goes on from JADJZJ010000045.1 coordinate 30,512, forward strand.
CTGGCAGCTACGGAAGTATCGCGACTCTCACGACCAACCAAGGGACCCTGCGCTTGCTCGATGGCAACGTCTTCAGCACGACGGTCGCGTTTACCAACAGCGGTACCTTGACCGTAGGCGCAGGCAGTAGCTTCGCCACCACGTCCTCTTTTGCCAATGCCGGTACCCTTGACCTGATCGGCAACTTCAGTGCTTCCGGCGGTCTCACCAATACCGGTTCTCTCAGTGGCGGCGGCGCTTTCACCGGCAGTCTCACTTCCGGAGGTACGCTCGCCCCGGGAAATTCACCCGGTCTCCTGACCATAACGGGTAACCTGACCCTGCTGAGCACATCGGAGCTAATCATGGAGCTTGGCGGCCTCACTGAGGGCGTGAGCTACGACAGCATCGAGGTCGGCGGTGCCTTGACCTTCGGCGGGGATCTCGTGGTCAACCTGATTGATGGCTTTTCTCCGACTACAGGGACGAGTTTCAATCTCTTTGATGCGACCAGCCTTGGCGGGACTTTTGCCAGCGTCTCCCTGCCGACGCTCACCGCTGGGCTCACCTGGGACACCACCGCGCTATACAGCTCTGGTGCGCTGAGTGTAACTGGCACCGCAGTCCCAGAGCCATCTACCTATGCCATGCTGACCGGTCTCGTAGCATTGGCCATGGTGACATGGCGGCGTGGTCGACGGTGCCGGCAGTGAGGTGTCAAAGGCGAAGTAGTACATGCAGTGTGGCTTTGAAGTCTACCCTGCCTCGATGTCGTTGCTAACGAAGTAGTGCCGCATGCAGGGATAGGTAAACTTAGACTTAGGTCCGAATCCCCGTCTTGGTGCGCAAATTGGTGCGCAATCCTAGTCGGTCGCTTTCTTAGCAAGCGAGCGCGCAAGTGTTTCCAGAATATCCGCCACAGG
>JADJZJ010000046.1 GCA_016715765.1 Opitutaceae bacterium
TACAAGTTCGTCACCATGAAGTTTCCGCTCGGGATATTCCAGTCTCCCTCCCCAACTCGACCTGGGTTTTGCCTGTCGGCTGGTTTGCAGTCATCCCGTTAAAACTTTGAAGGCAGATATGTTCTGCAGGTTGCCGCAATTGAAGCCGGAATGACGGGAGTTCGCGAGGCTGCCGGCATTATCATTTTCATGAAGCAGGAAGGCATTTCCGATTTGGCTGCCGCAAAGGTTTTCCGGCGCGACCCCTATGACCGCGCGCATGACGCTCGGGCGCTGTTCAACGTCTGTGATGAGCGACGTTTCGACAGCAGTTTTCCCGATCACCCCCTGAGCAGGTGCCGGGCTGAGATGGAACGACTCCTAACGTCGTTGGTGATTTCAGATCGAATACGGGCGCTGCCCAGTTCGTGGCTTCTCCGGAAGCCACGCCCATTGATTGGCTCCTTGCCTGCATGACCATGCTCGCGGTATGGCTCGGCATACCATGCCTGCGACCGCGAAAGCCCCCTCCGCCGCCGAACTGGCCACTGTGCTCGGCACCGCTGAAACGGTGTGGACGGGCATCATCGCTGCCGTCAGGGAGCGGTTTGCTCCGCTCGAACTGCAATGGAAACCGTCCAAGTCCGCCTTCGGCCGGATCTGCCTGCTGCGACACCGGCAAAGGACGCTCCTCTACCTCACACCGGGCAACGTGGAGATCACGGTGGCGATCGTGCTGGGGGAACGCGCCTGCGCCCTGGCGATGGCCGGTTCGATTCCGGCAAGGATCAAGCAACTGCTCCGGGAGGCGCGGCCCTATGCCGAGGACGGGGCATCCGTTTTCCCGTGAAGTCCGATCGCGATGTCCCGATGATCGCGAAATTGGTGGAAATCAAATGCACGCCGAAATGAGCTCACCGTCACCGGCATCCGTGAAGTCTCTCGCCCACAATTGCCGTGGCAACAATTCCTGAACCGACCCCGTTGGAACGCTGATCTGCGCTAATCTACGCTGATCTCTGATTCTGAAGTCGGAATGCCTTTTCCAATTAGCGAAGATTAGCGCAGATCAGCGTTCCCCAAGGTTTGGAGTTTCCGAACTCAGGTCAGTTTACTCAGCGTGCATTGTCCGGCGCTCGACATGGAGCAACTTGCGGTCAAAATGATCGCAAGGGAACGGAGTAAATCATGAAAACCACCGCCATCACCCTCCTCCTGCTCCCGCCTTCTCTGCCGGGACCATGGGTGGCGCGGAGGCACCGGCGCCGGATCGCGCGGTGCCTCAACCCCGGCCCCGGCTCCAGATTTCAACGCAGGAAACCATCGCGGCCGGCAGTCGGAAAACCGCTGAACCCGGCGTCGTGACCTTGGAAAAGATGGTGGTCTCCGAAACGAAACTGCCCGCCATCGTGCCGCGGCGGAGGGAACCGGAGCCGTCGAAGTTCACCTGGCAAAGCGGCGGTCCGCTGGCCGAGGGCAGGCTGGGCCGCATGCCCGTCTCCTTCGGCCTGATGGCCCATCAGGACCTCTTCGCGGAAGACTCGGCGTACAAGCCGCCGCGGGCGCAGGTCGAGTTCGACCTCGTGCGGACTAAATTTTAAAAACGCGGCAAACCATTCGGTATGAAACCACGAATGGACACGAAGTGACGCCAACATGCTGGGCTGTCTCCTGACTGTAACCGTCTTGTGGTTTACTGTGTCCATTCGTGGTTCAATTGAATTGTTCGGCACCGCAGCACCACGACTGTAACCCGTCCCTTCCTGCCTGGTTATAGGAGGTACTAGCCATGAAAATCCTGCTGACCCTGCTCCTCTGGGGCATCCTGCTCGCTCTCTGCTGGCCACTGGCCCTGCTGGTTTGATCGCCTGGCCGTTCCTCTGGCTGCTCTCGATCCCGTTCCGGATCGTGGCCACGCTCATGGAAGCCCTGCTGGCCCTCGTGAAGGCACTGCTGTTCCTGCCGGCGCGGATCCTTGGGGCCAAATGAGGCCGGCCTATCGCGGTTGCTGGATTGCTGGGACGCGACGCGCGGTCAGTTCAATCCCAGGCCGACTGCGTTGTCCAGGAACCGCGGCTCGTTGAAGACAAGATCGATGTGCAATTCATCGTTGCCAGCAGCCAGGCACGGACCGGCACCCTCGGTGAAGCTGCGCAGCGGTTCCATTCCACTGGTCGTGGCATAGGTGGCCGCCTCGAAGATCAGCCCCAAGGTGAGGATTCGCTCGGTCAGGATGCCCATCTCATGCTTGTATGCCGGGTGCCGGTCCAGCACGTGATAAAGGCTGCGCAGGTAACAGAGCAGGTCGGCTTGAAAATGCGCGGTCGGACAGGCCACCTGCAGCTGAAATTTGGCCCCGGCCATGATCAGGCTGCGGGCATAAAAGGGGATCAGCCAGAGCGTGACGCGGGGCACCCACAGGGCCATGGCGTCCGGAGCCAGGGCCGCGCCATTGCCGGCGTGCTGCAATCGAAAACCCGGCCAATACTGGTTCAAGGCGGCGAAGGCACCGATCCGCTTGAACGGACCCGGCTGACCCAACAGCCGGGCCCCATTGAAGATCTGCCCCTCCATCTGCAAGTGCCTCGTCCACGCATCGGCATCCCATTCGGCGCGGATGTTCCACAACTCACCCGGCTGGGCATTCCACTTGTCCAGTCCATGCGCCAGCATCTGACCGGCATTGAGCGACGGAATTGGAGACGTGGCAGTGGAATGGGACATAGGAATGCGGGGCGTCGCCGAGGGCGACACAATGGAGGCGATGGCGCCGGAGCGCGCATCAGGCTCAGCGTGCGAGGAGAGTCCTTTCGATTTCCTGACGCGTTGAAGCATCAATAAACCAGGCGTTGCGCCGGTTGATAAACTCGCCGAGCTGGGCGATATAGTCGTCGACCTCCTGCGGCGAAACAGGCGCGACGCACGCAGGCGCATTCGGTACCGGCAGGTAGACCTTGAATCTCTCAGGCGCCGGAATTGGCTGTGTATTTGTGCTCATTGATAACGCCTTGCGCTTGGGGAAATGCGGAAGGCTGGCAAAAAAAGCGAAGAACCCAAGCCAGCGACAAGCATAAAGGCCGGCCGCGTAACCAAATACGCCACTAGGATTAGTGAGGCTCCCTCAGTGGCGGAGGTCGTCGTGCTGAAAAGTCATTGCCGCGGATCACGCGGATTAACGCGGATGCCGGAGGTATTATCCGCGACTATCCGCGTTATCCGCGGGAAAACATTTGCCGAGTACAGATCACGGGAAATGCCACGGACAAATCCTTCCGGTGTTGTGTCTGGGTAAAGTCTGTCCGGTTTGCCGCACAATCGTTCGCATTGTTCAGGGAGGTCGGAGCCTGCTTGCAGGCGATGGTTTGGAATGTAGGGGCGCACCTCGTGTGCGCCCGTTCATGTCGCCAACGCCAATCAAACGGGCGCAGTCAAGCTGTGCCCCTGCAACGAACATCGCCTGCGAGCAGGCTCCTACCTTTTGGCAGAGCTCAAGCCGCGCCCGCCAGCGGGCTGCCTACGGTTGTTCACACTCGCCCAGGCCCTTCCTCCGACCCTGGCGTCTTCGCGTCCTTGCACTTAACCCAGCACGCCTTCGTGCAGATTCAACGGGCGGTCGCATTTCGCCGCGTGCGCGGCGTTGTGCGTGACCAGTACCAAGGCGGTGCGCGTGTCGCGGCACAGGCTGAGCAGCAGTTCGATCACGGCATCGCCGGTGTGCTCGTCGAGATTGCCGGTGGGCTCGTCGGCCAGGACGAGTTTCGGTCCGTTCATCAGCGCCCGCGCCAGGGCCACGCGCTGGCGCTCGCCGCCGGAAAGCTGTGACGGCAGGTGCGTCGCCCGCTCGCCCAGGCCGACCTTGCCGAGCAGGTCGCGCGCGCGGGCGCGTTCAGCCGACCCGATCGGGCCGCGGATGCGCGCGGCCATGAGCACATTGGCCAGGGCATCCATCTCCGGAATCAGGTAGAACGACTGAAACACGATCCCAAGGTAGTCCGCCCGACGATCCACGGACGCCGGCGATCCGCCCCAATCCAGGGTGCCCGCGTCCGGCGCATCGAGCCCGGCCAGCAGGTTGATCAGGGTGGATTTGCCCGACCCCGACTCGCCGCGGATGGACACGCTCTCGCCGGCGGCGACCGTGAGTGAAACGTCGCGCAGAACCTGCAGCCGCTGCGAGATGCCGCTGAGGTAGGTTTTCGTTAGATTCCGCGCCGTCAGGACCGGTGCGGCCACGGCCGGGAACGCTCAACGCCTAACGCTGAACGCTTAACGCTCAAGTCCCAGGAGGTGGTTCCGCATCATGGTTGTTCGTTAAGCGTTGAAAGTTAAGCGTTGGTCGAGTGTTCGCGCGAGCTCACTCGCTGCGCAGCGCTTCCACCGGCTTGAGCCGTGCCGCGCGCCAGGCGGGGAGCAGGCCGGCCAGGGTGGAGATCACGATGGTGCACGCGATGATCAGCGCGATGTCGGTGGGCGCGGTGTAAGCCGGCAGCCGGCTGAACTGGTAGAAGCGCGTCAGCACCTCCTCGCTGCCGGTCAGCTGGGTGAAGACGCGGATCATGTCGTTGCGGAAATGCAGCATGGTGAAGCCCAGGACCAGGCCCACCACGGTGCCGGCCACGCCGATGAAGAAACCCTGGAAGCAGAAGCAGGCCGCCACCTGGCGCGGCTTGCCGCCGAGGGCGCCAAGCAGGCCGATCTCGCGGGTCTTGCGCACGACGGCGATCAGCAGCGAACTCGCGACCGAAAACGCCGCGACAATGATGATGAACGTGAGCAGGAAGAAGATCATGTTCTTCTCGAGCTGCAGCACGAAGAGGAAGTCCTGGTTGGCGTCGATCCATGACCGCGCCTCGACGTTGCCGTCGGGCGGCAGGGCCTCGTTGATCCGCCGCGCCACGCGGTCGGGGTCCTCGCCCTCGGCGATCTTCACGTTGACGCCGTGCACGCCGCGGCCGAGGCCGTAGAGATCCTGCATGGTGCGCAGGGTCACGATCACCACCGAGCTGTCGAGCTGCTGGTGGCCGACCTCGAAGATGCCGACCACGGTCAGCTCGCGCGGCAGCATCACCTCGTCGTTCTTCAACTTCTCCAGCAGGAGCGGCGAATAGAGCTCGACCATGCTGCCGAGGCGGGCGCCGAGCGAGATCGCAAGCTGCGAACTGAGGATGACCGAATCGTCGTCAAGGTTGTCCAGCGAACCCAGGCGCACGAAGCGGCGGAGCGGGATGACGTCGTTGACGTGGTTGAGATCGATGCCCTGCACGGCGGGGAAGGCCGGCTTGCGGTCGTGCTCCAGCATGGCCACGCCCTCGGCATAGGCCGTGGTGGCGGCGACGCCGGGGACGCGGGCCAGGAGGGATTGCAGGGCGGCGGGCTCCTGGATGAAGCCGCGCGCCTTCACCTGCACCTCGCCCTGGGTGTCCACGATCATCCGGCGGATCTCGTGGCCGAACCCGCCCATCACGCTGATGGAAATCACCAGCAGGGCCACGCCGAGCGCCACGCCCAGAATCGAGATGAGCGTGAAAAACGGATACCGCCGCCCCGACGGGAAGAGCTGCTTCAGGGCGAGGTAGAGATACCAGGGCATCGGCAGATTGCGGATTTTAGATGGCGGATGGCGGAAAGTTCAAAAACACCAAGGCAAGAAGAACAATCCTCGCCGGTATCCGCAATCCGCATTCCGAAATCAGGCGCCTCCGCCGGGGCGCAGCTGCGGGAAGAGGATCACGTCGCGGATGCTTTCGGCGCCGGTGAGCAGGATGCACAGGCGGTCGATGCCGACGCCCATGCCGCCGGCCGGCGGCATGCCGTGCTCGAGCGCGAGCAGGAAGTCCTGGTCAATGGCCTGCTGGTCGCCGCCGGACTGGGCCTCGAACATCTGGCGCTGCACGGCGGGATCGTTCTGCTCCGAATAGGCCGGCGCGATCTCCATGCCGCCGATGCACAGTTCGAAGACATCGATGGTCGTGGGATCATCGAGGGTGATCTTCGCCAGCGGGCAGAGCTCCCTGGGCAGGTGCGTGACAAAGGTCGGCTGGATGAGGGTCGGCTCGATCTTCTTGGAAAAGATCTCGTTGGTGATCTCGAACTCCTCCCACTTGGGATCAACGTAGAGCCCGAGCTTTTCCGCCCCGGCCGCCTTTTCGGCCTTGCTGCGCCCGAACCAATCGGCGTCGCCCGTGACCTCGCGGATGAGGTCCTTGTACTTCACCTCGCGCCAAGGCCCGCCGAAATTGATCATCTCGCCGCTGGCCGCATGCCTGATCTCGCTCGTGCCCAGGACGTCGAGGCAGAGCGTGGTGAGCAGGTTCTTGATGAGGACCATCATGCCGCGGTAATCGCTGTAGGCCTGGTAGACCTCGAGCATGGTGAACTCGGGATTGTGCCGGCGCGAGATGCCCTCGTTGCGGAAGTTGCGGCCGATCTCGAAGACGCGGTCGTAACCCGCCACGAGCAGGCGCTTGAGATAGAGCTCAAGGGAGATGCGCAGGACGAAATCCACGTTGAGCGCGTTGTGGTGCGTCGTGAACGGCCGGGCGGCGGCGCCGCCGGCGATGTTTTGCAGCACGGGGGTCTCGACCTCGATGAACTGCTGGTCCTCAAGGAAGCGGCGGATGTGCGTCACGATGCGCGCGCGCAGGCGCAGGCGGTTGCGGGACTCCTCGTTGACGATGAGGTCGAGGTAGCGCTGGCGGTAAACCTGCTCGGGATCGCTGAGGCCGTGCCACTTCTCGGGCAGCGGCCGGAGGGCCTTCGAGACCAGGGTGTAGCGCTCCACGCGCACGGTGACCTCGCCGGTCTTCGTCTTGAAGAGGGTGCCGGTGGCGCCGATGATGTCGCCGAGGTCGAGCTTCTTGAAGGCGGTGTAGGCCTCCTCGCCGACCACGTCCTTTTTCACGTAGAGCTGGATCTGCCCCTGCTGGTCGAAGATCTTCACGAACTGGCTCTTGCCCATGTCGCGGATGGTGACGAGCCGGCCGGCAACCGAGACCGTGACGGCGTTGTCCTGGCCGTCCACGTAGGCTTTGAGCGCATCACCGGAGAAATGGGACTGGACCACGCCAGCCCGGAACGGGTCCTGCCCCGCGGCGCGCAATTCCTGCAGCTTGGACAGCCGCACGGCATGCTGGTCGTGGGAGATATCGGATGGGTTTTCGCTCATGAAAAGGGGTGGAATTAGCCACGCCCCCGGGCGCGGCGCAAATGGAATCTGCGAGAGGGGCCGGGGATGTCCTGATCGGAATGTAGGGCGGGGTCTCCGAACCCCGCCTTTGTTTGAATTGTAGCTACGAGCGTGAGCGAGTGGATCAGATGCTGCGTACGCCAAAACTCCACTCGCTCACGCTCGTAGTTACTGAACCGCCAAGACCAGGCGGGGATCGGAATCCCCGCCCTACATTTCAGCGACAGCCTCTATGCCATGGAATCGCTTGCCGCCGGGACTGTTGCCGCCAAGGCTGCGAGACGTCGTGCCGCCCATTCTCACCGCCATCATCGTGAGCGCCTGTCTCGGCGCCCTCGTCGGGCTCATCCGGCAATGGAGCAGCGACCAGTCCTCCCCCGGCGGCGAGATCGACCTGGGCGGCGTGCGCACCTACACCTTCTGGGCCATGCTGGGCGCCATCGCGGCGTTCCTGGGCGAAAAGCACGCCCCGGCCCTGCTGGCCGTCGTCATCGCCCTCGTCGGGCTGCAGCAACTCGCGTCGCTGCACCGCGTGCCGCCGACCCAGCACACCGGCGGCACCACGTTTGCCTCCGCCCTGCTCACCCTCCTGGTCGGCGCGCTGGTCTACTGGGGTTACCGGCAGTCGGCCGTGCTGGTTGCGGCCACGACCATGGTCATGCTGGGCCTGAAACAGCCCCTGCATGCCTGGACCCGCGCCTTCAAGATCGAGGACATCCGGGCCACGCTGCAATTCGTCGCCATCACCGGCGTCATCCTGCCGCTGGTGCCGGATCGCAACTTCGGGCCCTTCGACGCGTTCAATCCCTTCTCCACCTGGCTGATGGTGATCCTCATTTCCGGGCTGGGCTTCGTCGGCTACATCGCCATGCGCATGCTCGGAGCCCGGGCCGGCATCCTGCTGACCAGTCTCCTCGGCGGCCTGGCTTCCAGCACGGCCTCCACCCTCGCCTTCGCCCGCCGCAGCAAGGTGGAGCCGGCGCTGTCCGCCCATTATGCCCTGGCCGTCGTCACCGCCTGCAGCGTGATGCTGCCCCGGGTCGTCATCACGGTGGGCGTGCTGAACCCTGACCTCGCCCTGACCCTGATTGCCCCGCTGGCGCTGATGATGCTGCCCGCGATCTGCTACGGTCTGTGGCGGTGGTTCGCCCGCCGGCCGGCCGCCGGTTCGGTCGAGGCTCCCAGCCTCACCAATCCGCTGAGCCTGTTCACGGCGATCAAGTTCGCCCTGCTGTACGCCCTCATCGGGCTCCTGGTCAAAGCCGCCACCCAGCTCGATCTGCTGCAAAGCGGCCTGCTCCCGTTGAGCTTTGTCTCGGGTCTCACCGATATGGACGCGATTTCGCTCTCGATGGCCGGCAGCCAGACCACCGGCCAGGTGCCGCTGCTGCTCGCCACCAAGGCGGTGATTGTCGCCGCCGTGGGCAACTCCATCCTCAAGGCCGGTCTGGCCATCAGCCTCGGCTCGGCGGTCCTGCGGCGCGAAGTCGCGCTGGTGCTGGGCGCCACGGCCGCCTGCGGCCTTGCCACTCTCTGGCTCGTTTGAGCCCGCCCCCTTATCCATGAAAATCATCCTCAAGCTCGTGGCCGGCATGCTCGCCGGTCTGCTCATTGGCTTCTACGCGCCCGAATGGGCCGTACGCACCCTGCTCACGGTGCATGAACTGATCGGACAGCTGATCAAGTTCACCATCCCGCTCATCATTCTCTTCTACATCACCGAGGGCATCGCGAGCCTGCCCCGGGACTCGGGCAAGCTGCTCGGCCGCACCATCGGCTTCGCCTACGGCTCCACGATCACGGCCGGCGTGCTCGCCTTCCTCATCGCGAGCGCGGCCCTGCCCCTGCTGGCCCCCGCGGCCGGTGAGGCGGGCCGTGAGAGCGCCACGCTCCTGGCCTTCTTCAAGCTGGAGATACCGCCGCTCCTGGGCGTGATCAGCGCGCTGGTCGCGGCCTTCGTCTTCGGCATCGGCATCAGCACGCAGCGCAGCGCCACCCTCCGGGCCTTCTTTGTTGATGGCTGCAGCATCATCGAGCGGCTGCTCAGCCGGGTCATCATCCCGCTGCTGCCGCTTTACATCGCCGGCGTGTTCGCCGCGATGGCCGCCGACGGCAGCGTGTTCCAGACCCTGCGGGCCTTCGGCCTCGTGCTGCTGTTGGTGGTGATCATGCACTGGGCATGGCTGAGCGCGCTCTTCATCACCACCGGCCTGCTCAACCGCCGCTCTCCGCTCGAGCTCATCCGCCACATGCTCCCGGCGTATTTCACCGCCCTCGGCACGATGTCGAGCGCCGCCACCATTCCCGTGACGCTCCGCTCGGTGAAGGCCGCCGGCATCAGCCACCCCATCGCCAACTTCGTGATTCCGCTCTGCGCCAACATCCATCTCTCCGGCTCGACCATCACCCTCGTGACCTGCTCGACCGCGGTCATGCTGATGACCCCGGGCGGCGGCATGCCCACGCTCGGCGCGATGTTTCCCTTCATTCTGATGCTCGGCATCATCATGGTGGCCGCCCCCGGCGCTCCCGGCGGCGCGGTCATGTCGTCGCTCGGATTGCTGACCTCCATGCTCGGGTTCAACGAGACTCAGGTCGCCCTGATGATCGCCCTCTATCTGGCGCAGGACAGCTTCGGCACCGCGACCAATGTCACGGGCGATGCGGTGATCGCCGTCTGGATGGACCGTTTCCACGGCAAGTCCCTGGCGGACGCGCCGGCCGTCTGAGGCTGAAGGCCGGGCGGGTCTCTGACCCGCCTTCTGGTGCGTTAATCGCGGTGCGGCGTTCCAGGGCAGGTCAAAGACCTGCCCTGTTTTCGATGCCTCACTTCAGGGTGAAATTGACCGGGATCCGCACCTTGGTGACGACCTTCTTGCCGGCCTTCAGCGGACTGTCGAACCGCCACGTCGCCACGGCCTGGGCCGCGGCGTAGCCGAAGGCCGGTTCCGAGGCTGAGACGATGCGCGGCAGCTGCGCATCGCCGTTTTCATCGATAAAGAATTCGATCTCGGCGACTCCCGGCTGACCCGTTTGCCGCAGAACCGTGGGGAAGACCGGCGAACGGCAGGTCCGTGGATTCGGCGGCTGGTCCAGATCGTCGAACTTGCAGATTTTCTCGGGACGCTTGGCGAGGTCGCGGAGGATGGCCTTGGCCGTGCCGCTGACCGGCACGTAACCTTCGCCCGAAGGATCAAACTTCTGCGTCATGCCCAGCATCGCCATGCAGGGCGTGCCGTCAGCCCAGCGGGCCGGCTCGAATTTCCAGGTCTCGATCATCGCCAGCATGGCCAGGCCCATTTCCGGCGTGGTGGCCTCCGTCACCTCCGCCCGGATCACCCGGCCGTCGGTGCCCACGATGTACCCGATGCTCGCCTTGCCCTTGGTGCGCGCCTGCAGCAGCTCGAAGGGATACACCGTGAAGGTGGTGTGCACCGGCACCGGGGCCTCCGCCCAATGGAATTCAACGGGCAGTTTTTCGTGGTTGTTGCCCTTCGAGACCTGCCAAAGACCGCCTTCGGTTTCTCCTTCCGTCATTTGAAAACTGATCAATTGCCTGACCCTGCCGGTATTCACGGGCCGGCCGGCCTTGAGCCCGGGCGCAAACTTCCATTGCACAATCGCGGTCAGCGCGGCCCGCTCGAACCATGGGTTGCTGGATTGGATCGTGTACGGGTTCCGCACATTGCCGTTCTTGTCCACGACGAACTCGACCAACACCTGCCCGGTCAACCCCGCCCGCCTCATTTCCAGGGGGTACTGGGGCTGCACCTGCTTGATGAACCGCGGCGGCTGGTCGACCGCGACCGGACCCGAGACCACGGGATCCGAAGGTTTTTCCGCCGCCCTCGCACCGGCCGCCAAGGCGAGGACCCAAACCGCCGCGAAAAACAATCCCCCTCCGAATTTCCGAATCATCGGCAAACGCTGGCGACTGGCGGTGCGTCGCTCAAGTCATCTCCTCCGCCTTTGGGTGATCATGCCATGCAGGTGGGCGGGCACGTCCCTGTGCCCGCCATCGAACGTGGAGCAGCCAGCGCCGACGCCGCGCCGCCATCACAGCCTGGGGCTTTGTCCAAGGAATCGATCAGCGCCCTTTGTCACCAGCGGCATAAAACCAACGGACCTTGGAATATTGAACTTAAGCATCAGTGGTAGCCACGAGCGTGAGTGAGTGGATCACACGCTGCGTACGCCAAAACCCCACTCGCTCAGCCGCGTGGCTACCAGCAAGTCCAAATGTTATCGGCGTTTGGCATCACAGTCCAAACGCGCGCAGGTCATCCGGTTTCGTCACCTGCACAATCGTCGGCTCCGCTGCCGACCAGTCGAGCACGCCGACGAGCAGACGGTAGTACCGCAGGCCAAAGTACGCCACGAGCCAGCGGTCGCCCTGCCGGCGGATGACCTCCATCGCGGTGATGTCATCGCGGATTTTGGTCGGGGTCACATCGGGCCAGCGGAAAGGATTGTCCGAATCCACATGGCTCCACGCATGGTGACCGCCGAAGAACAGCCGCCAGCGGCCATCGTCCATATGCTGCACGTTGCTGGATTCGCACTGGTTCCAGGCGTTGAAACCATAGGCGACGCCCTCGTCGCGCCAGTCGAGCAGATCGGTGGATGAAGCCCGCGCCACGCAGCCGTTGCCGTCCTTTTTCACCGCCGTGTAATACATCTGGAAACGGCCGTCATGCGCGATCACGTGCGCATCGCGGCAGGCCGCACCGCCGGTGGTCGGACAGAAGGCCCAGCCATACTCCTCGGGCCGGATCACCGGCCGGTCGCCGGCGCGCTCCCAGTGGAACAGGTCGGTGGAGGTCGCCACGCCGATGCGCTGCGTGTTGTCGGCCGCCACGCCGGTGTAGAACATCCAGTGCCGGCCGCCGTGCGAAATCACATAGGGGGCAAAGACATGACCGTGGTCCCAGCCGCGGGTATTGATGAAGAAGCACGCTTCCTGCGTCTCCCACGTGATGAAATCCCTGGTCGTGGCGTGACCGAAAAAAACCTCGTTGCCCGGCAGGCAGCAGCTCACGCCCGGCGTGCCGGCGATGTGGTACAGGTGCCAGGTGCCATCCACCTCGTGCAGGCAGAAATCCTTGAGGTAAAAACCAAGCGGCGCATAGCCGACCTTGAGCCAGTCCTCCTGGTGCTTCCGCTGGCGCGCAATGGCGTCGCGGTAGCACTTGTAATCCATGTTCTCGAAATTCATGGGATGATATTTTTAACCACGGATTGCACGGATGCCACGGATACAAACCAAGGGAATGGCCACAAAAGGCTCATAAGGCACAGAATTCATTCCGGTTATTCCTGAGCTTTTTGTGCCTTTTGTGGCCATTGTATATCCGTGTAATCCGTGCAATCCGTGGTTAAAAATTCCGCCGCTCAACGCTGCCAGCGTTCGTTGAGGGTCGGGAATTTCGGGAACGCCGTGTGCGGTTCGCTCTGGTACCAGAAGGCCGTCGAGGCGACATCATCGCTCAGGGGTTGATAGATGTGCCCGGGCCACCAGCCGAGCGTCTGCACGGTGACGCGCAGGTCCTTTTCAAAGCCGATGCTGTCGAGCACGTGCCAGCGGTAGAGACCGAAATAGCGCGGACCATCGGCGCTGCGGGTGTGGGCCAGCGGCATGCCGACGAAGGGGGTGTTAAACACCTCTTCCACCGGATCCTTCTTCGGGTCCTTGAAGAAACCCCAGGCGCCGCTGAAGTAGTCCTCCGTGCCGTTGTCGCAGATGGTCGGAAACTCGCCGTCGCCATCGAGATAGAACTTCACCTCGCCCTCGCCCCACCAGCCGCGCGAGAGCGCCGTCCACGCCAGGTAGGTGCCGACGTAGAGCCCGCGGCCCTTCACGCCGTCGAGGATGGTGTGCTCGGGATGCTCGCGCTGCGTCAGGCTGCGCCGCCACTGCGCGTGGAAATACGCCGCTTCGGCGGGCACCTCGTGCAGCTTGTACATGACCTTGTACGCGATGATGCGCACATCGGTCTTGTTGTCGTTGGTCAGCGTGATTCGTGCGTGCGACCGGAAGGGCATCTGCCAGTAGCAACTGCAGCCGCGATGCGGGGCGACGACCACGGGCAGCGACGTGACGGTGTGCGGCTGGGTGTCGAAGCCCATCGCGAAGAAATCGCCGAGTGGCACCTCGACCGACGGTGCCGTTTCGTTGTCCCAATACATGCGCAGGACCAGCGTCCGGAACTCGTCCGCGCTGGCGGTGATCCACATCTGGTTGATGCAACCGGGGCCCTTGATGTCGGCGAGGGCCGTGGTTTCGCCGGCCTTGAGGCTGATGAAGGGCCGCACCTTCCAGCCGCGACCGAGGTGCTGGGCCGGGCCGCTGTGCGGCACCATCGGGTCATCGGGCTTCGGCTCCCACTTCGCGCCCCCGCCCTTCTCGCCGGTGGGATTTTCCGCGTTGATCATGCGCGTCACCGCGCCGGTCTGGAAGGGCAGCTGCCCGAGGAGATTCTGCATGGGATTGGGGGTCATGGTAATTCAGTCGGCAAACACGATCTGGGTGCGCACCGCCTTGGCGGCGGCTTCGGTAAGCTCAATGAGCGCGGGCAAAGGTGCAAGGGTGCGTCCGGTGGCGGCGCATTGGTAGCGGGCCGCCCCGAGCGGCGTAAAGACGTTGCCCGCCGGGAGCGCGACCGCCTCCTCCCCGGCGTGGCCGAGCAGCAGGGGTCCGTGGCTGAAACGATGATGGCCCGGTTGCCGGCCGGGGTTTTGCAACGGCGCCGCCACGAGTTCGATCGGGAACTGCGCGGCCACCACGTCGCCCGTCCGCAGGTTCAGCGTGGCGCAGGCGAACCGTCCCTCGGTCCGCACCGCGACCGGCGTCCCGTTGTGCCTGAGCCGGAAGGGTTTCACGGCACACCCGGTCGGGACGTAAAACCGCAGGGTCTTGGGCCGGGTCAGCGTGGATGCGGCCATCTTCAACTCCACCCGGCCTTCGAGCGGGTATTCGCTCTGCTGCGCGATCTCCACCCGACCGTCCGGAAAGTCCAGCCGCGCCGTGCCGCCGAAATAGAACGGCAGCGTCAGCGACTCCGCCTCGGTGAACCAGCCGAATTGCGCCGCCCGGGCGAGGCCCTCCGCGCCGCGCATCGAGCAGCACCACGGCGCCTCGAAAAACTCGTGCGGCGCCGCGAAGAGCAGCCCGCGCGCGCCGGTGCAAAGGTCGCAGCCGTAACCGCCGTTGGGCCGCTGCGCGTGGCCGAGGGCGTTGAAAAAGATCCGGTGGGCTTCGTCGAGGTATTCAGCCTCGCCCGTGGCCGACCAGAGCTGCACGACCAGCAGGAAGGCATCCACGATGGCGCAGGGTTCGGTCCAGTCGGGCCGGCCGAACCAGTTGTAATTGGCATGGCTCTCGGTCTCGGCGAGCTCGCGGTAAAGCCGGTGGCGCGTGCGGACGAGTTCGAGGTAATCCGGCCGCGGGTCCACGTCGCGCCACCAGCGCAGAATGCCGCGGAGCGTGCTCAGCGTGGAATGGGTCTGGGCACTGTGCGCCACGGGATCGAACCGCGCATAGCGGGCGATCATGGTCTCGATCAGCTCGCGCAGACCCGGCACCGGCTCAACGGCATAAGCCTGGGTCAGGCTGTCCAGGGTGAAGAAACCCACGCCGATGTCGGTGGACAATCCGCGCCAGGCGCCGGTGGCGCGCCGCACGGTCAGGCCCACGAGTTGGTTGTCGCGCAATTCTTGCGCCGGCTGTTCGGGGTACTGCGCCCAGAGGGGCCGGGTCGGCAGCATGAGATTGGTGATGATCGTGCGGATCATGCCCCGGACGCGCTCATCGGGCCGCCAGCGGTGGTATTCGCAGAGGCCGCGCAGCAGGGCGTTGTGTCCGCCGATCTGGTTCTCATCCGCGGTGCCGGGCGGGTGGATTTCGCCAATGTAGCCGCGGGCGTTGAACGCCTCCGGCAGGCGGGTCACGATCTCCGCGAGATGCGGCGCCTCGCGGCCGAGCAGGCGGGCATACTCGGTGAGCGCGAGCAGGCAGCGCCCCACCCAGTCGCCCGGGGCCTCCTTCGCCGTGAAGGCGATCATCATCGCATCGAATTGAAACTCGGCGTCGTGGAGCCGGCGGAAATTCAGTTCGGCGCGGCGCAGCAACTCACCGGCCGGCCGGACATCAGAGAGGGGAACGGGGATGGACACGCCCTGTGCACTAGCGGATGCACCGGCGACGCCAAGCCGAAGCTGCGTGAACATTCGGCGCAAAGACCCCGTCGGTAGGGCCCGGCCTCCGGACGGGCCGTGAATGGCAGACGCATCCCGAACCGCCCGTCCGGAGGCCGGGCGCTACCGACGGTGCATTATCATGCTCCACCCGAGGGTTGCAGCCGGAGCGATTCGCGCGATGGTTTTTGTCATGGCTGCACCTGCCACCACCCTCGCCCGTCCGGTCGCCACTGCCGACTGGGGTCGCACGGCCTACGCGGAGGCGCAGCGCCGGCAGGAGGAAATGGTGGCGCAGCGCATTGCCGGCGGGATCGGGGATACGCTCGTCTTCACCGAGCACGAACCGGTGTTCACCCTGGGCCTGCGGAGCGGTGCGGACACCCATCTGGTCTGGAATGCCGCACGCCTCACCCGGGAGGGAGTCACGGTGGCCAGAACCAACCGCGGCGGCGACATCACCTATCACGGCCCCGGCCAGATCGTCGGGTACCCCATCGTCTCCCTGACCGTGCGCAAGGACCTGCACGCCTACCTGAGATTCCTCGAGCAGGTGCTGATCAACAGCGTCGGCGCGCTCGGTCTGGCCGCCAGCCGGCGCGAAGGTCTCACCGGCATCTGGCTCGGCCGGCGCAAAGTCGCCGCCATCGGCGTCGCCGTGAAACGCTGGGTCGCCTACCACGGCTTCGCGCTCAACGTGAACGCCAACCTCGCGCATTTCCAAGGCATCGTGCCCTGCGGCATCAGCGCCAGCGACGGCACCGTGACCTCATTGCAGGCGGAACTGGGACACGCGCTTGATCTTGCGGAAGTGAAAACCGTCCTCGCCCGGGAATTCAACGCGCTCTGGCCGCGTTTCCTCAACGAACGATCCCGCCAAGCGCGATCATGACCAAACGCCAGATAGCCTGCACCCAAGGTAGGGCGAGGCGTCCTCGCCGAGCCGCGAACCGCTGGAATTGATCAAAGCAATACGTAGACCTCAGGTTTCTTGCATACCATCTCACGCAATCGCGAGATTGCGACCGAGGGCGGTCGCGCTCCTACTCGAGCCCGCCTCAGCGCTCCGGAAACAGCCAGAAGGCCGCGCCGTCGCTTTTCCAACCACTGCCTTCGGCCCAGGACTGCAGTTCGGGCGCCGACACCCAGATTTCACGGTCAGCCTTGCGAAAACGCCGCACCACAATTGCTCCGGGCAATGCAACCGTCGAGGCATAGCCCATGGCTCCTTCGGTCACGTAACCGGCCTTGAGATTGGCGGCCACTTCCTCGGGATCCAGGACCAGACGGCGGGAAACCACCGGTGAAGTGGACAGCATCCGCGTAACCAGGACCTTCTTCGCGCCGCCATTGGTGGTCAGGTTGCCCGTGGCACTGACCTGCCAGCCGAATTTTGTCAGGGATCTCATTTCCATCGAATCCGTGGAAAGGATCGTCTCCGACGCATCCGCATTCTGTCTCAACAGCACCCAGGCGCGCACATCAGACGCGCTTACGGCCAGTGGCATAGCCACCAGCACGAGGACAAACCGCCACCAGCGAGAGTGAATTGAGCAGGTATTCATGAGATTATTCCGGGACAGTTAGGCGGGCGCGGTGTGAGTTGAACAGGCAATAATATGTCAGGCTCCGGGTTTGTTGGTTCCAAGATCAAAGCCGGGCCGGCGGAACCCGTTGGCCGGACGGCAACAACCCGGTCGGTGGAATTCCATCGCCGCGGTGAGACCTGCAATTACGCGGAAGGGCTGATGCTTTTCTTTTTGCGCTTTGTGTGCCTTTTTGCGGCCATCAAGCCTTCATGACCGCCTTGCGCAAACCTTCCTGGCTCCGTGCCAAGCTGCCCTCCGGCCCCGGCTATGCCGCCGTGCGCTCGCTGGTGGACGGCCACAAGCTCCACACCGTCTGCCAGAGCGCCCAATGCCCCAACCTCGGCGAATGCTGGTCCCGCGGCACCGCCACGGTCATGATCCTCGGCAACATCTGCACGCGCTCCTGCAACTTCTGCGCGATCCAGACCGGCCGACCCACCGAACTTGATCTCGGCGAACCCGCCCGCGTAGCCGAGGCGGTCGCCACCATGGGCCTCAAACATTGCGTCATCACCTCCGTCGCCCGCGACGAACTCGCCGACGGCGGCGCGAGCGTCTGGGCCGCCACGATCCGCGCCATCCGCCATCGCAGCCCGCAGACCGCCATCGAGGTGCTCACGCCCGACTGGAAGGGCCGCCTGCACGACCTCGACACCGTGCTCGACGCCAGGCCCGACATCTTCAACCACAACCTGGAAACCGTGGAACGCCTGCAACGGCCCGTGCGCGTGCAGGCCCGCTACGACCGCAGCCGCTCCGTCCTCCGCCACGCCAAGGGCCGCGGCTTCACCACCAAGACCGGCATCATGCTGGGCCTCGGGGAAAAGCCGGAGGAAATCGAGCAGACCTTGCGCGACGTGGCCTCGGACCGGACCGACATCCTCACCATCGGCCAGTATTTGCAGCCCACCCCGCAGCACCTGCCGGTCGAGCGCTTCGCGCATCCGGACGAGTTCGCCCATTGGAAACAGTTCGGCCTGGGCCTGGGCATCGGCGTCGTCGAAAGCGGCGCCATGGTCCGCTCCAGCTACCACGCCGACGAACAATCGCAGAAGTACACCGGCGCGGAACATCTCAACACGGCCAACGCGCTGGCGGAAATCTGAGGAACGAAGCAGCCGGCACTGAACTGCCTAGATGCCGGTGAAACCACAAAAGTGCTTCCGGTAGGCCGCCAGCTTGCTGGCGCATTCAAAGCGGGAGCAAGCTCCCTGCCTCCTCGCCGACAATATCGTTACGGCTGAGGCAGCCATCTCTCTTACCTCCCGCTGCAGCCTCCTCTTCAAGCCGCCTCCGCGTCCTTTTTGAGACCTTTGCGGCAGATATGTTAACAAACTATGTCCGACCGCAACAGCATCCCCTGCCCGCCCGGCACCAGGCGAGAACGGCGGCAAGGGAGAAACCCAGCGCATTGAGCGTGCCGTGCAGGGCCAGCATCCACGGTAGATCGAGCCAGGGCAGCGGAGGCATAACCAGTCGCGACGCATGCAACCCGGCGAGCAGCATGCCGCCCGCCAGCGAAACGCCGGCAACCAGCCACAGTCCGCGGGCGAGCGGGTGCACCTTCTTCTCCTCGATCACGAGCATGAGATGTTGCCAGGCAACCCCGCAGCCGCCGGCCACGAGCAGCCAGGTCGCAAGGGATTGAAAGATTTCCGTTCCCCCGAACTTCGTGACCAATGAGGTGATCGCCACCAGCGGGACTCCGAGAATCACCAGCCAGGTGGAAAGGGCGCTGATGGGACACTCCGGCCGCCGGCTCTGGGCCAGCCCGGCCACCACCGGAAGCACGAAACCAAAGTAATGGAAATGAACCGCCTGGTGGGCAAGCGTCGCCGAGGTCAGCCCCAGCGGTTCCCATCCGGCCCTTTCGGCCAGCAGGCACAGGCCACCCACCGAGGCATAGAGCAATCCGACGTCCCGGCACAATGGACCCAACGGCGCGAAACCGTGACGGCGGATGCGGATGATCCCATCCACCGCCATCACGCCCAATACGAGCGCCCAAGGCAGGGCGCACAACAACGCCCATTTCCCCACCGGCAGCCAGAACGCCGGGATCAGCAGCAGGGCCGCCGGCAATTGCAGCTGCAGGTCGAACCGCCAGAGCCGGGCGGCCCAGCCGGTGTCGTCGAGATCCCGCGCCAGGCACCAGGTCATCGGCATCAGCACCAATGCCGAGAGGAGCAGCAGGGCGCCGGTCCAGCGGACATCCGGCAATTCCGAAACATATAACAACACGAAGGCGCCCCACGCGACGGCGCCGATTCTTACTTTCAGGGGTATTGTCATGCTGGGGTTCGCCCAAAAAGAACCATCCTGGCCCCGGAGTCGCGTCTTTTCTTTGGGGTGGCGTCCTGACGGTCCGAAGGCAGCCCCCGACCGGCCTGGCTTGTTCCTTCCGTAGCTACGAGCGTGAGCGAGTGGACGAACCCCCACTCGCTCACGCTCGTAGCTACAGGCTGCCGTTCACCCGCGCACTGCAGCTTTGCCTCCGTCGCCGCAGCCGTGCAATTTCGCCCCATGCCCTCCCGCCGTTTTCTCCTCGGACTGCTGTTGCTCACCGTCACGCCCCTGCTGCAAGCCGCCGGGCAGCTCGTTTCCGGCCCGATGCTCGGCTACCAGGCCCACCGCGAGGTGTTCCTCTGGGTGGAAACCCGCGACGCACAGTCCGTCGCTCTCAAATACTGGCCCGCCGGCCAGCCCACGCAGGTGCAGCAATTGACCAATGCCCAGCTGCAAACCACCCCCGCCGGCGGCCAGATCACGCACTTCCGCCCCGGATTGCTGGAAATGGGCGTCGCCTACGAATACGAACTCCTCATTGACGGGGAAAAGCAGACCCTGCCCTTCCCCGCCCGCTTCAACACCAAGCCGCAGTGGGAGTGGCGCACGCCGCCGCCTGATTTCAAATTCCTCGTCGGCTCCTGCGCCTATTTCAACGACCCGCCCTACGACCGCCCCGGCAAGCCCTACGGCAAGACCGTCGAAACCTTCCGGCTCGCCGGCGAGTCCGGTGCCGACTTCATGGTCTGGCTCGGCGACAACTGGTACTGGCGGGAGGCGGATTTCGATTCCGTCAGCGGCCTGTGGTACCGGGCCTCGCATGACCGGGCCGTGCCCGAAATGAGGAAGCTGCTCGGGACCATGCACCATTATGCGATCTGGGACGACCATGACTATGGTCCCAACGACTCCGACTGGTCCTATGAATTCAAGGAAGAGGCGCTGAAGATCTTCCAGGCCTATTGGGGCAATCCGTCCTACGGCGAAAAGTCCCACCCCGGGGTCTACACCAAGTTCTACTGGGGCGATGCGGTCTTCATCCTGATGGACAACCACTACTACCGCGACTCCGCGGAGCTGAACCAGGACAAGTACCCCGAAAAATCCCAATGGGGCCGCCGCCAGCTGGACTGGCTCAAGCAATCGCTGCTCCAGGCCAAGGTGCTGAAGCACTACACGTTCAAGTTCATCGCCACCGGCAACCAGATGCTGCAGACCAACCCCAATGGCGAACCGCACGAGCTCTACCGCCGCGAACGCGAGGAATTGATCAGCTTCATTCGCGAGCAGGGCATCACGGGCGTCGTGTTTCTCACCGGTGACGTGCACCACACCGGTCTCTATCGCCGGCAACTCGGCGACGACGGCCCGTGGGTCTATGAAATCACCTCCTCCCCGCTCTCGAGCGGATCATGGGCGGTCGAAACGAGCTCCGCCGCCAATGATCCCCACGTCATCAAGGACACCCTCGTCGGCGACCAGAACTTCGTAACCGTGTCCGTTGGCGGCGAAGGCGCCGACCGCGCCCTGACCGTCACCTGCACCGACAAGCAGGGCGCCACGCGCTTCACGCAGGTGATCAAGGCCACCGAACTGGGCTACGTCCCGCGCACCCGCTGAGCCGGGCCGGTGTACGGTCGCAACTGCGGTGGCGCACCTCGCGTGCGCCCCTATCCGGATCCCGGTGCTTCGCTTCGGATTGTTCGGCCCAAACCTGCCCGCCATTTTCTCCGTGCCCTGCAACGGGTTCCCCCCCATGGTTGGCCCATGAAATCGCGCAAAGAGATCGTCGAAAACTGGCTGCCCCGCTACACCGGCGTGCCGCTGAAGGATTTCGGCGACTACATCCTGCTGACCAATTTTGACCGCTACGTGAAGCTCTTCGCGCAGTGGCACCGCGTGCCGGTCCAGGGCAAGGGCAAGCCCATGCCGAGCGCCACCGCGGGCGACATCAGCATCATCAACTTCGGCATGGGCAGCGCCACGGCCGCCACGGTCATGGACCTGCTCAGCGCCATCAACCCGAAGGCCGTGCTCTTCCTCGGCAAGTGCGGCGGCATCAAGCACCGCGCCGTGCTCGGCGATCTCATCCTCCCCATCGCCGCGATCCGGGGCGAGGGCACGAGCAACGACTACTTCCCCCCCGAGGTGCCCGCGCTCCCGGCCTTCGCCCTGCAGAAGGCCATCTCCACCACGATCCGCGACCACGCGCGCGACTACTGGACCGGCACCGTCTACACCACCAACCGCCGCGTCTGGGAGCACGACGAGAAATTCAAGAAATACCTCAAGAAGATCCGCGCCCTCGCGATCGACATGGAGACGGCCACCATCTTCATGACCGGCTTTTATAACGAGACCCCCACCGGCGCCCTGCTGCTGGTGTCGGACCAGCCCATGCTGCCCGAAGGTATCAAGACCGCCGACAGCGACGAGAAGGTGGACTCAGTTTACGTGAACGTCCACCTGCGCATTGGCATCGATTCGCTGAAGCAGCTCCAAAACAAGGGCCTCACCGTCAAGCACCTGAAGTTCTAGCCGGGCCGCGCCGCGGCTCAGCCCAAACGCCGAACGCTGAACGTTGAACACTGAACGCCGAAGTCCCGAGGCCAGCCAACTTCAGCGTTCGGCGTTCGACGTTCAGCGTTCAACGTTTTCCTATCCGACCCCCGGCGATTTCGCGCCGCCGGGGACCGTCGTCGCCTACAGCCCACCGTCCTCCGGTATTTTTCTGGGGTCCCCCTCGCTGCTTCGTTGTGCCGACGGCTCGCTGCTGGTGTCGCATGACCAATATGGACCGGGCGCCCATGAGGACCAGGTCGGCCGGACTTTTCTCTACCGCTCGCGCGACGAAGGCGGTACCTGGGTGCCGCTCGGCGAAATCCGCCGCCTGACCCTGCCGGACCCCGATGAAACCGGCGTATTCTGGAATTCGTTTTTCCGCGACGGAGCCTCCGTTTACAGCATCGGCGCCGCCTCCGCTTGCGGGGACTTGGTCATCCGCCGTTCGCTTGATCACGGCGCCACCTGGACGCAGGTGCAGGAAACGCAAGGGCGGCTCTTGGTTTCGACCGATGGCCGGACCCACGCGAGCGGTCCGTTGACCGTGCCCTATGCCGGCCGCTTTTGGACCGCGGTCGAGCATCCCCTCAGTCCGACCTTCGGCGACACGCGCATCACGGTGCTCACAGCCGATCAATCGGCCGACCTGCTTGCCCCGGCCTCCTGGCACACGTCCAACGGCCTCACCCGCCGCACTTCCTGGCTGGGCGGAACTTTCCAAGGCTGGCTCGAGGGTTGTCCGGTCCCGACCCGCGAAGGCGGGCTTGTCATCATGCTCCGCGTGGACAACCGCGCTCCGAATGGCGCCGGCATCGGCATGAAGGCGGCCATCGTGCGGGTCCACCCCGGCACTGCGGGCGCCGCCCCCGTGATTTCGTTTACCGGCGGCGATTTCGATCCCCGGGATCCGGCGGGCTCCGGCTTTGTCGATTTTCCCGGCGGCTGCGTGCGCTTCATCGTCCGCTACGATCCGGTCTCCGACCGCTATTGGTCCATTTGCTCCTACATCCCGCCGGCCTTCCGGAATCCGCGTTACAATGCCGAACGCTTCCGGGGCATTCTGGTCCTCGTCTCCTCGCCGGACCTGGCGAACTGGACCGTCGAACGCACCCTCATGGCCGACGACCGCCTTTACGCGGAGGATCCCGCCGTGCGCGACGCCGCCTTTGACGGGCCTTTCGGCGGGGGCTATTATCACACCCGTTTCGGCTTCCAGTATCCCTTCTTTCTCATCGAGGGCGATGACCTGCTCGTCACCATCCGCACCGCCTGCACCGACGCCGAGGGCGGCACCCGCGCCGGGCACGACGCCAATTTCTACCTCTTCAGGCGCATTGCCGATTTCCGGCAAAAGCCGACGAACCCATGACTCACAAGCAACGATTGCTGGCGGCCATCAACCATGAGGAGCCCGACCGGGTTCCCCTCTGCGCCTGGTACACGCCCGAGGCCGAGCGGATGCTGCTGCGGCACCTGGGCGTTAACTCGGATCAAACCGAAACCTACCAGGCGGCCGGCGGCCCGCTGCCCATCCTGATGGACCACGATTTCCTCATCTCGTGGATCGGGCCGTGCACCAGCTACTACTCCAACAACAATGCTGAATACACGGATGAATGGGGCATCGGGTGGAAATGGTTCAAGAACTCCAGCGGCGGCGCCTACACCGAGATCGTCCGCCACCCGCTCGCCGACATCAAGGATCTGCGCGAGCTCACCCTGCCCGACTTTTCCCGGGTCGATCGCTACGACGGCGTGCGCCAGCTGATCGCCCAGTACGGCCGCGAGTACGGCATCATGGGCGGCGCCGCCTGCACCCTCTTCGAACTCGCGTGGTACCTGCTCGGCATGCAGCGGCTCCTCATGGACCTGGTCGGCGAGCCCGACTTCATGAACGCCCTGCTCGACGATCTGGCGCGGTGGATCGACGTCGCCGGCTCCAAGCTGGTCGAACTCGGCGTGGACATCATCTGGATCGGCGACGACTTCGGGACCCAGGACCGCATGCTGATTTCGCCCCAGCTCTTCCGGCAGTTCTTCAAGCCCCGCTACGCAAAACTCTTCGCCAAATGGAAGGCCATCAATCCCAAGGTGAAGATCGCCTTTCACTCCGACGGATACATCCATCCCATCATCGGGGATCTGGTTGAGATCGGCCTCGACATCCTGAACCCGGTCCAGCCGAAATCCATGGACCCGGCCAAAATCAAAAATGAGTTCGGGCGCAATCTCACCCTGTGGGGCACCGTGGACATCCAGGAGGTCATGCCGTTCGGTTCGCGCGAGGACGTCATCAATGAGGTCAAACTTCGCCTGCGCACCGCAGGCAAGGGCGGCGGCTTCATCATTTCCCCGGCCCACAACCTGCAACCCGACGTCCCCTTGGAAAACATCCTGGCGTTTTACCAGGCAGCCAAGGAGTACGGCCGCTACCCGATCATCGCCTGAGGATCGGCTGCCAGCGCCGAAGTCCGATAATGTGGGAGCGAGCTTGCTCGCGACCGATGGTGCAAACCTGCCCAGTCCACCTAAGCCTCCTATCCCTGATGGCATTTAGACTTCGGTGGCTACGAGCGTGCGCGAGTGGCGGCTTGCTCGATCTCCGAACTCCCATCTGCAATCTGCGAAACCTTCCACTCGCTCACGCTCGTGGCTACCGGAGTCGGTTAGGATGTAGGGCGGGGTCTCCGAACCCCGCCTCGAATATCCTCTCGCAATCGAAGGCGGGGTTCGGAGACCCCGCCCTACAATCAGCCCTTGGAAGTTGAGCGTTGGGTGTTGGACGTTGGATGTTCCGCCGCCGCCGCCGGCGGCGTCACGCCCGCACCGTCGGCATGGCCTGCAGCCGGTACTTGCGCGGACTCACGCCGAATCGTTTCCGGAACAGCGCGTAAAAGTGCGAGAGGTTGTTCAGCCCGCAATCCAGCGCGATTTCCATGATGGGCCGGGCGGTCTCGGCCAGCTGCCGCGCACTGTAGTCCAGCCGCGCCGTGTTCACGATTTCCGTCGGCGTCTGCTTCAGCCAGCGCACGGTCGCGCGTGCCACGTGCGACGGACTCCGCCCTGCCAGCCGCGCCAGCTCCGGCGTGCCGCCGCTGAAATGCTCCACGTGCACGATCTCCCGGCAGGCCAGCTCCAGCCACTCCGGCACCGGCTTCACGCCAGCCGGCGGCTGGCGCAGGAACAACGGCAGCTCCATCAGGAACCCGTCCAGGGCGATGCGCGGCCGCTCCGGTGTCGCGAGGCGCCCGGCCCAGTGCGCGAGGCCGGCCCGCGCCTTCGCGTCCACCTGCCACACGCGCTGCACCGCCGGCTGTCCGAACCAATCGCGATCGCCATGGAAATACCGCCGGCGCATCTCCGACCAGGCGCGGCTGGGAAACGCCAGGTTGGCAATGCGCAGCGGCGCCTCCGCCGACCCGGTCACCCGATGCCGGTCCCGCGGCCGGATGAGATGCAGCTGGCCGGCCTGCAGCGGCGCGGTCTGCCCGTTCAGAAAATGCTCCCCGCGCCCGTGCGTCACCCAGAACACCTCATGGTAGTCATGGTCGTGGTAGCGGGCGGCGTTGTCCGCCGTCAGCCCGGTCTGGGCAAAATGGTAGCTTTCGCCCGGCCGCACGAAATCGGCGAGTTTGAAATGGACGCAGGTCAGCCGCATGTGGGCAATATAACACAAGAAAGTGCGCTTTTATGGCAAGATTTCCCGGCAATAGGGTGATATAACACAAGGACTATGGTCGCCCCCACCTCCACACCCTCCACGGCGCATCACCGGCTCACGCCGGAGCAGGTCGCCAAATACAATCGCGAAGGTTATCACATCTTCGACCAGCCGGTCTTCCCGCAGGCCAAGTTCGACGGCCTGAAGAGCTGCTTCGAGAACATCCTGGACAACCTGCAGGCCGACGTGCGGCCCGAGTCCATGGACGTCCCGCACTTCCAGCATCCCGAGCTCTTCGAATGGCTCTTTGCCGACGAGGTGCTCAATCTGGTCGAGCCCATCATCGGGCCCGACATCGCGCTCTTTTCCAGCCACTTCATCTGCAAGCCCCGCGGCAACGGCAAGCGCGTGCCGTGGCACGAGGACTCCCACTACTGGAAGACGATGATCACGCCCATGGAGGTCGTCACCGTGTGGCTCGCGATCGATCCCTCCACCAAGGCGAACGGCTGCATGAATGTCATCCCGCGCACGCACAACACCGGCAAGCAGGGCTTCTCCGATTACGATGACCTGAAGCCCGGCGAGGCCGTGTTCCCCGACGAGATCAAGGCCGCCCAGCGCGACAACTCCCGCGCCGTCGCGATCGAGCTGCAGCCCAACCACTGCAGCCTGCATGACGGCCGCATCATCCATGGCAGCGAGCCCAACACCAGCAACATCCGGCGCTGCGGCTACACCATGCGCTACATGAGCAGCAAAGTGCGGGAAAACCACGAGATGGCCGGCACCTATCACAACATCTACCTCGCCCG
>JADJZJ010000047.1 GCA_016715765.1 Opitutaceae bacterium
TGAAGAACGCCCACGCTTTTTTCGCGGCCTTGAATTGGCGCAGCATGGCCGTCGGGAGCCTGGCGGTTTTCCGGTTTTCGAAGGAGTAGATGCCGGTCTTTGCAGCCTTGCGGGCGGCATGCGCGGCCAGTCCGGCCGGGTGCATTTTGCCTGCGAGTCGCAGCCGCCGGACATGGGCGAGATTGACGTTGCTCCAGTTGCTGCCGGGCCGGCGGGGAGTGAAGCGATGGCAATAACTCTGCGCGTCGATCCGGTGGATAATGCCGTCAATCCAGCCAAAGCACAGGGCCTCATCAATGGCTTCCGCCTTGGTCAGGCCGCCCAGGCCGGATTCCACCTTATGGAAACCCACATAAAGTTCGGCGGTGGCGGCGTGATTATGCTCCAGCCATGAACGGAAGGCGGCGGCGGTGGCGAAAAAGGTCGGCTGCATGGCGCTCGAGTTGCGGATTACGGGAGGCCGAGCAGCAGCTCGGCCGTTTCCGCGGGCTTGCGCCAGTACGGGACGTGGTCGGCTTCCATGGTGATGACGGGCCAACCCCTGGCCTTGGCGCGTTCGGCCGCAGGGTAAAATTCATCCTCCTCCGGTGCCCGGCCCTTTTCCACGGTGAGAATGTAAGTCCCGGGAATCTTCGCGGCCGCCGGGTTTTTCAGGACGATGGGATCGGTAAAGGTCTTGAGCGGGTGGGGCACGTCCCGGGGGAAGGGCTTGTCGGGCTTGACCCAGGTCGGAAGGATGAAGCCGTCCCTGGTCATCTGTGCAATGGGGAGCGATCCGCCCTTGCGGAGATCCATGAGGCTCTCGCCATTTTCGGGGAGAAAGGCGTCGAGGTAGACGAGGCGCGCAATCCGCTCCGGGATGCGGTCGGCCACTCCCGTGATGACCATGCCGCCGTAACTGTGACCGAGGAGGATGACGTCATGCAGGTCCTCGAAGAGGATGAAATTGACGATGTCCGCAATGTGCACGTCGAGACCGATCGCCGGAGTGGCGGTGTGATAGCGCTCGCCCAATCCGCTCAGGGTGGGTGTGTACACTTGGTAGCCGCGTGCTTCGAGCAGCGGGGCGACCTTGCGCATATGCCAGCCACCGGCCCAAGCGCCGTGGACCATGACCAGCACCGGCTTCTTCTCGATAACCACGGGCTCGGCCGACCACAGGGATGCAGTTCCCGGCAATCCCAGGAGCAGGATGAAAAGCAAACGCCAGTTCATGCCGCGACCAATGCCAGTGGCGCCATGAGTGGTCAACCCGGCCTGTTGGGAGCGCGACCGCCCTCGGTCGCAATCGAGCGCACGCCGTAATGTCCTGCCCAATTCCTGCCTCCATGCGTCGAGGCATGCATCTAGTTTGGGTACTGTTCAGGCTTCGTGTGCATTGCGACCGAGGGCGGTCGCGCTCCCGGGGCATCCGATCAGCTCGTCTGCTCGATGGGGAGCTCGTGCAGTTTCAGCTCGGGATTCTTCTCTACGAAATAGCGCATGGTCCAGTCGTTGGGGAAGAGCGCGACGGGATGATCGAACTTGTCGGTGCCGAAGCTGACGCCGGTGGCGACGATGAGCAGGGAGGTGTCCTTGAGCGCGGGATGCGGCTCGAGCCAGCGAAGGAGGGTCCAGGGCGTGGGCGTGAGGCGGGACTCGGCGCCGTACTCGGCCTGCAGGCGGTATTGCACGACCTCGAATTGCAGCGGACCGACCGCGGCGAGCAGGGTGGCGCCGGGCGGGCAGTTGCGGGGGGTGAAGGATTGCACGACGCCCTCCTGCAGGAGCTGTTCGAGTCCGGCGCGGTATTTCTTGGCGTCGGAGGAACTGGGATTCGAAATGTAGGTGAAGACCTCCGGCGGGAAGCGCGGGATCTCGTCGAAGCGGATGGACTTGTCGGCCGTGAGCGTGTCGCCGATGCCAAAAGAGTCGTGGCCCACGAGGCCGATGACGTCGCCCGGCCAGGCTTCATCAACCGTTTCGCGTTCCTGGCCGAAGAGCTTGTGCGACGACGAAAGCCGCACGGTGCGGCCCGTGCGCTGGTGGATCACGTTCATGTCGCGCTCGAACTTGCCGGAGCAGATGCGCAGGAACGCGATGCGGTCGCGATGCTTCGGGTCCATGTTGGCCTGGATCTTGAAGATGAAGCCGGAGAACTTCGGCTCCTCGACGGGCACGATCCGGCCCTGCTCGGGGGCGGGGAGGCCGCCGACCGCCACACTGACGGCCCGGCGCGGGGCGGGCGGCACGGAGTCCTTGAGAAAACCGTCCAGGAGCAGCTGGATGCCGAAATTGTTCACGGCCGAGCCGAAGTACACCGGCGTCTGCTGGCCGGCCTGCACGGCGGCGAGGTCGAAGGGATGGCCGGCGCCGTCGAGCATCGCGAGCTGGTCCTTCACCTCGTTGAAGGTGTAGTCGTCGAGCTTGCCGCGCACGACCTCGTCATCGAGCGAGGTGACATTGACCGGGGCCTGAAACTTGCCGCCGGGCACGCGTTCAAAGAGGTGGACCTCGCGGGTGCGGCGATCGAACACGCCCTTGAAGGAGGGGCCGTTGCCGAGCGGCCAGATGACGGGCGAGGACTGCAGGCCGAGGACGTTTTCGAGTTCATCGAGCAGGTCGATCGGGCTGCGGGTCGGCCGGTCGCACTTGTTCATGAACGTGAAAATGGGCACGCCCCGGCGCCGGCAGACCTCGAAGAGCTTGCGGGTCTGGGTCTCCACGCCCTTGCCGGCGTCAATGACCATGAGGGCGGCATCCACCGCGGTGAGCACGCGGTAGGTGTCCTCGGAGAAATCCTTGTGGCCGGGGGTGTCGAGCAGGTTGACGGCGTAGCCGGAGTAATCGAACTGCAGGACGGTGGAACTGATGGAGATGCCGCGCTGCTTCTCCAGTTCCATCCAGTCGGAGGCGGTGGCGCGCTGGTTCTTGCGCGCCGTCACCGAGCCGGCGAGATGCAGGGCGTTGCCGTAAAGCAGGAACTTTTCGGTCAGCGTCGTCTTGCCCGCATCGGGGTGCGAGATGATCGCGAAGGTGCGTCGGCGGGCGATTTCCTGGGCGGCAGTCATGAAAACCCGACAGATGGACCACAGATCACGGGGCGCGGTGCGAAAGCTGATGGGGAAGTCGCCCGGAGGTTGAAGCAATCCTGCGGGGCGACGACCTCGGTGCGCATCCTGCGCGACTGTCTTGGTCGAGGCCGTTCCAGGTCTCAGACAATGAAGGACCGGATGCGCCTGCGCCGGGGTGAACCAAAGTCCGCCGAGACCCAGCACCAGCAGGACATAGGTCGAGGGTTCGGGGATGGCGAAGGTGCCGAAGAACAGGTCATCCGTATAGCCAACCTGACGGGAGCCGCCGGAGTTGAGTCCGTCCATTTCAATCTTGGCTACCCAGGTGAGCGGATCGTTGAAATCGGCGATCCAGCCGACGAATTCGATGCTGGTCGTATTGATGTGCGTGCCAAGCAGCGTGCCTTCGCTGTTGTAGAAGCGGGTGAGCGCATAGCCGGTCTGCCAGATGCGCTCCAGGCCGACGATGGATTGCGGCGAATCAAAGCGGATTTCATAGCCCACGCGCCCGTCGTCCGAGCCGGACACGTACGGGGTGCCGACCAGCTTGTGGCTGGTGTCGCCGCTGACCGGCGCACCGGACACGTAGGCGTTGTGCACCGGGATGATGGGGCTGCCGTTGGTCGCGATGGTGGAGAAAAAACGGGCGCCGCCCCACACTTTTGGATTTTCCACCAATTCAGGGCTTTATCTTTCCCTGAAATGTCCGAATAATATGCCCATGGGCACGCTCCTCATCGCTATCATCATGATCAGCCTGAGCTATTTCATAGCCCTGTTGCGCAGTGCGCCTGAAGGTTACCAGGACCAATTCGGCTTTCACTTCGTGTACCAGACCGTGAGCTGAGCGCTCCTGCAAGTCGCTGATGGACCGGCGGCCCAAGGCTTCGGGTGATGACCGGAAATGTGACGTAATGGTCTCCCCGTGTTTTGGGCTTCTATGCATCGGGAATCAGGGGATGATGGCGGCGTGATCAAAACCGCCCAACTGAAACTGAAGCCTAATGCCAAGCCGCGGGTGCTGGGCGGGCATCCCTGGGTATTTGCCAACGAGGTCGAATCGCTCCTGCCCGGCGGAGCATGACGGAGAAGTGGTGGAATGCCGGGACCGCGCAGACCGCTTTCTGGGCAGCGGCATCTACAATTCCAAGTCGCAGATCATCTGGCGGCGGTTCAGCCGCGAGCGCGTCGCACTGGACAGCGCCTGGCTGCGGGCGGCCCTGGAGCGCGCGGTGGCGCGGCGGAGCCAGGATGAGGGCGGGGGTCTGAACCCCGCCTTCGCGGTCGATATTGCGGGCGATGCGCCCAAGGCGGGGTTGGAAACCCCGCCCTACATCAATCCGTCAACGGCTGGTCTGGGCGAATCGGATGATCTGCCCGGCCTGGTAGTGGACCAGTTCGCCGATGTCCTCGTGGTGCAGATCCAGTCCCTCGCGATGGAAAAGCGGGCGACGCTGATCGGTGACCTGCTGGCGGAGCTGCTGCGTCCGGCGGAGATCATCTTTCGCAATGATGCGAGCATCCGGCGCCTCGAGGGACTGCCGCTGGAAGTGCATACCCGCTCGGGCGCGGACTGGGCGCCGCGCTGGCAGCGGATTGACGGCATGGAATACTGGCTCGACCTGCAGTGCGGGCAGAAGACGGGATTTTATCTTGATCAGCGGCGGCAGCATCCGCTCGTGGCGAAATACTGCGCCGGCAAACGCGTGCTGGATGCGTTCTGCAACCAGGGTCCTTTCGCGCTGCATGCGGCGCGGGCCGGGGCGGCCGAGGTGCTCGGGCTCGACAGTGCCGAGGAGGCGGTGGCGCAGGCGCGGCTCAACGCGGAGCGCAACAACGTGAAGGCGACCTTTGCCGTGGCCAATGTCTTCGACTGGTTCAACGACCCGGTGCGGGCGTCCGAACCGAAGTGGGATGTGATCATCCTCGATCCGCCGCCGTTCGCGAAATCCAAGAGCGCACTCGTCGGCGCGCTGCGCGGCTACAAGGAGATCAACCTGCGGGCGATGCAGCGGCTCAATCCCGGCGGTGTGCTCGCGACCTACACCTGCTCGCACCACATGCAGGACGCCGAATTGCGCGGCGTGCTCGCGGACGCCGCGGCCGATGCGAAGCGCAAGGTGCATGTGCTCGAGTACTGCCACCAGCCGCCGGATCACCCCGTGCTGATCACGATGCCGGAGAGCGAATATCTGCGGGGATACGTCCTGCGGGTGGAATGAAGGCCGGCGCCGGGGTGCCGGAACGTCGAACGCTTTAACGCTGAACTTCGAAAGCTCAACGCTGTACGGAAGCCTGGCGAGAATCCGGCCATCTCCCAGCTCCAATTCAGCAAGCTGCGAACACTGTCCACTCGCTCACCTGGTCGCACAGGGCCAGAAACGCCCGAAGGCGTTAAGCGTCGAAGTTAAACGTTCAGCGTGCCGCCGGCGCAGCCGGCGGTCACCGCGTGGCGAGATCGAGGTCGCGGCGGACCATGCGGAGATCGTCGATCTGCTTTTGCAGGAGGGCCAGTTCCGCCTTGGTCTTCGGCAGTTTCATGGCTTCCATGATGTCGCGCTCAGCTTCCATCAACTGCACGCGCTCGGCGGCGACCGACTCGCGCTGCTCGGTGGATTTGCCGCCGAAGAGGGAGAACTTCTTTGTGGTCTTGGCATCGTTGAGGGAGACGTCGAGGTCGGAGGACTTCATCTTCTTGCGCTCGCGGGCGATGTCCTTCTCCAGCTTGCGAATTTGCAGGTCGATCTCGGTGATGCGGCTGTTGCGCACCTCCATGGAGGGCAGCGTCGTGACATCCTCGGGCGCCGGTTTGGCCGGCGCGGGCGTGACGGCTCCGCCCTCGGTGGCAGTGGCCGGAGTGGATGGGGGCGATCTCGGCCTTGTTGGCGGCTTGGGTCGCCTTGCGATGGGCGTGTTCCGCCAGGCGCGCCTTGACCCGGGCCTCGCGGGCGGCCTTGTCCGCGTCGGTCTCGGGCCGCGGTCGGCGGCAGGCAGCGCAGCGACAAGAGGCGGACCAGCGAAGGCGTAAAGTGTGGATTTCATGAGCGGAGGAGGAGCAGACAGGGGGCTGGGCAAGAAACGAGGCCAGGTGCGACCAGACTCGGTTGACGCGGGCCGGCGGCGCCGGGTTCCGCCGCCACCATGAAAAGGCCGGGCGTTGCGCCCGGCCTGGGAGAATGCGCCGGGAAGGCCGGTTACATCTTGCCGCCGTAGATCGCGCTGGCGCCGAGTTCCTCCTCGATGCGGAGGAGCTGGTTGTACTTGGCGACCCGGTCGGTGCGGCAGAGGGAGCCGGTCTTGATCTGGCCGGCGTTGGTGGCGACGGCGATGTCGGCGATGGTGACATCCTCGGTCTCGCCCGAGCGGTGCGAGATGACGGCGGTGTAGTTGGCCTCCTTGGCCATCTCGACGGCGTCGAAGGTCTCGGTGAGGGAACCGATCTGGTTGACCTTGACGAGGATCGAGTTGGCGGTGCCGGTCTCGATGCCCTTCTTGAGGAACTCGGTATTGGTGACGAAGAGGTCGTCGCCCACGAGCTGGGTGGTGCCGCCGATCGCGTCGGTGAGCTTCTTCCACGTGGTCCAGTCGCCTTCGGCGCAGCCGTCCTCGATGGAGATGATGGGGTACTTCGCGACCAGCTGCTTGTAGAACTCGACCATCTCGTCGCCGGTGAGGATCTGGCCGGAGGATTTCTTGAAGACGTAGTGCTTCTTTTCCTTCACGTAGAACTCGGAGGCGGCCACGTCGAGGGCGAGGTTGATGTCCTTGCCGAGCTTGTAGCCGGCGCTTTTCACCGCGAGGGCGATGGCGTCCAGGGCGGCCTCGGCGGAGGCGAGCTTGGGGGCAAAGCCGCCCTCGTCGCCGACGGCGGTGGCGAGGCCCTTTTCCTTGAGCACCTTCTTGAGGGCGTGGAAGACCTCGCAGCCCATGCGGAGACCTTCGGAGAAGGACTTGGCGCCCGTGGGCATGATCATGAATTCCTGGAAATCGATGGGCGCGTCGGAGTGCGCGCCGCCGTTCATGATGTTCATCATCGGCACCGGCAGAACCTTGGCGTTCGGCCCGCCGAGGTACTTGTAGAGCGGCTGGTTGAGGGCGGCGGCGGCGGCCTTGGCCGTGGCGAGCGAGACGCCGAGGATGGCGTTGGCGCCGAGCTTCGACTTGGTGGACGTGCCGTCGAGCTTGATCATGGCGCGGTCCACGCCGGTCTGGTCACAGGCGTCGTAGCCGATGAGGGCGGGGGCCAGCTTGCCCTTGACGTTGCCCACGGCCTTTTGGACGCCCTTGCCGCCGAAGCGGGTCTTGTCGCCGTCGCGCAGTTCGATGGCCTCGTGTTCGCCGGTGCTGGCGCCGGAGGGCACGGCCGCGCGGCCGAGGTGGCCCGAGGCGAGTTTGACATCAACTTCAACCGTGGGATTGCCACGGGAGTCGATGATTTCACGGGCGGTGATGGCAGTGATCGTAGTGTTCATGGGAAAATGAGCTCCCAGTGAATGACAGTGTCAGCCGAGGGGAAAGGCCAAGTATGGCCTGCCGGCCCTCCGGCCCCGTGTAACTGCAAGCCGGATTTCGGAAGGGGGGGCGAACCGTCAGCAACGGATGCACGCCTGTCCGGCAGGCTCCTGCCGCTCAGGCAAAAGGCGCGCGCGAGACGCCCAGCTTCTGCGCGAGACGCTTGAGCGGCCCGCCGGACTTGGGGCGCAGCATGGGCGGGAGCTGCTCGGCAAAGCCCCGCTCGACGGCGAGGCGGCCGACGGTGATGCGGTCGTAATTGCGGACGTTGAGCAGTTCGACGGTCAGCAGGCCGGGCGGAATCTGGTCAAGGTGGCCCTCAAAGGCGGCGGCATGCAGGGGAGTGTCGCCGTTGTCGTTGCGGGTGAGCAGCAGGTCCCGGGTCAGCTGCTCCGGCGGGAGGCGGTTCAACTGGCCGGTTTCTGCCGCGGCATGGATGGCGGTGAACCCCGATTTGCTGGCCACGACGAGGTGGTCATGCACCAGCAGGCGGGGCGGAATCTGGTCGAGGTGGCCGCTGATGGCGGCGGCATGGAAGACGGTGTCGCCGGAATTGGTCACGGCGAGCAGGGCGGCGGCAGTCAGGAATTCCGTGGCGATCTGGTCGAGATGGCCGTTGAGCGCGGCCACGTGCAGGACGGTTTCGCCACCGATGTTCCCCCGGGCGAAATTGGCGGCGGTCAGGAAGGCCGCGGGGAAGCGGTCCAGCGCGCCCTGTTCGGCGGCCTCATGGAGAAGGGTGTTGCCCAGATCGGTCTGCCGCAGAACCACTTCCTCAGTCAGCAGGCCGGCCGGCAGCTGCGCCAGGTGGCCATGGGCCGCGGCGACATGATACACCGTGTAGCCCGAGTTGCTGCGCATGGACAGGGCCTCATGGGTCAGCAGCTGGGCCGGCACATCGTTCAGATGGCCGCCCAGGGCGGCGTGATGCAGCACGGTGTAGCCCAGGTCGTTCTTGATGGACAGGTATTCAGGCGCGAGCAGGCGGGTTGGGATCGAGCCAAGCTGGCCGTGGCGGGCGGCGACGTGGAGCGCGGTGTTGCCCGCGGCATTGCGCGCGGTCAACAGTTCGGTCGTGAGCAGGCTGGCTTCGATTGTCCCCAGACGGCCATCGCGGGCGGCGGCGTGCAGATCCGTTATTTGCATGGGTCGTTCGATGTTTCTAGGGTTAATCATTTGCAGTGTGAAGCAATCTCAAATCCCGGGGTGTTCCGCCCATGACTGGAAATGGATTTGCCAAGTCCAAGGTGGTCCCCACGCTGTCAGACATGAGTGAAGCCGACCCCAAGTCCGCGCCCGCCGTTCCCAAGAAGGATGCCATCCTCCTGATCGATGACGAGGCTTCGCTGCTGGAAATATTCACCGCAGCCCTTGAACCCCATTTTGAAGTCGCGACGGCGACCTCGGTGCGCGACGCCGAATACCTGCTCCACAAGCGGCAGTTCAAGGTCGTGGTGGCCGATCATCTGATGCCGGGTGGCAATGGCATGAGCTTTCTGGTCCGGGCCCGGGAGGATTATCCCCACATGCAGCGCATTTTGGTGACGGGTTACATGAAGCCGGAGCTCTTGCTGCGCAGCGTGAATGAAGCCGCGCTTTTCCGTTACCTCCTGAAGCC
Organism: Opitutaceae bacterium; assembly: GCA_016715765.1. Classification (GTDB taxonomy): domain Bacteria; phylum Verrucomicrobiota; class Verrucomicrobiia; order Opitutales; family Opitutaceae; genus UBA2377. The sequence continues at coordinate 9,184 of JADJZJ010000047.1, forward strand.
GGTTTCGTTTGCGGAACTGATCAAGGTTGTCCATGAAGCGGCCAAGGCGCACGACGCCAGTCTCGCCGCCGCGGTCTGATGTCCACCACACCGTCCCCTTCGCGTCCGTTGGTGTTGGTGGTGGATGACGAGGTGGAGATTCGCCTGGCCCTCAAGCTGGGCTTGGAGACGGAGTTCGAGGTTCACCTGGCGAGTTCGGCGGAGGAGGCGGAGGGGATGCTCGCCATGCACGGCTACAACGTGCTGCTGTGCGATCATCTGATGCAGGGCGAGGACGGACTGCCATTCCTCATGCGCATGCGGCAGAAATATCCCGAGGTGCACCGGGTCATGATGACCAGCTACATCAATCCGGAATTGCTGGCCCGAAGCGAAGCCCTGGCCGGGTTGTCGGCGTGCCTGATGAAACCGCTGTCGCTGCCCGTCCTCATTGCGGCCATCCGCAAGGCGCAGGCGGGGCACTGAAGCAAAATGTAGGAGCGGCTTTATGCCGCGATTGGCCGGCAACATCGCGGCATAAGGCCGGCTCCTACAGTTGGATCATGCGCACGGCCTCGGCAGAATTTGCCGGCCTCCGCTCAGCGGGCCAGTTTCGCCGCGAGGTACGGCGCGGTCGGACTGCGTTTGACCTTCTGCAATCCGGCGAGCGGACCCTGGTACAGCAGTTCACCGCCATCGGGTCCGCCGACGGGGCCGAGTTCGACGAGATAGTCGGCTTCGGCGAGCAAATCCAGATGGTGCTCGATGACGACGACGGTGTGCCCCTGGTCCACGAGCGAATGCAGCACGCGGATGAGTTTCTCGCAGTCACTCAGGTGCAACCCGATGGTCGGCTCCTCGAGCAGGTAGAGGTTGCGGCTGGCGATGCCGCGGGTGCGCTCCGTGTAGGTGGGCAGGCCGCGGGCGAGTTCGGTGACGAGCTTGAGGCGCTGCGCCTCGCCGCCGGAGAGGGTCGGCGAACTCTGGCCGAGCGTGAGGTAGCCGAGGCCGCAATCCACCATGAGGCGGCACACGGCGGAGAGCTGCGAATGGAAATCGAAGAACGCCGCGGCCTCCTCGAAGGTGAGCTGCAGCACCTCGCCGATGGTGCGGGATTTCCAGGTGATGTCGGCCAGCTCGGCGCCGTAGCGCAGTCCGCGGCACTCGTCGCACGGCAGGTAGGTGTCCGGCATGAAGGCCATCTCGAGCTTGATGCGGCCGGCGCCCTGGCAGGACTCGCAGCGCCCGCCCTTGGTGTTGAAGGAGAAGCGCGAGGCGGTGTAGCCGCGCATCTTGGCCTCGGGGAGCGAGGCGAAGAACTGGCGGATGAGGTCGAAGATGCCGAGGTAGGTGGCAGGGGTGGAGCGCGGCGTCTTGCCGATCGGCGCCTGGTCCACCTCGATGACGGCCTTGAAGCCGTGGGCGTTGCGGAGTTCGGCAAACGGCGGAACCGGTTTGGCTTCGCCGGCGCGCAGGTCCTCCGCGGCGAAACCCGTGGCGCGCACGAAATCCCGGCCGGTGAGCCGGGCCTTGCCGGCCTTGATCGCCCGGCCCACGGCGGGGTGCAGCACGTCGCGGAAGAGCGTGGATTTGCCCGCCCCGCTCGGTCCGGCGACCATGATGAGCCGGCCCAGCGGCAGGCGCAGGTCGAAGCCCTTGAGGTTGCGGAAAGTCACGCCGGAGAGTTCGAGCCAGCCGGGTGGCTTCGCCACATCGCGATAATTGCCCCGCACCGGATGCGTGATGCCCTTGGTGAGAAAAATGCCGGTGAGGGAGGCGTCGGTGCGCTGGATCTCGGCGGGCGTGCCCTGGGCAAGGACGGCGCCGCCATGCACGCCGGCCCCGGGTCCGAGGTCGATGATGCCGTCGGCGCGCCGCATGAGTTCGTCGTCATGCTCGACCACGAGGAGCGTGTTGCCCTTGGCGCGCAGGGCCTGGAGCGTGGCGATGAGCCGGTCGTTGTCGCGGGCGTGCAGGCCGATGGACGGCTCGTCGAGGACGTAGAGCACGCCGGAGAGATTGGAGCCGAGCTGCGCCGCCAGCCGGATGCGCTGGGCCTCGCCGCCGGAGAGGGTCTCGGTCGGCCGGTCGAGGGACAGGTAACCAAGGCCGACGTGGTCGAGGAATTTCAGGCGCTCCTCAATCTGCGGCAGAAGGTCCTGGACAATCAGTCGTCCGCGCGGGTCGAGGTCCAACAGGCCCAGGTGCCGCAGCAGGGCGGCCGGGGTGCTCCGCAACAGGGCCGGCAGGCTGAGCGGGGCGGGAATTGATTTCGCGCGGCCCTTGAAATGCAGCTTCACGGCCCGGCTGGTGCGGTTGAGGCGCTCGCCCAGGCATTGGGGACAAGGCTTGCCGGCCTCGGAGATTTCCTCCCCGGCCTCGACGCCAAAGGCCCGCAATCGCGCGAGCGGATCGGCCTCGTCGTCCTCCGGTTCCAGCATCCACGGGAAGACCCGGCCGTGGCCGCGGCAGACGGGACACCAGCCGCGGGGGGAATTGAACGAAAAGTGCTTCGGATCGAGTTCCGGGAAGGATTCGCCGGAGGCGATGTCCGTGCGCGTGGTGGAGAACCAGGAGAGGATCTCGCCCGCCGGAGTGAGCAGGAAGCAGGCGCCCTTGCCCAGTTGCAGCGCGGCATCGAGGGCGGCGCCGGGCCGGGCCTCGGTTTTCAGATCGGCCACCACGACTTCTATATCGTGCTCCTTGTACCGGTCCAGTTTGGTGAACGCCTCCGCGGCCATCAGTTTGCCGTCGGCCCGCATGAGCGCATAGCCCTGCTTCTGGATCCACGACGCGATCGGCTGGTGGTGGCCCTTGCGTCCGCGGATGAGCGGGGCGCAGAGATAAAGGTGTCTGGCCTTCTTCGCCTTCGGGGTGCCAAACATTACCTTGAGCAGCAGCTTTTTCAGGGCGCCGGGAGACAGGGGCGTGACGGGTTTGTCGGTGTCGGGGTGATGCTGCACCCCGAGGCGCGCGTAGAGCAGGCGGAGGTATTGGGCGACCTCGGTGATGGTGGCGACGGTGGACTTGCGGGAGCCGCGGGTGACGCGCTGCTCGATGGCGACGGTGGGTGGAATGCCGGTGAGCCGGTCGATGTCGGGCCGCGGCAACTGTTCCACAAACTGCCGGGCATAGGGCGACATTGACTCCATGAACCGTCGCTGGCCCTCGGCGAAGACGATGTCGAAGGCGAGGGTGGATTTGCCCGAGCCGGAGACGCCGGTCACGACCGTCAACTGGTGGTGCGGAATCGTGAGCGAGATGTTCTTCAGGTTGTTTTCCCGGGCGCCGGTGATCGTGAGATGGGGTTCGATCGTGAGGGGCAGGGTTTCGTAGGCCGCGGCGTCCTCGGCGGCCATTCCGCCCAGCTGATCGTCCATTGACTGACCGACCCCGAGGGCGGCCTGGAGAAACGGCGCGGTGGCGGTGGCGCTGGCGGCGATCAGTTCGGGCGGGCCTTCGGCCACGATGCGCCCGCCCTCGGCGCCCGCCTCGGGTCCGACCTCGATGATCCAGTCGGCGGATTTCAGGACATCGAGATTGTGTTCGATGACGACGACGCTGTGGCCGTTGTTCACCAGACCCTGCAGGACCGAGAGCAGCCGCTTCACGTCATGCCGGTGCAGGCCGGTGGTGGGCTCATCGAGCAGGAGCAGCGCGCCGCGCTGCTCCGGCTCGACGGAGATGGGAGATGGGAGTCAGTCGAATGGTTGCCGGGGGGGGGGGGGGGGTGCGGGGTCACCCGGGTCGGTTTCCTTTCGATCTCCGATCTGCGATCTCCGATCTCCGCCTGGGCGGTGAAACCGCCCAGGTATCGGACCAGCTTCAGACGCTGGGATTCGCCGCCGCTGAGCGTGTTGAGGGGCTGGCCGAGGGTCAGGTAGCCGAGGCCGACGGAGTCGAGCGAGGCGAGGCGGGTCCGGATCGAGGGGTGGCCGGCGAAGAGCGGGAGGGCGTCGGTGATGCTGGTGTTGAGCAGGTCGGCGACCGACTGGCCGTTCCATTTGACTTCGAGGATCTCGGCCTTGAAGCGCCGGCCTTCGCAGACGGGGCAGGGGACGAAGACGTCGGAGAGAAACTGCATTTCAACGCGCTCGTAACCGAGGCCCTGGCAGTGGTCGCACCGGCCCTCGCCGCTGTTGAACGAGAAGGAGGAGGCGGAATAGCCCGCGGCCTGCGCGACGGGCGTGTTCGCATACAGGTCGCGAATGAGGTCCCAGGCTTCCGTGTAAAGGGCGGGATTCGAACGCGGGGTGCGGGAGAGCGGCGACTGATCAACGAGCACGATCTCGGCGAATTCGCGATCACCCTCGATGGATTCAATGACGGCGGGATCCTCGGTAAGCTGATTGCGCCGGGCGAGCAGGCCCTGGCAGATGACGTTGTCGAGCAGCGTGGATTTGCCCGAGCCGGACACGCCGCTGAGACACACGAGGCGCTGCAGGGGCAGACGCAGGTTGACGTTGGCGAGGTTGTGCTTGGTGGCGTTGGTAAACGTGAGCCAGGAACCTTCCCGGCCGCGTTTGGCGCTGCGTTCGCAGGAGCGCCGGGTTTCCGGGGCGTCGAGCCGCAGGCGACCGGAGAGGTAGGCGCCGGTGATGCTGGCTTCGCTATGCAGGAGCGCGGGCACCGTGCCTTCGAACACGATCCGGCCCCCGCGTCCGCCCGGCTCGGGTCCGACCTCGATCACATGATCGGCCGCGCGGATCATGGCCTCGTCATGCTCGACGACCACCACGGTGTTGCCGGCATTGGTGAGCGAGCGGATGATGGCGATCAGGCGGTCGATGTCGCGCGGGTGCAGGCCGACGCTCGGCTCGTCGAGCACGAAGAGCGTGTCCACGAGCGAGGTGCCGAGGCAGGAGGTGAGGTTCACGCGCTGGACTTCGCCGCCGGACAGGGTGCGGGAGGAACGGTCGAGCGTGAGGTAGCCCAGGCCGACCTGGGTCAGGTAGCCGAGGCGCGTGATGATTGAATCGTAGGCGAGATCGCGCTGGTGCGCGGTGCCGTCCCGGTTGCGAGCCGGCCGGCCCCCGCGCGTCCGGATCAGGTTGAGCAGGTCGCCGACGGGCAATTGGTAGAGTTCCGGCAGGGTGCGGCCCTCCCAGCGCCAGCAGAGGGCCTCGGGTTGCAGGCGCTGGCCATCGCAGACCGGGCAGGGGTTGTAGGTCCGGAAGCGCGAGAGAAACACCCGGACGTGCATCTTGTAGGTGTTCTTTTCCAGCCACCGGAAAAATCCCTTCACCCCGTACCAGTATTTCGGCCAGGTCTTGCCGTTCTCCTCGCCGTAGCCCGGTTCACCCTCGATCACGAAGGCCCGCTGTTCGGGCGTCAGGGATGCGAAGGGGACGTCGGTCGGGATTTTTTTGCGGCGCGTGAAGAGCAACAGGTCCTTCTTGGACTCGCCGTAGATGTCGCTTTCCCAGCACTTGATGGCGCCGTCGTTGATGGACAAGGACTGGTCGGGGAGGGCGAGGCGGTAATCGATGTCGATCACCCGGCCGAAGCCGCGGCACTGCGGGCAGGCGCCGAGCGGGGAGTTGAACGAGAAGAGCGCGGGACTCGCGGCGCGGAAGGTCCGGCCGGTTTTCGGCGAATGGAGTCCGCGGGAGAAGTGTCCGATCCCGGCGAGATCGTCGGCGGCGAAGACCTGCACCTGTCCCTGGCCGAAGTGCAGGGCGGTCTCGCAGGATTCGAGGAAGCGGGCTTGCTGCGCGGCGGAGAGGACGATGCGGTCCTGGGCGACGAAGAGATGGGTGCAACCGGCCAGCGGCTTGTCGTTGGTAAGGAGGTCATCAATGCGCTGGACGGCGAGGGGTTGGGCGGACGGGCCGTCCGCGCTCCCAGGGACGAGCACTCGAACGTAGGACTGGCCCTTGAGGTTGGTCAGGATTTCGGGCCAGGTGAGATTGGCGGGCTTGGCGACGCGGAAGGCGACGATGACGTTGCGGCCGGCGTGGCCGGCGACGAGTTTGGCCCAGATCGTCTGCGGGGTGTCGTCCTCGACCTTCTCGCCGGTCGCGGGATCGTAGCAGGCGGCGACGTGGCTGAACCAGACTTTGAAGAAATCGGTGAGCTCGGTCATCGTGCCGACCGTCGAGCGCGAGGTCTTGACGGTGTTGGTCTGGCCGATGGCGATCGAGGGACGGATGTTCTCGATGGAGTCGACCTTGGGCTTGTTGAGCAGGTCGAGGAACTGGCGGGTGTAGGCGCTGAAGGTCTCGACGTAGCGGCGCTGGCCCTCGGCGTGCAGCGTGTCGAAGACCAGGGAGGACTTGCCGGTGCCGCTCAGTCCGGTGACCACGACGTACCGGCCGAGGGGCAGGTCGAGGTCAAAACCCTTGAGATTGTTCTGTCGCACGCCGCGGAGGCGGATGCACTCGGGAGCGGGACGGGAGGCGGTGGACGGCACGGAGTTGACGAAGTGCAACCCCGTCCGGAAAGCAACTCGCGAGCGGCCGCCGGGCCGCTCTGCTGACAGGACGCTGTCAGGAGGGAGTGCGGGATTGAGGATGGGGAGCTGGGAGCGCGACCGCCCTCGGTCGCAATTGTTCCCGGCGGGTCCAACCGCGAATCCCCACAATCGCGTCGCAGGGCTGGCGATGGAGACCGGTTTACTGGGACAACCGGTCTTGGGACCAAGTTCGCCCGGCCAGGCGGGCACGCTCCCGGGGATCCCTACTTCCCGTTCAATTGCTCCGTCAGCGTGAGCTTGGCCCCCGCGGCGCTGATGGCCTTGGCCACGGCGGGGGCGGGGCGGATGTCGGTGACGATGGTGAAGCGCGGCTCGAACGGGGTGGTGAGATTGAGCGCCTTGCGGCCGAACTTGGAATTATCCAGCGCGAAGATGGTGCGCTCGGAGGCGGCAATCATGCGGCGCTGGGCGGCCACGATGAGGGTGTTCTGGTTCCAGACGCCGTTTTCGGTGATGCCGGCGCCGCCCAAAATCGCCAGGTCGGCGTGGACCTGCCCGAGGGAATCCTCGCACATGGGGCCGAGCAGGACGCCCAACCGGCTGTAGATGCTGCCGCCGGTGACGATGGTTTCGACGCTGCCGACCTCGCTGAAGAGACTGGCGACAGGCAGCGAGTTGGTGATGACCTGGAGGCGCTTGTCGACGATGAGGCGGGCGACGGCAAAGGTCGTGCTGCCGCCATCCAAAATCACGGTCATGCCGGGCTGCACCTGTTCGGCGACCAGCCGGGCGATGGCGAACTTCTCCTCGGGGTGACGCTGGTTGCGGGCGATGAAGTCGTATTCCTGGGCCACCTCGTCGGTTTCCACGAGCGAGGCGCCGCCGTGATGCCGGCGGACGATGCCGGCGGCCTCCAACTGGTCGAGGGCGCGGCGGACGGTCGAGATCGAGCCGCCGAAACGGGAGGCCAGCGTGCGCAGGTCGGCGTACTTGTGCTCGCGGATGTATTTCGCGATCAGATCGGTGCGCTGCTTGTTGGTCATGGGTCAGACTTTGGCGAGTTTGGCAAAAAGGTCGAGATGGGCCTGCACCTGCCGCGGGGCGGCAAATGTGGTCCGGGCAAACTCGCGGGCGCGATCCCGGCAGGCCGCATCGGCGGCGGCGTAGTGCCGGACGGCGGCGCAAAAGTCCGCGGTTCGCCCGCGCGCAATGACGGCCCCGGTCTCGCCGGGCAGGAAGCATTCCCCGATGCCCTGCGCCTCGTAGGCGACGGCGGGCAGCCCGTGGGCCTGGGCCTCGATGAGGAAATTGGAGAGCGATTCGCTGTGCGACGCATGCACGGCGAGATCGGCGGCCCCATACACGGCGGAGGGATCACGGAGGAAGCCGGGAAATTTGACGCGGGCCGCAAGTCCGAGGCGGGTGGACAGCGCCTCGCAGCCGGCGCGGGCGGGACCGTCGCCGGCGAGCCAGAGCTGCCAGTCGAACTCCGCGGGCAGGGCGGCGGCCGTGGTGATGAGTTCGGCCTGATTCTTTTCCGGGCGGAACATCGCCACGTTGAGCAGCACGGTCGTCCGGTCAGTGGCGCCATGACTCGACCGCAGGGAAGCGCGGGCAGCGGAGTCCGCGGGTCCGCCGGCGGCCGCGGGCGGGAAGACGAGCGGGTTGTGGATCACGGAGATTTTATCCACCGGGATGCCGTGCTCCCGTACCAGCGTGGCCCGGGCGGCGGCGCTGTTGGCGATGATGTGGCGCACGGCCGTCAGCGACCGGCGGAAACGCCACGGCAGGCATTTGCCCGTGCGCATGGTGGCCAGCACAACCGCGTCGGGCCACCGGTCCTGCACGATGCCGACGACGTGCCCCGCGGCGCAATTGGCCATCCGCCCCATGCAGAGGATGACGTCGGGCTGAAGCACCTCGAGCGTGCGCCGCAGTCCCGGGGCGTACCAATCGAGCCGGGTGTCAAAGGACTGCAGCGTCAACCGCGTGACTCCCGGGCCGACCGAACCGGCCAGCGCGCCGCCCGGGCGGAAGGTCAGCAGGGTGCAGGCATGGCCGGCGGCGGCGAAGGCGTTCGCCAGCAGCACGGACTGGCGCTCGGTGCCGCCGCTGCGGAGATGGTCCTGGATGAGGAGGATTTTCATTGCCCGTCAGCAAGGGGAGGCGAAAGTCGCCCCGACTCGAATGAATTCTTCGCTCATGCAAATGCTGGTCCGCTGGCTGGTGCTGGCCGTGGGCGTCACGCTCGCGACCAAGGTCATACCCGGCATCCATTGCACCGACGGCCTGACGCTGTTCGTGGTCGTGCTGCTGCTCAGCTTCCTGAATGTCATCCTGAAGCCGCTGCTGGTGCTGTTCACGCTGCCGTTCATCGTGCTGACGATGGGACTCGGCATGGTCGTGATCAATGCCTTGTTGTTCCTCTTCGTGGGCAAGCTCGTGGACGGGTTTCAGGTCGAGAGTTTCTGGTCGGCCGTGGGCGGCGCCCTGATTGTGAGCGTAACCAACTTCGTCTTCACCCGGCTGTTGCGGCCCGCGCCACCCCGCCGGGGTCCGCCGCCGAAAAAGCCCGACGACGTGATCGACATCTGACGGCGCCGCTGGCGGCACCGGCAGATGTCGGAGTTCGGAGATCGGAGTTCGGAGATCGAAATGCCCCGGAATCTGTTTTCGATCTCCGAACTCCCATCTGCCAACTCCCAAATGCAAACTCCCATGCCCGACCAGGACGGGCATGGGAGTTTGCATTTGACGGTGGGCCGGGGTGTGCGACCGTTCGGGCCAAACACACCTCCCACACCATGGCTGAATCTACTGAATACGATCTGGTTGTCATTGGCGGCGGTCCCGCGGGCTATGCCGGCGCGATCCGGGCCGGCCAGCTGGGCAAGAAGGTCGCCTGCGTCGAAATGGAACGCGCCGGCGGCACCTGTCTCAACTGGGGCTGCATCCCGACCAAGGCTCTGCTCAAGAGCGCCGAGCTTTACCAAAAGATGAAGAAGGCGGAGGTCTACGGCCTCAGCGCCAAGGAAATATCCTTCGATATCGCCAAGGTCATGGAACGCTCCCGCGGCGTGGCCGCGCAGATGGCCAAGGGCATCGAATTTCTCTTCAAGAAGAACAAGGTGGAGTACTTCGTCGGCCGGGCGCAGGTCAGCGCCGCCGGCATGGTTTCCATCACCGACGGCGAGCACAAGGGGAAGTTCCTGCGCGCGAAAAACATCCTCATCGCCACCGGCTGCAAGATGCGCCAGATCCCCGGCCTCGACTACGACGGCACGCGGGTGATGACCTCGCGCGAGGCGCTCGCGAGCAAGACCTTGCCCAAGTCGGTCGTGATCGTCGGCGCCGGTGCGATCGGCGTGGAGTTCGCCTATTTCTACAATGCCTTCGGCGCGAAGGTCACCCTCGTGGAAATGCTGCCGCAGATCCTCCCGGTGGAGGACGAGGAGGTGGCCCGCACCCTGCACCGTTCGTTCGAGAAGCAGGGCATCGTGATCCACACGGGCACCAAGTGCGAAAACTTCCGGGTCGGAAAGAATACCGTGAAGCTCGACCTCGTGCTCGGCGACAAGAAGACCGAACTCGAGGCGGACGTGCTCCTTTCCGCGATCGGTGTGGTGGCCAACATCGAAGGCGTGCTGGCTCCGAACCTGCGGGTGGAACTCGACCGCAACTACGTGAAGGTCGGCGACGACTACCAGACCAACGTGAAGGGCATCTATGCGGCGGGCGACATCATCGGGCCGCCCTGGCTGGCGCATATTGCGACGTTTGAGGCGGTCAACGCCGTCAACGGCATGTTCGGCCACGGCAAGCCCCGGCGCGTGAAGAATTTCCCGGGCTGCACCTATTGCCAGCCGCAGGTGGCCAGCACCGGCCTCACCGAGAAGGCGGCCAAGGAGAAGGGGCTCAGTTACAAGGTGGGCAAGTTCCCGTTCACCGCCTCCGGCAAGGCCGTGGCGTCGGCCGAGAGCGAGGGATTCGTCAAGGTCATCAGCGATGCGAAGACCGGCGAGATCTACGGCGCGCACATCATCGGCTCCGAGGCGACCGAACTGGTGGCCGAGTATGGCCTGGCGATGGACCTCGAGGCGACCGTCGAAGAAGTCCACCAGTCAATCCATGCCCATCCGACCCTGAGCGAGGCCAACATGGAGGCGTCCGCGGCCTCGATGGGTGAGGCGATTCACATTTGAGGTCGGGCTGGCGCCGGGTGATGGGTGATGGGTCTCGGTCGGGGGGACTTGTTACCAATTACCCGCGGCCCGGCTTTGCACTCGACAGCCTAGCATCGGTTTTTCAGTTTCGGGCAGTTTTGCGAATGTAGCACAATGGATAGTGTAGCGGCCTCCGAAGCCGTCGATCCGGGTTCGACTCCCGGCATTCGCACCATTCCTGCACCACCCAGGAACGTGGGCAAAAAAAAGGCAGGCCGATGCGGCCTGCCTTTGTGATGTATGAACTGGCGATCTGCCCGGCGTTCAGCCCAGCTTCCTTTTCGCGAAGGTCAGGGCGGCGAGGGCCAGCGAGCAGGGCAATGACGGATCCACCATCGGGAGTGGAATGGACCACGCCATTGCGGACCGTGAAGAGGTAACGGCCTGATACGGAATTGTTGAGGCTGTTGGTGCTCAGCGCATTCGCGCCGCCATCAATGAGGGCGCCATTCACGCCGGAACCGGCAAGCTGGTAGTATGATCCAGCGCCGTTGGTGAAGCCGGCATAGGCTGAACTCCGCCCAAGCCGAAGGCCACCGCTCGCTCACCTGTCTCCACCGGATTTGATCGTAATTGAAATAGATGTCGAAATCTCCGGCGGCGATATCGCTTCGTTCAACCAGAACGGTTTGGAACGTGTTAAGCTTGTCTACGCCGTACGGGGAAGTATCCGACATTCCGCCAGGTTTGACCGAAGGCCGCGCGCCCCTCGAAGGTGCCGGTGCCATATTGCATCAAGCCGCTGCCCGTCGCGCGCGTATCCACATCCGCGAAGAAAGAGGCGATCATCGGATTGTTCGTGGACCCGGTGATGGCGGATGGGGTGTAGGTGCCCTCTGCGAACGAAAAGGTCATGTTACCGTTGTTGTTCAGGTAAGCGCCGGTGTAGGTCGTGCCGAAGAAGTTCAAGTCTCCAAGGCCGAAATTAACGAACCCCGTTGAACCGTCATCATTGGCCGCCAGACTACTGGAATCAAAGCCGGTAAGGACCGGACCACCAAACAGGGAGTTGGTGGCCAGTGCGAGCGAAGCGGCGAGTGCAAGAACCGTAGATCGTGTGTTTTTCATTTGAGTGGATAAGTTTGGCGCTAACCTGCGGAGGGTTATGCATTTATTGCGCCAATACTTAGCATCATCGTCGTGTAAATTCACAAGAATAAGAATATGAACAAGAAGCGATTGCCAAAAACTTGAAATACAGGAATTCGAAGGAGATGTAACCTGTTGCAAACGTAAGGTCCACCGACTCGCTGTTGTAAGGGGAATTCGACGCATTTTCCGGCGGCTGTGCACCTGGTGGTGTTTGTTCCATCAAGATTCATCTCCCCGGCTGCATGCATCCAAGCCCGGGGCCGCGACCGTCACACCCAGTGAACCCGCTTCACCCGCACTCGCCTAGGACAGGCAGTAGTGAAACCCGGCGGAGTCCTCATACCCTTCAGGGCAATGGGCGATGAAATAGCCCAGACAGCCCAAGGCGATGATGAGAATGACAGCAAAAATGAGCGAAACCAAGGTGATCACCGGTGCTGACCGCGGAGTTGAAAATTATCAGGAAAATCTGCGCTTCAGTCCAACCAAGGCCAGTATCGCCAGTCCGAGCAGCGCGGCCGTGGATGATGCGTCGGGTACGCCTTGGTGGTTCTCGGGATTTACACCGGTCACATGCAGGGCCCAGTTGCCGTTTCGGGTATCGTTGTTGTTCAGGATCCCATTGAAATAGGGTTGGGTGCCCCAACCATAATCGTAGGTGAAATTGGGATTCCCATCCTCCTGAAACCCGCTGGATAGATTGGTGCCGGCGGCGGAGTTTCTGTATTGGGCAACCGATACCGTATAGGTGCCCGGAGCCAAGGTGTAGTGAAAGTAGCTGTCCCATTGCCCGAAATTGTAGGTGACCGCATTCGAGAGCGCGGATCCCGCGCCTACCATGCTGTCATCCTGCTCCTGCAGAAAGTTCCCGGAGCCGCTCCACAGGGTCAGAACCGGATCGAATCCGCCTGTCAGCCAAGAAGAGGTGAAAATCGTGACCGTGCTCGCGGAACCCACCGTGAAGCTATTCAGGGCGATGTCGTTGTCGTGGGTGAAGGTCCCGTTGAAATCAAAATCCAGCGCCAAGGCGGGTGTCGCTAAGGCAAGCAGGGCAATCAAAAGGAATGGTGTCGGCTTCTTCAAAGAAGGTAAGGGCTGGGATTGGCAGCAGATCGTTGCAAAGCCTCAGGCATGCCAACAAAATCAACGGAATCGCAAGATTCTCAAAATCAATGACAAGAGATTCAGTCGAATCGGCGATCCACCCGATTGTGTCACACAAACGTAAGAAAAACCGACATGGCGATAAGCTATCCCGACAAGCCGCGGGCATTGAGCTTTACGCCTCGATGATGCCCTTGCGAATGGCGAAGCGCACGAGGTCGGTCTGCGTCTGCAGGCCGAGCTTGCGCATGAAGTTCGTGCGATGGGTTTCGGCGGTGCGCGGACTGATGAAGAGCCTTTCCGCGATCTCGGGATTGCCCAGGCCGGCGGCGGCCAGCTGCAGCACCTCGCGTTCGCGGGCGGTGAGCGATTGCATCGGGTCGGACGTGTCCGTCGTGCGGGTGGCGAGGGCATTGATCGCCCACTCGGACAGTGGCGCGCTGAGGAACCTGCGGCCGGCCAGGACCTCGTGAAAGGCGCGGGCGATCTCGGCCGAGTCGGAACCCTTCAGGACGTAGGCCATCGCCCCGGCGCGCAGCGCCTCGATGACGTAGGGTTCATCATCATGCATGGAGAGGATGATGACCTTGGTGTGCGGGCTGTCCACGCGGACCTGCTTCAGCACCTCGAGGCCATGCAGACGCGGCAGGCTGAGGTCGAGGAAGAGCACCGTGGGCTTGAGTTTCGCCACCGCCTGCACCGCCGCGAGGCCGTCGGTGGCCTCGGCGAGGATGCGGCAGTCCGGTTCGGCTTCCAGCAGGCCGCGCAGGCCGCGCCGCACGAGTTCATGATCATCGGCGAGGACAACGGTCGTCATAGCTGGGGGGCGTGGAGATTGAACGCGGCGTGCAGGCGGGTGCCGCGTCCGGGCGGGGAGACAATCTCCAGCCGGCCGCCGGCGAGCTGCACGCGCTCGGCCATGCCGGAAAGGCCGACGGAGGTGTGCCGGGCGAGGGCGGCATCGACGTCGAAACCGCGTCCGCGATCGCTGATCTCCACCTGCAGCTGCTCGGCGTCGGCCGCGACGGTCACGCTGGCGGTGGTCGAGCCGGAGTGGCGGGTGACATTGGTCAGGGCTTCCTGCACCAGACGGAAGACCACGGTTTCCAGCTCGCCGGGCAGGCGGCCCGGCGGCAGCGAGACGTCCACCGTGATGTCCAGGCCCGACTGCTGCCGGAACTGGTTGGCGATCCATTCGACCGCCGGCTGCAGGCCAAGGTCATCAAGCACGCGCGGCCGCAGCTGCTGGGTGAGGGCGCGCACGTCGGTGAGCAGGGTCTGGACGGCGGTGAGGGCTTCGGCGACCAGCGGGGTGGCCTGCGGATCACTGGTGTGACGCCCAATCATTTCCAGCTGCAGTTTCAGCCCGGTCAGGGTCTGGCCGAACTGGTCGTGCAATTCGCGCGCGATGGTCCGCCGCTCGTTTTCCTGCACGCGCAGCAGGCGCATGGACAGGTAGGCCAGCCGGGTCTCGGCCGACTTGCGCACCTCGATCTCGCTCACGAGTTCGCGGGTGCGGTGCTCCACCTTGGTTTCGAGCGACTGGTTGAGGGTTTCCAGTTGCTCGATCAGCTGGCCGTTCAGCGTTTCCAACTCGGACTGGCGCAGCGCGGCGTTGAGCGACATGATGAGCTCGGGCAGGTAGCCCGGGGCCAGTTTGAGGTAATCATGCGCGCCGAGCTTGATGGCGGCGATGGCGGTGCTGCTGTCGCCATGGGGCGTGACCACGACGGCGGGAATCGCTTCCGGCAGCGAACGCACCTCGCGCAGGATATCGAGCGCACTGGCCCGGCCGGGGTCGGGTCCGATCAGGACGGCGTCCACCCGGCGCGGACCGTGGAGCAACTGGGTGAAGTCCTCGTGCGAGGCCGCGGCCGTGAGTTCGAGGTTGGGGGCGTTTTGAGCCAGAAAGTTGCGCCAGGAGGCGCAGAGGCCGGGATCGGCTTCGAGGCAAAGGAGATGCCAGGGGGTGGACCTGGACGGGATCAGGCGCGCGACCTGCTTGCGGCGGAGATGACGGGCATGCGTGTGCCGCACGATCTCGCCGATCTGCAGAAATTGCGGGGTGGTCTTGTCAATGCAGTCCACGGCGCCGGCCCGCAACGCCTGCACCGCCAGTTCATTATGGCCGTGGCTGCTGACCATGATGATGGGCGTGGGGTCGCCGCGCGCCACGAGTTCACCGATAATCTGGAGGCCGTTGATGTCGGGCAGCATCATGTCCACCATGAGGACATCCACGCCGCCGGCGGCCATGCGCTTCAGGCAGGCCGCCCCGTCGGGCACGACCTCGAGCTGGCACTCGGGGGCGTTGTGTTGCAGGAAGCTTTGGACGAGTACGGCAATGATCGGTTCGTCCTCAGCGTAAAGCACTTGAATCATGGTGGGCGCCCGCAGGGGGCGGAATGGCAATGTTGGGATGCACGCCAGCCCGGTGCAAGCACCGGCAATTCCGCGGTCTTGAATGCAATCATTCCCGCGGATCACGCGGATTGACGCGGATGACGGAGGTATTATCCGCGATATCCGCGTGATCCGCGGGAAGGAATGCTCCGAGTCTGCGGCGGTGAGTGGTGCCACCAGCAAGAACTGACGGCGTTGTGCCAATAATTATTTTCACAGCTGAGGCTCTGACCAATGGACGCAGGCCTTTCGGCAATATTTGTGTAGCGACGACCCTGCCCCTGTGCCATCTTGGGAACGCAAGAAAGAGTGGATCATCCGCCTGCTCCTGCGCGTCCATGGCTGCCTTCCCCCCAGGAACCTACCTTCCGCCCCAATGCCGCCAGGCTTGGGGCCGGCGCCTCGATCACGCATGAGCACTGATGCCCACGCGGTTGCGCCAGTCCGGATCCTGGTGGTCGAGGACGAGGTGATTGTGGCGCGGGATATCTGCGTCCAACTGGCTGAACTCGGTTACACCGCCCTGGCCGACACGGGCTACGGGGAGGAAGCCATCAAGCTGGCGGAGCAGCACCGGCCCGACCTGGTGCTCATGGATGTGAATCTGGCGGGAGCGATGGATGGCATCACCGCCGCCCGCGAGATCCGGGCCAGCCTGGATCTGCCCGTCGTATTTCTCACCGCCTATGCGAACCGGGAGACCCTGGACCGGGCCAAGGAGGCCCAGCCCTTCGGCTACATCATCAAGCCCTTCGCCGAGGAGGAACTGCGCACGGTGATTGAGATGGCCCTGTTCAAGCACCACGCCGAGCAGAAGCAGCGGGCCACGGATGCGCGCTACCGGGCGCTGACGGAAACCGCCAACGATGCGATCATCACCATCGACCGGGAGGGACTTATCGTGGGCTGGAACCAGGGGGCGACGCGGATTTACGGGTTCACCGAGGACGAGGCCATGGGCCGGCCGCTGATGTCCCTGATCGTGCCGGCCCGCCTGCACGAGGATTATGCCGCCCGCATGAGCCGGGTGATGTCCAATGAGACGCAACCCGGCCCGGGCACCCTGGAAGCGGCCGGAATGCGCAAGGACGGCAGTGAATTCCCGGTCGAAATGTCACTCGCGCAGTGGGACACGAAGGACGGTCACTTCTTTACCACCATCATCCGCGACATCACGGAGCGCAAGCAGCTCGAGCAGCAGATGCGCCTGCAAAGCGCGGCCCTGGCCTCGGCCGTCAACTCCGTGGTCATCACCAACGCCGCCGGCGACATCGTCTGGGTCAACCCCGCCTTCTGCCGCATCACCGGCTATGAATCGTCCGAGGTGATCGGCCGGAACCCCCGCATCCTGAAATCGGGCGCCCATGCCCCGGAATTTTACGCCGGGATGTGGCAGGCCATCGCGGCCGGCCAAAGCTGGCAGGGGGAACTCGTCAACCGGCGGAAGGACGGCTCGCTGCTCAACGAATCGGTCAGCATCACGCCGGTGAAGGACGAGGGCGGCCGGGTGACCCACTTCGTCGCCATCAAGCAGGACATCACGGCGCTGAAACAAAGCCTGGGCGAACTCAGCGCCACGCACGCCGTGCTGGCGGAGAAAAACCGCGCGCTGGATGCGGCGCTGGTCGAGGCGCGGGCGGCGGTCGAGGCCAAGGCCACCTTCCTGGCCACGATGAGCCATGAGATCCGCACGCCCATGAACGGCGTCATCGGCATGGCCAGCCTCCTGCGCGAGACCGCGCCGCTGACCGGGGAGCAGGCCGATTACATCGACACCATCCGCTCCAGCGGGGAAACCCTCCTGACCCTGATCAATGACGTGCTCGATTTTTCCAAGATCGAGTCGGGCAACATGGAACTGGAGCAGATCCCCTTCGACCTGCGCCAATGCATCGAGGAAACCCTGGAGATGCTCGCCCCGCGGGCCCGCGAGAAGCGCCTCGACCTCGCCGCCGAGATCGAAAGCACCGTGCCCCCGGCCATCATCGGCGATGCCGTGCGGCTGCGGCAGGTCATCACCAATCTGGTCGGCAACGCCGTGAAGTTCACGGAAAAGGGCGAGGTGGTGATCGGGGTGCGGGCCACGCCGGCACCCGGCGGTTTCCAGCGGCTGTTCTTCCGGGTGCGTGATACCGGCATCGGCATTCCGCCCGAGAAGCTCCGGCGGCTCTTCAAGTCCTTCACGCAGGTGGATTCCTCGACCACCCGCGTCTATGGCGGCAGCGGCCTGGGCCTGGCCATCAGCCAGCGGCTGGTCGGGCTCATGGGAGGCACGATCGAGGTCGAATCCGAGCCCGGCCGGGGCTCGGAGTTCTTCTTCGATCTGGCCGTGCAGCCGGCGCCGGCGATCGAGCCGATCGACCTGGCGAAGCTGCCCGCGGATCTCAGCGGACGCAGCGTGCTCATTGTGGACGACAACGCCACCAACCGCCGGATTTTCGCGGCCCAATTGCGCCTCGTGCGCTGCATCACGGTCGAACAGGCCACGGGCATCGACGCCCTCGCCTGGCTCAAGGTGCACGCCTGGCCGGATCTCATCATCACCGACATGCTCATGCCCGGCATGGACGG
This sequence comes from Opitutaceae bacterium, assembly GCA_016715765.1. Taxonomy (GTDB): domain Bacteria; phylum Verrucomicrobiota; class Verrucomicrobiia; order Opitutales; family Opitutaceae; genus UBA2377. The sequence goes on from JADJZJ010000047.1 coordinate 26,971, forward strand.
GCTGGATTTCATCCTCAAGGTCCGAGAAATGGAAAAGGAGCGGGCCATCACTCCGCCCGTGCCCGTGGTGATGGTGTCCTCGGGCGGTTACCAACCCAGCGATTCGCGCAGCACCGGCGCCCGTCTCGCCGTCGCATTGTCCAAGCCGCTCCGGCAGCAGCAACTCCTGGAGGCGGCGGCCCGCGCCTGTGCGCTCACGCCCGCCATGCGCACCCCGCGGATGTCCACGCCGGCCACCGACGAGCTGCGCGCCACGGCGCAACATCACCCCCGGCGGATTCTGGTGGCGGAGGACAATCCCGTGAACCGCAAGGTCGCGCTCGCGATGCTCAGCCGCATGGGTTACGAGGCGGAGGCCGTGGTCAACGGCGCCGAGGCAGTGGCGGCCTGCCGCGACCGGAGTTATGATCTCGTGCTCATGGATGTGCAGATGCCCGAGGTTGACGGCCTGGAGGCCACCCGCCGGATCCGCCAGTTAAGCACACCGCAACCGGTGGTGGTGGCGATGACGGCCAATGCCATGGAAGGCGACCGCGCGACCTGCCTTAATGCCGGGATGGATGAATACATTCCCAAACCGATCAAAATCGAGGACCTGCAACGGGTGGTTTCCCTTCCCCTGAGGCCCTCGGGCCGGTAACCTCGGGTTCACCCCATGAAACGAAACGGTGCACTTGCAGGGGACGGACCGCAAAACCGCGGCGGAGTCCGCCTATGAAAGGGCCCCGGACCAAGCCTGTCACCATCGCCGCGTCGCTGGGCGCCGCGGGTCTGGGGCTGTTTTCGCTGGCGGCCTGGATGCTGCAGCGATGGGAACTGGCGGCTTTTGGACCCTATTATGTGCCGATGGCGCCCATCACCGCGCTGTTGATGATTCTGCTGGGTGTGGGGCAGGCGTTGAGCCTGGCCTGGCCGGAACACCGTACCCTGCGTCGGATGGGAGGAGCCGCTGCCATTTTCACCCTGCTCGTTTTAGTGCTGGAAGCGGGTCGCATCTGGCAGGGTTATGTCCTGCCTTGGGACCGTTGGTTCGCCGCCACGTCTCATCAATTGGGTGCCATTCTCTTCGGTCGGATGGCGAACCTGACGATCCTGTCGTTTTTGCTGGTGGCGGGATTGATGCTGGCCCGGTACTGGCGGCGTGAGTGGCTGCGCTGGCTGGATCACCTGGCCGCCACCATCGTCTGCCTGATCGGCATCCTCATTGCCATGGGCTACATGGTCGGCCTGCCGTTGGACTATCAAGGTCAGCATGTCCCGATGGCCCTGCCCACCGCCCTGGCTTTTTCCCTGCTCTCCGTCAGTCTGCTGCTCAGCGGACCCTTTGCCGGCATGTTCTCCCTCGGACAGATGCCTCATGACGAATCCCAGCGGGATCGCAGTTTCCGCCGGTGGCTGCTGATCATCGCGGCGCTGACGGTGGGGATCATTGTCATCGTCGCCTATTTTTATGCGCGCCACGAGCAGGACTCCGCCCGCGAGTCCACGTGGCGCGAATTGGACGCCGTGGCGGACCTCAAGGTCGCCCAACTGGTGCAGTGGCGGCAGGAACGGCTCGGGGAGGGCCTTTTTCTGCAGCGCACCCCGGCCGTGATCCGGGATGTGGCGGCCCTGCTGGCGTCGCCCGAAGACGCGGCGGCCCGGGCCCGGGTGGTGGACTGGCTCGAACCCATCCGCGGCGGGGACCGTTATGCCTCGGTCATGCTGTTTGACGCCCACGGCACCCTGCGCCTGGAGGTGCCGGACCGCGGCCCCATGCGGCATCTGCTGCCCAAGGGCCTGCTCGACCGGGCACGGCAGGAACGCACGGTGCACATGAGCGAACTGCAACGGGCGCCCGGGAAAGAAGGCATGCAGACGAGCATCGTGGCGCCGTTGTTCTCCGGGCCGGACCCGGCGGAGGCGGTTCTGAAGGACACCAGCGGGATCTTCGGCGTCATCGTGCTTTGGCTGGATGCCGGGCAGGCGCTCTTCCCGATGCTGCAAAGCTGGCCGGTCCCGAGTGCCACGGCGGAAATCGTCCTGATCCGGCGCGAAGGTGAATCCGTGGTCTTCCTGAATGAATTGCGGCACCGGCCGAAGGAGGGAACCGGCCGGCAATTTTCACTGCAGGAGCCGCTCCTCCCGGCGGCCATGGCCGCGCGCGGCCAGGTTGGCATCCGGGAAGGCCTGGATTACCGGGGGGAACCCGTGCTCACCGCCATCCGGCCGGTCCCGTCCACCAGCTGGTTCCTGCTGGCGAAGATAGACCAGCACGAGGCCTACGGGGCCATGCGGCGGGAATTCTGGCAGTCCGGCCTGCTGATGCTGTTCCTGCTGGTGGTGATCGGACTGGCGACCCTCTCCGTCTGGCGGCAGCGACACACGGCGCACCTGCAGCGCCTGCTCGCCGCCGAGCAGGCCCGGAAGTCCATGGCCGAGCGGCTGGCCCTCGTGTTGCGCCACGCCAACGACATCATCTTCCTGCTCGATGAAACCGGGCGGATCATCGAGGCCAGCGAACGCGCGCTCAAGGTCTACGGCTACACGCTGGAGGAGCTTTGCGCCCTGCCGCCCGGCGGGTTGAGGGACAATGCCAATCAAGCCGAACTGGCCGGCCAACTGCAGGGCTTTCTCTCGCCCGAGGGCATCAGTTTCCAGACGACGCACCGGCGGAAGGACGGCACCACTTTCCCGGTGGAGGTCAGCGGCCGGGCCGTGCGGGACGGGGAGCGGCAGCTCATCCTCGGCATCTATCGCGACATCAGCGAACGCATCGCGCACGAGCGGGAAATGGAGCGCTTCAACCACCTCTACGCCGCGCTCAGCCAGGTCAACCAGGCCATCGTCCATGCCCGCGAGCGCGACGGTTTGCTCCGCGAAATCTGCCGGGTGCTGGTGGAGTACGGCCGGTTCCGGATGGCCTGGATCGGCTGGCGCGACCCGGCGACACAGGAGGTGCGGGTGGTCGCGGAACATGGCGATGCGGCCGGCTATCTCCAGGGCATCCGCGTCTATGCCGATGACCGGCCAGAAGGGCGGGGGCCGACCGGCACGGCCATCCGTGAAAAGCGCACCGTGGTGTGCAACGACATCGCGGGCGACGCACACATGACGGTCTGGCGCGATGCGGCGGACCGCAGCGGCTTTCGCAGTTCCATCGCGCTGCCGGTGCTGCAGGGCGGGGAAGGTCAGGGCGTGCTCAACGTCTACGCCACCGAGCGGGCCTTTTTCGGTCCGCAGGAGATCGCGCTCCTGGAGGAGGCGGCCATGGACGTCGGCTTCGGGCTGGAAAACATCGAGCGGGAAAACCAGCGCCGGCAGGTGGAACTGGCGCTGCAGACCAGCGAGGCGCGCTTCCGCACCGTCTTCGACCACGCCCCGGTCGGCATCTCCCTCACGACCGAGTCCGGGAGCATTCTCGTGAACGCCGAGCATGCCCGGATCACGGGTGTGCCGGTGGCGGAATCCAATATCCCGGGCGTGTTCGGCCGGGCCTCGCATCCCGGGGACTACGCCCGCCAGCGGGCGGCCGCCGAAAAATTCCACCGGGGCGAGGTGGGCAGTTACACGGTCGAAAAGCGCTATCTCCACCCGGATGGCCGCGTGCAGTGGGCGGAGCTGACCAGCCGGTTTTACCGGGATCCGGCCACGAACGAGCGCATTATCCTCACCATCATCACCGACATCGCGGCGCGCAAGGAGGCGGAGGCCCGGATGCAGCAGCAACTGGAGGAACTGCAGCGCTGGCAGGCGGTGACGATCGGCCGCGAGACGCGGGTCGTGGAATTGAAACGCGAGGTGAACGCGTTGCTCGCCCGGGCCGGACAGCCGCCACGCTACGCCAGTGTCAACCTGGACCCGGCGGGGCCGGCCCGACAGATCGATTCCGGATGAACGCCGCCATCTTCATCGCCCTGTTGCAAAACGCCGGCCTGCTGCTGGCGCTCGTGCTGGTCTTTGAGCTCGCGACCACCCGGTTTGCCCAGGCCCGGAATCCCTGGCAGCAGGCGGGCCTGGGCTGCCTGCTGGGTGCGCTGGGGGTCGGAGTCATGCTGGTGCCGTTCGTGCTGGCACCCGGCATCGTGTTCGACACCCGGTCGGTGCTGCTGGCCGTGACGGGATTGTATTTCGGCCTGGGCCCCACGCTGGTCGCGGTGCTGCTGACCGCGGCGGTCCGGCTCGGCCAGGGCGGCGCCGCGGCCTGGCCCGGGGTGGCCGTGATCGTGGCCTCCGCCGCCATCGGCCTGGCCTGGCGGCACCGGCGGCGCGAGCAGCTGGCAAACCTGGGCTGGCGCGGGCTCTACGGCCTGGGACTGGTGGTCCACGCGGTCATGCTCGCGCTGATGCTCACGCTGGGCTGGTCGACCGGATTGACCGTGATCGCCGCCATCGGGCTGCCGGTGATCCTCATCCATCCGGTGGCGACGATGGCCCTGGCCCTGCTGCTGGGCCGTCAATTGCGGCAGCTGCATGACAAGGCCGCGCTGCGCGACGCCACGGCGATGCTGCGCATGGTCTGCAAGATCGGACACCTCGGCGGTTGGAAGCTGGAGTCGGGCCGGGAGCGGCAATCCTGGACCGATGAACTGGCGGCCATGCATGACCTCCCGCCGGGATCCGGGCCCACCGTGGCCGCAGCCCTGGGTTATTATGCGCCCGAGTGGCGCGAACAGATCGGTGCCCGGTTTGAAGCCTGCACCCGCGACGGCGTGCCGTACGACGAAGAATGGAGATCATCACCGCCATGGGCTGCCGGATCTGGGTGCGCACGATCGGTGAGCCGGTCGGGACGATCTCGGCCGGATTGTCGGGGCCCAGGGGACCCTGCAGGATATCACCGAGTCCAACCGGCTCCGGCTGGTGGCGGAAAGCACCCGGGAGGCGAGCGCGCGCGGCTCGCCTCGGCACTGGACCGGATGGCCACCTTCGCCTACATGAAGGACCGTCAGGGCCGCTACATTTACGCCAATCAGGCCACCCTGGACCTGTTCAAATGCACGGCGGAGGAACTGCGCGGCCGGGACGACCGCCATTTCTTTCCACCCGAAACCGTGGCCCGGCTGCAGGCGATCGACCGCCGCGTGATGGAGCAGGGCGAGGAGAGCACCGAGGAGATCGAGGTGGTGCAGCCGGACGGCAGCCGGCGCCATTATCTGGAATTCAAGGCTCCGATCCATGAGGGCGATGGCCCGCGGAAGCGGATCTGCGGGGTCTGCGGGGTTTCCACGGACATCACCGCCCGCAAGCGCGCCGCGGAGTCCAACGCGCGGCAACAGGAGGAATTGCGGGTTGCGCCGAACGCGGAACTGGAGCATTCGCGCAGCATGCTGCAGCTGATCATCGAATCGATCCCGCTGCGGGTCTTCTGGAAAGGGGCGGACCTGCGCTACCAGGGCTGCAACACCCTCTTTGCGCGCGACGGCGGTTTCCGGCATCCGGCCGAAATGGTCGGCCAGGACGACTACGCCATGGCGTGGAAGCCCCTCGCCGACAATTACCGCAAGGATGACCGCGAGGTCATGGCGTCCCGTCAGGCCAAGCTCAATTTCATCGAGGCCGTGGGCGACCCGGCCGGCGACCTGATCTGGGTGCGCACGAGCAAGGTGCCGCTGCTGGATGCGGCGGGAGCCGTCGTCGGCATGGTGGGGATGTATGAGGACATCACCGAGCAGCGCCGCCTGGAGCAGAAGGCCGTGGCGGCCGCGGAGGAGACCGCGCAGCTGCTGGTCGAGGCCGGCCGCACGCGGCAATCCCTGCTCAGCATGGTGGAGGACCTGCGCAGCGCCGAGCACCGGCTGCAGGTGGAGCAGGAACTGGCGCAATCCACGCTGGATACCCTGCAGGAGCATATCTGTGTCGTGGACGCGGCCGGGATCATCATCGCCGTCAACCAGGCCTGGAGCGCGTTTGGCGCCGCCAACGGCCTGGGGGCCGACTACGATTGCGTGGGATTGAACTACCTTGAGATCTGCGCGCGGGCGACCGGTCCGGAGGCCGGGCAGGCGGCGGATTTCAGCGCCAGCCTGCAGGCGGTGCTGGCCGGACGCAGTTCCGCGGTGGAGATGGAATATCCCTGCAATGCACCCGGCGAGAGCCGCTGGTTCATCGTCCGGGCCACCCGGTTTGCGGGCCAGGGTGCGGTGCGTGCGGTCATTGCCCATGAAAACATCACGGCGCGCAAGCGGCGCGGAGGGAGGTCCGGAGAGCGAGGCCACCAAGGCCGTCGGAATACCTCCCGCTGGGCGTGGCGACCAACCTGGTTGATCCCGCGGTGTTTTGAATACATGAACGACCGGTTCCCGGCACTCTACCGCCACGACGCGGGAGGCGCTGGCCTGAGGGGATTCGTTCTGAGCGGAAGTCTGCGAGGATCCGGCGGTCCGAAGGAGGACATGCGGCGGCGCGTCTTCGCGGACTGTGCCAGCGGCAGGACACCGCCCGCGGATGCGCGCTGGGAGGATGTGCCGATCTCGCGCCGGGGCCAGGAGACCACCTACGTCAACGCGCAAAACACGCCGGTGCCGGGCAAAGCCATCATGATTTCCACGGTCTGGGACGTCACCGCCCGCAAGCTGGCGGAGGAGGCCCTGCGCGCCACCGTGCGGGACAAGGAGGCGCTGCTGAAGGAAGTGCACCACCGGGTCAAAAACAACCTGCAGGTCATCACCAGCCTGCTGCGGCTGGAAGCCGGGCATATCCGTGAACCCGGCACGAAGGTCGTGCTGCGGGAAATGCAGGACCGCATCCGCTCGATGGCGCTGCTGCACGAGACGCTCTACCGTTCCGGCAATTACGCCTCGGTGAACCTGTCGCTTTATCTCCGGCAGCTGACCCAGCAGCTGTTCCGCGCCCACAACACCGATCCGGGCCGGGTGCATCTCGTCCTGGACCTTGCCCCGGTGCAGGTGGAAATGGACCAGGCCATTCCCTGCGGCCTCATCGTCAACGAACTGGCCATCAACAGCCTCAAGCATGCCTTTTGCCGACAATAGCACCGGCGAGGTGCGAATCGCCGTGCCGTCGGGCCGGGCGGTGGCTCAGCCTCTCCGATCCAGCGACAACGGCGCGGGCCTGCCGGAAGGTTTGACCTGACCAAGACCGATTCGCTCGGACTCAAGCTGGTGTCGGATCTGACGCGGCAGTTGCAGGGCCGGCTGGTCATCGGGCCGGGCCCGGGTGCGACCTTCAACCTGATCTTCAATCCGGTGCGCAACAGCGGCGGCAGGAACCCGTTTGA
>JADJZJ010000048.1 GCA_016715765.1 Opitutaceae bacterium
AGGCACGCGTTCGAGACATCGAAGATCTGCGCCGTCGCCGGCAATCCGATCTTGCGGTGTGCAAACGACGCCGTCGCCGGCTCCAGCATGTCGCGGCTCACCGCACTGTGGATGAAGAGCTCCACCTGTTCCGCCCTCAGTCCCGACTTCGCCAGTACCGCCCGGCCCGCGGCCGCGCTCGCATCCGAGGGCCGCGTACCCGCCGGCCACACGCGTCGTTCGCGGATGCCGGTCATGAGTTCGAGGCGCCCTTCCGGCAGCCTGAGCCGCTCGTACAGCGGACGCAGCCGCGCCTCGATCTCAACCGAGGTCAGGATTTCCTCCGGCAGCGCCACCGCGAGGGATTCGATGCAGGTGTGGGTGAATTTCATCGCTGCCTGAATGGTAGGGCGAGGCGTCCCCGCCGAGCCGCGAGAATATACCGGCTCACCTGGAAGGTTCGCCCTACCCACAAACCTGAGGTCTCCATGCTCATTTCCCCTGCTCCATGCGCATCGCGAGCCGGATGATGTCCTTGTCGTAAAAATTGCTGCCCAGGCCGGCATCCACCACGAGCGTGGTGCCGTTGAAACCGCTGCTGCGCGGGCTCAGCAGGAACAACGCCGCGTTGGCGACCTCCTCCGTGGACAGGTTGCGTTTCCGGAAGGTGAGCTTCTCCGTGTACAGATAGCTCTCCAAATAGCCCGGGATCCCCGCCGACGCACTGGTCTTGAGCGGACCGGCGCCCACCACATTGAAACGGACTTCGCTGTCCGCGCTGAACGATTTCGCCAGGAAACGGCTCGTGGACTCCAGCGCCGCCTTGATCGGGCCCATGTAGCCGTAATTGTCCGGCGTCACCGTCAGTGACGAGATCCCGATCGTCACGACCGAGGCATTACGGGCCAGCAACGGCTTGAACGCCCGCGCCACCTCGACCAGCGAGAACGATGACACCGCCGTCGCCTGCAGGTAGTCGGCGCGCTTCGTCTCGTGGAAGGGTTTGAACCCCTCGCTGTAGTTCGCGAACGCGATCGAATGCACCAGCCCGTGAATCTCCCGGTGGCCCGCCGCCGCGATCTCTTTGGCCAGTCGCTCGGCCGCCCCCTCGTGCTCCACATCACAGATGAAGACCGGCTTGTTCGCGAGTTGCGTCTCAAGTGATTTCCGCCGCGCCTCGGACCGCACGCTGTAGATGACCCTGGCCCCCTGTTCCTCGAGTTCCTTCGCGATGAACCAGGCCACGCTCTTCCGGTTGGCGACGCCGAACACCACGATGGTCTTGCCGGTGAGTTGGAGAAAGTCGGGCATTTTGAAATGTCTCAGAATTATTTAACCACGGATTTCACGGATGGCACGGATAGAATAGATCGGCGATAGTCGCCAAGGGGAGTTTGCGACCAGGCTGCTTCGCCTCTTTCGCGACCCTCGCGGTTTCTAGCCATCCGTGTCATCCGTGCAATCCGTGGTTAACTTTCCGTCCTTTGTCCTTCCGGGGCTTTCCAGGCCACGGCGAAATCCACGGTCAGGACCCGCGTGCCGTCGGCCTTGCGGACGGCACCGCTCATCATGGTGAAACCACCCATGGTCTCTTTCTTCTTCACTTCGATCAGGGTGATGTCGCCCGGGTAGACCGGGTTGCGGAAACGCACGTCGCTGATCTTCGCCAGCAGCGGCACCCCCTCGCCTGGCTTCGCGCCTGCGGCCTGAGCCTGCTTGGCCATGAACAGCGCCCCGGTCTGGAACACCGATTCGCACAGGAGCACGCCCGGAGTGATCGGCGCATGCGGATAGTGGCCGCGGTAAAAATCCTCGTCCGCCCGCCACGTCCGTTGTGCCACCAGGCCCTCGGCGCTTTCGCTTACCACTTCATCAACAAACAAAAACGGCGCCCGATGCGGAATGAGGTCAGTGACTGAGGGCATAAATGGGGTGCTGAGCGGTGGAAGCAAGACCAGATTTAACCACGGATTTCGGAGGCCGGATCCCCGAAGGTAATCACAGATCACTTTTGGCCAACCGGTAATAAGTTATAGAGCGCCTTGTCGATCTTGTTGGCGGTGATGACGCCGTAGTTGATGGTGCCGAGCCAGCCGGACATGATGATGCCCACGCTGCCGGCGTGATAGAGGCCGGGAAGCTTTTCCGGCAGGTCCATCGAGACCTTCAAACCCTCGAACTTCGTGCCGAACGACGTCCCGTTCAAATGCGTCGTGTAGTACTCGATCGTCCGCGGCGTGGCCGCCTCCTTCCAATCAATCTTCCCGCGCACATCCGGGATGAATTTCTCCAGCGCCACGAGCGACTCCTCGATCAGGCGCTGCTTGTGCTTTTCGTAATCCTCATCCGACAGGTTCTTCCAATCCGGATAACGACCGTTCAATGACACCACCACGGTGTAGCGGTCGGACCCCGGACGCGTGTCGGGGTAATACACCGAAAACGTGCGGCTGGTCGTGTGGAAATCCACGAGCTCCTCGCTGCTGTAGCGGGGCGCGGCCGACGTGAAAACGAGGTCGCCGATATGCGGGATGCTCTCGCCCTTGCGGATGCCCAGATACACTTGGCACGAACTGGTGTTGATGCGCACGGCCTCGGCGGCGGCGACATAGTCCGCGGGAAAATTCTCCGCCCCCGCCAGGCGGAAGACGGTGTTCTTGATGTTTGCATTCGACAGGATCGCCTTGGCCCGGATCACCCGCCCGCCCTTGGCCACGATGCCGGCCGCGACCTTCCGGCCGTCGCGTTCCTCGACGAGGATCTTCTCCACCAGCACCTTCTTGCGCACCTCGACCCCGTTCTTCTTCAGCTCCGCGATCATCTTATCGATCAACAGGTCCGAGCCGCCGCGGAAGGTGTACACGCCGGCGCCCATGAAATTGGAGAACACGATGCCATACGTGATCGCCGGGTCCTCGGGCGTGGAACCATTGGCGTAGGTGATCGGCTCCATCAGCAGTCGGTGCACATCGGGGCGGCCCGGGAAGAACCGCTCAAACATCTGCCCCGTGGTCTCGGGGTTGTTGTCGTAGAAGTTCATCGCCCGCAGGTGGTCGTAGAATTTCTCCACCACCGCCGGATCGAGCTTGAACTGCTCGACCAGCACCCGGGTGTAGTCCTCACGCGTGAAAGTGGTCCACACGTCCATCTGCGGATTCACAAACCGGATGTCCTTCAGTTGGACGATCGAGTCGGCGATCTCTTTGGTCCAGTACTTGCGGCAGCTCTTGATCATGCCGCTGGGGAAACCGTGCAGGGAAATGTCGAAGATGTGCCCGCCCTTGCGCGTGAACCACGTGGCCAGGCCGCCGAACTGGTAATGGTGCTCGAGCAGCAGGACCTTGTGGCCCGCTTTCGCGAGGTAGTTGGCCCCGGTCAATCCGCCCAGGCCGCTGCCAATGACGATCACGTCGTACTCATCCGCCGCGCCTTTTAACCAGTCGTAAGCCATGGAATGGCCGAGTGAAACCGGCCCCCGCCCCGGCGCAAGGGGCTTTTATGGCAAGGGGGTTTTAACCACGGATCACACGGATTTCACGGATCAAGAGGATGGCCACATAAGGCACAGAAGACACATAAAGATTCAGACCACTCCATTGGAGAAACGCAGGAAGCAGAGCACTCAAACTCACACCTCTGCTTCCTCCGCGCCCTCCTGTGGGAGGATTGTATCCTTATGAACTACCTGCGCCTTATGTGCCTGCCCTCCGTAGGCTTGGCGGAGGTGGGGCCTTACCTGGTCCCCATCCGTGCCATCCGTGAAATCCGTGGTTAAAACTCAGATCTTGTCCGCCACGTAGATCATGTACGTGCAGCGCTTGGCGGTGGTGTGGAGTTTGGCCGGCACGTCATTAACATCGAGGCCGGCGGCGGTGAGGCGGTCGGCGAAGGCCTGGTCGGGTTTGGCCGACCAAATGGCGGCGCGTCCGCCCGGCTTGAGCGCGGTGGCGATGCGTTGGACGCCCTTTCGGTCGTATAGCCGTGCATTCCCCGCGTGCACCATCGCGGTCGGCCCATTATCAATATCGAGCAAAATGACGTCGTAACTCTCCGCCGGCGCGCGGCCCAGGACCGCGCAGACGTTTTCTGTCAGCAAAGTGACCCTGGGATCGTTCAGGAGCACGCCATTGAGTCCGGCGAGATGCGTCCGGTTCCATTCGATCACCTCCGGGATCAGTTCGGCGACGCAGACCTTCACGTTCGGACCCGCCACCTCCAGCACGCTCTTCAAGGTGAAGCCCAGCCCGAGTCCGCCGATGAGCACCTGCACCGTCGAATCGCCGGAAACCAGCGGCACCGCCAGTTGCCCAAGTTGCTGCTCCGACGACGTCGCCGCCGAATGCATCAGCTCCTTGCTGTCCACGCGCAGGCTGAATTTCCCGTCGTGCGCATGCAGCGTGAGCCTCTTGCCATCCGGCGTGGTGGCCTCGGCCAGTTTGAGATGCGGCTTCATGCCTTCACAAGCGTCACATCGGAGCCGATACGCAAGGAAAGTCAGGACAATGCCCAATACCATTAACCACGGATTTCACGGATCACACGGATATTGATCCAATGCCCTCATGCCGGTAAGCCCAGTCTCAAGGCCGTTTCACAGGAGGGAACAGAGGGAGCAGAGATCTGAAACCACTACCTCTGTTTCCTCCGCTTCCTCCTGTTAATCCCGTTTGGGCCATTTGTGTCTTAGTGGCTCTGCTCGGGTCCCATCCGTGATATCCGTGTTATCCGTGGTTAAAAACGGATCGGGCTCCACTCTTGGACGTTGGATGTTGAGCGTTGGATGTTCGATGTTCGCCGTCCTCGGCGCCGCTCACTTGCCCTTGAGTACGTGGAAATTCGCCATCGAGATGCCGCTGAGCATGGCGCCAACGATACCCAGAAAGCCCTGATCCGTCCCGCACAGGTACACATTCCTCAATGCCGTCCGGCCCTGACGGTGCTTCTGCGGCGAACCGTAGATCGCCCCGCCGAAGTGGCCGGTGAATTTCGTGATGGTCCGCGGGGTGAACATATCCGTCGCCACCGTTCCATTCGCCAGTGCATCGGGCGTCGGGAGGGCGGGCAGAAACCGCTTCGCGCTGTCCTGCACCGCGGCAAACCACCTTGCCTTGTCCGCCAGATAATCCTCCTCCTCCAGGTTCGCCCACTGCGCGTAATTCGCCAGGCAGGTGCAGCGGAACCAGCCCTCCGCCAGTTCGCGGCCGGGACCGTAGTCGAAGTTGTTCGGGAAGCAGATCACGCCGCTGCGCACGTCCACCTGACCCGGAGGCTGCTCGTAATGGAACTCCGCGGAATCGTTGAAAAAGATGATCGTGTCGTCCCCCCACCCCAGCGCCGCCGGCTGCCGGTTCAGCACCGTGATCGTCTCCACGAAACTCAGCCGCCCGACCGGTGTCGTGCACACGTCGGTGCGCGCGCCGACCGGCTCGAGCTGATCACTCATCAGCCGCTCGGTCTCGGGCGCGCCGACCGAGGAAATGACATGGTCCGCGGTCACCTCGCTGCCGTCATCGAGCACCAGCGCCGTCGCCCGGTCGCCCTCGGCCGTGATGCGCTGCACGCCGCACTTCATCCGCCGCTCGCCGCCGGCCTGGCGGTATTTCTCCTGCAGCACGCGCAGGATCACGCGCACGCCCTCGAACGGCCGGGCAAAGCCCTCGAGGAACAGCGCCTTGAACATGATCACGAACTGCCCGAACTCCATGTCCCGCTCCTGCGCACTGCCGTAGTACATCACCGGGCAGAACAGCATGTCCTCGAGCAACTGGTTGTGGATGTGGTGCCGCACCACGGCGCGCGCCGACTCGGCCTTCGCGTCGAGCGAGACATCGTCGTAGGTGCGCACGTGCTGCACGAGCCGCCGGAAGCCGTCGATCTGCGCCGGAAACCGCGCCGCCACCTCGCTCTCGAACACGCTGAAATCATTGGTGAACCGCAGGCTCGTCTCCCCGCGCGGACCGAAGGCGATGCGGCTCTGCTTCTGCTCGCAGAGGGCGAACTCGTCGCGATCGATGCGCAGCTGCCGCAGCAGCTTCGTGAGCGGCGTGCCCTTCACGCCCGGCTTCACGAAGTTCGTCATGGCGTGCAGACCCACGTCGTACTTGCGGCCCTCCAAGCTGTAGAAGCTGTTCAGCCCGCCCACGGCGTTGTGTCGCTCGAAGATGCAGACCTTCTTCCCGAAGTGCGCCAGCCGGATCCCCGCCGCCAGCCCCGACATGCCCGCGCCGATGATGGCGACGTCGTAGTGGGTGCGGGTGTTCATGGGAAGAGGACGCAGGAAGGATGAAGCAAGAAGTTGATCGGAGGAAGCGCAAACCGGGCCGTCCGGGGCAAAGCCGCCTTTCACCCCTGTCAATGGTTCCGTGCGTCCAATTGACGTGCCGCATGCGTTACTTCTTCGCCGCCAGCGCCTGGAACTTCGGGGTCAGGTACTCGGCGCTGCTGTCGAGCGACGCGAGCTGCATGTAGTCGGCTTCGGGGACCTCGATGCCATGGCGCTTGCGCAACTCCATGACGATATCGAGGAAATCCATGGAATCGAGCTGCAGCTGGTCGCGCAGGCGAACGTCGGGCTTGACGTTGCTCAAATCCTCATCGGGCGCGATGTCCGCGATGATATCCAGCACCACCTTCTTGCATTCGTCTTTGGTCATAGGTCGGGTAAAGTTCAGGAATTAGGGGACAAACCGCTTAACAATCAACGTGGAATTTATCCCCAACATGCCGAACGAGTTATTCAGGATCGTGTCCACTTTGGCCACCTTCTTCGGCTGGTTCAACACCAGCCCCGGCAGCGCGCACTGCGGATCGAGGTCGTCGACGTTGATCGTCGGGTGCACGGTGAGGTCGTCGAACGACGGCAGGTTGCCCGCCAGTTCCAGCGCCCCGGCCGCGCCCATGGCGTGACCGATGTAGCTCTTGGTGTTGTTGATGTAGGTCTCGGGGCAACCCTCGCCAAACACCGCCCGGATCGCCTCGCACTCCTGGATGTCGCCCATCGGCGTCGCCGTGGCGTGCGTGTTCACGATGTGGATGTCGGACGCCTTCAGCCCCGACCGCTTCAGCGCCGCATTCACGCACTCGGCCTGCCGGGTGGGATTTGGCAGTACATAGTCGCTGGCGTCGCTGTTCACATGGTAGCCGGCGATCTCGCCGTAAATCCTGGCCCCGCGCGCCTGCGCGTCCTCCAGCCGCTCCAGGGTGTAGAGCGCCCCGCCCTCGGCGATCACGATGCCGTTGCGCGCCTTGTCGAAGGGCCGGCTCGCCTTGTGCGGGTCCTCGTGCGTCGCCAGCGCGTTCTGGCTCTTGAAGCCCGCGAAGATGCCGAACGTGTGGATGCTCTCGCTCACGCCGCCGCAGATCGCAAAGTCCACCTCGCCCAGCCGCAGCATCTGCGTCGCATGGATGAGCCCCATGTTGCCCGCCGCGCAGGCCGCGCCGATCGTGTAGGCCGGTCCGGTCACGCCGAGGTTCAGCGACGCCTCGCCCGCGGGGTTGTTGGCCACCGTGCGGGGATTGTGGTAATGCGACCAGTACTTCGTGTCGTAATTGAACTTCGAGATGTTGTAGATCTCGTTCTCCGTCTCCACGTTGCCGTGTTCCGTGCAGCCGATGTAGATGCCCACCCGGTCCTTCGGCAACGCCTCGAAATTCACCCCGCTGTCGGCCAATGCCTCGCGCGCACAGTAGATGCTGATGCTGCCGGCCCGGGTGCCCACGCGCACTTCCTTCTTCTTCTGGTACTTCAGTGCATCAAAGTGGCAGACGCCGGCCAGTTGCGGGCCCATGTAGCGGATCTCGATGCGCTCGATGCCGGCCTGGCCGTTGAGCAGGTTTTGCCGGAATTCCGCGAGGGAATTGCCGTTGGGGGCGGTCAGACCGACCCCGGTGATGACGATACGGGAGGGCTTCATCGAAATTTAGGAAGGGAAATCGCTACCCATCATCCCGCCGAAAGCAATACAACGCTGCGGCGGCGCAAAAATCCCGCCATGAACGTCCTTGTCGTTGGAGGCGCCGGTTACATCGGCAGTCACTGTGTCCGTCAGCTGATCGCCGCCGGGCACAATCCCGTGGTGCTCGACAACCTGGTCTTCGGCCACCGGGAGGCCGTCGCCGACGACATTCCCTTCTACACCGTCAACCTCGGCAACGAGAAGGAAGTCGGCAAGATCCTCCGCAAGGAGAAGATCGAGCTCGTCATGCACTTCGCCGCCTACGCCTACGTGGGCGAGAGCGTCACCGATCCGCTCAAGTACTACTTCAACAACGTCGCCGCCACGCTGCACCTCCTGCGCTGCATGCTCGGTTCCGGCGTGAAGAAGTTCGTCTTCTCCTCCACCTGCGCCACCTACGGCGTTCCGGAGCGGATGCCCCTTGTCGAGTCCATGCCGCAGGCGCCCATCAATCCCTACGGCCAGACCAAGCTCGACGTCGAAAACGCCCTCAAGGCCTTCGCCGCCGCCTACGGGCTCAGCTTTGCAGCCTTCCGCTACTTCAACGCCGCCGGCGCCGCCGAGGATGGCGCCATCGGCGAGGCCCACGACCCCGAGAACCACTTGATTCCCCTCGCGATCGACGCCGCCACCGGCGCGCGTCCGCCGCTCCAGGTCTTCGGCACCGACTACCCCACGCCCGACGGCACCTGCCTCCGCGATTACGTCCACGTCGACGATCTCAGCCGCGCGCACATCGCCGTGTTCGACCAGCTCGCCACTCCCGGCACCGGGCTTTTCTACAACCTGGGCACCGGCACTCCTACGTCCGTGCTCGAGGTCATCCGCGCTGTCGAGAAGGTCACCGGCTTGAAAGTCCCCTACACCACCGCCCCGCGCCGCGCCGGCGATCCCCCCGCCCTCTACGCCGACTCCACCAAGGCCCGGACCGAGCTCGCCTGGCAGGTCAAGTTTCCCACCATCGAGCCCATCGTCGAAACCGCTTGGAAGTGGCACCAGGCGCATCCGAAGGGGTTCGGGAAAGCGAAACCTGAGACCTGAAACCTGAGACCTGAATGATAGGCCTCGACCGCTGGGCGAACCGGACTTGAAGGTAGGGCGAACCGTCCCCGGTGAGCCACGTTGGTCATCAGCACAGTCACAAGGCTCAACCGAAGTAATACCACGGGAGTGAATGCTAATCTGCGCTGATCGACGCTAATACTGATCATTCCAGGATCAGCGAAGATAAGCGCAGATTAGCATTCCTTCCTCCCTTCAGGTCTCAGGTTTCAGGTCTCAGGTTTCAGGTTTCGCTTGGCCCCTACCCTCCGCCCCCAATCAACCCAGCGACCTCCGGCTGGTCCACATTTTCCTTCGTCGCCATGACGACAGCGGTGTCAACGTGCTCTGGCACCTTTTCGCCGCGCAGGACCTGCACGATGTATTTCACCCCGAGGTAGCCCATCTTCACCGGATCCTGGAGCACGAGGCCCTGCAGGTCGCCAGCGCGCAGGGCGTCGGCAAATACCTCGCTGTTGGCGTAGCCGATGAGCTTCACCTTGCCCTTGCCCAGGCCGACATTGTCGAGCGCGAGCAGCATGCCGGCGGCCGTGGATTCGTTGGGGGCGAAGATTCCGTTCACCTCGCGACCGAACCGCATCAATAGATTCTGCGACGCCACCAGCGCCGTGTTGCGGGTCGCGCCCCCGTGCTGGTTGGAGGAGATCACCTTGATGCCCGGGTGATTCTCCGCGAGTTCGTCCAGGAATCCCTGCTCGCGCGCCTCGCAGCTCCCCGAGCCCACCTGCACCCGCAGCAGAATCGCATTCCCCTTGCCGCCCATTTGGTCCGACAGCCGCTGCGCCGCCAGGCGTCCGCTCATGTAATTGTTCGTCGCGATCGTGCTCACCGGGGCCGGTGAGTTCAGCGGGGCGTCCACGATGACCACCGGGATCCCGGCGTTCACCGCCTGCTCCACCGGCGCCACCAGCGCGTGACGGTCCAGCGGCGCCAGCACGATCCCGCTCACCCGCCGCGCCATGAAATTTTCCACCACCTGCACCTGCTGGTCCCGGTCGTCCTCCCGCAGCGGCCCCTTCCAGATGATCTCCACCGGCACACCCTGCGCCTTCAACTCCGCCTCCGCCTTCCGCGCTCCCGCATGGATCAGTTTCCAATACTGGTGCGTCGTCCCCATCGGCACCACCGCGATCGTGTATTTCTCCTCCGCGCGCAGCGCTGACATCAGCAAGGCAAAACCAAGGACCACACAGGCAAGACGGGGTAATTTCATGGGGATTGGGGTTCCGAAAACGCCGTTCAACTTCAGCACCCGGCCGACCAGCCGCAACTATCAAAACCTGAGACCTGAAGGTAACTGAAGAGAGAACGCTAATCTGCGCTTATCTTCGCTAATCCGGTTTTGCCCGGCATCAGCGTCGATTAGCGCAGATTAGCGTTCCCTCCGGTATTTCCCTTTAGCCAAGACAATCCATTTGGAGTCCACAGATGAACACCGGTCAGAATGGATTGCCTGGGCAGTTTCTCGCGCCGCCTGCCTTCTCAACTGTGTTTATCCGTGTGAATCTGTGGTATAACCGTCTGAGTCTGATCTTATCCTATTGTTTCATAAATCATGCCCACCACCCCTGCCCATTTAATCTTCGTCGATTTTGAGAATGTCCCGGACATCGAACTGGGGCTGATTGCGGGGCTGCCGGTGCATGTCTCACTGCTGATCGGGAAGAACCAGACGAAGCTGCACCTCGCGCTGGTGCAGCAGATCCACAAGCTCGCGGATCAGGTGGATTTGATCGAGGTCGGCAACTCGGGCCGCAATGCGCTCGACCTGACACTGGCCTATTATCTGGGGCACGCCGTCCAGCAGATGCCGACGCTGAAGTTTCACATCGTTTCCGGCGACAAGGATTTCGACCCGCTCATCGCCCATATCCAGGCCAAAGGACTTTCCGTCACCCGCCATACCACTTTCGCCGCCCTGCCCTTCCTGCCGCGGCCCAAGAAATCCGTTGCGCCCACACATGCGAAGGCTGCAGCCGTGCCGACCGCAAAGAAGGTTCCCGCACCGGCAGTGAAGCCACCCGCTATTGATCGCAGCGCCAAGGTCATCGCCCGGCTAAGCAATCCCCACAGCAAGAACCGCCCCGCCAGCAGCAAGGCCCTCCTCGCCCACCTCAAAGCCTCACTCGGCAAGGAGGCCTCTGATACCAGCGTCGCCGATCTAGTCAGTGTCCTGCAGTCCAAGGGCGTCCTTTCCATTGATGCCGCCGGGAAGATTCAGTGGAACTAGGACATGCCGAATTCTCATACCGGTGATCAATCCGCTTCCTCTGTCCGGCGTGGCAAAATCGTCGACTGGAATGCAGCCAAGGGCTTCGGTTTCGCGGATGATGGGCGGCGCCGGACATTTGTGCATATCGGTGACTTCACGGAGCGGATCAAAAGACCGGAGATTGGAGATGAACTGAGTTACACCTTGGGAACTGATTCCAAGGGCCGGCCCTGTGGACGGAACATCGTGATGCTGGGCAATGGTGGACGGCTGCGACATCATCTGTTATGACTGGCGCAATTTCCGCCTTGCCTGGCAATCAGCGCCTGGATTCGCCACTGAATGTGCAACGTCTCTTCATATGGATGGCGATTGCCTCGGTCGGCACGTTTGCACTTTACGCCTGGGACAAGCACCACGCCCGGCGCGGCGGTGAGCGCACGCCGGAGAACGTACTGCATTTACTGGAGATCCTTGGCGGTTGGCCCGGTGCCTTCCTCGCCCAAAGAGCCCTGCGTCACAAATCGTCCAAATTCTCATACCAGATCTCTTTCTGCTGATCGTCGCCCTACATCAATACGCCGCCCTCATTCCCGCTCGGTTGGCAGATCTAGCCAGGTCAAGGCAGGGCCCCCTCTAAACCAGCATGGTCGCTGAGTCCGCGAACAACAATGACGCAAGGGAAAACCGGGGTAGAAATCACCGCCAGCCTCAATGCATTTGAGCCTCATTGCGGCCAAATGCCTTTTGGGATTGTTATCGAATCTCTGCAATCCGTGCCATCCGTGGTTAAACTGATTTGCATTTAAACTCGCGGACTCTCCTGCATCAATATCGTGACATCCGACGGCACACGGGGCATAATGTCGTACGCATGAAAACGTTATCCCTCGTTACGATTGTAGTCGGCGTCCTTTGCCTGCTGGCGGCAGTCGCCGGCAAGTTCATGGGTCTGAATGTGTTCAAGGTCGAACCGCAGAACTTCGTGCATTCAGCCTCGGCCCTGTTCCTGCTCGCACTTGCGGTGATGCATCACGGTCGCTGCTACTGCTGCAAGGAAGAGGAAAAGAAGTAACCCCCGCAACACCCCGGCCGCCGTCCTGCCGATGGCGGCCCCGCGGCCGTGCCCCCTCCGGCGTAACCCCTCGCCGGCGAAGGCTGGTTCTTCGCCAAGCGGTGCAATTCAGCCTGGAAATTTTCCATTTGCGCAGATGGCACGGATAGGGACTCAATCCCCTGAGAATAATTAACCGCAAAGATCGCAAAGAACTCAAAGACCTGAGCTCTTTGCGTTCTTTGCGTTCTTTGCGGTTAACTTGCCTTGGCTGTGTCCCGGGCTCACCCGAGGAGCATGCTGGCCAAACCAGCCCACAGGGGCGTGGGGGCCACCTGCATGATGAGGGCACTAATGACGGTCAGGACCACCAGCCCGACCGCGAACGTGCGGTCCACTCTACGGATCAGCACCGTTTTCAGGACAAGGAGGAGCACGCCGATCACCAGCGAGGCGAAGAAGGGACCGAACAGCGTGCCCCACACGGTGCCGGCGTAAGAGTTCCGGATGACATCCACGCGGTCGAGCGCGGCCGGCATCACGGCGAGTACACTGAGCAGCATCATGGGTCGGTGAATCCCGGGCTGCATCCGGTACCAGATCCCGAGGGATACGAGCACGGCAAAGACGACCATGCTGACCAGGGGCACCGCCATGAATTGCCGGGGATTGAGACCCCAAAGCAGCATTTCCGGGGGATTCACCCGCGCCGAGCCAAGGGCCACGCTGACGCCGAAGACCACGACCAAGGCGGCCAGGGCGGCGCCGATTTTGCCTAGGGTCATGTGCAGCCTGCGGCTGCCCGCCTCGATCAGGAGCGGCTGGACGAGGAAGAGAATCATCCACGCGGTCATGCTGATGCCGTGCAGGATGACGACGGTGCGAATCGGTGGCGTGAGCGGGCGGCCGGGATAGGCCTTGCCCTGCAGATAGAAAAGTTGGAAGCCGACGAACATCAGGACGAACAACAAGACGGCCGCGCCAGTATAGAAATACTTGGGACGCGTCAGCCGCTTGGTTTGGGCATGATCAGGGGATGACATGGATGTGGTGTTCATGTGTGGGTTTTGCCCGGTAGGGGTAACCGGGCTGGGGTGCTCGGAAATTGGAGAATTTCCGCCGCCAAGGCAATAGGCGGTCGTAGCGCGGCCCGGGCACCCGGACCCGATCCCGCTGTCAATCCCGCCTAGCATGCCCCCCGTCCTCCGATGACTTCCCGTGCGCTCGTCGCCAAGAACAGCAGGTTTTACGATGCCTTCTGGGCCAAGACCTACCTGACGCGGCCGGAACGCTTCAACACGTGGCCCCTGATTTCATCCCTGCTGCCCCTGGCTCCACAGCGCCTTGAGATCGGCCCCGGTCTGCGTCCGCGCCTGCCGGTCGCCGGCACGCATTTTCTGGACCTGAGTCCGCTCGTGGTTGCACGACTCCAGGCCGGTGGCGGACTGGCCCGTGCCGGCGAAATCACCGCCCTGCCCTATGCCGACGCGAGCTTCGACCTCGTGGCGGCATTCGATGTGGTCGAACACGTGGAGGACGACCGGCAGGTCTTTGCCGAGCTGACGCGGGTGCTCAAGCCGGGCGGGCTGCTCATCTTTTCCGTGCCCCTGCATCCCGCCTATTGGACAACCTTCGATGACTATGTCGGCCACTCGCGCCGTTATGCGCCGGCGGAGTTGGCCGGTTGATGAGCAGCCACGGGCTGCTGGTCGAGAAAAGCACGGTGTTCGGGATGCAATCGAACAACCGGCGATTGCTCCACTATGCGGTCCAAGGCCTGTCACGGTACCCCGTCGCCGCGCTCCGCTGCTACAACTGGCTGTTCTTCCCGCTGGGCCGCCTTTTCGAGCGGCCATTGAAATATACCCAAGGCTTGCTGGACCTGCGGCATGTCCACGAAGTCCTGCTGGTCTGTCGCCGCAGTTCTCTGCATTGATCCGGCCAAGACATCCATGGTAATTACGGTGCTTTCTGGATGAACGTAAGCCGAACCTCCGCTTTGCGACCGAAGGCGGTCAAACCCGAGCATCCGCTGCAATGGCTCGCTGAGCCGCTGCTCGACGAGCCGACTTTCGTCCTGAAGTCGTGGTTCGGCGGACGCACGCTTATGCTGCGCGGCATGCACTGTCTATTCCTGACCACACAGGGCGAACCTTGGCAGGGCGTGCTGGCGTGCACATTTCATGAGCACCAGGCCAGCCTGCGCGCCGAGATTCCCGCCCTCGTGCAACATCCCATCCTCAGGAAGTGGCTCTACCTGCCCGAGACGTCGGAGTTCTTCGAACGCGACGCCAAGCATCTCGTGCAATTGGTCAAGGACCGCGACCCGCGCCTGGGGATTCCGCCATCGCCGAAAAAGAAACGGGCGGCGAAGAAGGTGCGATTCGGGGATAAATTATGATTGGTCAGATTCCGAACAGCAGCGGTCGCCGTTACCCGAAGGCTCGCGTCGGATTGTAGGGCGCGGTCTCCGAACCCCGCCTGGATCTTAGGATCCGGTAGGCAGCGAGCTTGCTCGCGCTCGAAGCGCAGGCGCTGCCCAAAGAGCGCCCGCCAGCGGGCTGCCTACCGGTGCAGGCGGTGTTCGGACCTGTCATCCGTAAGCCCGGCGAAGGAGGACGCCGCGCCCTGCAACTTGCATCCGACTTCGTAAATCTTAGCACTTAACACGCGGCCTTGGGTTGCTCACCTTGTGGCTTCGCCGTCCCCATCCCCCATTCATGAAGCGCCAATTGACCGGCTATGCGTTCATCAGTCCCTGGCTGGTGGGGTTTGCCGTCTTCGCGTTGGCGCCGTTTCTGATCAGCATCTACCTGTCGTTCACGCGGTACAACATCGTGACGGAGCCGGTCTGGATCGGGCTGGGCAACTACCGCAACCTGTTCCTGCATGATCCGCTGTTCTGGAGGGCCCTGGTCGTCACGCTGAAATATGCGGCGGTCGCCGTGCCGCTGGGCGTCGTCACCGGCGTGGGGCTGGCCCTGCTGCTGAACCTGGAACTGCGCGGCATCGCGGTCTACCGCACGCTCTTCTTCCTGCCAAGCATCGTCCCGGTCGTGGCCACGAGTGTGGTCTTCCTCTGGATCCTCAATCCGCAGATCGGGCTGGTGAACGGCCTCCTCAAGGCCCTCGGCGTGATCGGCCCCAACTGGCTGGGCTCGCCGGACTGGGCCTTCCCGTCGCTGGTGCTGATGAGCCTGTGGAGCGTCGGCGGAAGTGTGATCATCTATCTCGCCGGGTTGAAGGATATCCCGCTGTCCCTCTATGAGGCGGCCATGATCGACGGCGCCGGCCCCTACCACCGCATGCGTCACATCACGCTGCCGCTGCTCACGCCGGTGATCTTCTTCAACCTCGTGATGGGCGTCATCGGGGCGTTCCAGTATTTCACGCAGGCCTATGTGATCATGAACGGCACGGAAGGGCCGAACGACTCGACCCTGTTCTACGCCCTGTACCTGTTCAACCGCGCCTGGCGCTACCTCGACATGGGCTATGCCTCGGCGATGGCCTGGATCCTCTTCGTGGTGATCATCGGCATCACCCTCTTCATATTCCGTTCCCATCGGAGGTGGGTGCACTATGGCGACTGACGCGCCCGGCCAACGGACCTTCCTCGCGCTCGGCGGCCTGCTGCTCGCCGGCCTGCTGGTGGCCTTCCTGCTGCCGAAGCCGGTCGAGCATCGGACCGAGGGGCGAATCCAGGTCCGGCTCTGGCACATGTGGACGGCGGAATGGAAGACGGTGGTTGATGAGATCGTCGCGCGATTCAACCGGAGTCAGGACAAATACGAGGTGATCGCCCTGTCCGTGCCCGGCTTGGGCGGTGCCGACACCAAGTTCGTACTGGCGGTGGCCGGGGGAGATCCGCCCGATGTCATGGCGCAGTGGAATCCCGTCATCCCCAGCTGGGTCGAAGCCGGTTTGCTGCAGCCGTTGGACGCCTTCATGACGCCCGCCGAGTGGGCGGCCCTGCGGCAGGAGATGTATCCGGTGGCGCGGAAAATCGGCGTTTATCGGGACCGGCTCTACGGGGTCACCACCGGACTGAACATCTGGGCCTGCTTCTACCTGCCCGCGCACTTCCGGGAGGCGGGGCTCGATCCGGAGGCGTTTCCGACCTCGCTGGAGGATTTGTTCGAGGTGGGCGCCAAACTGGACCGCTTCGACGGCCGGAACCTCACCCGCATGGGCTTCATGCCCCAGCTGTTCGGTTTCAATGTCACCCTTTTCGGCCATGGGTTCTACGACGAAACCAAGCAGGAGGTTACGGTGTTCACGCCCGCGAATCTGCGGGCTTTGGAGGTTTTCGCCGCGGAGCAGGCGCGGCTGGGCTTCGACAATGTCGCGCGCTTCCAGGCGGGCATCAACCAGCTCAGCTTTGCCGCCGGCTGGCCGTTCATTGGCGGCCACTACTCCATTTGCCTGGATGGCCAGTGGCGGGTCGAGCAGATCGCGCGTTATGCGCCGGAGCTGGAATACCTCACGGCGCCCCTGCCGCCGCCGGCCGGGGGGCGCGCGCGCGCGGGATTTTCGAACGGCAATTTCATGGTCATCCCCGTGGGGGCCAAATGTCCCGATGGCGCCTGGGAGTTCATCAAGTTCTGGAGCGGCATCGAAAATCCGGAGCGGGCGGCGGAAATCTACGTGATGGGCGGCTGGCTGCCGCTCAAACCGGCCATCGTGCAGGCGCCGGCCTACCAGGCCTATCTGCGCAAGTATCCCCAGTTTCGGACCTTCGTGGACCTGCTGAGTTCGGAGTACATCCAGGTCGCCGCCCCGGTCCCCTATACCTCGTATCTGGCCGACCGCGTCACCCGCGCCAACGACATGGCCCTGCAGGGCCTGCTCAGCCCCGAACAGGCGCTGCGGGAATTGGAGACGGAAGTCCGCCAGGAGCAGCTGCGCCGAAAGGAGTTTGGCTATGTCGACTAGGTCGAATGCCCATAAACTCGTCACGCATGCCGTGCTGATCCTGCTCTGCCTGCCCTTTGTGTTGCCGCTGGTCTGGATGGCCTCCACCAGCCTGAAGCCGGAAACGGAAATCTACGCCACCGCGGCGCCAGCCAATGCGCTGGAATATCTCGGCACCCTCCTGCCCGCCCGCCCGCACTGGCAGAACTACCCCGATGCGCTCCGGACCGTGCCCTTCGCCACGTACCTGCAGAACACGCTGATCCTGTGCGTCGCAAACGTGGTGTTCGCCGTGCTGTCGAGCGCGGTTGTCGCCTATGGGTTTGCCCGCCTGCAGTTCCGCGGCCGGGAATTCTGGTTCATGGTGATGATCTCGACCATGGCGCTGCCGGGGCAGGTCACGATGATTCCGGTCTTCACGCTCTTCCGCGAACTCGGGCTCTACGGGACCTTCCTGCCGCTCATCATTCCGTCCCTGTTCGGCAACGCATTCTTCATTTTTCTCCTGCGCCAGTTCTTCCGCACCATCCCGGAGGAACTGGCCGAGGCGGCGCGCGTCGACGGCGCCAGCGAGTGGACCATCTTCACGCGCGTCATGCTCCCGCTGGCGAAGCCGGCCCTCGCGACCTGCGCGCTGTTCCAGTTTCTGCACACGTGGAATGATTTCTTCGGTCCGCTGCTCTACATCGACGATCCAGACCGCTATCCCCTCGCCTATGGCCTGCAGCAGTTCATGAGCAGCTACGGCGGCAAGTGGGCCCAACTCATGGCCGGCGCGTGCATCTTCACGGTGCCGATCATCATCCTCTTCTTCTTCGCCCAGAAAACCTTCATCCAGGGCATCAGCACGACCGGATCGAAGGCGTGAGTTGAAGCATCCATCCACCCAGGTCACTCGTATTGGATTCCAATAAACAATAATCATTAACCAATAAGCCATCACCCATCCCCTGCCCGATGATCCACACCCTTGAGCGCACCCAGTTCATCCCCGCCGATCCGGCCCGGGTGTGGGCGTTTTTCTGCGACCCGCAGAATCTCAACGCGCTCACGCCGCCGGAGATGCACTTCGAGATCCTCGGCCAGCCGGCTCCCATGCATCAGGGCCAGTTGATCGCCTACCGCATCCGCGTGGCACCTGGTGTGCGCGTGAACTGGCTCACGGAGATCCGGCATGTGCGCGAAGGCCGCTACTTCGTGGACGAACAGCGCCGCGGCCCCTACTCGCTCTGGTATCACGAGCACTGCTTCGAGTCCCTGGCCGGCGGCGTCCAGATGACCGACCGAGTGACCTATGCCCTGCCCTTCGGTCCGCTCGGCGACCTCGTGCATGCCCTCTGGGTGCGCCGCACGTTGACGCATATCTTCGACTATCGCCGCGACACAGTTGAGAAACTGTTCGCCGCACAGTGATGCTAAGTGCGGTCGCGCGGCAAACACCACGGGCAACCAAATTCCTTGAACAGCCAACGTCCAACTTCGAACTTCCAACATCCAAGGGACGGCAAATGATCCGACTGGGACTTCCGCCAGAGAGGCCATGAATTGGATGTTGGAAGTTGGAGGTTGAGCGTTGGATGTTCTGAGCTTCACTCAGCCTGCCCCATGTGAAATCCGACGATCTGCCCGCCTCCTGCCGTCCGCTGCAAATGATCCATGGCTTCGACCAGTGGCCGGAGGCGACGGATGAAGGCATGCGCGAACGGATCCTTGCCCTGAAACAGGCCGGGCTGGGTGGCCTGGTGGTCAACGTCAGTTTCAAAAACTATCTCCGCGACGAGGCGGCATGGATCCACTTCAAGCGCGGGGTGCTGCTCGCACACCAGGAGGGCATGCGCCTTTGGATCTACGACGAGGAAGGCTACCCCAGCGGCGCGGCGGGCGGACGGGTGCTCGAAGAGGCGCCTTCAACCGAGGCGCAGGGACTGATCCGGATCGTCGAGCCGACAGGTGGAATCCGCTACGACGTAATCCGGCTCTATGAAGGCACGCACGCGACGGAGAACTTCTACCAGAAGCGTCCCTGCATCAACATGCTGGATCCGCTCGGCACCGCGACCTTCCTCGCGGTGACGCATGACCGGTACGCGGCGGTGCTCGAGCCGATTGCGCAGTATGTGGAGGCATTCTTCACCGATGAGCCCGCGCTGATCTCCGCCTATATCCCGAAAGATCGCGACTACCCCAAAACCCTGCCCTGGCACGCCCGTTTGCCGGATGAATTCATGGCCCGCATGGGCTACGATCTCCGGCCCCATCTCGAGAGTCTTTTCGTCGATACCGGGGGCATCGACCGGAAGTTCCGGTGCGACTTCTACGCCGTGGTGGCCGCGCTCTGTGCGGAAACCTATTTTGGCGGCCTGCGCGAGTGGTGCCGGCGCCACGGAGTCGCCTCAAGCGGTCATTTGTTGGGAGAGGAGTCCATGGCCTGGCAGACGGTTTTCAACGGCGAGCCCTATGCCTGCTACCGCCAGCTGGACATCCCCGGCATCGACATGATCACGTCGGATCCCGAAAAGATCATGGCCAACGAATACTTCCTGGTGCCCAAGGTGGCTGGATCGGCCTGCCGCCTCCAGGGCAGCCGGCGGCTGATGTGCGAGATCAGCGACTTCTTCGGCGTCATGGACCAGCATCACGCCTCGATCGAACAGATGCAGTGCACGGCCGGGATCCTCTTTGCCGGCGGCGTCACGGACCTGTGCTCGTATTACACCATCGCTTTCAAGCCGGAGGACGAGGAGAAGCCGGGCAAGTTTTCCGTGCGGACGTACCGGCGGTACACCGATTTTGTCACGCGGTTGAATGCCTGCTTCACGCGGGGCACAATCGAGACCCGCGTGGCGGTGCTGTACCCCATCGTCGCCCTGCATGCCCATTTTACACCTTCCACCCGCTCGATGTACGAGCCGCATGTCACTCCCGTGGTTAACAATCTGGATAGCACTTTCACCCACCTCTGCCGCAGCCTCCTCCAGCAGCAGATTGATTTTGATGTCGTGGATGAGACGAGCATGGCCGGTGCGCGCGTGGAGGGAAAATTCCTCCGGCTCGGGGAGAGAGGATATCAGGTGCTGATTCTTCCGCCCATGGATACCATTCGGGTGAAGACCATGGAGACGATCGCCGGATTCGCCGAGGCCGGAGGAGCAGTGGTGACACACCCCCTCGTCCCGAAGTACGCGGCCGAAGGTCCGGAAAACGATGGCAGGATCAACGCGGCCGTCAGCCGGATACAAGCCAGCGGGTCGTTTGCCTATGCCGATGATGGAGCAACATCCATCGGCGCCCTGGTGAAAGCGCGAGTGCCTGCCGGGTGTGAGCTCACTCCGCCGAGCGAACACATTCTCTGCACAGTGTTGAACAGGGAGGGCGGCACCACCTACTTTCTGGTGAATACCTCGTCGAATCAGTACGTTGGCAACTGCACGGTTCGGAGTGCGGGCGTGTCGGTGTTATATGATCCCGCCACAGGTGAAGCGCGCCCGCTGCCGCAGCAGAAAGCCGATGGTGAGTGCACAGAATTTTCGCTGACCCTGCGCCCGTTCGAATCGCTCATGGTTGAATTCAATTAGAATTCGGACTGTAGGGCCGGACCTTGGTCCGGTCTCGTAGACCTTCCGTATGCGAAACATCTTCGCCCATCGCGGTGGAAAGGCACGCCCCAAGGTGCGGTCCTACAATTCAGTCACGCACAATCGCGGCATAAAACCGCTCCTACAAGAAGACAGGACCCGCATCTGACTCTCTGCACTTGGATGTTCAAAGAATTGCGTGCCGATACCCCAATACCGCTTTCGGGTGAGTTTGGAGGCATGACTCTATATTCGATTGGGCGGGAGTTATTCGTGCGGAATTTTGTCCGCATGAAACCGATGCCTGATAGCCCGGGAAAGTCCTTCAAAAAAGCCGCCCCCGCACCGGAAGCGCTGCTGCAGGTGCATGGGGGCTACCGGCACCTGAAGAGCTTTCAAGTGGCGCAATTGGCGTACGATCTCACGGTGCGATTCTGCGACCGCTACATCAGCAAGCGCAGCCGCACGCATGACCAGATGGTGCAGGCGGCCCGGAGTGGTGTGCAGAACATTGCCGAGGGCTCCAAGGCGAGCGGCACTTCAAAGAAGACCGAGCTCAAGCTCACCAATGTAGCAAGGGCCAGCCTGGAGGAACTGATGCTCGATTATGAAGACTACCTGCGGCAGCGCAGACTGCCACTATGGGCGCGGGAAGACCCGCGACGGAAGGCGCTCGTGGCCCGGCGCTGCCGGACGGTGGAGGAAGTAGCCGCCTGGGTGCGCGAGCAGCATGGACTTGATGGACCTCATGGACTGCATGGACGGCATGGACGGCCACAAACCACGGCTCAGTCCATGAAGTCCATTCAGTCCATCAAGTCCATAGCATCCATCCCAAGCACCTACCCCGAAATCGCCGCCAATGCCGCTCATGTCCTCATCGGGGTGGCGTGCGTCCTCCTCGACCGCCAGCTCACGTCCCTGGCGCGCTCCTTTGAGGCCGAGGGAGGCTTCACCGAGAGGCTCTATCGCGTGCGCAGCAGCCGCCGCTAGGCCTCCTTGCGCTCAATCCACCCCGATGGCCTTGCCGCCCTCGCGCTTGTCGTAGCTGCGGAAGGCGAACATCGTCTCGCTGTCGACGATGCCCTCGACCTTCAGCAGGTGGTCCGTGATCAGGCTCTCAATGGTGTCGAGGGACTCGCTCTTGAGAATCACCAGGAGGTCGTAGCGCCCCGACACCGAGTACACATCGGTGACTCCGGGCAGGTCCAAAATCACCTCGGCCGTCCGGGTGACTTTGCGATGATCGATCTTGAGCATGATGATGGCGGTGGGCATGGAACTCCTCGGTTTGCAGCTTGGTATAGGAGTAATGGTCAGCAGGCAAACCGAACCCGCCATGCGAAGAAGAACGCTTAACTTTTAACGCTTAACGCTCAATTGATGAAACCTGATCTTTCCGGTTCACTGAGCGTTAAACGTTAAAAGTTAAGCGTTGAGCGTTCAGTCCTTGCCGCAGCTTGCCCTTCCGCATTTCGCTCACCACGCTCACCGTCCATAAATCATGGCTTCCTCCCCTGCCGTTCCAGCGGCCACCCCCGACCCCAAGGCTCCGATCCCGCGCCAGATCCCGTACATCATCGGCAACGAAGGGTGCGAGCGCTTCAGCTTCTACGGGATGCGCAACATCCTCACGGTCTTCCTGGTCTCTTCGCTGCTTGTGCACCTGCCCGAGGGCGACCGCGCGGGGGCGGCCAAGGACGTGTTTCACACCTTCGTCATCGGCGTGTATTTCTTCCCGCTGCTGGGCGGCTGGATTTCCGACCGCTTCTTCGGGAAATATCACGATCTTCTGGCTCAGCCTGGTCTACTGCGTGGGCCAGTTCTGCCTCGCGCTCTTCGTGGACAACCGCGCGGGCTTCTACTTCGGCCTTTGCCTGATCGCCCTGGGCTCGGGTGGCATCAAGCCCTGCGTGGCGGCGTTCGTGGGCGACCAGTTTGACCAGACGAACAAGCACCGCGCCAAGGTGGTCTTCGATGCGTTCTACTGGATCATCAACTTCGGCTCCTTCTTCGCCTCACTCCTGATGCCGATCTTCCTCCGCCAGCTCGGACCGGCGATCGCGTTCGGCGTGCCCGGTCTGCTGATGTTCATCTCCACCGTGATCCTGTGGAGCGGACGCAGGCGCTACGTGATGGTCCCGCCGGCGCCGCCCAATCCGCACTCCTTCCTCAATGTCTCCCGCACCGCCCTCGCCTCCGGCCTGCCCGGTCGCGTGCTCGCCGGCATGGGGCTCGTGGTTGCGGCCATCGCGCTCGCCTTCGCCGCAAAGCTCGGCCTCGTCATCGCCCTCTGCACGGCGCTCGTGGCGATGATTGCCTTTGCCGGGGCCGGCGTCTGGAGCCAGCTCGAAGGCGCACGGGGCAAACACCCCGACGAAGCCGTCGAGGGCGTGCGCACCGTCCTGCGCGTGCTGGTGCTGTTTTTCCTGATCACGCCGTTCTGGTCGCTCTTTGACCAAAAGGCCTCGACGTGGGTGCTGCAGGCCGACGCGATGACGAAGCCAGGCTGGTTCCAATCCTCCCAGATGCAGGCCCTCAACCCGGCGCTGGTGATGCTGCTGATCCCGTTCAACAACCTCGTGCTGTATCCGGCACTGAAGCGCCTCGGCTTCGAAATGACCGCCCTGCGCCGCATCACCATCGGTATCGCCGCCTCCGGCATCGCGTGGATCTTCGTGGGCGGGATGCAGTTGGTGCTCGATGACGGCCGCTCATTCACCATCGCCTGGCAGATCCTGCCCTATGTTTTCCTGACCCTGGGCGAAGTGCTCGTCTCCACCACCGGCCTCGAGTTCGCCTACAGCCAGGCGCCGCAGGCCATGAAGAGCGCGGTGATGAGCTTCTTCAACCTGTCGGTCACCGTCGGCAACCTGTGGGTCCTGGTGGTCAACGGCGCCGTGCGGAATTCCACCGTCACGGACTTCATCGCCTCCACCGGCTTCGGCATCACGGCCTTCCAGATGTTCTTCTTCGCCGGCTTCGCCTTCGCCGCCGCCCTCGCCTTCGGACTGGTCGCGCGGAAATATCCGGTGGTGGATCACTACCGGACCGCGTGAGCGCGGTCCGGAACGCTGAACGCTCAACGCTTAACGCCGAACGCTGAAGTGTCAGACTGGGAAATGGGAGCGCGACCGCCCTCGGTCGCAATTGGGCGCATGCAGTTATTCATCAGAATACTCGTCGTGTTCGAATAAACGTGATGCCGGGTTTGGGAGATTTTACTCCATCGCTAGGATTGCGACCGGGGGTGGTCGCGCTCCCGGGCGCAGCCATCTTTTGCGACTTGATGCGTTGGCACGACGGTGAACGCCCACGCGGCCCAACATGCCAGCCGTTCGGCGTTCGACGTTCAGCGTTCGACGTTCGGCGTTTTCCCCACCCGCCGTTGCCGCGGGCGCGTCGCCTGGCGCTGTCGTTCGATGGCGCAGGTCTCGTGATACAGGACGAGGTAGCGCAGATCCGGCAGGGTCAGGCCTTTCACCCATTTTTGGCGATCCGGCTCTGAAAGACGCCGGAGATCGTGCAGCGGGCACGTGATTGGATTCGTGTGATCCAACGGACAATTTGCGGACAGGGTCAGGGCCTTGGATTCCAGCCGGACACGGACACCGGCCTTGGCGCCAGATGCCTTGGTTTTCATTTTGGGGGAGTTTAGGGAACTGAGGGAAGATGCCGGAACCCGCAGCCAGCTCCGACGGGGTTAATCCCTTGGACGGGTTGAGTATAGTTGAATTCCCAGCCGTTGGCTCCGCAGATCTTGCGAAATGTGAGAATCGTAATTTTTGACCACGGATTGCACGGATAACACGGATTTTGATCAAAGCCTGCAGACCACCGAGAAGACGATGCCTCATTGGGTTGAATTACATTCCAGTATGTATCCGAGTTATCCGTGAAATCCGTGGTCAAGAAACTCCGGTTCACTTGGCAGTTGAGCGTTGAGTGTTAAACGTTGAGCGTTTGCGCACGCATGACCGCGATCGCCTCTCATCCGAAACCCTCCGCGCTGTCCGAGCTCGAGCCGGCCGACCTGGCCCGGCAGTTCGCCGCCTGGGGTTTCAAGGCCAGCCATGCGGCGCGGGTGCTACGGGCCTATTACGCGGGCGGCGATCCGGCGGGGGTCCATGGACTTCCCCGGGAACTGGCCACCCGCCTCCGCGCGGTGTACGGAAACGGTGCCACCACGACGGCGGTGCGGCAGGTGGCGGCGGACGGGACGACGAAACTCCTGCTTCGGCTCGGCGACGGGCGTACGGTCGAGTCCGTGCTGATGCCGGACTTCCGCGCGGACCGTGCGGCCGGCTGTCTCTCGTCCCAAGTGGGTTGCGCAATGGGCTGCGATTTTTGCGCGACGACCAAGACGGGCTTTGAACGCAATCTCACGGCCGGCGAGATCGTGGAGCAGTTCGTGGCGCTCCGCCGCGAGGCCCTGGCTACGGGCCGCAAACTCCAGACGGTGGTCTTCATGGGCATGGGTGAACCGATGCTCAACCTCGAAGCGGTGCTCGCCGCCGTGCGACGGATCGCGGAAAACGATCTCGGCGCCCTGGGCTGGAGACAGATCACAGTTTCAACGGTGGGCATCATTCCCGGCATGGATGCGCTCACCGATGCGGGGCTTAACGTGCATCTCGCCGTGTCGTTGCACGCCCCGGACGATGCCACCCGCGCGCAATTGCTGCCCATGGGCCGGCGTTTCCCCATCGCGGAAATCCTCGCCGCGGCGGATCGCTTTCAGGCCAGTCGCGGCCGGCCCGTGACGATCCAGTACTGCCTGCTGGCCGGGGTGAACGACACGCCGGAGCATGCCCGCATGCTGGCGGAGGTTTTGGCCGGGCGGCGCATGCATGTGAATCTTCTCCGCTACAATCCCACCGGCCTGAGCCTGCGCGGGATCAACTATGCCGCGTCATCGGACGAGACCGCGGAGGCCTTCGCCGGGGTGCTGCGCAGTCATAAGGTCGTCGCCCATTTCCGCCGCTCGCGCGGGCCGGATATTGATGCGGCGTGCGGGCAGTTGAAGAGCAAGCAGCGAGAGGCTAGCCAGTTGTAGGGCGGAGTCTCCGAACCCCGCCTTTTCGTGGCTACGAGCGTGAGCGAGTGGATCACACGCTGCTCATGCCAAAACTCCACTCGCTCACGCTCGTAGCTACAGAAAACAAGGCGGGTCAGAGACCCGCCCTACTTTTCAATCCCCCTCGTAGCCCGGGATTTTCTTCACATCCACCTCGTCCACCTGCTGGGGATTCATGAACTGCCGGGCGTAGCGCAGGTAGACGCGGTCGCGGATGAAAATATCGAAGAGGTCGGGATCGATGTGGCCGGCGAGCTTGAGCTTGCCGAGGATGTTGAGCGATTCGGTAAGGGTCTTGCCTTCCTTGTACGGACGGTCGCGGGCGGTGAGCGCCTCGAAGATGTCGGCGATGCCCATGATGCGGGCCTGCACGGGCATCTGGTCGCGCTTCAGGCCGCGGGGATAGCCGGTGCCGTCCATCTTCTCGTGGTGGCCGCCGGCATACTCGGGCACGTTGCGCAGGTGCCGCGGCCAGGGCAGCGCCTCGAGCATCTCGATCGTGACGTTGATGTGGTGGTTGATGATTTCGCGCTCGGCGGTGGTGAGGGTGCCGGAGTGGATCGTGAGGTTGTGAATCTCGTCCTCCGTCAGGCAGTCGGCCTCGCGGCCGTCGGGGGTCCGCCAGCGGTATTTCCGGGCGATGGCCATCACGCGTTCGCTGTCGCCCGGATGCATGGCCTCGGTGCCGATGTTGCAGGTGCGGAGAAAATCGCGGTCGGCGTCGATGCTGCGCAGGCGCCCGGCCAGTTCGGCCGCGCTCCCCTGCGCCCGCAGGATCGCGAGCTCGGCGTCGCGCTTGATGACCTCGAAGCGTGTGTCGATGAGTTCGATGCGGTCGTGGATGGTCTGGAGCTTGGTGGCCTTGTCGACGATGTGGACGGGCGTGGTGACCTTGCCGCAGTCGTGCAGCAGGCCCGCGATCTTCAACTCGTACCGGTCCTTGTCGTTCATGTGCCAGCCGGCCAGCGGACCGCTCGTTGTGTCATTGGCGGCCTC
>JADJZJ010000049.1 GCA_016715765.1 Opitutaceae bacterium
ACTGCTGCCGGACATGCGGTGCGCGATCTTCGGCCGGCCGGAGCGGCCGGCGTTCTGTGTCAGCCTGCGGCCCACCGAGGGCATGTGCCACGCGACCCGCGAGGAGGCGCTGGCGTATTTGTCCAAGCTGGAGAACCTGACCAGGCCGTCGTAGTGCCGGTCTTCAGCCGGCACTGGTTCGTGAAAGTCAAACTGCCGGTGAAGCAAACCAAGCGCGGGCTGAAGCACCGCGCTACGAACGGAGCGGCGCGGCTCGGGAGTAGGGCGGGTCTCTGACCCGCCCTTTGACGCTTCATCCGCCGGGAGACGTTACGAAGGCAGGTCGGAGACCTGCCCTACTTCAAGGCCTTGGAAGCACGAACGGATTTGACCGCAAAGAACGCAAGGAACGCAAAGATAGGTAACCGAGGCTTGGTCTTTGAGATCTTTGCGTTCTTTGCGGTTAAATAGGTTTGATCGTTTTGGCAGAATTGCGGGCGGGCCGCCCGCGCTCCCAAGGGGGCGGGGACACTACGGCGCGGTGATGGTGATGGTCTTCTTCCCGAGCAGGCGGTGGCCGCGGCCGAGGATGTAGCGCACTTCGTACGTGCCCGGTTCCTTGGGGGCGCGGAGCTTCAGGGGGTTGCCTCTCTTGACGGTCGTTGAATTCAAATACGCTCCCGGCGCCTGAATGGTCCGGGCGATGCTGACATAATCCTCGGGATAGCCCGGGCCCTGCCACTTGACTTCAAACTCCGCCCCGACCGCGGCGGTGGCCGGCGGCGTGACCTCGGCCGTGACCGGGTTGACGGTGAGCGGCGCCTTCGCGAGCTGCCGGTAGCTATGGGCCAGGACATAGCGCACTTCATATTCGCCGGGATCACTGGCCGCACGAACCTTGACCGGATTGCCTTCCTTGACGGCCGTGCGGCCGATGAAGGCGCCGGGCGACTGGTTGGCGCTCGCCACGCTGATGAAGTCTCCGTCCCGGGCGGGACCTTCCCATTTCACCTCGACCCATCCGCCCACATTGACCGGGCCGGCGGGTTCCACCTTCGCCGCCACGGCCGTGACCGCGAGCGGCACCTTGGCGAGCACCTTGTAACCGCGCGCCACGACATAGCGCACCTCGTAGTCGCCCGGATCGCTCGGGGTCCACACCTTGAGCGGGTTGCCCTCCCGCACCAGCGTGCGCTCGACGTACGCGCCCGGCGCCTGGTTGGGGCGGGCGATGGAAATGTAATCGTCGCGGTTGGCCGGTCCCTGCCAGGTGATCTCCACGCGCGTCGCGATCTCGACCGATTCCGGCCCGCTGATCTCGGCCGTTTCTTCCGCGGGCGCGGCCGGCTTTGACGCCGCGGGTTCTTCGGCGGCGGGTTCCGCATACGGCCCCGTGCGCGATGGCGCCACATACGCGACCCTGATCTTCATTGATCCCTCGCCGACGTGAACGACGAGGGCGTCGGTGGTGTCGGGGCTCGCCCCGATGCTTACGGCGCCCGAGTCACCCGCATCGAGGATGACGGTGTTCATCGAACCGCCGCCCGTATATTCCCCGTCCTTGAACGGCGCCGAGGTGAACGAGCCCTGGACCTTGCTCGTGTTGGTTCCCTCAATCTTGATCCAGCGGCCGGCCTGCGGGCGGACGCGGACGATCTCGCCCGTTGCCAGCGACTTTTCAAAGGGCGGGGTGAGCAAAGGCGCCCCCGCCGCCTTTCCGGCCCACTCCGGCTGCGGATCTCGCCGCTCCTCGATCACCTCCAGTTTGTAATCGGCCGGCACCGTGAAGAGCGCCGGGTCCTGCGGGCCGGGTTTGATGTTCCGCAGTTCCACCGTGCGCGCGTCCAGTTGGGTCAGGACTTTCAGGGGCAGTTCGTAGGCATCCGACACCCAGCCGGTGACGAAGTGTTGTTCGCCCCGGGACACCACCTGCTTTTTGCACAGGATGCCGCCAATGGATTCGGTGCCCTCGGTCCGCACGTCATTCGCCTTGGCCTGGGAGTCGCGGGCATAGAGGGCGAACGGACTGGCGAAGATGCTCATCGGGTCCGCTGGGCCGGCCTCGATGTAGGCCTTGGCCGCCGGGTTCAGCATCCGCAGGATGCCCGTTTTCCCGTCGACCATCACGATCAGCGTGTGGCCGGGTCCGCCCACTTCAAAGCGGTAGCTCCCGTCCTGATAATGAAACGGTCCAGTTCGTGTCTGGTCCCCCTGCGAATCGACCAGTTCGGCCGAGAAAGGCGCCGCCAGGACGGGCAGGGCCGGGGAGGCGAGCAGCAGGAAAAACGACAGGACGCGGGCGGCGGTCGGAGTTTTCATGGAGGGAGCGTGCGCATCATTCCCGGGTCCGCCCACCGCCTCACCGGAGGAGGCGGGCTGGCCAACATGAATGACCCTACACAACCGCCGCGGAGCAAAGGGGTCAATTGAGATGTCAGCGCCGTACTTCGCTGCCAGAGGTAGGGCGAACCGTCCCCGGTGAGCCGCTCGGCAAGCTCCGTAGCTACGAGCGTGAGCGAGTGGACCTTCGCATGCCCAAGCTAGATCCGTTTAACAGGAGGTAGCAGAGCTAGCAGAGAATTGCCTGAGCTCACCTCTGTTCACTCCGTTCCCTCCAGAAACATGCCTTGAAGTAGGGCAGGTCTCCTCCTTCGCCAAGCCTATGGAGGACAGGTCTGACCTGCCTGCGGAACGTTTCCCGCCGAATGACCCTACAAACCGGTGGGAACGCTAATCTTCGCTGATCTGCGCTAATCTCCGAACCTGTAATCCGGCTGGATTCGTAGCGCGGTGCTTCAGCCCGCGCTCGGTTCGCTTCACCGGCATGATGGCTTCTCGAACCAGTGCCGGCTGAAGACCGGCACTACGACATGCCAGTAGGCGGGAACGTTTCCTGCGAATGACCCAGACCGATCCGGTGGGAACGCTAATCTTCGCTAATCTCCGAACGTGTAATCCGGACGGCTTTTTCCCAATTAGCGATGATCAGCGCAGATTAGCGTTCCCCCCATCATCCAACACTAGTTGCTTAGCTTTGTTGTTCGGGCTATCCATCAACTCATTCCTATCAGCAGTAATCGAGGTCACATGTTCCTCACGAAAATGTTCATCGCCAGCGCAGTGGCGGGCATGGTCGTGCTTGCCGGGTCGGCGACTGCCGGAGGTGGAATACAAAATGTACCCGCCAGTCAGTCGGACTCGATCGACCGCTCCATCGAGCAGCGGATGCAGGACGCCAGGATCGTCGGTCTTGGGGCGGCCATAATCGTCAACCGGAAGCTAGTCTGGACGAAAGGATACGGATTCTCGGACAAAGAGCATTCGCGGCCGTTTACCCAGGATACGATCATGAACATCGGATCGATCAGCAAGACGATCATCGGCGCGGCATTGATGCGCGCAGTCCAAGACGGAAAGCTCTCGCTCGACGAAGACATCAACAAATATCTGCCGTTCAAGGTGGCCAATCCAGCCTTCCCGAATGAGCCAATCACACTGAGACACCTGGCGACGCACACCTCGAGCATTAAAGACCGCGGTTCGGTTTACGCGGGCGCATATCACTTCGGTGGCGATTCGCCAGAGAGCCTGGGGAACTTCCTGCAGGGCTACTTTGCCTTGGACGGGAAAAACTACTCGAAGGAGAATTTTCTGGATGCAAAGCCCGGTACGCATCGCGAGTACTCGAACATCGCGGCCGGACTGGCTGCCTACATCGTTGAAGTGGCCGTCGGCGAGAAGTTCAACGTGTACACGAAGCGGACCATCTTTGCGCCCCTGAAGATGGACAGTACGGGCTGGTTGATGTCCGAAGTCGACCTTACGAGGCACTCGAACCTGTATATCGCGCAGGGGCTCGCCGTGCCCATCCAACTCTATGGGCTGAGCACCTATCCGGACGGAGGCCTGCGGACTTCCGTCATGGATCTTTCACGATTCTTCATCGCCTTGCTGAACGATGGCACGTACGAAGGCGGGCGCATCCTTGATAGGAAATCGGTCGAAGAGATGCTCAGGTTCCAGTACGGCGCCTCGAACAAACCAGACAACGTGAAACTTAGCGGCGAAGGGTCGGTGAACAGCGGAATCTTCTGGGCCACGAAAGAAGCCCTTACAAGGATCGGCCACAATGGAGCCGATCCCGGGCTGGTCACGATGATGCTCTCGGATGCCGACAAACAGATCGGGGTGATAATGTTGGTCAACACTGCGACCCGCCCCGAGGACGGAGAGGCTTACGGAGCAATCTTCGATGAACTTTGGAAACTGGGCGTGTACCTTAGGAGCGTCCGGACGAACTAGGAGTTGGGGTCATCTTGATTAACCCCACTCCAGCGGGCCCTGGCACCGACTCCGGCACGTAGCCAGGAGAGATTAGTTTCGCGGCCTGAAGGTAGGGCGAACCGTCCCCGGTGAGCCGCTCTGCAAATCCCGTAGCTACGAGCGTGAGCGAGTGGACCTTCGCATGCACAAGCCCGAACCTTTGCGTTCTCTGCGTTCTTTGCGGTTAATATCAGTCGTGTTCGAAACGAGGGTATAGCGTCACCAAGGTGACGGCCTACATCCGACCCATCGCCTGCGAGCAGGCTCCTGCCTCCAAGGCATCGCGGTTTGGCGCGCGCTGGTGTCCAATCTTTCTCTTTCCTCTTTCTCTTTATCTTTCGTCAGGGAGAAATTTCCCGGGCGGGAGAAAGAGAAAGATAAAGATTAAGAGAAAGATTTATTCGAACCGACGGCTCAGTGGCCGCCTTCGAGGTCGCCGGGTTTGAGGAGCGGGGCGAAGGTGGCCTTGATGGCTGACTTCATGTAGGCCTCCTTGGGCTCGATGGTGCCGTCCTTCACGCGGGCCATGAGGCTGTTGTCCATGGTGATCATGCCGTCGGCGCCGCTGCTCTCGATGATGGACTTGATGTTGGCGATCTGGGCGCTGCGGATCGTGTTGGGCAGGGCCTCGTGCGGAAGCAGGATCTCGTGCACGGCGCAGCGGCCCTTGGGGATCTTCTTGCAGAGGAGCTGGGCGACGACGCCGGCGAGGCAGCTCGAGAGCATCACGCGCACCTGGTTCTGCTCCTCGGCGGGGAAGGTGTTGATGATGCGGTCAACGGTCTTCGGGGCGTTGTTGGTGTGGAGGGTGCCGAAGACGAGCATGCCCATGGAGGCGCAGCCGAGGGCGAGCTTGATGGTCTCCATCTCGCGCATCTCGCCGAGGAGGAGGATGTCGGGGTCGTGGCGCATGGCGCCCTTCAGCGCGGCGGCGAAGGAGCCGGTGTGCTCGCCGACCTCGCGGTGGACGATGACGGACTTTTTGACGGGGTGGACGAACTCGATGGGGTCCTCGATGGTGATGATGTGCCGGGCGAGGTTCGTCGTTGATGTAGTCGATCATCGCCGCGAGCGTCGTGGACTTGCCGGAGCCGGTGGGGCCGGTGACGACGACGAGGCCCTGGTCGAGGTGGCAGAGCTTCTTCAGCGCCTCGGGTAGGTTGAGCTGCTCGAAGGTGAGGATCTTCGCGGGGATCTGGCGGAAGACGGCGGCCTGGCCCCAGTGGTTGTAGAGGTAGTTGCCGCGGAAGCGCGCGAGGCCGGGGATCTCATGGGCGAGGTCGAGGTCCTTGCGCTCGAGGAACTCCTCCCAGCGCTTGGCGGGGCAGATTTCCTTCAGCAGCGCCTCCATGGTCTTGGCGTCGATCGGCGAATCGGTGAGCGGCTGCAGGGCGCCGGAGGCCCGGGTCTTGGGCGGGAGGCCGACGGTCAGGTGCAGGTCGGAGCCGCCCTTGTCGAGCATGGCTTTGAGGAGGGAATCGATGGCGGCCATGGGTCAGGTGATTTTGTTCTTCAGCACGCGGTTGGTGATGTTGGCCTGGGCGACCTCGGCGGAGATGCGCTTCTCCTGCCAGAGCCCGTAGACCACGTTGTCCATGAGGCACATGCCCTCCTTCACGCCGGTCTCCATGGTGTTGCGCAGGCCGGCGGACTTGCCCTCGCGGATGAGGTTCTGGATGGCGGTGTTGCTGACGAGGATCTCGCAGGCGAGGGCGAGGTGGCCGTCGGTGGCGGGGAGCAGGCGCTGGCAGACGATGCCGCGGAGGCTCTCGGCCACGCTGGCGCGGATCTGCGTCTGCTGCGAAGGCGGGAAGACGTCGAGGAGGCGGTTGAGCGTCGTGGCGGCGTCGCTCGTGTGCATCGTGCCGATGACGAGGTGGCCGGTCTCGGAGGCGCTGATGGCCATCTCGATCGTCTCCAGGTCGCGGAGCTCGCCGATGACGATCACGTCGGGGTCCTCGCGGAGGGCGCCCTTGAGCGCGGTGAAGAAGGACTTGGTGTGCGGGCCGACCTCGCGCTGGGTGACGTTGCAGCCCTTGGCGGGCTGCACGACCTCGATGGGGTCCTCGACGGTGATGATGTGGTCGGTGCGCGTCTCGTTGAGGTGCGCGACCATGGAGGCGAGGGTGGTGGTCTTGCCGGAGCCGACGGGGCCGGTGATGAGGATGAGGCCGTTGTGGTAGGACAGCATCTTCATCAGCGTCTCGTGGTGCTTGGTGAAGCCGAGGTCGGCGAGGGTGCGGACCTTGTCGGGCACCATGCGGTAGGCCCCGGCGGCGCCGTTCTTGTGGAACATCAGGTTGACGCGGTAGCGGTCGGACCCGCTGAGGGCCAGGGCGTAGTCGTAGTCCTTTTTCTCGAGGAAGATGTTGCGCTGGTGGCTCGCCATCAGGGCGACGTTGAGGCGCAGGGCCTCGGGGGCCTTGAGGACGTGCTCGGAGAGGTAGGAAAGGGCGCGGTTCTTGCGGATGAAGGGCCGGGCGCCGGTGGAGAGGTGGAGGTCGCTGGCGCCGAAGCGGGCGCAGTCCTTGAGCAGCTCGCGCATGCCGGCGGCGACCTGGTCGTCGTTCATGGTCTCGACCTTCTCGAAGGCGAACTTGGGCGACGGGGCGATGAGCTTGCCGGCGGTGGGGACGGGGGCGGAGGCCTCGCCCTCGGCGAAGGGGTCGTCGACGGGCGGACCCTTGGGGCTCTTGCTCAGGGCGAGGCCGGCGAGTTTCTCGAGGGTCTCGATGTCATGGACGAGGCCTTCGTCGATGAGCTTCTGCGCGAAGTCCATGAGCTCGGCGTTGTCGCCGAGCGAGCGGCGGACGGCCTTGGCCTGACTCAGGTTGAAGAGGTTGTGATCCAGTCCGAGCCGGACCAGCCAGAGTGTGTCGTGATTCATGCCTTGGGGTAGGGCGCGGAATTTCACGGGTCGAGGTGGGGGAGTCGAGACGGCTTTTTGGGTAAATTCCCCAAGGGCGCGGGCGAAGGATCGACAGGAAGATGGGGAAGGTCTCTGTCCGGTGGAGGACTCTCCCGCGAGCCTGAGTAAGGGCCTTCGGAGGACCCCCGCTGGCGGCCTTTGGGTTCTTTGTGGTAATCAACGCAGCTCCCACTGGATCGCGGGGCTCCTCGCCGTAGCCGGGGAAAACCGGGCCCGGCGCCTGTCTCTCGCCCTGGCCTTCCCGGGGGCCCCTGGGGCCAAGGGGGGGGCTTCGCGTCCTTCGCGGTTCAACTGCCTGGTTCCGGCGCATTCCCTCCTCCCACTGATTTCTTGCTCGCGGAGCGCGGATGCTCCGGGCCTCCTTCCGGCCATGGCCCTGCCTGAAGCTCCCAAGATCATTTTTTCCATGCTGGGCGTCTCGAAGAAAATCGAGCGCAAGGAGATCCTCCGCGATATCTCCCTCTCGTTCTACTACGGCGCGAAGATCGGCGTGCTCGGGCTCAACGGCTCCGGCAAGTCGTCGCTCATGCGCATCCTGGCGGGGCGGGACAAGGAGTTCGACGGCCACGTGGCCTTCGAGCCGGGCTACGAGGTCGGCCTGCTGGAGCAGGAGCCGCACCTGACGGCCGGGGCCACGGTGCGCGCGTGCATCGAGGAGGGCGTGAAGCACCTCACGGATCTCACGGCGGCCTACGATGCGAGCTGGGACGAACTGGCGGCGGCGGAAAATGACGCGGCCCGCGACGCGATTGCGGAGAAGCAGGCGAAGCTGCAGGAGAAAATCGACGCCGCCGGGGCCTGGGACACGGCGCCGCTCATCGAGCAGGCGATGGACGCGCTGCGGTGCCCGCCGCCCGAGGCGATTGTGGAGCAGCTCTCCGGCGGCGAACGCCGGCGCGTGGCGCTGGCGCGGCTGCTGTTGCAGAAGCCGGCCATCCTGCTCCTCGACGAGCCGACCAACCACCTCGACGCCGACAGCGTGAACTGGCTGGAGCAGCACCTCGCCCGCTACGAGGGCACGGTGATCGCGGTGACGCACGACCGCTACTTTCTCGACAACGTGGCGGGCTGGATCCTCGAGCTCGACCGCGGGCACGGCATTCCGTGGAAGGGCAATTATTCCGAGTGGCTGGAGCAGAAGCAGCGGCGCATGGCCATCGAGCAGCGCACCGAGGACCGCCGGCAGAAGGCCATGGCCCGCGAACTGGAGTGGATCCGCTCGGGCGCCAAGGCGCGGCAGGCCAAGGGGCAGGCCCGCATCAACGCCTACGAGCAGATGCTCAAGCAGGACGTGGCGGAACAGGAGAAGAAATTCGAGATCATCATCCCGCCCGGTCCGCGGCTCGGCAACCTCGTGGTCGAGGCGGCGGGCGTGAGCAAGGCCTACGGCGACAAGCTGCTGTTCGAGAACCTGTCGTTCTCGCTCCCGCCCGGCGGCATCGTGGGGGTCATCGGACCCAACGGCGCGGGCAAGACCACGCTGTTCAAACTCATCACGGGAATGGAAAAGCCCGACGCCGGCGCGTTCAAGGTCGGCGAGTCGGTGAAGACCGCCTACGTCGAGCAGTCGCGCGACTCGCTGGCGGACGAAAAGACCATCTGGGAGGTGATCAGCGGCGGCCAGGAGATGATGACCCTCGGTGCGCGCACGGTGAACAGCCGGGCGTATTGCGCGCAGTTCGGTTTCACCGGGGCGGACCAGTCGAAGAAGGTCGGCGTGCTGTCCGGCGGCGAGCGCAACCGCGTGCTGCTGGCCCGCGTGCTGAAGAGCGGGGCGAACCTGCTGCTGCTCGACGAGCCGACGAACGATCTCGACGTGAACTCGATCCGCGCGCTGGAGGAGGGGTTGGAGAACTTCGCCGGGTGCGCGGTGATCATCTCGCACGACCGCTGGTTCCTCGACCGCATCGCGACGCACATCATGGCGTTCGAGGGCGACAGCTACGTGCATGTGTTTGCGGGGAATTACTCGAGTTACCTCGAGGACCACCGTCGCCGGAGCGGCAAGGACGCGGATCAGCCGCACCGGATCAAGTATCGGAAGCTGAC
>JADJZJ010000050.1 GCA_016715765.1 Opitutaceae bacterium
GACCCCAGCTGCCAGACCACGGCGACGAGCGAGCAGAGGACGGGGGCCGCGGCCAGCTTCCAGCGGCCGGCGTAATTCCAGACGAGCAGCGTGGTGACGACAATGGAGATGGCGAAGAGGGTGAGGACATTCCTGGCGCCGTCGCTGATGTCGCCGATGACCTTGGCAAAGCCGATGATGTGCACCGTGACCTGGCCGCCGGTTTCGCGCTCAATCCGTTCGCGGATGGCCTCCAATTCGCCGGCAATGCGCATGTAGTCGAGCTTCCGCCCCGTCTGCGGATCCACCTCGAGGAGCTGCAGCGCTGACGATGGCGCCGGTGAAACCATTGGCGACGAGCCGGCCGAGTTTGCCGGACTTGATGATGTTCTCGCGCACGCGGGCAAAGCTTTCGGGAGTCGGGCGGAAATCGGCGGGCATGACATTGCCGCCCGAAAAACCTTCCTCCACGACCTCGATGTAGCGCACGTTGGGCGTGTAGAGGGATTGCACCTGGGCGCGGTCAACGCCCGTGAGGAAGATCCCCTCGTCAGTTGCGCCCTTGAGCTGGGCAAAGAACTCGGGCGTGAAAATATCGCCCTCCCTGGTCATCAGCGCGATGAGCACCCGGTTGGCCCCGCCAAATTCGCTTTGGTACTTGGTGAAGGTCTTGATGTAGGGATGATCCGACGGCAGCGACTTGTTGAAGCTCGCATCAACCCGCAGGTGGGCGGCCTGCCACGCCATGAAGAGGGTCAGCACGCCGAACGCGCAGACCAGCATCAGCCGGTGCCGGAAAACCCAATTGGTGAAACGGTCGATCATGGCGGCGAGGATTTCGACAGCCGGGTGGCACCGGCTTCACCAAGGGCCAGCAGTGTGCCGTCCGGCAGGATCAGCAATTCGGCGACGGCGGTCTGCATCGCGGGGAAGCAGGGTTCCAGGGTCATGGTCCGGTCGTCGATGGCGAAGAAGGCCCGCGCCTGGCCCGCGGCGATGATGTGGCCGGGCGAAGTCAGCCCGGCGGTCAGAAGCAGGACCCGCGTTTCATTGGCCACTGCGGTCCAATCATCGCCATCGTTATCCGAAACATAAAGCCGGCCGCGCAGGCCATGGGCGAGCAGCCGGCGGTCGGAGAGCGGCAGGATGCCGTAGAACGAACCGTCGTAGGGCGAATGGATCGCGTCCCAGCTGGCCCCCTGGTCGCGGGAACGCAGCAAGGTGCCGTGCTCCCCGGCCAGATAGAGGGTGCCGGTCTGTCCGCGCGTCAAACGATTCAGATGATAATCCTCCTCCAACAGGAGACGAGACAGCCAGGAGGACGCCACCGTCGGTCGTTTCCATGCAAAGCCCGAAGGCGCCGACGGCGATGACATGCCGATCGTCCAGGCGAGGACATCGAGGAATGAATCGGTGAGGTTCTGGCCCCGCCATTGTTTGCTCCAGGTGAGTCCGCCATCGGCAGTTGTGAGGATGAGCGCATCATGGCCGACGATCCAACCATGCCGGGCCATCGGGGGCGAAGCTGATGGCTGTGAGGGTGGTTTTTTCGGGACTTGCGACCCGGTTCCAGGTCCGGCCCTGGTCGGGTGAACTCAGGATGGTGCCGCGTT
This sequence comes from Opitutaceae bacterium, assembly GCA_016715765.1. Taxonomy (GTDB): domain Bacteria; phylum Verrucomicrobiota; class Verrucomicrobiia; order Opitutales; family Opitutaceae; genus UBA2377. Next base: position 1,593 of record JADJZJ010000050.1, read on the forward strand.
CGCCGACGGCCAGGAGCCGCGATTCGACGATGGCACCGTCGAGCAGCAGCATGTTGGGCACGACCGGTTCGGACCGGGCCGCGACGAGGCCGAGCACAAGGCCGCCTGCAGCGAGCAGGAGGCGGAAGCGGGCGGAGGACATTGCGTTGGCTGGGCGGTTGAAGGCGACCCAAGGCCGCCTTCAACCCGGGAGGAAACTATCAACGCACGCCGGCGCGACGCAAGGCGTCAGGACTGTAGTCGGCTGCGGTGCGCTTGATGGTGAAGTCGTACATCTTCCCTTCATTATCCAGCCCGATGGCCAGGTAGCGGCCGGCCTGGAGGTCGGTGTGGACTTCCAGGGTGCTCCAGAAAATCTGCGCGTCATAATAGTTGATGCAGTGGGCCTCGGATACGCGCCACAGCTGGCCTCGCGCATCGTACTGGTCGACGGCCAGGATCTGCCAGCTGTCCTCATCCACATAGAAGGTGCGGCGCGGATAGACATGCGAGGTGCCGGCCTTGAGGTTGGCCTCCACCACCCACACGCGGTGCATTTCGTAGCGCGCGAGGTCCTGGTTGATGTGCAGGGGCGTGAGGATCTCGTCGTACTTCACCTTGTCGCTGTGCAGCTTGTAGGAATTGTAGGGCACGATCATCTCCCGCTTGCCGACGAGCTTCCATTCATAGCGGTCGGGGGCGCCGTTGAGCATGTCGAACTGGTCGCTGGTGCGCATGCCGTCGGCGGCGGTCCCGGGATTGTCGTAGGCGACATTGGGGGCGCGGCGCACGCGGCGCTGGCCGGCATTGTAGACCCAGGCGCGGCGCGGCTCCTTCACCTGGTCCAGGGTCTCGTGGGCGATCAGGATCGTGCCGGCGAGGCGGGCGGGGCCGACGACGGACTGCTTGAAGTAGACCAGGACGTTGTCGAGCTGATCGGCTGACACGCCCTCCCGGGCGTAGTTGAAGTAGAAGTCATCCTCGAAATCGACCAGGGTGTAGCTGCCGCCCCGGGTCGGTGCCGCCTGGCCGATGTAGCGGGCCGCGGCGACTCCGCGATAACGGGCGAGGTGATTCCAGATGACCTCGAGGCCCACTTGCGGAATCGGGAAGGGGATGCCGTTGATGGCGTCCGCAAAGCCGTCGCCGTTGTTGACCAGCTTGGCCGTGACGGCGTTTTTCTTCGTGGCCGCGTAGATGCGTTCCGGGTTGGAGGCGCTGCGGTGGCTGGGATACACGGGCAGCTTGTAGCTCCGGATACGCCTTGAGCATGGCGATCTGGCCGGCCGTGAGCTTGCCTTCGTAATTCGCCATGTTCTGCGGCGTGACCGTGTACAGCGGCACGTCGGCGGCATAGGGATCGGGATGGTGGTCTCCCGGCTGGTATCCGGCGGGCGGGGTCGTGATGCCGCCGGTCCAGGCCGGGATGGAGCCGTCGGCGTTGCCGGCCTTCTCGGCGCCCAACGGGGTGAGATCCTGACCCAGGCGATCCGCCTCGGTCTCGCTGACCCCGGCCACAAGGGACGCGGGCAGCAGGACAGCCAGGAGCAGGGTGGAGGGAATGAAATTTTTCATGGGGAGGGTGCAGTCGGTAATTAGAACGAATACTTGATGGTGGTCGCAACGTAGTCGCGGTCGCTGAGGAGGTTGTACTTTCCGGCGCCGGAGAAGTTCACATAGCGCAATTCCAGCACCCAGCTGTTCTGGTAGGTGAATTCCGCCCCGATGGTGATGCTCTTGCGGCCCTCGATATAGTTGCCGAGCGGGAGCGGGGTGGTGCCGCTCACATCGTGCACAAAGGCGATCGAGGGGGAGAAGTTCACCCCGGCGAAGGCATTGTTGTAGTCGAGGCGCGCCAGGATCTGATAGCCGTAGGAATTGCTGTCCGCGAAGGCGCTCTCCGGCGTGGCGGGCAGGGCGCCGTTGCCGCTGCTGAGCATGTAGGCGGCGCTGCCGCTGGTGAAGGTGGCGGGGCCGTCGTAACGCAGCACGCTCTTGTCCGGGAGATCGGCCCAGACGCCGCCGACCTCGGCGACCATCGTGAGCTGGCTGGCGCCGAGTTGCGGCCCGAAGACCTTGGTCATGGTGGTCTGGGCGGTCCAGACATCGTGGCGGCGGTAGCCCGGGACCTCCTTGTTGTACTGCCCGAGGTAATTGCCGATCTGGTTGCTGGCGCCGTAGGCCGGGTTGAGGGTGGAGAGGGCGGCGAACAGCAGTTCCACGTCGTCAACCTGCAGGGGCACGTCGTTCTTGAGGGAGATTTCACCCTGCCAGGAGATGCCGGTGCTGCCGAGGTCCGTATTGAAGCTGGCGCCGACCATCTGGATGTCGGTGGGGTATTCGATGAAGTAGCGTCCCGTCTGCGCCGCGCTCAGGAAACCGAGCGTGCGGGCGCCCGAGGCGATGGATTGGGCGGCCGGGTAGAACGCCGCATAAGGCGCGAGCGAGGGGGCCAGCGAGCCGACCGGCACGCTGGTCAGGGCCGAGCCGATCAATCCGGGCAGCACCACGGCGACGGTGCCGGCGGGGATGCCAGCGCCGATCATGGCCGGGGCCAGTTGGGCGTTGGCCAGATTGCCGGCGACGCCCTGGACGTAGGCCGAACTGATGGGGCCGGTGGGAGTGCGGGCGCTGATGACCGGCGAACGGCTGTGGTAGTTGGCGTAGTAGAAGCCGAACTCGGTGCCATCGCCGGCGAGGACGCGGGCCGAGAGGCCGTACTGGCTGTAATTGTCGCCCTCGCGGTCCAGATCGCGCTGGATGCCGCCCAGGCCGGTGCCGCTGGCCCCGGTCAGGTCGGAAATGCCGCCGAAGCCAAGCCAAACCGTGCTGCCGCCGCGGCTGGCAAAGTCATTGGTGGAAAAATAGCTGCCGGCCGGTTCGAGTTCATTCCGGCGGAACTCCAGGAGCCAGTAAGGCTCGATCGTGATGTTCTCGGTGAGGCCGATGGAGGCCTTCAGCATGTTGACGGGGAGGAACGCCTCCTTGAGCTCGGCGCCGGGCACCCGCAGCTTGGAGAGATCCACGGGGTTCACGACATTGATGCCGTTCGGGATGAACGTGCTTTCGCCGAGGCTCAGCACCTGGCGGCCGAAGCGCAGGTCGACCGGCACGGCGCCCAGGTCAAAACCGGTGGCAATGTAAAGGTCGAGCAGCTCGGCGCCTTTGACCACGCGCTTTTCGGCCTGCTCGCTCAGGATGGTCCGCATGGTGTCGTTGGCGACCGTATCCCAGAAATAATAGCCGCGGGCGAAGATGCCGACATTGTTCCACTTCAGCTGCAGGTCGTGCGAGGCCTTGAAGAGGGTGGAAACGATCCCCGAATCGTAATTGAGATTACCATCATCGGCGTTGACGGAATTCTGCAGGCCGCCGTTGGCGGTGCCGTAATAATCCCGGTCGGCGGAGCTCAGCCGGTAGAGGGTACCGGCGGAGACCGTGGTGTCGAAGTTGCCTGTCAGGTCTCCACTGCCGAACTGGAAGGCGGCCAGCGGGGTGGCCAGGCACGCCAGCATGGCGACAGTGGGTAACAATAAACGCGGTTTTGGGATGCAATCAGTCACGGAGGCTTTCATGGGTTAGGGTTTTTCTGCCTGCCAGGCTCCACCCGGAGCCCTTCCAATTTGTTTGGGGTATAAACCAACACGATGGTGTGAACTGGCGCCACGAAACTCTGTCGTTCGGTCAGCTTCAAGGCAGAAGTTGTCATAAACACCACGCGGTCACTTGGGGCTTTGACCTTGCGGCGATTCGGGTAATTTGCGCGTTGGCCATATGCAGGCAGCCACGCACATCCACATCAAGGGCGCCCGGGAGCACAACCTGAAGAACCTCGAGCTGCGCATTCCGCGCGGCAAGCTGACCGTGATCACCGGCCCGAGCGGTTCCGGCAAGTCGTCGCTGGCCTTCGACACGATCTACGCGGAGGGCTATCGCAAATACATGGAGTCGCTCTCCACGCAGGCCCGGGCGGTGCTGGACCAGCTGAAGCGGCCGGAGGTGGATTTCATCCACGGGCTCTCGCCCGTGCTGGCGATCGAGCAGCGGACCGGCGCCGGCGGACCGCGCAGCACGATCGCGACCGCGACGGAGATCGCCGACTACGCCCGCCTGCTCTGGGCCCTGGCCGGCGAACAGCGCTGCCCGAAGGACGGCGGCCGGGTGGTGCGGCGCTCGCTGGATGACAACATCCAGCACGTGCTGACCGCGTGCGCGGGCGAGCGGCTGATGATCCTCGCCCCGCTGATGCGGGCCAAGCCCAGTGTCCTGCGCGACGAACTGCCGCGGCTGCGCCAGCGCGGATTTCAGCGCGTGCGGCTGAACGGGGAGATCAGGAATCTCGACGAGCCCAATCCCCTGCCGCCGGGGACAGGCGAAATCACGGTCGAGCTGGTGGTGGACCGGCTGGTGGCCGCCGCCGCGCAGCGTTCGCGCCTGGCCGATTCGCTGGAGCTCGCGTTTCGCGAAGGCAAGGACCGGGCGGTCGTGCTGGCCCAGAAAACGTCCGACCAGCCCTGGCGCGAACTGCCCCTGAGCCAGCACCTCGCGTGCGAGGTGTGCGGCGATGTGTTCGAGAAGCTCACGCCCCGGCACTTCTCCTTCAATCACAGCGAGGGCGCGTGCCCGACCTGCGGCGGCCTGGGCCGGCAGCTGCGCTTTGTCCCCGAGCTGATCGTGCCGGACCCGGCGAAGAGCATCCGCGAGGGCGCCCTGAAGCCCTGGCGCATCGGAGGGAAGAACCTCATCATCAAGCACAACGCCCTGCTCAAGCAGCTGGCGGAGCAGTTGCCGTTCGATCCCGACACCCCCTGGCAGGATCTGCCGCCGGCGACCCGGTCGGCCATCCTGCAGGGCGCCGGCGAGCGGCAGTTCGCCTTCAAACTGCGCCGCATGCGCGAGCCGAAGACGATGCCCTTCGCCGGGGTCATCGCCGATCTCGACGAGAGTTTCCGCAACACCGACAGCGAGGGCTTCCGCGCCCGCCTCACCACGTTCATGATCAGCGGCACCTGCACGGAATGCCGCGGTGGCAGGCTGAATGCCCGCAGCGGGGCGGTCACGGTGCAGGGACGCAGCTTCCCGGAATTCCTCGCCCTCGACATCGGCGCCGCCCATGCCGTCGCGCAGGAACTGTCAAAGGTTCACGGCACCAGCGAGGCGCTGGGCGAGGTCGTCGCGGGCATCGAACAGCGGCTGCATTTCCTCCTCCAGACCGGCCTGTCCTACCTGACCCTCGACCGGGATTATGCGACCCTGTCCGGCGGCGAGGCCCAGCGCGTGCGGCTGGCCACGCAGCTCGGCATGGGACTCATGGGCGTCATCTATGTGCTGGATGAACCCAGCATCGGCCTGCACCCCGCGGACAACGAGCGCCTGTTGAGCCAGCTGAAGGAGCTCCGCGACCGCGGCAACACCGTGCTCGTGGTCGAGCACGACGAGGACACCATCCTGCTCGCCGACGAAATCATCGAGCTCGGGCCCGGAGCCGGCACGGAGGGTGGGGAAGTGCTCTTCCAAGGCACCCCGGCGGACTGCGCCAAACTGCCGGCGCGGCAATCCCGCACCGGACCCTATCTGGCCCGGACGCAATTCGTCGTGCGCGAGGCCAAGCCCAAGGTGCCGGACGGTGCGTGGCTGACCGTGCGGGAGGCGCGCGAACACAACCTGCGCGGCATCGATGCCAAATTCCCCCTGGGCCTGCTCACCTGCGTGACCGGCGTATCCGGCTCCGGCAAGAGCACGCTCGTCAACGACATCCTCGCCACCGCGGCCGCCCGCAAGTTGAACGGCGCCAAATCGATCCCGGGCAAGCACCGGCACATCGAGAATCTCGATTTCTTCGAGAAGCTCGTGCTCGTGGACCAGGAGCCGATCGGCCGCAGCCCGCGGTCGAATCCCGCGACGTTCACCGGCCTGCTCGACCTGTTGCGCGACCTCTTCGCGCAGGTGCCGCTGGCCAAGGTCCGCGGCTACAAGGCCAGCCGCTTCTCGTTCAACGTCCGCGGCGGGCGCTGCGAGCGCTGCCAGGGCGACGGTGTCATCAAGCTGGACATGCAGTTCATGGCCGACGCCTATGCGCCGTGCCCGAGCTGCGCCGGCCGGCGTTTCAACCGCGAAACGCTGGAGGTGATGTTCCACGGCCATTCCATTGCCGATGTGCTGGAGATGACCGTGCGGGAGGCGATTCTGCTCTTCCGCAACATTCCCCGGATCCTCGACCGGCTGGAGACGCTCGATGCGGTCGGCCTCGGCTACCTGACGCTCGGCCAGGCGGCGCCCACGCTGTCGGGCGGCGAAGCCCAGCGGCTCAAGCTTTCGCTCGAGCTGAGCAAGCGGCAGCAGGGTCAGACCCTCTACATCCTCGATGAGCCGACGACCGGCCTGCATTGGACCGACATCCAGCGCCTGATGGACCTGCTCTTCAAGCTGCGGGATGCGGGCAACACCGTCATCGTCATCGAGCACAACCTCGATGTCATCAACCTCGCCGACTGGCTCCTCGACCTGGGGCCGGGTGGGGGCAAGGAGGGCGGCGATCTCGTCTATGCGGGACCCCGGCAGGGGATCGAAAGTGAAGCGCGCTCGCTGACCGGCCGGGCCCTGGCAAAGTGGCGGCGCGGTCCGGTTTCCTGATGCACTGCAACTATTCGGGGTGAAGTTGGGTTCTGGAAATGCGCCGGCCTGGTTGGCTGGCGACTTTCAACCCAACCCATCCCATGAAAAACATCGTAAGCTTCAGCCTCATCGCCGCCGGTTTCGTACTGGCCGCTCCCGGCCTGTCCGCCAAGGCCGCCTCAGCCGGCTCCGTCGATTTCGGCTCCTTTGCCGCCACCGGCAACGGCCAGGTGGTCGAGGTCAAACTCGAACCCGCCCTGATCAAGTTTGCCGCCAAGATTGCCGCGGTGAAGGAACCCGAGGCCGCCGAGCTGCTCAAGAACATCGAGCATGTGCGCGTGAATGTCGTGGAACTGGACGAAACGAACACCGCCGATGCCACGGCCAGGATCGCCGCCGTGCGTACGCAGCTGGAGTCCGCGGGCTGGGCGCCCACCGTCAGCGTGCGGGACCCGAAGAAGGGCGACGATGTGGTCGTCTACATCAAGACCGGCGCCGATGACTGCATCGAGGGCATTGTCGTCACGGTCATCGAGGACAAGAAGCAGGCCGTCTTTGTGAATGTGGTCGGCAGCATCCGCCCCGAGCAGCTGGCCGAACTGGGCAAGCGTCTCGACATCGACGTGTTGAAGCGGCCCGAGCTGAAGACGGCCAAGGCCCCGGTCGCGCAACCCTGAACCTGACCAGCCCGGTGGCGGATTCACTTCCGCCACCGCCTGACTTCGGACCATGAACGACAAACTTTCCACCCCGACCCCGCGCCGTCACTTCTGGCGCTGGATGCTGGCCGCCACCGGCGTCTTTCTCGCCCTGGCCGCCGGCGGAGCCTACAATCTGCTGACCCTGAGCCGGGACGCCACGGCGCTGCGCCGCGGGGTACTGGATACCTACGCCGGCGGTTCCACCACCCGCATCCAATTGAGTCTGGACAGCACGGCTCTCGGCCTTGTGCGCGCTGGTCTGATCTTTGCCCCGCTGCCGGATGAAGCCCGGCTGGCACTTAAATCTGTCTGCAAGGCCAGTGTCGGTGTCTACGAACTAAATGATGTCATGGCTCGCTCCAACCTGATGAGCCAGGCGGATGCGGTCATGCTCGCCCGGGGCTACAGCCGCATCATCGGCGTGGTCGAAGACGATGAAACCGTCCTGATCTATGTGCCGGATGATGCTGATGCGGACACCCTGGACGTATGCCTGGCTGTCTTGGACGGCAAGGAACTGGTGGTGGTATCCGCCCGGGTGGACAGCGAGCCATTATTGAAGCTGATCGAGCAGAAATTGCCCCGGGGCCGGGATCTGCTGGCTGGGCTCTGAGCGGTGCAGAGACCCGGACTGACGAAGGTAGTCTGGGCGAAGTCTAAAGCCAGTTGTAGGGCGGGGTCTCCGAACCCCGCCTCGATAACTATAGACGTTCGCCTGGCGGGGTTCGGAGACCCCGCCCTACATCCAAAACGCAGCTGCCCAAGTGCGCCCGACAACCGAACGCAACATTGCCCTCGGACGAGCATGTGCTAGCGGTGCAGGGTGCCCCGAATTCCGACCATAGTGCACCTCGATGCCGACGCGTTCTTCGTGTCGTGCGAGCAGGCTTTGCGCCCGGAACTGCGCGGGACCAAGTGTGCGGTCGGTGGCCGCGAGCGCGGCATCATTTCCTCGGCGAGCTACGAGGCGCGGGCCTGCGGGGTCTACACGCCCATGCCGACGGCCCGGGCCCTGAAGGTCTGCCCTGACCTTTATCTCATCCCGCACACCTCCGGACTGTACGGCAGGATGTCGCGGCAGATGTTCGATTTGTGCGAACAGCTGACACCCGTGGTCCAGCGCAACTCCGTCGATGAAGGCTACCTGGATCTCGGTCCCTGTGGCCATGATACCATCGAAGCCGTCGTCGCGGCCGTGCGCAAACTGCAGGAGCGGCTCTGGCATGAATTGCAGATTCCGGTTTCAATGGGCATCGCCAGCAACCGCCTGGTGGCGCAGATCGCCTCGAAACTGCGCAAGCCGCGGGGATTTGTCGTGGTGCCCGCCGGCGACGAGGCGGATTCCTGGCTCCACTCACAATCGGCAAGCTGCCCGGCGTGGGGGCCAAGACCGAAGCCGTGCTGAACCAGCGCGGGATCAAGCGGATCGGGACATCCTGGCCCGCAGCGAATCGGAACTGGAGGCCATCTTCGGACGGGACTGGCGCGGCATGGCGGCCATGGCCCGGGGTGAGGACGACCGGCCGGTCGAGACGGAGCACGAGGACGCGAAGAGCTACTCGCAGCAGGAAACCTTTGCCACGGACATCGGCGATTTCGCCACGATCGAGCAGGTGGCCAAGCGCATGATCGATGAATTGCTGCCGAAGATTCGCGAGGACGGCAAGAAGGTGTGCACCATGACCGTGAAGGTCCGCTACCCCGATTTCAGCCATGCGTCCCACGCACAGACCCTGAAGGTGGCGACCGATCTTGAGGCGCCGTTTTATCCGCTGGTGCGGACCCTCCTGCGCGCCGCCTGGAGCCAACGCCGGCCGCTGCGGCTCGTGAGCGTGCGGTTTTCAGAGGTGGCCGATGGCGGCCGACCAGTTGGAGATGTTCACCGAGGCCGACGAGAAAAGGCGGCGGCTGGCGGCCGTCCTTGACCGCCTCAATGAAGGCAGTCGCAATGTCCGCGTGCGTCACGGTCATCAACTTGCCAGCAAGCCGGACGCGCCCTAGAATCCAGCCATGCCGATTTACGAGTACTACTGCCGCGAGAACCACACCGTCTATCAATTCTACGCCAAGACCCTGGCGCAGGGACGGCGGATTCCGGCCTGTCCGGACAATCCCGCCTGGCGCATGGAGAAAATCGTCTCGGCCTTCGCAGTGACGGGACGCAACCGGCAGGAGTCTTCCGCTCCCGAAGCCGGCGGCGGCAACGACGATCCCAAAATGGAGGCCGCGATGGGGGCGATGGAACGCGAATTCGCCAATGTGGATGAAAACGACCCCCGGGCAATGGCGCGGATGATGCGCCGGCTGGCCGAGGTTTCAGGGGAGAAGATCGACGGCGAAATGGAGGAAGTCGTGCGCAAGCTGGAGGAGGGGGCCGATCCGGAATCGCTGGGTGATCAACTCGGCGGGGAAAACCCGGGCGGCATGGAGGATCCCGATGAGATGATGCCAGGCAGTCCGGCCGGGGCCGCGGCCGTCAAGGAGGCGCGCCACCGGTTCAAGGCCCGCCGCCGGCTGCCGCCCCGGCGCGATCCCAAGCTTTATGACTACGACTCATGATCGCGCCTGAAATCCTGCAACGCAGCACCGCGGCGCAGGCCGGCCGTCACTGGCGCAAACCAGCCTTGATGCACCGCGAATTCGGCCGGGTCGAATCCCGCTGGAAGCAGGACGGCACTCGGGTGACGGCCGTGGACGTGGCGATCTCGGAAAACATTTTCCGCGAACTCGGCGCACAGTTTCCCGACGACCAGTTTTTCAGCGAGGAATCGGACCAGCAGGGCGCACCCCGCCGGCGGACCGCCCGTTTTGCCTGGGTGCTCGATCCGATCGACGGGACCAACAACTACGCCCTGGGCCTGCCGAACTGCGCCATTGCCCTCGCCCTGCTGGAGCACGGCCAGCCGGTTTACGGTGTGATTTACGATCTCGCGGGCCGGCAGTTGATCCATGGGGGACCGGGCATGGGGGTGCAATGCGGCGGACGGCAGACACGCGTGCGCACGGGACCGTTGGACGCGCAAAGCCTGATCGGTTTCCACAGTCCGTACGACAAGCGCCATGCGCCCCATGCCGCCGTGCTGGCGGAGCATTACAAGCTGCGCGGACTGGGCAGCAGCACACTGCACCTCGCCTACGTTGCGGCCGGACTCATCGACGGGGTGGTGGACCACAATGTCAAAGTCTGGGACATCGCCGCCGCCGTGCCCCTGGTGGTCGCCGCCGGCGGTCAGGTGGATTTCATCACGCCAACGCCATTTCCGATGGAGCAATTCGATCTCGGGATGGAGCGGATCTTCTACGTGGCCGGCAGCCCGGCGGTGTGCACGCAGTTGCGGGCGGCGTTGAGCCTGCCTTGATATCGTAGGCCGCGAGCTTGCTCGCGCTCGTGCGGCTGGCGAACGTCAAGCCAGCGCCAAGCGGGCTGCCTACCTCGGCGTTGATTTGCGAGCGGGGGGCCCGGCGGGCGGGCGGGGGGGGGGGCCCCCCCACCCAAAACGAGTCCACGGACCTACACCAGATACTCCTGCCCGGGCACCGGATCGATCACCTTGCTCTTGGGCAGATTGTCCTGGAACTGCCGGGCGAACCAATCGCGGGCGGGTTGGTCACCGTGGGTGAGCACAATGCTGCGCGGCGTCGCCTGGAGGGCGAATTCCAGCAGGTCGTCGCGCTCGGCGTGTCCGCTCAGGCTGAAGCGCTCCACGTGGGCCTTCACCTTGGCCTTCACGTTGACCTTGCTGAACAGGAAAGTCTCACCGGACTTGGTCGCGAGCAGCTTGCCGCCCGGTGTATCCGGATCGCAATACCCGACGAAGCCAATGCTGTTGCGGGCGTGACCCAGGAGACAGGAAGCCATGGCGTAGCTGGGGGTCTTTTCGACCATCATGCCCGAGCCGAGCAGGTAAAGTCCGTTCTGCTGCGGGTCCTCGCCGGGGGTGAATTTTCGCGGCGAAGGCTTGATGTGCAGTTCCTTGATGACCGAGCGGTTGAACTGGATGTGCTTCGTCTTGCGGGTGATCTCGTCGAAGTAATCGCACAGGTCCATGCCGAGGCCCGAGGCGAAGATGGGACACTCGGTCAGGCGGCCGAATTTGCGGGCGTCGTGCAGGATGGTCAGGAGTTCCTGCAGCCGGCCCAGCGCGAAGACGGGAATGAGGAAGGAGCCGCCGCGCTTGATGGTCTGGTTGATGGACTCCACCAGGCGGGCGAGTTCGCTGGTGCGGTTGCGATCCAGATGGCGCTCGGTCGCACCCCGGGTCGTTTCCATGATGAGCGTGTCGAAATGCCCGGCCGGAAACTTGGCGCCGGGCAGGATCCGCTGGTCCTCGAACAGGCAGTCGCCGGTGATGAAGATGTGGCGGTGCTTGTGCTTGAGCTCAACGCCGGCGGCGCCGGCCACATGGCCCGCCGGGTGGAAGGTGATCTCAACCTCGTCCCGCGTCCCGCGGAATTTCTTGGCATGCCGGAAGGGCACGCCCGTGAGGCGGCCGGCGATGCGGTCCACCTCGTCGTGGGTGTAAAGCGGCAGGTCCGGCTCGTCGCCCTCGGCCTTCTGGCGCATCATCACGCTCGCGGAGTTGTGGAGCATGCGCTCGATCAGCATCCGGCTGGACGTGGACATCAGCACGGGCGTGTTGGGCTGGTCCCGCATGGCCAGGGGCAGGCTGCCGATGTGGTCGAGGTGGCAGTGGGTGATGATGATCAGGTCGAGGGTCGTGCCCCGCAGCCGGGCGAGGTCGGGCGTGGCCGCACGGCCGCTCAGCTTCGGATTCATGCCGCAGTCCACTAAAATCGACAGGTCGCCAAGCCGGAGGTAGTGGGAATTGGCGCCGATGCCGCCGGCGCGGTTCAAATCAATGAGCTTCATCTATGGGACGGAGGGGAGCAGATGCGCCCGCGGACGGAAACGTTAATCTTCACCCGGCGGGATGCGCAGCTCGAAAGGCGCGAGGTTCACGTGGATTTTCCGGCCGGTTTCATCAACCCCATGGAAGCAGCCGCGCACGACGGCATCGTCGCCGGTCACGTGGTAGCTGTTGTAGGAAAACTGCTCGCCGGGGGGGAGCCGCGGCGTTTCGCCGACGATCTTGTCGCCCTCGATCACCAGATGCGTGCCATCGCCATGCGTGATGACCCACTTGCGCCCGAGCAGGGTGACGGTGCGGTCGGAACCGTTGTGAATGGTGACAAAATAGACGAAGGCATGCGGCTTGTCCGGCGGCAGGCTGCTGCCGCCATGGTGGTAGCAGAGTTTGTCGAGCCGGGCGGTCAGGCCGGGAAGTGCGGTGGAACAGGTCACGCTGCACAAGAAGCCGAGTTTTGACCCGCGCGCAAGCTGCGCGGCAAAGGGCTTTCGGACTTGCCGCGTTTTCGCCGCGCCAGCACAAACGGATATCCTATGGCAAAACTGGCCCTTCTTTCCGTCAGCGACAAAACCGGCCTCGTCGAATTTGCCTCCGCCCTGGTGCGCGATCACGGCTATCAGCTGCTCTCCACGGGCGGCACGGCCAAGCTGCTCGCCGGGAAGGGGCTTCCCGTCACCGAGGTCAGCCAGCACACCGGGTTCCCCGAAATGATGGAGGGACGCGTGAAGACCCTGCACCCGAAGATCCACGGCGGTCTGCTCTGCCGGCGCGACAAACCCGACCACCTCGCCGCGGCTGAAAAACACGGGATCAGCCTGATCGACCTCGTGGTGGTCAACCTCTATCCCTTCGAGGAAACCGTCGCCAGGCCGCACGTCGAGTTCGAGGAGGCGATCGAGAACATCGACATCGGCGGACCCTCCATGCTGCGCAGCGCGGCCAAGAATCACGCCAGCGTCACCGTGGTCTGCGATCCCTCCGACTACGGCGCGGTGCTGGCCGCGATGAAGGATCCCACGGCCCTGACCGGGCTCCGCCGCCAACTGGCCCTGAAGGTCTTCCAACGCACCGGCAGCTACGACACGGCGATCGCCGCCTATCTCGCCCAGCAGGCGGAGGCGCCCGACCTGGCCGCCCTCAGCGGTTTCCCGGAGAAACTGACACTCAGCTACAAGAAGGCGCAGAGCCTGCGCTACGGCGAGAATCCGCACCAGCAGGCCGCGCTCTACGGCACGTTCCATGAGCACTTCGAGCAGCTGCAGGGCAAGGAGCTCTCATATAACAACATCCTCGATATCACCTCGGCAACCTACCTGATCGGCGAGTTCGAGCGGCCGACCGTGGCCATTCTCAAGCACACCAATCCCTGCGGCGTCGCCAGCGCCGATACATTGGAGGATGCCTGGGGAAAGGCCTATGCGACCGACCGGCAGGCGCCGTTTGGCGGCATCATCATTGTCAACCAGACGATGGGCGAGGCGCTGGCGCGGACGATCTCGGAGATTTTCACCGAGGTCATCATCGCCCCGCGGTTCAGTCCCGAGGCGCTGGCGGTGCTGGGCGCGAGGAAAAATCTGCGGCTCATGATCGCGAAACGCGGCCTCGGCGCCGAATCGCTCCAGGAAATCCGCTCGGTCATCGGCGGCGTGCTCCTGCAGGACCGCGACCATGTCCTGGGCAATCGCGCCGACTTCAAGGTGGTCACCAAGCGTCAGCCGACCCCGGAGGAGTGGGCCGCGATGATCTTCGGCTGGAAGGTCTGCAAGCACGTGAAATCGAACGCCATCGTCTACGTCCGCGGCGAACAGACGCTCGGCGTCGGCGCCGGTCAAATGGCGCGCGTGGACAGCTCGCGCATCGCCGTGTGGAAGGCCGGCGAGGCCAGGCTCGACCTCAAGGGTTCCGTCGTGGCCAGCGAGGCGTTGTTTCCCTTTGCCGACGGCCTGATCGCGGCGGCCGATGCCGGGGCCACCTGCGCGATCCAGCCGGGCGGCTCCGTGCGCGACGCCGAGGTCATCGCCGCCGCCGACGCGCGCGGCATGGCGATGGTGTTCACGGAGATCAGGCATTTCAAACACTAGGGCGCCACTCCGCTAGGTAGCTACGAACGTAAGCGAGTGGATGCTCGGATATGCTGCGCTATCGCCACTCGCTCACGCTCGTAGCTGCAAGTCTTGCATACTGGTAGCGCCCGGCCTCCGGACGGGGGGTTGCGTGAGCCGGACCCAAATGCTGAAGCTGCAGCGCAAAATCGCGTGCCAGATTTCCTCGATCTGGACTGACATCCTGCCCATCGCTTCCAAGATTCCACCCATGAAACGAATCCCCTGCCTCCTTTTCCTTGCGGCCCTCTCCCTGGGTCTCGGCGGTTGCTACACGGTGCCGGAGACCGGCCGCAGTTCCTTCATCCTGCCCGTGGACGACGTGGGGCAGGGCGCCGCGGCCTTTGCCGAGATCAAGGCCAAGGAGAAAATCTCCCATGATCCCGCGGCCAACGAGCGCGTGCGCCGCATCGGCGGCCGGATTGCGCTGGCCGTGGGCAATGCGCTGCCGGGCGCGGTTTGGGAGTTCGTCGTCTTTGATGCGCCGGATACGGTGAACGCCTTCGCCCTGCCGGGCGGCAAGGTCGGCGTGTATACGGGACTGCTCAGGCTGGCATCCTCGGACGACGAGGTGGCCACGGTCATCGGCCATGAAATCGCCCATGTGACCGCCCGGCACGGAGCCGAGCGCATGTCGCAGGGCATCCTCGTCGCGGCCGGTGGACTTGTGCTGGATTCGCGCACCCAGGGTCGCAAGAACCACGACCTGATGCTGGCGGGCTATGGCCTGCTTGCCGGCGGCGGCATGCTCGCCTTCTCGCGCTCGCATGAAAGCGAAGCTGATTACATCGGCATCCGTTACGCGGCCAAGGCCGGCTATGATCCGCGGGCGGCCATCACATTCTGGCAGAAGATGGAAAAGCAGGCCTCAGGCGGAAGGATGCCCGTCTTCCTGTCCACGCACCCGAGCCACGAACGGCGCATCTCCGATTTGCAGCGATGGCTGCCGGAAGTGATGCCGATTTATGAATCGGCCCGGCGGCGTTGACACAACTCAGTCAAGTATTGGGTCGAGACCGTTTGCCTGCAGAATACCAGCGAATCCTTTCCGCGGATTACGCGGATTATCGCGGATAATACCTTCGGGCATCCGCGTCGATCCTGGGGACGCATCCAGCAAAGCTACGGTCATTTACTGGATTCTTCCATTTGTCACCGAATGCAGAAATGTTCTTTGCGCCTTGGCGTCTTCGCGCTTCCACCTGGTTCAAACTTCGGACTAGCCGCGCCCGCGGTCTTGGGCCAAGGTGCGGCATGTTTGATCCTGTCGAAAAACTAAAGGAATATATCCGTCAGCCCAGTGTCTCCGCCGATCCCGCCTATGCGGACGGCATGAAGGGCGCCCGCGAACTGGTCGGCGGTTTGCTGCGTGATATCGGGCTGGCCGTGGAATATGTGCCCACGCCCGGTCACCCGGTCATCGTGGCCAAGCGCGACGGCGACCCCGCTTGGCCGCACGTCATCATCTACGGCCACTACGATGTGCAGCCGCCGGACCCGCTCGAATTGTGGACGACTCCGCCCTTTGATCCGGTCGAGCGCGACGGCCGCCTGTGGGGCCGCGGCACGGCGGACAACAAGGGACCGCTGATGGCGCATATCGCCGGGGTGGGGCGCCTGCTCGAAAGCGATCCGCAACTGCCGCTGCGCCTGACCTTCGTCGTCGAGGGCGAGGAGGAAGTGGGCAGCAAGCATTTCAAGGACTTCCTGCGCGAACACCGGGCCAAGCTCGCGGGCGCGGATTTCGTCTTCCTCTCCGACACCGGGATTCCCAACGCGGACCAGATGGTCATCACCGTCGGGCTGCGCGGCATGGTCTGCTTCGAGGTCGAGCTGAGCAACGCCCGCATGGACCTGCATTCCGGGATGAACGGCGGCGTGCTGCTGAATCCCATCCAGGGGCTCGCCGAACTCTGCGCCTCACTGCACACGCCGGACGGCCGCGTGAACATTCCCGGCTTCTACGATGATGTGATCGAGGTGGAACAGTGGGAGCGCGACCAGCTGGTCAAACTCGGGCTGAAGGAGAAGGACTACGCGGAATTCCTCGGCATCGAGCGTTTTCACACCCCGCCGGGGTACACGCCGTTTGAGGCGATCCGGTTTTTGCCGACGCTCGAATTCAACGGTTTTGGCGGCGGGTACCAAGGTGAGGGCAGCAAGACCGTCATCCCGAGCAAGGCCCGGGTGAAGATCAGCTGCCGGCTCGTGGCCAACCAGACGCCGGAAAAAATGAAGCCGATCATCTTCAACGCGATTCGCGACCGGGCGCCGCAGGGACTCAAGCTGAAGATCACCGACCAGCATGATGCCATGCCGTACGTCGTGATTCCGCCCGACCGCAGCAACACGCCGAAGGATCAGCCAGCCGTGCTCGCCCGCGCCTTTCGCGCCACCGAGAAGGCCGTCACCGAAGTGTGGGGCAAGCCGCCCCTGTATCTCCGCGAAGGCGGCAGCGTGGGTCTGATTGCCGACCTCAAGAAGGAATTGAATCTCGACGCGATCATGCTCGGCCTGTTCCTGCCCGAGGACAACCTGCACGCCCCGAACGAGAGCTTCAAACTCTCGCTGTTGCACAAGGGCATCGACACCGTGCAGCGCATCCTGCGGGCCGTGGCCCGCGGGTAAGCGGGCACAGGCTGTCTCTTGACAAATGTAGGGCGGGGATTCCGATCCCCGCCAAGTTTGAAGCGGACTTCGGCATGCCTTCGTAGCGCGGTGCTTTAGCCCGCGCTGGCAACGTCACCCCGGCATTTTAGCGCCCCCTAATACAGTGCCGGCTGAAGACCGGCACTACGTCCTGCAAGTAGGGCAGGTCTCCGACCTGCCCGTTTAACGCATAGCCGCGATTTAGCGCGCGAAGGTCGGGTCAGAGACCCGCTCTACATGGTCACAAAAAAGCCCCGGAGAATTCCGGGGCTTTGTATTGAAAGTGGCGCAACTATCTCAGAGCGGCTTGATCACCACGAGTTCAACGCGGCGGTCCTTCGCCGCGGTGGCCTCGTCGGCGTTCTTCACGGCATCGAGGCTGCCCTTGGACAGGGTCTCGAGTTTATCCGCGGCCACGCTCAGGCCGGAGAGGAACTGACGGGCGGCGGACGCACGGCGGTCACCGAGACCGAGATTGTACTCGGCCGTGCCGCGCCAGTCGCAGTGGCCTTCGAGCAGCACGCGGTGGGTGGGATTGTCCTTCAGGTATTGCGCGGCGGCTTCGAGCTTGGGGCGTTCGCCCGGCTTGATGCTGGACTTGTCGAAGTCAAAATAAACCGCCTGCAGCAGGGTGCGGTTCTGGCCGTTGGGATCCCAGCCGGCATCGCGGCCGGAGAGCATCGAGTTCGGATCGGCGATGGTGGAAATATCCTGCGGCATGATCGAACCGCCCGTGGAAGGCCCGAGCACGGTCGAGCTCGGATCGGGGCGTTTCGGTTTTTTGGCGCAGCCGGTCAGGACAACGGCGGCGCTGACGAGGACAAAAAGTAATTTCCGGGAAACAATATTCATGGAGAGTGCGGTGAAGGAGCGTTACCGTTACCTATTGGCCAGGTTGTGCGGCACGGCAAGGATTTACTACACGGTCTTCTTCGGCTCGATGAGGCCGATTTCCAGGGCGTAACGCGTAAGGCTGGCGACGTCGTGCAGATTGAGCTTCCGCATCAGGTTGGTGCGGTGGTTGTCGACGGTCTTGATGCTGATGCCCAGCTTGACGGCGATTTCCTTGGTGCTGTGGCTCTCGGCGACCAGCTGGAGGATTTCGCGCTCGCGGTCGGTGAGGAAGTCCGAGGCATTGCTCGCGGCCGGGTTGGCGACGACATTGCGGAGCAGGGCGGCCACCGCCGGACCGAAGTAGGTGCCGCCGTTGGCGACCGTCACGAGGCCCTGCTTGAACTCCATGAGGCCGGCCGTCTTTTCCACGAACCCGTGGGCGCCGGCCTCGAGCATTTCGCGGACGAGGACGGGGTTCTCGTGGCCGGAAAACACCAGCACGCGGACGCTCGGGTGCTTTTTCACGAGCCGGCGGAGGATATCGACGCCATTCAGGCCGGGTAGCTTTGCATCCAGCACCAGCAGATCGGGCTTCAGCTCCAGGCACATGCTCAGGGCCTGCTGCCCGTCGCCGCTCTCGCCCACCAGCTGGTAATTGTTGTCCAACCGGAGGATCTCGACGAGCATCTCCCGGATGGCGGTTTGATCCTCTACGATGACGAGACGTTTCATGGGTTGGACGGAGGGAGGGAGTTTTTCCGCACTGGTGGGTCGGCCGGGATTCGAACCCGGAACCAACGACTTAAAAGGACGCTGCTCTACCATTGAGCTACCAACCCACAAGTGCCGGAAAAGGTGCGAAATAGGTTTTGTAAGCTGAGATTGGCAAGTAATTTCTAGCACGTAAAGCCGCGAAGCAATTGACCGCGCGAATCAGCGCCCTAAACATCACGCCGTTATAAATAAACCGGGAACAATTCAGAGGTACACCCATCAGAGCGAGGTTGAACGTATGTCATCCAAAGCTCAGGAAGTAGCCATGGACCGCATGCTGGTCGACCGGTTTAAAAACGGCGACCAGACCGCCTTTGACGAGATGGTGTCCCGTTATTGGGACCGCATCTACGCCATGGTGCATCAGTTATTGCGGAACACCCAGGACGCGGAAGAGGTTACCCAGGATGCATTTATCCGGGCCCATCGCGGCCTGGTGAATTTCCGGGGCGACTCCGCCTTCTCCACCTGGCTCTACCAGATCGCCACCAATCTGGCCCGCAACCGGTACTGGTACTGGTGGCGGCGGAAGCGGGACCGGACGATCTCGTTCGACCAACCCATGAGTCCGGATGGAGACGCCACCCTGGCCGACATCATTCCGGCCGAGGTCGAAACCCCCGATGACATCACCGTGACCCAGGAATTTGTGGACCGCATCAGCCAGGGCATGGAAAAGCTCAGCGCGAAGCACCGCGAAATCCTGATCCTGCGCAACATCAAGAACCAGTCCTACGAGGAGATCGCCGAAATCCTGGGGATCTCCGTGGGCACCGTCAAAAGCCGCATCGCGCGGGCCCGCGAGAGCCTGCGCGGCAAATTGGGAGAAGACTTCAAATGAAAGACACCAAGTTCATCGAATTGCTGAATCTGTATCTTGACCATCAGATCAGCGAGACGGAATCCGCCCAGCTGGAGGCGGAAATCCGCAGCAACCCCGCGCGCTACCGACTCTACCGGCAGTATTGCCAGATGCAGAAGGGGTGCACGCTTTTGACCGAAAAGTTCTGCGCCGAGGCTCCGGCCAAGGCCAGTGTCGCCCCGGCCAGCCGCAGTCATCGCTCAGCGGTGGCCTATTACTATGCCGCCGGTCTTGCGGCCGCCGCGTGCGTCGCACTGCTGGTGGTCACCCGCCCGGCGGGCACAAATGCCGGCCCGGCGCTCGCCGCCTCGACTCCGTCCGACGTTCGCCCCGCCATGCCGGCACCGGCCCGCCCGACGGTCGCCGAGCCACAGGAGATGCGCACGGTGTTCACCACCCAGGCGCTCGCCCAGCTTGAGACCCCGGCCGAGGGTTCCGCGCTTTTCACGGCCGCCGGCCCCGCCAGTTTTGATTGGATGAATGAGGTCCGCCTGCACCCCGTGCAGTCCGTGCCGGTGGTCTTTGAAAGCGCCCCGGATCGCACGCCGGAACGGGACGCCTTCCGCAGCCGCCGGCCGTTCCAGGCGACGGTGGAGATGACGGCCTATCAGTTCCAGAAGTAAGGCGCCTCAGTTCAGCGCCTTCTTGATCAGCGCCTCGGTCGTGGCCACGGCGCCCAAAGCGAGGGCCGCGCGGCGGATGGCTTCATCCGCCGCCGCCGCCTTGTAACCCAGCGCCGTCAGCGCCAGCACGGCGTCGCGGTGCCGCGAATCGCCGCCGAGTTCACCCGCGGCCGCCGCGGCGTCGGCCGGCTGGATCGTCATGCCGCCGCCGCCGACCTTGTTTTTCAATTCCACCACCAGGCGCTCGGCGGTCTTTTTGCCGATGCCGGGGCACTTGGAAAGCGTGGCGACGTCGCCGTTGCGGATCGTGCTCTCGAGCATGGCCAGCGACAGCTTGCTCATGATCGTGAGTGCGCTCTTCGGGCCGATGCCCGTGACGTGCTCGATCATCAGACGGAAGAAGTCGCGCTCCGCCGGGGACGCGAAGCCGTAAAGCGTCTGCGCATCCTCCCGGTAGATGACGTGCGTGTGCAGCTTCACGGTCGAACCGTTGGCCGGCAGTTTCTCCGCCGTGGTCACGGGAATGTTCACCTCATAGCCAAAGCCGTTGAGCTCGATGATGGCGTGCAACGGCGTCGCCCCCGTCAGCGTGCCCTGGATGGAGGTGATCATGAGTCAGGACTTCAGTCCCAGCACGTCCTGCATGTCGTAGAGTCCGGGCTTCTGCGTCACCACCCACTGGGCGGCCCGCAGGGCGCCGCGGGCAAAGATGCCGCGGTCACTGGCCTTGTGGGTGAGTTCCAGGCGCTCGCCGAGCGCGGCAAACATCACGGTGTGGTCGCCGACGACGTCGCCGCCGCGCAGCGAGTGAATGCCGACCTCGTTGGGCGAGCGTTCGCCGGTGATGCCCTCGCGGCCGTGCCGCAGGGCGTCGGCCGTGAGCTTGCGCTCCTCCAGGATGATCTCGAGCAGGCGCGCCGCCGTGCCGCTGGGCGCGTCCTTCTTGAACCGGTGGTGCATTTCCACGACCTCGGCATCGTAGCTCGCATCCAGGATGCGCGCCGCCTGCTGGGTGAGGGCAAAGAGCACGTTCACGCCCACCGAATAATTGCCCGACCAGACGCACGGAATGTCGGCGACTTCCTTGCGCAGCTGGATTTTCTCCCCGGCGGTGTGGCCGGTGGTGCCGATCACGAGGGGTTTGCCCAGCGCCTTGGCCCGCCGGATCACGTCGCCCGTTGCCTGGTGCGAACTGAAATCAATGATCACGTCGCCGAGCTTCAGCCCGGCATCGAGATCGTCGCCGGCATCCAGGGATGCGGCGACCGTGATGCCGTGCTCCTTCGCCGCCGCGGCGATCGCGCGGCCCATGCGGCCGAGGCCGCCCACAATCGCAATGCGCATCGTCATGGGGAAATCAGTAGCCGAGCGCCTTGAGGGTTTGCAGCACGACCTGGCGGTTGGCCGCGCTCATCTCGCACAGCGGTGCGCGCACCTCGTCGGAACGGATGACACCCGCCCGCTTGAGTCCGGCCTTGATCGGCACGGGGTTGGGCTCGATGAAGAGCGCCTTGGAAATGGGGTAGAGCTTCCGGTGCAGTTTCGCGGCCCGGGCAAAGTCGTTGGCCAGCGCGGCCTGCACCATTTTCGACACCTCCTTCACGAGGAGATTGGACGCGACGCTGATGACGCCCTCGGCCCCGGCGGCCATGAAGGGCAGCGTGAGGGAGTCGTCGCCGCTCAGCACGGTGAGGTCGTCGCCCATGGCCTGCTTCAGCTGGTCCACGCGGTCCACGCTGCCGCCGGCCTCCTTGATGTGGCGGACGTTGGCATGGCGGGCGCGCAGGCGTTCCACCACGCCGACGCTGATCTCGATGCCGCAGCGGCCCGGAATGGAATAGAGCACGATCTGGCGGTCGGTGGCCTCGGCGATGGCCGAGAAATGGCGGAACAGGCCCTCCTGGCTGGGCTTGTTGTAGTACGGCGCGACCACCAGCATCGCATCCGCGCCGGCCGCATGGGCCAGCTTCGTCAGGTCAACCGCCTCGCGGGTCGAGTTCGAGCCCGTGCCGGCGATCACCGGCACCCGGCCCCGCACGGCCGCGATGGTGGCGCGGACGACCTCCATGTGCTCCTCATGGCTGAGGGTGGGGGATTCGCCCGTCGTGCCGACGGGAACCACGCCGTCAATGCCGCCTTTGATCTGAAACTCGATGAGTTGGCGGAGATCGTCATAGGCGATCTCCTGATTTTGGAACGGCGTGACGAGCGCCGTGATGGTGCCGGTGAGCTTGCGGAGTTTCATGATGGTGTCGGTCAGGCAAAGTAACCTTGCTGAAAAGAGCAGGGCGATTTACGGATTGCGCAACGCTTTTTTACCCGCACCAACCCATGACTCCTCATACTGAAATCATCAATGATCTGCTCAAGCTGGCCGTCGAGAGCGGGGCGAGCGACATCGTCATCAAATCCAACAAGCCCGGCTACGTGCGGCTTTCCGGCCGGTTGAAACCGGTGGACATGGATCCCATCACCAGCCCGGAGGCCCAGGCTTTCATCGAGGAACATTGCCCCAAGGTGTTTCTGCCCAAGTGGGAGGACGACGGCCAGGTGGACTATGCCTATGCCTGCGAGGGCATCGGCCGCTTCCGCGTCAACGGCTTCCACCAGCGCGGCCTGGTGAGCATCGTCATGCGTCACATCAAGAGCCGGGTGCCCACCTTCGAGGAACTCGGCATCCAGGCCGAGCCGTTGCTGAACATGTGCAAGTCCAAGGACGGCATTTTGCTGGTCTGCGGCGCCACCGGTTCCGGCAAGAGCTCCACGATGGCCGCCATGCTGAGCTGGATCAACCAGAACATGGACAAGCACATCGTCACCATCGAGGACCCCATCGAGTACACCTTCCAGGATGACAAATCGCTCTTCCAGCAGCGCGAGATCGGCCTGGACGTGCCGAACTTCGAGATGGCGATCAAATCCGTGCTCCGCCAGAACCCCGACATCATCCTCATCGGTGAAATGCGCGACAAGGAGACGTTTGAAACCGCCATCTCCGCCGCGGAAACGGGCCACCTGGTATTCTCGACCATGCACGCCGCCACCGTGGCGCAGTCGCTCACGCGCCTCTTTGAGTTTTTCCCGCCGGAACAGCAGATCCAGGCCCGGCGGCAGATCGCCGGCTCCATCCGCGGCTTCATCTGCCAGAAGCTCATCCCGGCCCTCGAGGGCGGCGGCCGCGTGCCGACCAACGAGATCCTCAATGCCGACGCCGTCGTGAAGAACCTCATCCTGGAGGGCCAGTTCGACAAGCTCCAGGGCATCATGGAAGGTTCGGGCGACTCGAACAGCTTCTCGTTCAACAAGGATCTCTACCGCCTCATCAAGGCCGGCAAGATCAGCAAGGCCGACGGCCTCCGGTTCTCGCCGAATCCGCAGGCGCTCGAAATGAATCTCAAGGGCATCTTCTTCAAGTCCTGACGCTCCAGTCCTGATGAATCCGGTCCGGTCCCTGTTCCTGTGCCTCACGCTGCCCTTCCTGGCCGCGGCGCAGGAAGCGACCACCATTGATCAGGTCAAAAAGGACCTGAGCACGCTGCCGGTGACAAGGACCGACCTTGAACAGAGCCGGCTCAAGCTGCCCAGCATTGCCGCGCCCGACACCTCCGCCAACACCCTGACGAGTTTTCCACCGCCGGCGGCCCTGGGTCGGGCCACCGCGGAAAAGGAAGCGGACCAGAATTCGGGCAACTGGCTGGTGGATGCGATGCGGAAGGAAACGGATCGCAAGTCCGCCGGCCGGGACGACCGGAAACGGCTGCGCGATGACGAACGGGATCCGGCCCAGGCCTGGCCGCAACCCGGCAAGGGCCGGGACAGGGATTCCTTTCTCCAACCCGCCGCCCAAGGCGCCCCTGAAGAGCGCGATCCCACGAGGCTGACGACCACGGTGGACAATCCACTGATGCCTTTCATGACCGACTGGATCAGCAAGCGCGACCAGGCCCTGCTGCTGCCGAAGTCGGCTTCGCTGCCGGGTTTCGATGGCAATGCTTCGTTCCTGCCGTCAGGTCCGGCCGGCGAAACCTCAGCGGGTCTGATTCAAGGTGACTTTGGGATTCGCCCCGACAATGCGGTCGCGCCGGTCCGGAGCGCGGAGAACAACCCCTTCCTCGAACACCTGCCGCCAGCACTAGGGCCCGGCAGGGACTCAACCTCCGTCGCCTTGCCCAATCCGGCGCCCAACCCGGCCGAACGGTCCCTGCAGTTCCTGCCGCCGCCCGAGAACCCCAACGAGGCCAGGCGCCCCCCGGCGCCGATCGATTTGTCGAAGCCGGCGCAGGATACGAAGTACTTCCCCCAGCTGAAGCGTTTTTAGGGCTTGGTTTTGCGCGGCCGGGCGATTCTCTTGTCCGTTTACACCATGGCATTGGCATTAATTTTTTCCGGTCAGGGAGCCCAAAAGGTCGGCATGGGCCGTACCCTGCATGAGCATTCACCGGCGGCGCGGGCGGTGTTCGATGAGGCCAACCGTGTGCTGGGCTGGGACTTGGCCAAACTCTGCTTCGAGGGCCCGGAGGCCGACCTTACGCAGACCAAAATCTGCCAGCCGGCCCTGTATGTGCATGGCCTGGCGCTGCTTGCCGCCCTGAAAGAGCAGGGGAAGCTCCCCGAGATCAATTACGCCCTCGGCCTGAGCCTCGGCGAGATTACCGCCTGCACGGCGGCCGGGGTCTTTGACTTTGCCACGGGCCTCAAGGTGGTCGCCGAGCGCGGCCGGCTCATGCAGCAGGCCTGCGAACAGACCACCGGCGGCATGGCCGCCATCATCGGCGAGGAACGGGCCAAGGTGCAGGAACTCTGCAATGAATTCGACATCGAGGCCGCCAACTTCAATGCGCCCGGCCAGATCATCGTTTCGGGCGAGAAATCCAAGGTCGGCGCCGCCGTGGCCGCCGCCAAGGACCGGGGCATCAAGAAAATCATTTCGCTCAACGTCGCCGGCGCCTACCACAGCCGCCTGATGGAGCCCGCGCGCGCCGCCTTCGCCGCCTATCTCGACACGGTGACGTTCGCCGCGCCCCGATTCACGATTTTCACCAACACGACCGGTCAGACTGTATCCGCGCCCGCGGACATCAAAACCGCCCTCGTACGCCAGGTTGTTTCCTCCGTGCTGTGGGAGGACTGCATGCGCAGCGCCGCCGCGGCGGGCACCACGGTTTTCTGGGAACTCGGGCCGGGCGCCGTCCTGGCCGGGCTCGCCAAGCGCACCGACAAGGCCTGGGTCGTAAAGAGCTTCGCGGAATTCGCGGATTTGAGCGCCTGATCATGACTTCACGTTCAACCCGCAACTTCTGCATCATCGCGCACGTCGACCACGGCAAGACCACGCTGTCCGACCGTCTGCTCGAGTACACGAACACCGTCGTGCAGCGGGTGATGACGGACCAGCATCTGGACTCGATGGATCTCGAGAAGGAGCGCGGCATCACCATCAAGTCGCATCCGGTCACGATGACCTACCGGGCCAAGGACGGGCATCTCTACAAGCTCAACCTGATGGACACGCCCGGGCACGTGGATTTCTCCTACGAGGTTTCCCGGAGTCTCGCAGCCTGCGAAGGCGCCGTGCTCCTCATTGACGCCGCCCAGGGCGTCGAGGCCCAGACCGTGGCCAACGCCCACCTGGCGTTCGGCCAGAAGCTCAAGGTCATCCCGGTCATCAACAAGATCGACCTGCCCAGCGCCAACCTCGAACTCTGCCTCAAGCAACTGGAGGACATCCTGACGATCCCCGCCGAGGAGGCCATCCTCGCCAGCGGCAAGGCCGGCATCGGCATCGAGGACATCCTCGAGGCCGTCGTGGCCCGCGTGCCGCCGCCGCGCTGGACCGATTACCCGCAGCTGCGCGCGCTCGTCTTCGATTCCCTCTACGATTCCTACCGCGGGGTGATCTCCTACGTCCGCGTCTTCTCCGGCACGATCAAGGCCGGCGACTTCATGCTGCTGCTGAGCAACAACGTGAAATCCGAGGTCAAGGAGGTCGGCGTCTTCATGCCCAAGATGACGAAGTGCGCGTCGCTCGGCGCCGGCGACGTCGGCTACATCGTGCCCAACATCAAGGATCCCGCCGAGATCAAGACCGGCGACACGATCACGCTTTCGAACAAACCCGCCACCGACATGCTGCCGGGTTACAAGGAGGTCCGGCCGATGGTGTTTTGCGGGCTATATCCGGTCGACACCTCCGACTACGAGAAGCTCAAGGCCGCGCTCGGCCGGCTCCGGCTCAACGACTCCGCGTTCGTCTACTCCTCGGAAAGCTCGGTCGCCCTCGGCTTCGGCTTCCGCTGCGGCTTCCTCGGGCTCCTGCACATGGAGATCATCCAGGAGCGCATCCGCCGCGAGCACGACGTCGACATCATCTCGACCTATCCGAGCGTGGTCTACCACATCGTGAAACAGGGCGGCGAAATGATCGAGGTGGACAATCCCGTCAACCTGCCGGATCCCGGCACCATCATCGAATTGCGCGAACCGACCATCAAGGCCGCCATCCACATCCCGAACGACTCGATGGGCGACATCCTCGCGCTGGTCATGGAAAAGCGCGGCTCGGTGGATCACACGGACACCCTGGACGCCAACCGCGTCATGCTGACCTGCATTTTGCCGCTCAATGAAATCCTCGTCGATTTCAACGACCGCCTCAAGAGCATCACCCACGGCTACGGGTCCATGGATTACGAACTGGACGCCTACCGCACCTCGGACCTCGTGAAGATGGAAATCCTCATCAACGGGGACCCCGTGGACGCGTTCGCCAGCATCGTCCACCGCGACAAGGCCGAGGGCAAGGGCCGCGAGCTCTGCGAGAAGCTCGCCGACATCATTCCGCCCCAGATGTTCAAGGTCGCCATCCAGGCCGCCATCGGCGGCAAGATCATCGCCCGCGACAACGTGAAGGAAATGCGCAAGGACGTGACCGCGAAATGTTATGGCGGTGACATCAGCCGCAAGCGCAAGCTCCTCGACAAGCAGAAGGAGGGCAAAAAGAAGATGAAACAGATCGGCAAGGTTTCGATCCCGCCTGACGCCTTCATCAAGGTGCTGAAGACCAACTGACGGCAGCCGCCATCCCCGTAAGGTGGACGTCCGCACCCTCACCACTTGCTCAACAGCCTACCTGAAAGGATCCCACCCGTGTTCGGAATCTTTGCCTCCCCGGCGCGCAAGATGCGCGAAAACGCCGCCCACTGGCTCGAGCTCGCCGACAAGGTTTACCTCTACCGCCGGGATGTCCTGGCCCATGCGCAGGTCGCCGAATTGCAGAGCCAGACCGCGGCGCTGCGGCGACTGCTGAAGGACAAGGCCGAGACGATGAAGCTCAAGCTCGCCGTCGAGTCGCTGGAGGAAGTCCTGCGCCGCACCGGCGGCATGCACTATCCGAAGAGCTCGCTGGTCGAGAACGTGGAATTCTTCCTCGTGGCCGCGATCGTGATTTTGGGATTCCGCACGTATTTCGTGCAGCCGTTCAAGATTCCGACCAACTCGATGTGGCCGACCTACAATGGCATGACCCCCGAGGTCTTCCGCCAGGGCAGCGATGAACCCGGCTACATTCATCAGGCGGTGCGCCTGGCGGCCTTTGGCGCCCGGCCCAAGCGGGTGGACGCCAAGAGCGGGGGCGAAATCCTCATTCCGCTCATCGGCAACAACGAACGGGTCATCATCCCGTACCGCAATGTCGCCGGCCGCAGCTGGCTGATCTTCCCGGCCACCCAGAAGGAATATACGCTGCTGGTGGGCGACGATCCGGTCACCGTGCGGGTACCGGCGGATTTCGACTTCGAATGGACCATCCGCGACACCTTTTTCCCGGAAGCCCGCGCCAATCATGAACCCGCCGGCGTGGATCTGGCGCGTTTGCTGGGCCGGCAGGCGGAGGTGCTCCGACGGCACTCGGGCTGCGTTTCCTGAAGACCGGCCGGCAGGTCAAGGCCGGGGAACGCGCCCTGGCCTTCGATATACTGACCGGCGACCAGCTGTTCGTTGACCGTATGAGCTACCATTTCACCCGACCGTCGGTCGGGCAGGGGTTCGTCTTCCGCACCCGGCAGATCACCGGCATCGGCCAGGATCAGTATTACATCAAGCGGCTCGTCGGCGTCCCCGGCGACGAATTGGAAATCCAGGACTACGGACTCTACCGCAATGGTGTGCCGATCACCGGCGCCGATGCTTTCGCCGCGAATGCCGCGCGATCCGGCAATTACGTCGGCTATCGCAACGAACTCGGTC
>JADJZJ010000051.1 GCA_016715765.1 Opitutaceae bacterium
CGACCAGACGACCTCGCTGAGCGCGGTCAGGCGCGGGAAACCGCGGCGTTCGACCACCGGGAAACTGGGGATCTGTTCGCGCCAGATCTGACCCTGGGCGCCGAGGACGCGGGGGTGGTGCGCCGGCTCGAGCGCCTCGGGGATCGGTTCGAAGCTGTAGACCTTGGCGAGAGGGGTCTGGGCCCCGACGCCCCCGCCCTCCTCCTCGGCGCCGCCCTCGGTGTAGTCGAAGTAGGTGTGCGAGGTCGGCGCAATCACGACATCATGTCCGAGACGCGCGGCTTCCACCGCCCATTTGACGTCGCGCCAGGCCATCATGGTCGCGCCGGGGGCGAGGCCGCCCTCCTGGATCTCGTCCCAGCCCACGAGCCGGCGGCCGCGGGCGGCGAGGAAGTTCTCGATACGGCGGACGAACCAGCTCTGCAGCTCGTGGCCGTCCTTGAGTCCGTTGGCCGCCATGAAGGCGAGCGTGGACGGCGAACTCTCCCACTGGACCTTCAGCGCCTCGTCGCCGCCGATGTGGATGAACTTGCTCGGGAAAATCTCCAGCACCTCGGTCAGGACGTCGTCGAGGAACTGCAGGGTCGCGGGCTTCGGCGCGTAGGTCTCGGGAAGATGCCCCACCACGGCTGCACCTTGGGATGGTAGCCGGGCGCGTCGGTGCAGCCGAGTTCCGGGTAGGCGGCGAGCGCGGCCGAGCTGTGGCCGGGCATCTCGATCTCGGGCACCACGGTGATGGCGCGTTCCGCGGCGTAGGCCACGACTTCGCGCAACTCCGCCTGCGTGTACCAGCCGCCGTGCGGAATGCCGGGGGTGCCTTCCGGGGCGTCGGGTCGGACCGTCTTCTCGCGCCAGGCGCCGATCTCGGTGAGCTTCGGGTATTTCCTGATCTCGACGCGCCAGCCCTGGTCGTCGACGAGGTGCCAGTGGAAGACGCTGAATTTGTGCAGGGCGAGCAGGTCGATGAACTTCTTCACCTCCGCAACCGGCGAGAAGTGCCGGCTCACGTCGAGCATGGCGCCGCGCCAGCTGAAGCGCGGCCAGTCCTCGATCTCAACCGCCGGCACGGTCACGCTTCCGCCGTCGGCTCGCCATCCAAAGCGCTCGAGGTCGGGCGGCAGCAGCTGCCGCAGGGACTGCACGCCATGGAAGACGCCCGCCGAGCCGCCGCCGATGATGGCCACGGTCTGTGCGGTGACGGTGAGCCGGTAGCCCTCGGCACCAAGCGCGGAGGTAACCGCAGGATCGACCGCAAGGTTCACGGCGTTGCCGCCCGCCGGCGCGCGGTCGGCGACGGGCACGCCCAGGAGCCGGGCCGTCTCCGCGGCGGCGAACTTCAGGGCGGCGTCCGCCGGAGCGACCACGACGGTACGTGCCATCAGGGCAAAGGGTGCGCCGCCGGTGGCGACACAGGAAACCGGGAGCGGGATGATGCTGATCGGATTAGGCATGGAGAAAATTCTTAACCACGGATTTCACGGATTTCACGGATCCAAGCAGGAAGAACCACTTATTTTCACTTATGTTCACTGATCCCAATCAGTGTTCATAAGTGAGCATCAGTGGTTTTTAGGTTCGTATCCGTGCCATCCGTGTAATCCGTGGTTCAAAATTCAGAGCCCCAGCAGGCTGCCGTTGCGTTTGAGCCAGCGTTCGGCGTCGCGCCAGTGGGGGCAGACTTCCTCGACGCGGTTCCAGAATCGGTTCGAGTGGTTCATCTCCTTCAGGTGCATGAGCTCGTGGTAGATGATGTAGTCGCGCACGAAGTCCGGGGTCTGCACGAGGCGCCAGTTGAGCGAGATGGTGCCGTTGGCCGAACACGAGCCCCAGCGCGAACGCTGGTTGCGCACGGACACGAGCTTCACCTCCACGCCGGTCAGCGCGGAGAGTTCCCAGGTGCGGCCCGGGAGCTCGACCTTGCCGCGCCGGGCGAAATGCGCCTCGAGCGTCGGCCGGAGGTCGCCGTCGAACGACGGTACGCGAAACACATCCGCCGCGAGGCAAACCTGCGGGCGTTCGGCCTCGGGCAACGTGGCCCGGCGGATCTCCGTCATTTCGCCGCGCCAGAGCACATGGGTGCCGATCACCCACACCTCGGCGCCGCGCGGCTTCCGCGCCTGACGCGCCCGGGCGCGCTCAAGCCATTCGCGATGCTGCTCCACGAAACGCCGCGCCTCGCGCTCGGAGCCGCGCGACGGGATCGTCGCCACGGCCGTGCCATCGCGTTTGAGGGTCAGCCGATAATTGCGCGCGGTAGCGCTGCGCCGGAAGACGAGATTTCCCGCCACCAGTGGTAAACTGGATGCCGGCGCCAACAACCCCATCAGTTCCTGCTGCCCATCAGTGTTCATCACGTCGTTACCCATTCAGCTTAACCACGAATGAACACGAAAAGACACGAAGGAAATGCGTCGGATTTTTAACCACGGATTGCACGGATTTCACGGATCAGGCGGATATAGCTTCAAGGGATGGCCACAGAGGCACAGGAGGCACATAAGGATCCTGTCCATTACACTGGAGCAAACGAAGAGAACGGATGCATTGATCCAATCTCTGCTTTCTCTGCTACCTCCTGTTAAAATTCGGTCCCTTTTGTGCCTTCTGTGCCTCTTGTGCCTGCCCGCCGTAGCCTTGGCGAAGGTGGGGCCAACCTACAACGCCCCATCCGCCTGATCCGTGTCATCCGTGCCTGCCCTCCATAGGCTTGGCGACGGAGGGAAATCCGTGGTTAAGTCAGTTTTCCCGCGGCTGTGATTGGCGCTGACGCCAGGCGTGCCAGATCGTGGGCATCTCGCCGCGGTGGTGGGGAATCAGCATCGCGATCGCGATCTCCTCGATCCCTGCCATCACCTGCAGAGCGATGGCGGCGTGGAACGGCCAGGTCGCCCATTCGGCGAGCAGCGGCACGAGCGAAATGGCGCACGCCACGGCAAAGCCCTTCGACGCCCAGGTATGATAACAGGGCGCCCGTCCGAGCCGGACAAAACCGTAGACAATGACCGCGAAAAAAGCCCCGAGCGCGGCAAACACCCACGGCAGCTCGCGGCGCATGATGTCCGGCCAGAGCAGCGCGATGCCGGCGATGCCGATGAGCATGGTCACGTAGTCGGCGGCGCTGTCGAGCTTGCGGCCAAAATCGCTCTCGGCCTTCAGGCGTCGCGCGAGATAGCCGTCAACGGCATCAGTGAGCAGCCCGGCCGCCAGGCAGCCGACAAACCACGGCCGCGATCCCGCCACCGCCGCCATCAACGCCGCGGGCGCCAGCAGAATGCGCAGGGCGCTGAGCGCATTGGGCAGGAGGGATCGGTGCATGGCGGGGGAACTCACATCTTCACGAGGGTCCAGGAAGTGATTTTCCCGCGCGCCACCTCGAGCCAGGCATAGCTGGCCGGGCACCCGCGCGGCCGCGTGATGCAGCCGGGATTGAGCCAGCGCACCCCGTGGAGCATCTCGTCCCGGGGCACATGCGTGTGTCCGTGCAGTACGGCGTGCACTCCCCCGGCGCATGGGGCGGCGGAATGTGGGTGAGGTGAAACCTGACCCCCGCGCGCTCCAACTCGCGCGTCATCGGCCAGCCCGGATTGGCATCGCAGTTGCCCTGCACGACGAAGAGCGGCCGGCCCAGCGCCTCCAGTTCCAGCAGCACCGTGGGATCGCACACATCGCCGAGATGCCAGATCTCATCCGCCGCCGCCAGCCGGGCCGGCAGGGCTGGCGGCATCCGGTCGTGGGTGTCGGAAAGCACGGCGATGCGCATCGCGACACGGTGGAGACTCAGCCGGCCAATGGCAACCAGCTCAGCGCATAAACCGCCGCGGCACCATCGGTCAGCCGGCGCGGGGCGCGGGAGCCGTCCGCCGGCACGATGAAGAGTTGCGGACGCGGACCCGCCAAGGCCGCGTAGGCCA
This sequence comes from Opitutaceae bacterium, assembly GCA_016715765.1. Classification (GTDB taxonomy): domain Bacteria; phylum Verrucomicrobiota; class Verrucomicrobiia; order Opitutales; family Opitutaceae; genus UBA2377. The sequence goes on from JADJZJ010000051.1 coordinate 3,912, forward strand.
GCCAGCGCCCATCCGGACTCCAATGGACTCGTCCACCGTCACCGGCCGGCGGGGTGAGCCGGCGCACTTCGCCGCCATCAATGGCCACGGTGCATACCGTGGCGCCGGCGGCCGCGTCCCGCGACACGAAGGCCACGCGCGCGCCGTCCGGCGCGATGGCGGGAAAATCCGTCGAACCATGCCGGTCCTGCCGCGACAGGAAAAACTCCACCTGCACCTTGTCCGCCAGCCTGGTCAATCCCGTGCCGTCTGGCGCGATGCGATACAGCCCGCCATCGCGACGGATGAAAATGATGGCCTGTCCGTCCGGCGTGAATTGCGGCGCGTAGCAGTCCGGATGCTCCGGCGTCAGGACCCTCGGCGCCCCACCCGCCGTGTCCACCAGTGCGAGCCGGTAACCCTGCGCCGGGCCGGAAAACACCACGCGCCCGGCGGTGGCATCCGGGCTGGCCATGTAGGCGTGGCCGTACTCCGGCGCCAGCACGCGCGCGCCGCCGCCATCGGCCTGCGCGAGGGCCACCCGGCCGGTGCCGCCATCATGCATCGTGTAGGTCAGGGACCGGCCGTCCGACGACAACGCGGCGCCAAACGCGCTCGCCCGCCCGTACTCCGGCCCAGGCGGTGGCGCGATGGTCATGAGGCCGCTGCCGTCGGGTCGCACCCTGCAGATGCGCCAGCGTCCGTCCACGGCGGTCTGGAAATAAATCCAGCGTCCGTCGGGACTGCCCACGGGAAATTCCGCCCGCTCGCCCGGGAGATCGAGCCGCCGATCGCCGCTGCCATCCGGTGCGATGATCCGGATATGGCTGCGCACCGGTGAGGTTTCCACCCCGCCCGGCACATCGCGGGAGAAATATTCTCCGTCCCATTCGCGCAGGGAATAAACCAGGACGCCCTCGGGGTTCGGTGCAGCCATGCCCGCATGCTGCGGCGCCGGCCGCACGCGCCAAGCGCGAAACGCGCCGGCGGCGGAGCCGGGATCTGCCCTGCCGACATCAAGTAGTGCCGGTCTTCAGCCGGCACTGGTTCGGCCGCGTCAGCATGCCAGCGCTGCGATCCCGGCGCGGGCTACCGTGCCCGCCGTAGCCTCGGCGAAGGAGGGAAGCACCGCGCTACGACGACACCACTTCACCGCAGCCATTCCGGCAGCATCAGGGTGATCCACGGTATGTAGGTGATGAGCAGCACGCCGATGAACCGGATCCCGAGCAGCGGCAGCACGGCCCGGGTCACCTCGAAGATGGGCTTGTTCAACCGGTAGGAGGCCAGCAGCAGGTTCAGCCCGATGGGCGGGGCGAGGAAGCTGAGTTCCATGTTCGCCAGGAAAATGATGCCGAGGTGCAGCGGATCGATGCCCAGCCGCGCGCCGATGGGGAGCAGCAAGGGAACCACGACCACGATGGCGGCGTAGATCTCCACGAGGCCGCCGATGAACAGCAGCGCGATGTTCAGCCCGAGCAGGAAAACCCAGCGCGATTGCACATGGACGGCCGACCACTCGGCCAGGCGGTCCGGAATCTGGGCGTCCACGAGGTAGTTCGTGAATCCCAGCGCCACGCCGAGGATCAGCAGAATGCCGCCGACGAGCACGCCGGCCTCGGCCATGACCCGTGGACAGTCCTTGAGGATCCCGAGGTCGCGCTGGATCAGGGCGGCAACGAGGAACGCGTAAAAGGCCGTCACCGCCGCGGCCTCGACCGGTGTGGCCCAGCCGCTGAACAGCGCGACGATGGCCACCACCGGCAGCATCAATTCCCACTTGGCCGCCCAGAGCGCGCGCCCGGCCTCGCGGAGATCGAAACGCTGGCGGCTTTCGTCCGACTTGCGACCGGCCCAGATGCCCCACGCGCCGGTCATGGCGATCAGCAGCAGCGCCGGCACAAGCCCGGCGATGAACATTTCCCTGATGTCCACCTTGGCGAGAATGGCGTAGAGGATCACCGGCAGGCACGGCGGCAGCAAAACGCCGAGCGAACCCGCACCGGTCACGAGCCCGAGCGCATCGCGCTCCGAAAACCGCGCCGCCACCAGCACCGGCATGAGCAGTCCGCCCAGGGCGAGGATCGTGACGCCGGAGCCGCCGGTGAACGAGGTGAAGAACGCGCAGATGAGCACGGTCGCGATGGCCGGGCCGCCGCGGAACCAGCCGACGAGGGCCTGAAACACGCGGACCAGCCGCTGCGACGCCCCGCCCTCCGTCATGAAGTAACCCGCGAGGGTGAAGAGCGGGATGGCCGGCAGCGCCGGATTCGTCACGAGCCCGTAATGCTCGATCGACACCGCCGTGATCGGCACGTCGCGGCTCCAGAAGAGGATCATCGCGGCGCCGCCCAGGGCGACGAAGATCGGGGCGCCGAGCAGGGTGGCCGCGAGCAGGGCCGCCAGCGCCGGCAGGGTCAGGCTGGCAATCTCGGCCGGCGGAAACACGGCCGCGAGGATGAGGCTGGCGGCGATCGCCAGGGCGAACGTGCGGCGCCACCACGTGGCCGCCGCCCGCCAGATCAGGCGCAGGCAGATGATCCCGAAGCCGACGGGCATCGCGCTCTGCACGGTCCAGAGCGGAATGCCGTAGGCGAGCACGCCCCCGCCTTCCCGTTCCTGGGCAACGAACTGCAAACTCGCGACACAAAGAAAGGCGGTGACCGCCGCCGCCACACCGGTGTTGAAGACCAGGGCCAGCGCCTTCCAGCGTCCGCGGAGCAGCGCCGTGGCCGTGGCGAGGGCGAGCAACCGGCCGTCGCGGGCGGCCACCACTCCGCCCAGCATGCCGACCAGGAGCGTGAGATGGCGGAGAAAATCCGGCGCGCTGGGAATGCCGCTGGACACCTGCCGCAGGCCGATTTCCACGAGGGGCAGGAGGACCATGACGCCCAGCAGCAGCGCCAGCGCGTGGTCCTCAATGCAGTGCCACCACCGCCGCAAAACCGCCTCACCGCCGGGCAGGGCGGCGATGCTGGCAGCGGACTGGTCCCCGGGGTTCATGCGCGCCGGGCCGGTTCAGGGTGTGCCGGCAGCGGACGCGGCCCGATACTCGGCGAGCGCCGTCTGCACCTGGTCGAAGATATCCGCGGGCACGATCGGACCGCGGATCATGGGATAGGATCGCTGCGCGATCGCCCGCCACGCGGCCAGCACCTCCGGCGTGCACGGCTGGACCACCAGGCCGTTCTTCTTCATGGCCACGATGGCATCATCGTCCTCCGCGCGGGTCTGCGTCCGGATCTTGCCCGCGGCCACGGTGGCGATCTCCTGCAACTGCGCGCGCAGTTCCGGTGGAATCTTTGCCCAGACATCACTGCGCACGATGGCGGCGCCGACGATCGGCACCCAGTTCATATCGAGCATGTATTTCGCCTGCCGGTTGAACTGCAGGGCGTTGGCGAGAAACGGCGGCACGGGCACGACGCTGATCATGCCGGTGGTCAGCGACGGCAGGATCTGCTCGGTCTCCAGGCTCACGGGCTGGTAGCCGAGGTCGCGCATGATCTCCATCTGCCGCGGCACGCCCGCGAGGACGAAGAGCTTCATCTTCTTGTAGTCGTCCGGGTGGGCGCCCGGCTCCTTCGAGAAATAGCGCACCCAGCCGGCGTCGGCCCAGAACAGCACCTCGAAGCCCTTGGCGCGCAGGCGCGACTCGAGTTCGGGGCGGATTTTTTCGCGTACGTAGTCCACCTCGTTCCAGTCGTGGAACATCATCGGCATCATCTGCAGGCTGGAGACCGAGCGGTCGATTTCCGAGAGCCCGACGGCGGTCAGCACGGCGGCATTGATCTGCCGCGCGCGCATTTTCTTCACGAGCAGCGGTTCGCCGTCGGCCATGCCGGCGTAAATGGTCAGCTTCACCGCGGGGCCCGCCGCCTTCTGCCAGGCCGCCCGCATCTCCATCAGGCTTTTGTGCCCGGAGGTGCCGACGGGGAGGATCGTGGCCAGTTTGATCTCGACCGGGGCGGCGGACATGACGCCCGGCGCGCCCACCAGCGCAAGTGTGAGCCACAGCAGGGTGGTTGAAAAACGGCTTTTCATGAGGGGTCGTTGGCGGCCGGGAGAGTCTCCTCCTCCGGCAGGAACAATTCATCGGTGCGCGTGAGCAGCCAGCGCGCGCGGCGCTGCATCAGGAGGTTGGCCACCCGCCATTCCGGATGCAATCCGGGGTCGATGGCCAGCGCCCGCTCGAGCAGGGCCCGGAATTCCTTCCGGTCCTGTTTCACCACCGCCACCGCTTCCGCGAGGCTGACCAGCGGACCGGCCTGCCCGCCGCCGTTCAGCTCCATCGCCCGCTCGCAGTGCCGGCGCGCCCGCTCCGCCGGATCGCCGGGGGCGCCCAGCCGCGCCATCTCGAAGGGGATGAGAAACGCATGAATCGCACCCGCCTCGAAGGCCTCGTTCAGCTCGAGGGCGCGGTCAACCAAGGCTTCGACAAACACCCGGTCGGCAATCAGGTCGGCGTTGTCCTTCGAGAGGGCAATCGCGGCGCCCCAGGACACCGCGGTCCAGTAAAGCAGCGGCACGTCGTCGGCCCCGGCGGCACGCACCGCCGCCGCCGGATCTGCCTGCAACCGGCGCGTGAAGCCGGCATGCGCCGACTCCAACCCCTGCAGGCCGTGGTCGCGCGCGCGCAGGTAAAGGCCCCGGGCCCGGTCGCGCAGCCGGCTGGCGCCCTCGTAGTCCTGATCCGCCATTTGGTCGGCATCCTGTTCCAAAAATCCGTAGGCGTACTGGGCGAACCCGCTTGCGGCCGCCAGCCGCAGCCCGCGATGCGTGGGATTTTCGGCCAGGAGGCTTTCGATCAGCTTCAGGCTGAACGGCGCCGCCTCGCGGACGAGTTCGGGATCGTCGTCGTTCGCGAATCCCGTGCCACCCTTCGCCAGCGCGTCGCTCAGCTGGTTGACCGCGGTCTGCCGCAACGTGGTGCAACCGGAACCCGCGAGCAGGGTGAGCGCGAGGAAAGCGGTGGTGAGTCTGGCTTTCACGGTTATGGTTGGAGGGATGCGGCGGTTTCCGTGGATCGCAGGGATGGAGGCTCGATGCTGTTGGCGAATTTACGCCATGACGGCCCAAAAACCAGTCCGGCGCTCAAATACACAAGTAAGTCTGTGTTTGCCGC
>JADJZJ010000052.1 GCA_016715765.1 Opitutaceae bacterium
GACTACTTCCGGCGACCATCCATCGCGGCTGCGACCACGCGCACTGGGCTTGCGCCACCCGCACTGAGATTGCGGTGCGCCTCGAGGAACTGCTTTTCCAGACCATCACAGCTTCAACTCCCAACTCCCATGCTCCTCTGTCTTGATGTCGGCAACAGCCAGATCCTCGGCGGGGTCTTCGACGGCGACACCCTGCGCTGCACGTTCCGCAAGTCCACACACCCGCTTGCGACGTCCGACGAACTTGGCGTCTTTTTCGCCGCGGTGCTCCGCGCCCACGCGATCCAGCCCGAACAGATCACGCAGGTCGCGCTCTGCTCCGTCGTGCCGGCCGCGTTGCACTCGCTGCAGCGCGCGTGTGTCGAGTACCACCACGCCGAGCCGCTCATCCTGCAGGCCGGGGTGAAGACCGGGCTCAAGGTGCTCTACCGCAATCCCCACGAGGTGGGCGCCGACCGCATTGCCAATGCGATTGGCGGCACGCTCCGCCATCCCGGCCGGAATCTCATCATCGTGGACTGCGGCACGGCGACGACCCTCGATGTCGTCACCGCCACGGGTGAATATCTGGGCGGGGCGATCCTGCCTGGTGTCGGCGTTTCCGCCGCGGCCCTCGCTGGCCACACCGCCAAGCTGCCCCACGTCCAGATCGTGCGCCCCGAGTCGCCGCTGGGCCGGACCACGGCCGAAAGCATCAATTCCGGGCTCTACCACGGGCATGTCGGAGCCATCCGGCACCTGATCAGCTCCATCGCGGCCGAGATCTTCGCCGGCGCCAAACCCATCGTCATCGGGACCGGCGGCTTTGCCCGCATGTTCGAAGCGGAGAAGCTCTTTGATGAGATCGTGCCGGAACTCGTCCTGGACGGCCTCAGGCACGCCGTGAAACTGAACCGTGAACCCGCCCGCCCGTCCTGATTTCGCATGCAACTGACCTTCCTCAAGTCCAAGCTCCATCGCGCCACCCTCACGGCCGCCGATCCCGATTACGAGGGTTCGATCTCGATCGACCGGGCCCTGTGCCGGGAGGCGAACCTGAGCGAATTTGAACAGGTGGATGTCTATGACATCACCAATGGCGCCCGCTTCACGACCTATGTGATCTACGGCGAGCCCGGCCAGATCCAGGTGAATGGAGCCGCCGCGCAGCTCGTGAACGTGGGGGATCTCGTGATCGTGGCGGCGTACGTCCGGCTGCAACCCCGCGAAGTGCGCTTCCACAAGGTGCGGATCGTCCTGTTGGCCCCGGGAAACAAGGTGACGTCCGCCCACTTGGCCGAGGTGCAGCCCGCGTGACGGATAGTCCGGCATCGGACGGATTAAGGGAACGAAAGCCAATGCCGCTTCTACAGTTGGGGTGAACTAGTAGGGCAGGTCTGTGACCTACCCCTTTCACGTTTCATACGCATTGGGGCGTGCGAATGGCAGGTCAGAGACCTGCCCTACGGCTGAAACGCTTTGTGCGAAGCCAACGGGATGATCCGTTAACTTTTCCACTACTCCGTTCAGCGTAATTACCCCATCCAGGTTAGGGGTCTGGAGCTGTTGCGGCGTCTTAGCTTAGTGACAAACCGGTGGTCCCAACCGGCCATCGGGGTCTGTCTCTGTTGTGTTGTTTGGTTGCTGCTGCCGGGGATTTCCCCGGCAGCAGCGCTTATTTTTCATCCCCTTTACCCCAATGACTTATATATCATGGCCAGCGCTCACTTGCAGTTTGACGGCGGGAATCACCCGCGAAGTGCAGAAGGATCCGCCGTTGCGCGCGGGTTTAGCGCAGGAGGGGCGGGTATGAGGGATGGAATCGACGTCCCATTGCCAGTCAGCGGTTGCGTGCCTCATCCGGCCCAATCTCTGGCCGCGCTCAAGTCCAGCAGTCACTGCGTTCTCTATCATGATGGACCCTTGCTGGGCGACCAGGCTTGGCGGTTTCAACTCTATGGTCATTGCCGGACCGGCGATCTCTATGTGGAGATCACCGATGGCACGGTGGTCCACGTGCGCGCCTTTCATTCCGGCGTGGAGGACCTTTCCCCGGCGGAGCGAAAAGCCGGCATTGCCTGGCCGGACCTGTCGGAGGCCTTCGCCCTCGCGCGGGAGCTCCATCGCTCGGCGGCCTGTGGGCATCGCCAGACATGAGTCCCGGATCCTCGAGTTTACGGCCCTTGACCGATGCTGAAATTGCCTTCGCCCTGCGCGAGCTGCCGGGATGGTCGCATGCGAATCATGCCCTCTTGCGCAGTGCGTCCTTCCTGAGTTTTGATGACGCCATCTGCTTCATGATGTTTGCGGCCAGCGAGGCCGATGCCCTCGACCACCATCCCGATTGGAGCAATTACAACAACCGCGTCGAGATCCGCCTCTCCACGCATGACAACGGCGATCAGGTAACCCGGGTCGACCTGGAACTCGCGCGGCGCATGCAAGCCTTTTTGCCCCCATGCTGACCAACCCTTCCTCTTACCGAAAAATGTTGCGGGCCTGCCTGCGGCCCCTGGTGGTGACGGCGCTGGATCCCGGCGGTCCCGAGGCTCTCATGCTTGATCCGGAGCTGCTCTGGGCGGCGCGGCTGGATGAGCTTGAGCAGGTGGAGTTATGGACCCGCGGGTGCGATCGTGCGGCCTCTTCAGTCGGCCTGGGAACTGCAGGGGAGGTGCGGGTGTGCGGCAGCCTGACGCAAAAATTTATTCCCGGCGATGTCCTCACCGTGGTGGCTTATGCCTATGTGCTGCCTGAAGCAATGGGGACGCACCTGGCGCACTTTGTTGAGGTCGGCCCGGGCAATCGGGCGATTGAGATCAACAGTCGCCCGATCAGGTCCCAGACGATTCATCCCAGCTATGTCCTGCCGGACAATGAGGAGGAACCCTGGGTCGGTCTCGCCATGCCCGCGGCCCGGTCAACCGCATCGGGTGGACCGTCGTGGTGAGCGGCATGGCGAGCGATTGCGTCCCGATGTCCGAATTGCTGGCGACGGCGGATCCGGCCCGGCTGTTGCCCCTGATTCAGGCGATGCTGGCGGATGTGCCCATCGGTCTGGTGCTGGTGGGGGCGGAGGGTACTGCGCTGTGGTTCAACGAGGAGGCGAGTGTGGTCTGCTCGGTGTGGAACGGCCGGCCCCAGGGCGGCGATGCCCTGCCGCTGGATTGCTCCGGGTTTGTCCTGCCGGAGGTTTTGCGCGCGGCGTGTCGCTCCCGGATCAAGGCCTTGATGATGACGGGAGAGGTTCCGCCACCCCTGCCGGTGGCCGAGCCCGATCGCGGGCTCTATGCACTGGTCCGCGTGCAGCTTCCGGCCGATGGCAGCGATCCGGTTTGCTACCTCAGGTTGGATTACCGCCGGCCGCGGGGTGACCGCCATCGCGAGCTATCCCGTTCCGCCCTCAATCTCCTGACGCGGCTTTCTTTCCGCGAGCGTGAGGTCGCCCTGCGGGTGCGGGAGGGGCTCACCACGCGGGAGATTGCGCAGGCCCTGCACCGCAGTCCGCTCACGATCAAGACCCAGCTTGCGGCCATTTTTCGCAAACTCGGCGCCAGGAACCGGGTGCATGTGGCCACGCTGATGAACGAGTAGGCCAAAAAGTGCAGGTCAATGTCCGGTTTGAACCACAACCCCTCAGCCTCTGCAGTTACGCATCCGGTTTCACCGCCGGCCCCGCCAACGGATGCACCGGAGCCGGTCAACGCTCCGTTGCATCATCCCGGACTCGGCCAGGCAGGCCCGATTCATTCCTGCCGGTTTGAACAGCTGCCCGGGGAATTCACGGCCTGTTCGTTACCGCCCGGCACCGCACTGCCGGAATGGTTGGGTGGAGCATTTCTCAGCTTCTGTCACGGCGCCGCCGAGACCACGATCCTCTGTGCCACCGAACGGGTGCCGGACCATGTCACCGGGAATCGCGACTGGCAGTTGTTGCACGTGACCGAGTCGGCCGGATTGTCACCTGGGCAACTCATCGCGGCCTTCATCTTTCCACTCAAGGCGCGGCATATTGATGTCATCACTGCGGCAGGATCTCACGGGATTTGTTTTCTGGTCCGAAGGCATGCGCTGCCGACTGCGCTGATGGCCTTGCAGGAAGCCGGACACAAGCTTGTCGCCAGGACAGTGATTGAAAGTTTCCCGGTCGCATTTCTCGCGACCTGAAAATCCGCCGGTTCCGTGTGTCATAGAGTAGGGGTAAATCGTCCCTGAAGCGTCTTACCTTATGTTCCTAACTCCTTCGCTTGCCCTTGCATGGGGGCTACATGGATAAAGTGCAAGCAAGTCGGGCCGCTGCCGGTGTCACAACCGGCAGCGGCCCATAAATTTTTATAGCGAATGACCGAATACTTAGCGCTACTAACCAGGTACTGTTATGCTATGACCACCGGGTTGAGGTCAGGAGGTGGTCGGAAGGTTAAGCCCTCCTGCGCCAAGGCTACGGAGGGCATCCTTCGCTGCGGACGACTCCTTTGCCGATGTAGATCTTACGTTGCCGACAGATGGCCGTGCCATCCGAAGCCCAACCGGGCGAAGGATGGCGGAGGAGGAGGGATTCGAACCCCCGGTGGACTTGCGCCCACGTCTGATTTCAAGTCAGGTGCCTTTAACCACTCAGCCACTCCTCCGAAACCGGAAGTTCAAGTTGAGAACTTGCCCGTTCAGGTCAACGGCGCAGATAGGCCCGGGTTCAAAATCGGAGACAGAGACGCAGCGGCATTTCTCCCGCAAATGCCACATTCGCCCGGCCTGCCGCCATGAATCGCATGGGATGCCCGGTGATCGGCGTCGAAGAGATGCAAGGTCTCTACGGTCCGTTTACGTTTCCGGAAAAACTGCTGCAGCAGATCTGGGTGCGCGGTGATTTCGATCAGGCAAACCTGACCGTGAATGATGGGCGGCGGCTGCAGATCGTGCATGCGGGCCGCTGGAATCTGCTGGGCGGACCGGACTTCAAGGACGCCCGGCTGAGGTTCGATGATGGCACGGAGATCACGGGCGACGTGGAACTGCACTTGTGCGCGGACGACTGGACGGCGCATGGCCATGCGGCGGATCCGGCCTACGACAATGTCCGACTGCATGTGGTGCTCTTTCCCGCCGGGGCCGAACAGTCCACGCTGGGCGGGCAGGGTCGCAAGATCCCGACCTTGGTGCTCCTCCCTTGCCTGCACCATGGGTTGGAGGAATATGCCGGTGAGGCGGCCATCGAGGGGCTGGCGGGCCGACCGCTAAACCGGCTCCTGGATGCCCTGCGTCAATTGCCCCTGTCCGAACTCGCGGCCGAACTGCAGGCCTGTGCCCAGACCCGTTGGCGGCAGAAGGTGCATTTTGCGCGACGACGCATCGAACGGTTGGGTTGGGTCGACGCCTGCCATCATGCGGCCCTCGAGATTCTCGGTTACCGCTACAACCGGGCTCCGATGCTGCGCCTGGCCGGACAATTCCCCCTGGCGGCGTGGGCGGGTGGGGCGGTTGACCTTGATCGCATCCATGCGGCGGAAGCCAGTCGTTGGAGTCGGCAGGGAGTGCGTCCGGCCAATCATCCCAAGACCCGGCTGCGTCAGTATGGGGCATGGGTCGCGGCGATGCCCGACTGGCCGAGTCAACTGGTTGCGTCCGTCACCGGGCTCCCCTCCCTGCCGACGGGGGTGCCGACGGGTGAATTGCGGAGGCAACACCGGCTGAGGGCGCTCCGGACCGACTGGGCCGGGCAGTTATGCGCCGTTGCCGTGGGTGGCACCCGGCTGGACAACCTTGTCTGCGACGGCTGGCTGCCTTTGCTGTCGGCCCAAACGGGGAAGGATCTGTCCGGGCTCTGGCACCATTGGTTTCCCGGTGACCAACCCCCGTCCATGCGCAAGGCACTGCGCGAACTCGGGCTCATGGACGGCCGTTCCCAGCCGGCCTGTCAGGGCACTTTGCAGGGTTTGATGGGGCGCTGGCTGGCGGTTGGACTGCAATAAACCCGGCGGCGGCGGTGTCCCCGAGGCTGCGGGGCTTGACAAGCTTTGCAGCCGACGAATAAGTTTACCGACTCAATAACACTCACTTTTAAATAAGTGGGCCCTGCGGCCCGCTTTTTTTTTCCCATTTAACAAGCACTATGAGCAGCGAAATCTTATCCGTTCTGGAATACATGGAGAAGGAAAAGGGCATTGGCCGCGCGGACATGATTGCGACCATTGCGAACGCATTGAAAACAGCTGCCCAGAAAGGGGTTAACTCCGGTCAGGAGCTGAAGATTGATATCAATCCGAAGAACGGTCAGCTCCATGCCTGGGCGGTGCTGAAAGTCGTGGATTCCGTCAGCAATCCCAAGACCGAGATTCACATCGAGAAGGCCCAGGCCGTGAAGCCTGACGTAGTATTAGGTGAAATGCTGGAAAGGGAGATTGATCCCTCCACCCTTGGCCGTATTGCCGCCCAGACGGCCCGCCAGGCCGTGATGCAGCGTTTGCGCCAGTTTGAGAAGGACCGCATTTACGACGACTTCAAGGACCAGGTGGGCAACATCGTGACCGGCACCGTCCGCCGCCGCGAGCGCAACGACCTGTACGTCGACCTTGGCAAGGCCGAGGCCGTCATGCCCGGCAAGGAACAGGTGCCGGCCGAGGAATACCAGCCCGGCGAGCGCATCCGCTGCCTGCTGATGTCCATTGATTCCACGCCCCGCGGGCCCGAGATCATCCTCAGCCGCGCCAGCCCGAAGTTTGTCCGCCGCCTCTTCGAACTCGAAGTCACCGAGATCGCCGACGGCACCGTGAAGATCGAGGCCTTTGCCCGCGAACCCGGTTACCGCACCAAGATCGCCGTCACCAGCACCGATCCCAAGGTCGATCCGGTCGGCGCCTGCGTCGGCGCCCGCGGCGCCCGCGTGAAGACGATCGTGCGCGAGCTCGGCGGCGAGAAGATCGACATCATCCGCTACTTTGCCGACCCGAAGGAAATGATCATTGAGGCGCTCAAGCCGGCCCTGCCGCGCGAGATCATCATCAATGAGAAGGACCACCGCATTCTCCTGAAGGTCGCGACCGACGATCTCGCCGTGGCCATCGGCCGCAAGGGCCAGAACGCGCGCCTGACCTCCCGGCTCATCGGCTGGCGCCTCGACATCGAGGAATTCAAGGCGATGGGCGACAATCCCCGCCAGACCGCCATCGACTCCCTGGTCAAGGCCTTCGCCGTGGACACGGCGGTCGCCAGCCGGCTCGTCGACATGGGCATCAATTCTCCCGCCGCCTTCCAAGGCGTCGAGGCCGGCGACCTGGTCGAAGCCGGTTTCACTCCCGAGGACGCCGAGGCGATCATCGCCCGGGTCAACCAATCCTAATCCTGTTTATTTCCACCCAGCCATTGCATGAGTATTCGCATCCATAAACTCGCCGAGGAACTCGGCCTGGACAACAAGGAGATGATCGCCCTTCTCAAGGAGCGCAAAATCATCGCCGCGGATGTGAAGTCGGTCTCGAGCACGGTGGACAACATCAGCGCCGACGCGCTGCGCGAGGAGTATGCCGCGAAGCGTGCGGCGGCCGCCCCGGCGCCCGAGTCAGCGCCGCCGGCCCGCCCCGCGACGGCCTCGCCCATACCCACGGGCGAAACGCCCGCGGTGCCCTCGAAGGTCCATCACCCCGTCGGCATTTTCGTCAAGACGAAGCAGGACATCGAGCGCGAGCATGAATTGGCCGCCGCCGCCAGGGCCGCCGCCAGCAAGCCGGCTGCTCCCGTGCTTCCGGTGATTCCCGTGCGCCCGGCCCCGGCTCCCGCTCCGCTCAAGGTGCCCATGGCGCCGCCGCCGATGCCGCCGCGCGCTTCCGTCCCGGTCGCGCCGCGGGTTGCCCCGGTCTCGGCGCCGCCGGTGTCCGCCCCGATGCCGGTCCGCGTGAGCGCCCCCCTGCCGCCGCCGATGGCCAAGAGCCCGGTCGCGCCCCCGCCGATTTCCGCCCCGCCGCCCGTTTTGCGCATGACGCCGCCGATCCCGCGTCCCCCGGTTGCCCCCGGTTCGGCGCCCGCGCCCGTCCCGGTGGCGATGCCCGCGGCCGCCCCCGCCCCGGTCGCGAGCGGTGACATCAAGATCATCCAGATCAAGCCGCCGATCATCGTGCGCGACTTCGCCATCGCCCTCGGTCTGCGGCCATTCAAGCTCATTTCCGAACTGAACCAGGCGGGCGGCTTCGCCTCGATGAACACCACCATCGATGAGGCCGTCGCGATCAAGGTCGCCGAGAAGCACGGCTTCATGCTTGAGATCAAGCATCGCGGCGAGGCCCAGAAGGCTCCCGTGGTCGTGGACAAGGACCAGAAGCGGAAACTGGCGGAGGAGGAAGAGGCCAAGAACCTCGCCCCCCGGCCTCCGGTCGTCTGCATCCTCGGTCACGTTGACCACGGCAAAACCTCGCTGCTCGACGCGATCCGCAAGGCCAACGTCGCCGCGGGCGAGGCCGGCGGCATCACGCAGCACATCGGCGCCTACCAGATCGAGTTCAACAACCGCAAAATCACCTTCCTCGACACGCCCGGTCACGCCGCCTTCACCAAGATGCGCGCCCGCGGTGCCAATGTCACCGACATCGCCGTATTGGTGGTGGCGGCGGACGACGGCTTCATGCCGCAGACCGACGAGGCGCTGAAGCACGCGCAGAATGCCAAGGTCGCCCTCATCGTCGCGGTCAACAAGATGGACGTGAAGGGTGCGAACCTCGACCAGGTCAAGACCCAGATGCAGACGCGCAGCATCGCCCCGGAAGACTGGGGTGGTGAGACCATCACCGTGCCGGTGTCCGCCATCAAGGGCGACGGCATCGACAGCCTGCTGGAGATGATCCTCCTCCAGGCCGACGTGCTGGAGCTGAAGGCCAATCCGAAGTCGGACGCCAGCGGCATCATCATCGAGTCGGAGATCGATTTCGGCCGCGGCCCGCTCGCCACGGTCATCGTGCAGCGCGGCACCCTCCGCGTGGGCGACGCCATCGTCAGCGGTTCCTGCTTCGCCAAGGTCCGGGCGATGTACGACGACCAGGGGCTCAACCTCAAGGAGGCGCCTCCGGCCATGCCGGTCCGCGTGATCGGCTGGTCCGGCACGCCCGAAAGCGGCGCGTCCTTCAAGGTCGTGAAGAACATCCGCACCGCCGAAAATCTCGCCGAGGAGGAGCAGCTGCGGCTCAAGCAGGTCACCACGTCCGCCGATGCGGTGCCCAAGGAAGTGTCCGTCGAGCAATTGTTCGCGAACATCGCCGCCACGCAGGCGAAGGTGCTCAAGGTCATCGTCAAGACCGACGTCTTCGGCTCCGCCGAGGCGCTGCGCAATGTCCTCGAGGGCATCAAGAGCGCCAAGGTCTCGCTCGAAATCGTTTCCACCGAGGTCGGCCTCGTGACCAAGAACGACGTGCTCATGGCCGGCGCGGCCGGCGCGGTCATCCTAGGCTTCCACACCAAGCTGGAAAACGGCGTCACCCCGCTCGCCAAGCATCACAAGGTGCGCATCGAGACCTTCGACATCATTTACGAGCTCGGCGACAAGGTGCGCGACATGATGGCCGACCTGCTCGATCCGGACCTGAAGGAAATCAAGCTCGGCGGCGCCGAGGTCCGCGCGGTGTTCCCGCTGGCCAAGGGTTTTGTCGCCGGCTGCCTCGTCACCGAGGGCAAGATCACCCGCAACGCCTCCGCCCGCCTGCGGCGCAAGAAGGAGATCGTCCACGAAGGGAAGATCCACACCCTCAAGCGCTTCAAGGACGACGCCAACGAGGTGCGCGCCGGCCTGGAGTGCGGCATCAAGCTCGATGATTTCAACGGCTACGAGGTCGGCGACCTCATCGAGGTCTATGAAGTGCAGAAGGTTCGCGCCACTCTCTAGGCCGCAGCCCCGGCTGCCGGCTTGGAGCGGGCGCGGGTCCGGCCCCATCCTTTCATGAGCAATCGCACGTTGAGGGTAACCGAGCTGATCCAGCGCGAGCTCGGGGACATCCTCCGCCAACGCTACCAGAGCGAGGCCGTGGCCATCACGGTCACGGAGGTGCGCGTCTCGCCCGACCTGCGTGACGGCCGCGTGTTCGTGTCCATCGTGGGCAACGAGACCTTCGTGGAGGAGAAGATGCGCTGGCTCCGCCGCCAGGCGCCGGATATCCGCGCGGAGCTCAGCCAGCGGATCGTGCTGAAGTACCTCCCCAAGCTCGAATACGTCTACGACAAGTCCGCCATCCGCGGCACGCGCCTCATGCGCCTGCTGGACGAGTTGGGCGGTCCCGAAAAGGAGCCCGAATCCGAGTGAGCGTGATCGTGGACAAATATTACCCGGTCCTCTCGGCGCGCTTCGCCCAGGTGCTGGCCGCCATTCGCGGGCGCAAAATCGCGGTCATCGGCCACGCCCGGCCGGACGGCGATTGTGTCGGCTCACAGGTGGCGCTGACCCGCGTCCTGCACACGCTGGGCATCGACGCGGTCTGCGTTAATCCCGATCCGGTCCCGCGCCGGCTGCAGTTTCTCACGGCCGGCATGACCTTCCGGCGGACCGATGAAATCCTGCCCGTGGCCGGCGAGTACACGGCGATCTTCGTGGATTGCGCCGACGGCGCGCGCGGCGGCGACCGGCTCAGGGCCGCGTTTCCCAGCCCGATCGCGATGGTGGACCACCATCTCTCCAACGTCGGTTTCGCCGCGCACAACCTCCTCGACACCGCCTCCGCCGCCACTTGCGAGATCCTCGCGGGCGTGCTGCTCGACAACGGCCTCACGATCGACGCGCAGGCCGCCCAGGCCCTTTACACCGGCATCCTCACCGACACCGGCCAGTTCCGCTTCACCTCCACCTCGCGGCGCAGCTTTTTGCTGGCGGCCGAGCTGCTCTCCCTCGGCGCCAGGCCCAGCGAGGCGGGTTACGAGCTCTACGAGCGCGAATCACCCGGCAAGCTCAGGCTGCTCCAGCACTACCTCGCCTCGCTCAAGTTCGAATGCGGCGGCCGCCTCTGCATCGGCACCCTGGCCAACGGCGTGTTCGACGAAACCGGCAGCACGACCGAGGACACCGAGGGGCTGGTCGATTACGCGCGTTGCCTCGACGGCGTCGATGTGGGCGTGCTCATCGAGGAGCGCACCGACGGCACCGTGAAGGCGAGCCTGCGGGCCAAGGATCCGGCCTACCGCCTGGATTTGATCGCCAGTGAATTCAACGGCGGCGGGCACGCCTGCGCCGCCGGCTTGAACTTGAAAAAGGACATCGACGGTTTCTACGGCCGCCTTGTCGCCGCCATCAGCCGCCAGATCGCGGTGGTGGATGCGCAAACCCCCGTCCGCCCATGATCGGCCAGCCCAAGGAAATGGAGGGGGTGCTGCTCGTGGACAAACCCACGGACCACACCTCGCACGACGTCGTGGCGCGCCTTCGCCGCAAGCTGCACATGAAGCGCATCGGCCATGCCGGCACGCTCGATCCCATGGCCACCGGCCTGCTCATCATGCTGATCGGCAAGGCCACCCGAATTTCCCAGTACCTCATCAGTCTCGACAAGGAATATGAGGGCACCATCGAGCTCGGCAAAGTCACGGATTCACAGGATGCGCAGGGCCAGGTGATGGAAACCCGGCCCGTGCCCCCGCTGACCGAGGCCGAGTTGCGCACGGCCATGCAGGGCTTTCTCGGCGACCAGTACCAGATGCCGCCGATGTATTCCGCGATCAAGATCGACGGCGTGCCCCTCTACAAGAGCGCCCGCAAGGGCGAGGAGGTTGAGCGCGAGCCTCGCTTCATCCGCGTGGCCAGTTTCGAGCTCACCCGCTTCGGGCTGCCCTCGTTTGATTTCCGCCTGCGCAGCAGCAAGGGTACCTACGTGCGCACCATCGCCCACGACCTCGGCCAGCGGCTCGGCTGCGGCGCCCATCTTTCGGCCCTGCGCCGCACGGCCACGGACCGCTTCAACGTGTCCCAGGCGCTCACGTTGGATGCCATTGAACAACTGTCCCTGCCGGAGATCGAGAAGCGGCTGATTCCGGTGCGTGAGGCGGCTCCCAGTGTGGCGCTGTGAACGTTCCACTCCAGCTTGACGGCCTGGAAAACGCGGCGCTGCCTGCCCGTCCGCTGCAGCTCGCCGTCGGGATGTTCGATGGCGTGCACCTCGGTCATCGCGCCGTGGTCGCTTCGGCCGTCGCCGCCGCGCGGCGCACGGCCGGTCTCGCGGGGGTGCTGACGTTCTGGCCGCATCCCAGCATCTTCTTCCGCGCCGCCAGCCCCACGCGGCTCATCATGTCGCCCGCCGACAAGGTCCGGGCCCTGGCCGCGCTTGGCATCGAGGCCATCATCACCCTCAAGTTCAGCGAGGATTTGGCCCGCCTGCCGGCCGAGGAATTTTTGCCCTACCTGCGGCGGCATTTGCCCCGGCTCGCCGGCGTCCATGTGGGCGACAACTGGCGCTTTGGCCGCGGCCGCACCGGGGACAGCGCCCTGCTGGTCCGCGAAGGCGCCCGGCTCGGACTGACCGTGGTCAGCGTTCCCCGGATCGAACTGGCCGGCGCCCCGGTCAGCAGCACCCGTATCCGTGAGCTGCTGCAATCCGGCGAGATCAGCCGGGCCAACGAGATGCTGGGAGCGCCCTATGCGGCGCATGGCCCGGTCATTCCCGGCCGGCAGTTGGGGCGCAAATTGGGATTTCCGACTCTCAACCTCGCGTGGACGCCCGATTTGCAGCCGCGTTACGGGGTTTATGCCGTGAAGGTTTCGGGGCCCAAGGCGGCCGCCGCGCTGCCCGGGGTGGCCAATTTCGGGCTGCGTCCGACCGTCGAATCCGCCGCCGAACCCCGTCTGGAAGTGCATATTCTGGGAGACTGTCCCTATGCGACCGGTGATGAAGTGAAGGTTGAGTGGCTGCGCTTTATCCGTCCGGAAAAGAAGTTTGCCGGGGTGGAGGAATTGCGGGCGCAGATTGGCCGCGACCGGATGGAAGCTTCCGCGGATTTTTCCTTGCGCTGAACCGCGCAAGACTTGTTACTCACCGACCGCGATTTTGGACCTTTAGCTCAGTTGGTTAGAGCGTTTCCTTGACATGGAAGAGGTCACTGGTTCGAGCCCAGTAAGGTCCACCATCTTCGCCCATTCGCCCTCGTTCAGGGCTGCGGTTGGCAAGCCGTTTGAAACCCGCCGCTTGAACAACGGCGGTTTTTTTGTGCCTATCTAACCCATGCTGCAGTCGCTCCATATCCGCAACCTGGCCCTGATTGAGGAAGTCAGCCTCGATTTTGAGGCCGGTTTCACGGCGGTGACGGGCGAGACCGGCGCGGGCAAAAGCATTTTGCTCGGAGCCCTGAGCCTGCTGGCCGGCGAGCGGGCCGACAAGACCGTGATCCGCCAGGGC
Organism: Opitutaceae bacterium; assembly: GCA_016715765.1. Classification (GTDB taxonomy): domain Bacteria; phylum Verrucomicrobiota; class Verrucomicrobiia; order Opitutales; family Opitutaceae; genus UBA2377. Next base: position 13,326 of record JADJZJ010000052.1, read on the forward strand.
GCCGCCGCCTGCGAGGTCGAGGCCAGCCTGTATTTTGAGCAACCGGGCCGGATCGACGCCATCCTGGCGGCCTTGGAATTGCCCGCCTGCGAGGAAGGCGTGCTGATCCTCAAGCGCAGCCTCGCGCGGGAGAAGGCGCCGAAGATCACCGTCAACGGCAGCCTCGCGACCCTGACGGCGCTGCAGCAGCTCGGCGAGCACTGGGTCGATTTCCACGGACCCAGCGAACCGCGCCGGCTGCTCAAGGAGAACTGCCAGCTCGAATTGTTGGATTTGTTCGCCCGGGCCGGGTCGGCGTTGCACACCTACACGGCCCAGTATCGCGGCTGGCGCGACCTGCAGTCCGAGCGCGAGAAGCTGGCGAATGAAACCCGGCTGGCGCCGGATCAGGTGGAATTTCTCCGCAACCAGCTGGCCCGCATCGAGGCCCTGGACCTGAGCGCCGAGGCGACGGCCGAACTGGAGCGGGATTTCCAGCGCATGAGCCGCGCCCAGGAACTGATCGAGCTGTCCGGCACGCTGGCCGCGGGACTCACCGGGGAGGAGGGCGTGCAGGGCCGGCTCGGCGCGCTGCTCCGCGAAGCCCGGACTTTGGAGAATCTTGATCCCGCGAGCCGCGCCCTTTCCGAACGCCTGGCGTCGGCCGTGGTGGAGTTGAATGACCTGGGGGCCGAATTCGAGGCCCTGAGTCAACAGCTGCAGTTCGATCCGGAGCAGGCGGAACTGCTCACGGCCAGGATGAACACCTGGCTGGAACTGAAGCGCAAATTTGGCGGCGATCTGCCGGCCGTGCTGTCGGCGCGGGATGACATGCGCCGCCGACTCGAGGCGCAGGGTGATCTGGCCGGTGCGCTGGCCCGGTTGGACAAGGAGATCGCCGCGGCCCTGAAGGCCGCCCGGCAGTCGGCCCAGGTCCTCCGGGCGATGCGGGAAAAGGCGGCGAAGGAGCTGGCGCGGGCGGCGGCCAAAAACATTGCGCGGCTGGGTTTCGCGAAGGCGGATTTCCGCATCGAAATCCAGCCCCTGCCCGAACTGGCGGCGGCCGGGGATTGCCGCTGTGAATTTCTGTTTTCACCCAATGTGGGCGAAGCGCCCCTGCCATTGGGCCGCATCGCCTCCAGCGGCGAACTCGCCCGCGTGATGCTGGCGCTGAAGGCGGTCCTGGCCGATCTCGACGACGTGCCGCTGCTGGTGTTCGACGAGGTGGATGCGAATGTGGGCGGCGAGATCGGCAGTGTGGTGGGGGAGACGATGGCGGATGTCGCCCGTTGTCACCAGGTGCTCTGCGTCACGCATCTGCCGCAGGTCGCGGCGTATGCCACGTGCCATCTCGTGGTCACCAAGGACCAGTCGAAGGCCCGCGCCGAGGTGGCCATCGAGCCGATCCAGGCCGCGCGTCAGGCCCGCATCAGCGAACTGGCCCGCATGCTCGGCGACCGCAATGCGAAGAGCGCATTGGCGCACGCGAAGGAGCTGCTCGGGAAGCGATAGCGCAGCGCGCGGCGCGCTGCGCTGGGAGATCGGAGTTGGGATACTTTTGTCCTGCCTGTAGGGCTGCACCTTGGTGCAGCCTGATCGCGCTACGAAGCTCGATCGACATTCGCGGCTGGACCAATGCGCCGCAGGCGCACAAGGGCTTGCTCGCCTCAGGCGAGTCCAGCCCTACATCGATCAGCGCCTGCAAGCACAGGCTCCTGCCCGCGGGGATTGCAGCCATGGTTCCTGCTGGCAGCAAAAGGCGGGGATCGGAATCCCCGCCCTACAACTGTGGCTACGGCTTGGCCAGCTCGCAGATCGAGTGCACCCGCTCCAACGCCATTTGCATCAGGTCGAGGGGAGCGCGGGCCTGCTTGATGAAATTGTGGCTGCCTTCCTCGATGCGGCCGATGCGGGTCGCGAGGACCTCGGCGCTGTAGGCGTCGGAGACCAATCGGATGGCCTCGTTGGGGCCGACGCAGGCCACGATTTGCTGCATCAATTCCTTCTTGGTGGGCTTTTCCATGCGGCGAACGCTGGGACAAAACCGTATGCTTGTCGAAGTAGAATTTGGCGGAAGGCGGGGCGGAGATTCCGTGGGTAGCGCCCGGCCTCCGGACGGGCGGTGCGACGATCGCAGGTGTAGCGGCATCGGCCCGCCCGGAGGTCGGGCCCTACCCAGTTACAACGTACCCTTGGCGGTTTGATCGGCAAAGCTGCGCCAGCGGGCCAGCGGCAGGGCGGCGACGGCGATGAAGGCGAGCTGGCTGACGATGAAGGCGCTGAGCCACCAGAAGGCGGCGTCCATGAAGCCGTAGCTGTGCAGGCCGATGCCGAGCATGTTGGTGCCGAACCAGCTCCAGCTCGTCACAATGTTGCCGAACACGGCCAGCATCATCATTCCGCGCGGCTTCACCAGGCCGCCCCAGCGGGCGTGGAGGATGATGGCGTTCCAGAGCACGATGATGAGGGCGCCGTTCTCCTTCGGATCCCAGCCCCAGAAACGGCCCCAGGACTGGTCGGCCCAGATGCCGCCGAGGACGGTGCCGATGAGGCTGAAGAGCGTGGCGAAGCACACGATGCCGTAGACCATGCGGTTGAGCGCATCGGCGGTCGCCTGGTCGAGCGACGGCGTGAAGACGCCGCGGACAATGTAGATGAGCGCCAGGAAACCGGCGAGGAAGGTGGCCGCGTAGCCGATCGTGATGACCACGACATGGGTGGCCAACCAGAAGTTCGAATCGAGCACGGCCCGCATCATTTCCAGCGTGTCGCCGCCCAGCGACAGATGGTGCGCGATGAGCAGGGTGCCGAAACCGATCAGGCCGGCGGCGACGCTGCCGATGGCGTTCTGATAGATGGCCTCAAGCAGCAAACAGAGACCGACCGCGCCCCAGCCGACAAAGAGCGCGGAAGAGTAAAGGTTGGTCACGGGCGGACGGCCCTCGAGCCACATGCGGGTGGCGATGCCGGCCGTCGTGGCGGCAAAGGCGAGGACCATCAGCCAGAAAGCCGACCGACCGAGGACTTCGGGGAATTTGAGCCAGGAGACGATGCCGAGGAGAAAGACGAGGGAGAATAGTTTCAGGCTGCGGTCGAAGGGGTCGATCGCATTGAAGCGGGTTTCAGCGCCGGTTTTGCTCATCGCGGCGGGCAGGCGGCGGCTGAGTTCGGCGCCATAGAGTTCAACGATTTTGTTGAACTGGTCCGTCCGGTGGTTCCGCCAGGCGTGGGCGAGGCCGGCATAGGCCATGACCGCCGGACTCAGGGAACCGGTCTGGATCGTGTCGAGAATCGCATTGCCCGCGGTCTTCCAGGCGGCGGGAGCGGCGACGGGGTCGGCCGGCGGGATGGCGAGGATGCTGGTGGCGCCGCCCATGAAGTCATAGCGCGGGGCAAGTTCCATGATGGTCTGGAAAGCCTGCTGGTCATAGCCCTGGCCGGCCTGCCGGGCGCGCACGGCGGCAATGCCGGCGGGCAGGCCCTCCTGAAAGCGCATGAGTTCGCTGAGAAAATCCGCGGATCCGGGCATCACCACCATGTGCTTCAGTTCCAGGTAGTGGCGGATGTTGCCGTAAAGCTGGATGACCGCGCGTTGGAACGGGGTGCGGGTCTGGGCGGCGACCGGGGCGGCCAGTTGCGACTGGCGTTCCAGTTCGGTGAGACGCGGCTCGAGTTGCTTGAAGGAAAAACGCGAACGCGTGGAGGGCAGGAATCCGAGGATGGCGAAGGTGTGCTTGAGACCGCTGTCGTAGGTGATTTTGGTCTCGGCCTCCATCAGGCCCATGAGCGTGAGCAACTCGGGGGAATCGATGCGGAAGGTCGGGTAGGTGTCGGCTCTCTCCGGAGAGAAAAGGACATCGGCCAGCCAGGCGGAGGGATTGGCGGCATAGGGGGCGGCGACCGCGGGATCGCTGACGCGCTGGCGGCCCTGCAACTGCAGGAGGGAACTGCGGGCAATGGTGTCGAGGGGCTTGATGCGTCCGTTGGCGAGCACCGGCAGGCGGCCGAAGCCGGCGAGATCGCGGCCGGAGTCGTCGGCCTTGTCCCGGAAGGCGGAGACGAGGTACGCGATGCCCAGGAGCAGGGCGAGGAAAGGGATGTAGCGTTTCATGCGAAAATGAGAGTGGGCTTAACCACGGATTTCACGGATGACACGGATTGGAACCCAAGCTGAAGCGATGGCCACAAAAGGCACAGGAGGCACAAAAGCAGCAGGCAATACTGTGTCGCTTATGGCCATTTGCATTTGTTGCCTTCTCATCCGTGTCATCCGTGAAATCCGTGGTTAAAATTCAGGGTCTTGCTATGCCGTTGGCAGCGCACGGCGTCTGGCCACGAAGGCGAACAGCGAGATGCCGAATTGGATCAGCAGGCCGGCGGACATGAGGACGCAGGCGACGTAGGGCAGGAGCCAGCTGGGATTGCGCACGACCTGCAGCACGGTGGTGCGGTCGTTGTTGTCGAAGCCGGCCTGGTAGAAGGTGAGGCCCGCGTAGCGCAGCGGGTTGTTCATGTAGATGAGCACCTCGCGGTCGTCGCGGCCGTCGGGGGTGGTCAGGCGGATGCGGCTGGAGAAGTTCTTCGGGATTTCCGTGCCGGCATAGCGGTCGTGGCTGAAATTTACGAGGGTGAGGGAGTAGGGCTTGTAGTGGCGCTGCAGGCGCAGGGCGATCGACCAGGTGCGCCCGGCATGGGTGAAGGTTTGCGGTTCGGCGAGCTGCTCGGACACGAGCCACGTGCCGAGCGAGCCCTCGGGGGCGATCAACTCGACGTAGGCGGCGGGCAGGTTGCGCTCATCCATCTTGTAGGTGAGGGCGAGCGGCGTGGTGGTGACCTGCAGGCCGATGCCCTGGGTGGCGAGGGACGGATTTGGCGCGGTGGCCGGGCTCCGCATCTGGAGCGAGGCGTTGGGATAGTAGGCCTTGGGGACAATCCGGAAGGGGAGCGGCGGATGGGTCACCGCCCGGCCCCGGGCCAGCAGCTTCTCCGGCACGACGAAGACATCGTCGAATTGCGCGTCGGTGGTGTCGATGAGGGCCAGTTCACTGAGGCGGAAGCTCTCGGAGTAGTTCTTGGTCTGTCCCTCGTCGAGGCGCAGCGAGTACTCCTCCTGCCAGAGGCCGCTGAGCAGTTCGCCAATGAGCAAAATGACCAGGCCGAGGTGCGTGAGGGCGATGCCGGACTTGCCCCACTTGAGGGCGAAGCGGGCGAAGTGGGCGGCGGTCAGGTTGAGCAGGAGCAATCCGCCGATGAAGTAGCCGCCCGGGAACACCGGGATGGGGATCTCCGTGCCGGGCAATTTGCTAAGGACAAAAAACGTGCGGAAGAAATGCTCCTGCACGCCCCAGACGCCGAGCCGCACCTGCGCGATCGTGGCCCAGAAGACCAGAATGATCGAGAGGACCAGCAGCACCACCGTGAGCTTCAGCGAAGAAAAGAAGACGCGGAACGAGGACCAGAGTTCGTGCATGGCTCAGGGGGCTTTGACGGTTTGCAGGAAGGCGGCAAAGGCGGGTTTCTCGCCGGCCACCGTCGCAGCGGGGCCCATGAGCTTGAAGAACCAGGTTTCACCGGGCCGGTTCAGGACGGCGCCCAGGATCCGCGCGGGGGCTCCGTTCGCGGTGCCGGCGAAATCCACGATTTCAAAGTGAAGCCCGTTGGCATCGAGATGGTCGAGATTCGCCTCGAGTTCGGCGGGGGCCAGGGGGGCGAGGCCGATCTGGCCGCGCCAGCGGTTGAGGTTGGCGAGGAGGCCGCCGGTGTCGCCCGGGAAGGCGGTGATGGAGAGATCAGCTTCACCGGCTTCGTTGCGGATCGCGTAGCTGCCCTTGCGCATCGCCCCCGGGGCCTTGGCGATCCAGGCCGCGGGGGCGGTCCAGGTGAGTTGTCCGTCGCCGGTGGGGACGGCGGTCGAGGCCATGTCGGTCGCCGGAGCCGTGGCGGCGGGAGGCGGGGTTTCCTTGGGCACGCGGTAATGGCCGACCCTGGCCTCACGGCAGGAGGTGAGCAGGCTTGCGGCGGCCAGGACAAATGGCAGGGCGGATCGTCGGGACATGCGAGCCATGAACTCATGGCAAAGGAGGGAAACTTCAACCCTAACCGGCCGATTGTGTGCATCGACCGCAGCCCTTGGATATTCGTAGCTGCGAGCGTGAGCGAGTGGTTGTTTTTGTAGGGCCGGACCTTGGTCCGCGCCTCGAAGGTGTTGATGGCTGTGCGACTCGAACAGGCACGGACCAAGGTCCGGCCCTACAGCCAATACACACGCTCACGCTCGGAACTGCCTGGCAGTAAAATTAAGCTATTTGGGTGGGCGGGTATTCTGCCCCTCACAGCATGCCGGCGGAGCGGAAGCTGTAATAACCCAGGCCATTCGGGTCCGCGGCCACGCGGCCGACGATGACGTGGTCGAGCAGCACGATGTCGAGGGTCTTGGCGCTTTCGCGCAACTGCCGGGTGACCTGGATGTCGGCGGCACTCGGGGCGGGATCGCCGGAAGGATGATTGTGGGCGCAGACCACGGCGGTCGCGGAAAGGCGGAGCGCCTCCCGGTAAACCTCACGGGGATGGGCGAGGGTGGTCGTGGCGGTGCCGGAGGTGATCTCGCTGCAGCGGATGAGCCGATTGCGCCGGTTGAGGCTGAGGACCCAGAATTTCTCGACGGCCAGGCCGGACGTGAGCGGAAAGAGGTAGTTGAGGATGAGTTCGGGCCGGTTCAACAGCGGCGCCTCGCCCTGCTGCTGGACGAAGACGCGGCGGACGACCTCCATGACCGCGACGAGTTGCAGGGCCTTCACGTGGCCGACGCCCTTGAAGCGGCGAAAATCGTGTTCCTTCCAGCCGAGGAGACCGGCGAGGGAGCCGGCCTCGGTGATCAAACCGGACGCGAGCGAGAGCACATCCATGCCCTGGGTGCCGTTGCGGAGGAGGAGGGTGAGCAGTTCGGTATCCGACAGAACCGACGCGCCGTAGGCTTCCATCCGTTCCTGGGGGCGCTCGCCCAAGACGGTGGTGCGCAGACGGTTCTCAGGGTTGGAGGCCGGCCTGGTCATGAGGATTTGTTACTGGCTGCCGCCCCGCAAACGTGCAAATGCTGTGTGTGCCATAATTATGAATGCACTGCGCGTCACCGTCTGGGGCGAGAACGTCCATGAACATAAACATCCCGCCGTAGCGGCGGTCTATCCCAAGGGCATGCACACCGTCATTGCCGACGGGCTCAGGGAACTGCTGCCCGCGGCCGAGGTGACCACCGCCACCCTGCAGGAGCCGGACCACGGCCTGACCGAGGAGCGGTTGGCCAAGACCGATGTGCTGACCTGGTGGGGGCACATGGCGCACGGCCTCGTGGAGGACCGCATCGCGGAGCGCGTGCAGCAGCGCGTCCTCGAAGGCATGGGCCTGATCGTGCTCCACTCGGGACATTATTCGAAGGTCTTCAAGCGCCTGATGGGCACGACCTGCTCGCTGACCTGGCGCGAGGCCGACGAACGCGAGCGGCTCTGGGTCTGCAATCCCGGGCACCCCATCGCCCGCGGCATCGACCGCTACTTCGAGCTGCCGCAGGAGGAGATGTACGGCGAGCCCTTTGGCGTGCCGGCCCCGGACGAGCAGGTGTTCATCTCCTGGTTCGAGGGCGGCGAGGTTTTCCGCAGCGGATGCTGCTGGACGCGCGGCAACGGCAAGGTCTTCTACTTCCGGCCGGGGCACGAAACCTATCCGACCTATTACGACAAGAATGTCCGCCGGGTCATCGCCAACGCCGCGGAATGGGCCCGCCCGCAGGGCACGTGGATTGATTCCTGCCCGAACGCCAAGGTCTCGCCGGAGAAGATATCGCCGAAGAAATAGTTGGGATTGGCGATACCGGATATCGGATACCGGATAGGGCATACCTTCGTGGGGCATACCTAACGGACGTCTGCAAATTGTGCCGGAGGGTGCGCGCATCGCGGAGTTCGGCTGTTGGAGCGGCTTTATGCCGCGATGTTGCGTTCCCGATCGCGGCATAAAGCCGCTCCTACAGTTAAGGCCAACCCCGGTGGTCCTCCGCTGGGCGGGGATGCATCATGGGCGCAGATGAACTGCGCCCCTGCATTCAGCTATCCGGTATCCGGTTTCCCCGATCCGAAATCCCTCAATAGTGCTTCACGTAGCCGTTGCGGCGCAGGCGCTCCAGCCAGCGTTCCTGGTTCTGGTTCGTCATCTGCTGGATGAGCATGCGCTCGATGGTCTCGCGCACCTCGTCGATGGGCTGGATGCCGGCGTACTTGCGGTCCTCGGCATAGAGGATGAAGGCACCCTCGGGCAGAATGATGGGCGCGGTCACTTCACCCTTCTTGAGGGCGAAGAGGGGCTCGCTGAATTCCTTCTTGAGGTCGGCCTGCTTCTGCCAGCCCCAGTCGCCGCCCTTGGTGCGGCGTGAGTCCTGGCTGTACTCCTTGGCGAGGTCCTCGAACTTTTCCCCCGCCCGGAAACGGCCGATAACCTCCATCGCCTTGTTGCTCAGGTCGGTGTCGGTTTCCGAGTTGCGGCGGTTGAACTGGATGAGGCGGAGCTGGACGGAATCCTCCTGGTAGAACCGCTCCTTGTTTTCGCGGTAGAAGGTCTCGATGCGCACCGGGCTGACAATGCTGTAGGACTTGCGCTGCTGCTGGCGCATGTAGGTGTAGATGATCTCTTCCTCCACCTCGCGGCGGTATTCGCGCAGGGTGGTGCCGCGGGAGCGGAGATAGGCGAGGAACTTCGAGCGGTCGTTGTCGAACTGCTCGGCCTGGATGTCGGCGATGCGGTTGTCGATGAAGCCCTCGGGAATGCGCTTCTTCTCGTCCTTGCGGAATTCCTTCACGATCAGGACGCGGTCGATGAGACTCTGGATCACGTCGTCCTGGAGTTCCTCGAGCTTCTGGTTGAATTCCTTCTCACTGCGGGACTCGCGCTGGATCTGCTGGATGAGGGGGGCGATTTCCCGGCGGACATCGTCAACGGTGATGACCTTGTCCTCGGCGATGGCGGCGATGCCGTTCGCGAAACGCAGGTTCAATCCATCCGGGGTGCCCAACGAGGCGGTGGGAGCCTGGCTGAAGGCAGCGCTACCGGAACCGGCGGCGAGGAGGGCGAGGGCGACGAAACGACGGAGCGTCATGGGTTGGGCAGATTGTTCAGAAAGGAGATAATTTCCCTCAAACGTAGGAGGGGCTTGGGGGCGGTCAACCTTGGAAACCGGGTACCGATCTGAACCCAGTCGTCGCGGCGGCCGCTCTGGCGCAGGCACTTAAGCCGGCTAGACTCTGTTTCGACGGAAACGATGCCCTTTTGTTCCGCCCTAACGCGGATTTCTGTGATCAGCAGCAGGGCTTTGACCTCGTCGCCGAAGCGGCCGAACCGGTCGCGCAGCTCCTGATCGAGCTCCTTCACCCGGGCCGAGGTCTCGGCCAGCGCCAGTCGCCGGTAGAAGTCCAGGCGGAGGCGGGTTTCGGCGATATAGGCGATGGGGATGCGGGCCTGGATGCTGGCAACCTCGGTGACGGCGGCGTCCTCCTGGGCCTTCAACACCGTGTAGGCATCCTCGTAGCGCCGGCGGTGGGAGTCCTCCCCGGTACCCTCGCCGATGAAGACAAAGTCCAGCTTCACACTGGCGCGGATGGCGGAGGCCTGCCTGTCGCCCTTCAGTCGGGCCACGGATTGACGCAGGAGCTGGCAATAAAGCTCAAACCCAACCCCGGCGATGTGGCCGCTCTGCTCGGCACCGAGGAGGTTGCCGGCCCCGCGCAGTTCCAGGTCGCGCATGGCGATGCGGAAGCCGGCCCCGAGCTGGTTGTGGTGGCGCAGGGCCGTGAGCCGCTGCCGGGCGATCTCGAGCAGACGCGTGTGGCGGTGGAGGAGCAGGTAGGCGTAGGCCTGGTGCTTGAAGCGGCCGACGCGCCCGCGGAGCTGGTACAATTGCGAAAGCCCGAAGCGGTCGGCGCCTTCGATGATGATCGTGTTGCAGTTCGGGATATCGAGGCCGCTCTCGATGATGGTGGTGCACACGAGGAGCTGGTACTTGCCCGCCACGAAGTCGGTCATCATCAGCTCAAGCTCGTCGGCGTCCATCTGGCCGTGGCCGACGCCGATGCTGACGCCGGGCAGCAGCTCCCGCAGCCGGGCGGCGACGAGGTCGATGGTCATGACGCGGTTGTGCAGGTAGAAGATCTGGCCGCCGCGGCGGATCTCATGGTGCACGGCGTCGATGATGATCTTCTCGTCGTAGGTGCGGACGATCGTCTGGATGGGATGGCGGTTGGTGGGCGCCGTCTCGATGACGCTGAGATCACGGGCGCCCGTCAGCGCGAGGTAGAGCGTGCGGGGGATGGGCGTGGCGCTCATCGAGAGCACGTCCACGGTGGCGCGCATGGCCTTGAAGCGCTCCTTGTGCTTCACGCCGAAGCGCTGCTCCTCGTCGATGACCACGAGGCCGAGGTCCCTGAAGGCCACGTCGCTTTGCAGAAGACGGTGGGTGCCGATGAGAATGTCCACCTGACCCGCCGCGGTGGCGGCCAGGATGATCTTCTGCTCCGCGCGGGAACGGAAGCGGCTGAGCATCTCGACCGCGACGGGGTAGCCGGCCATGCGCTCGCGGAAGGTGTTGAGATGCTGCTGGGCGAGCACGGTGGTGGGCACGAGCACGGCGACCTGCCGGCCGCCCTGCACGGCCTTGAAGGCGGCGCGGATCGCCACCTCGGTCTTGCCGAAGCCGACGTCGCCGCAGATCAGGCGGTCCATCGGCCGCGTGAGTTCCATGTCGGCCTTGGCCTCCTTGATGGCGCGCAGCTGGTCGCGGGTCTCGGTGAACGGGAACGAAGCCTCGAATTCCTTCTGCCAGGTGGTGTCCTCCGCGAAGGCGTGGCCCGGCTGCGCCTCGCGGGCGGCCTGGATGCGCAGCAACTCGGCCGCGAGATCGATGGTCGAGCGCTCGGCGGCCTGCCGGGCCTTTTCCCAGCGGCCGGAACCGATGCGCCCGAGCTGGGGGCGGGCCTTGCTCAGGCCGACATAGCGGCTGATGAGGTGCGATTCCTGGAGGGGCACGTGCAGCGTGACCCGGTCGTCGAACTCGAGGGAGATGACCTCGCGGATGCCCTGGGCGGTGTCGAGTTTCGTGAGGCCGCGGTAGAGGGCGACGCCGTGCTGCAGGTGCACGACGAACTCGCCCTCGACGAGCTCGGAGAAATCCAGCAGCTGGTCAATCTGCGCGCGGGTCGCGATGGCCCGCGGATTCAGCACCGGACGACGCTGACGCTGGCGGCCGAAGACCTCGGTCTCGGTGATGAGGACGACCCCGCGGGGAGCGGGGTCGCCGCCCAACAGGCTACGGCAGGAGGCGTTCTCCCGGAAGGTGAGGCGGAAGCCCTCGTTGAGTCCGCCGCGGAGGAAGCGGGGCTTGGCTTTGCCGAAAAGTCCGCTCTCGGTGAGCACCTCCTCCATGCGCTGTTGCTCGCCCTCCTTGGCCGCGATCCAGAGGAGGCCGTAGCCCTCCTTGCGCCAGCCGGCGGCCAATTGGAGAAACTGGCGCCGGGAAGACTCCTCGGCCTGCAGGCGATCCTGCGCGACGAGGGAATCGGCGGGATAGCTGCGGTGATGGGCGAGGCTTTCGGTGTCCCAGGTGGTTTCCTGGTCGGCGGCGTCGAACAGCGCGCTGGCCTCGTCGAGGTCGCTCAGCCCGCAGATCAGGGCGCACTTGGCCTGCAGGGGGGCGAGCGGATCGGCGTTGGCGCTGGAGAAGGCGGCGAATTCCTCCGCCAGGGCCGCGGGCTCGACGAAGATCAGGTGGGTCTGCGGCGAGAGGTAGTCGGCGATGCCGGTGGACGAGTCGGCCAGCTTGAGGCGGGGCGAGGCGGAGAGGGTGATGGAGTCGACGGGCTCGCCGGAGCGCTGCGTGACGGGATCGAAGCCGCGGATCTCCTCGATCTCGTCGCCGAAGAAGTCGAGCCGGTAGGGCTGGTTGGCCGTGACCGGGTAGATGTCGATGATGCCGCCGCGGACGGCGTAGTGGCCGGGCGATTCGCAGACCGCCTCCGAATCGTAATCGAGTTCGCGCAGCTGCTCCATCAAGCCGGTGAAGGACTGGGCCTGGCCGCGGCGCAGGACGAATTCCCGCGTGGCGAATTCCTCGAGGGCCGGGACGGGTTGCAGGAGGGCGGAAGGCGTGGTGACCACGACCAGCGAATCGGCCGCGCTGGTGGTGCGGCGCAGCGCCCGCAGGCGGCTGAGGACCGTCAGGCGGTCGCCGGACGCGGCAAAGGCCTCGCGCATGTCGCGGCTGTCGGGCATCGACTCGGGAAAGACCAGGGTCGCGAGCTGCCGGGGGTCGGTGGCGGCGTGGTGGGCGAAGGCGATGTCCTCGGCCACGTGCTCGGCGGTCTTCAGGTCCTCGGCGATCACGAGCCAGACCGGGGCGGGGCGCTGGCGGGTGAGCTCGTCAATCACGCAGCCGCGGGCCGGCGGACAGACGCCGGTGAGCTTGAGGCGCGCAGTGGGGACAGAGGCCGGCATGCGGAAGGGACAAAAGGGAAGCCAGGAAGGCTGGAAGCACAACCTTGGTTTTGGGTGGCATGTAGGGCGGGGTTTCCGAACCCCGCCATGTTTGATTGTAGCTACGAGCGTGAGCGAGTGGATGAAAAAACAAAGCCCACGCGGGCGGCGAGGGAGGGGGGAAAGGGGGTTCGGACCTGTCCTCCGTAGGCCCGGGTGAAGGGGGGGGCCGGTCGCAATCTCCCGCAAACCTCAAGGCGGGAGAAAGAGAAAGATAAAGAGAACGAGAAAGATTGGATTCCAGCGGGACGCACAAAAGGCGGGGATCGGACCTGTCCTCCGTAGGCTTGGCGAAGGAGGAATCCCCGCCCTACATTAATTTCATTCTGCTTACGTCTTCAGCGTTTCCAACGCGGCGCGGGCGGCGGCTTCCTCGGCGGTCTGTTTGGAAGTCCCGGTGCCGGTGCCGACGATGCGATCAAGCAGGCGCACGACCACCTCGTATTCACGAAGATGATCCTCACCGGTGATGCGGACGACTTCATAGCTGAGGGCGTCGTTGCCGTGCTCCGGTTGCACCTTTTCCTGCAGTTGTCCCTTGGGGTTGTCGGTCGGCAACAGACCTTCAAGGCGTTGGTCCAGATCGCCGTAAACGGTCATGAGGACGCGGCGCACGGTGGTCAGATCGCTGTCGAGGTAGATCGCGCCGACCACGGCCTCGAATGCATCCGAGAGCACGGAGGGTCTGCTGCGCCCGCCGGTCTTGTTTTCACTGCGACCGAGGTGCAGGCATTGATCCAATCCGGTCTCACGGGCGAGGTGGGCCAGGAAACGCTGGTTGACCAGCAGGGAGCGGCGCTTGCTGAGCAAACCCTCCCGCTCGGCCGGGTAGCGGGTGAAAAGTTCCTCGGCGAGCAGGAGCTGAAGTACGGCATCGCCAAGAAATTCGAGACGCTGGTTGGATTCGCGACCGGCGGGCGACTCGTTGATGACGGAGGGATGGGTCAGGGCGAGCTCCAGCAGCGCCGGGTCGCGGAACCGGTGCTGCAGGCGGGCCTGGAGGGACTCGAGGGCTTCGTTCATGAGCTGGCGCTGGAATAGCGGCGGAGGCCGCGGTGGAAGACAAAGCAGGCCAGGCTGAACCACGCGATCGTGGCGGCGAGGAGCCAGAGCGCGGATACCAGGTCGAAGCCGTGGAGCAGCGTGTGCGCCGGGACGTTGCTGACGATCACGGCGGGCAGGAACCACACGAAGATGACGTTGGCGACGCCGGTGAAGGCCTGGCGGGGGATGCGGGAGAACTCGAAGAGGGTGAAGTAGCTGCCTTCCAGGCCCTGGGCGTTGGTGATCCAGAAGGCCAGCGCCACCGTGAGCGTGAGGGCGCTGTAGTGGATCAGGAGTCCGCAGAGGATCATCAGCAGGTAGAGCGCGATGTCGCCGGCCGAGGGGTGGAGGTTGAGCTGGGCGGCGGAGTAGATGATCACGCCGGCGGCGACGAAGGTGTTGATCAGGCTGTCGGGGTCGATCTTGCGCGTGGTGGTCATGAACATGACGTTGCCGGGCTGCGCCAGAAAGAAGTCGAAGTGTCCGCTGCGGATGTTGCGGGCCGTTTCAAAGAGACTGGTCCAGAAGAAGCCGAACAGCAGCCGCTGGATGAGCATGGCGGTGCCGACGAGCAGCATCATCTCGTATTTGGTCCAGCCGGCGATGGTGTCGGTGTGGCCGTAGACCACGGCGATGAGCAGCAGGTTGACGCCCATCCACACCAGCTCGACGGTGGCCCAGAGGAAGAAGTCGAAGCGGAACATGAGCGTCCGCGTGATCGAGTAGCGGGCGCTGGCGAGCCAGATCTGGAGGTAGCGCAGCATGGGGTTCAGGCGGCTTGTGGGTGCGCCGCCTCCGGCGGGCGGGCGTGCCGGGGGGGTCAGGCGCCGGGCGAGGGGGGTCGGGCCCTAGGGGCGGGTGCGGGGGTCGCTGGGCTCAAGGCGGACGGCGGTGTGGCGGCGCAGGCCGCGGGTCCAGAGGAAGCGGTTGAAGAGCAGCAGGAGCACGACCCAGACGAGTTGGATGCCGAGGCCCTGCACGGCGAGGCTCTGGTCAATGCGACCCGTGAAGATCGCGACCGGGAAATACATCTGGTAGTAGAACGGCAGGTACTGGGCGGCGCGGAAGACCCACTCCGGCATCAGGTCGAGCGGGAACATCTGCCCGCCGAGGAGGGATTCGACCGCGAGGGAGAGGATGACGAAGCCCTGGATCTCGAGGAACCAGAACGTCAGCAGGCCGAAACAGTAGGCGATGCTGAACTGGATCAGGGCGGAGAGCAGCATGGCCGGCAGGCCGAGGGCGAGCCGCCAGCCCTCCGCGGGGAAGGACAGGTAATCGCTGATGAACGGATAGGCGACGGCGAGGGGGATGAGAAACAGGGCGCCGGACACCAGCCGCGCGGCGCCGTAGATGGTGAAGCGGTAGGCGAAGTAATTGATGGGCTTCAGGAGGAACTGGTTGATGAGGCCGTTGCGGATTTCCTCGCTGATCTGGTAGTCCTCGTTGAAGGCGCCGATGAAGAACTGCATCATCAGCAGGACGACAAAGTAGGTCATCGTCTGCGCGAGATCGAAGCCGCCGATGCTGGCTTTCCCCTGATAGGCGGCGCCCCAGAGGATGAACACCACGAGCAGGTGGAACAGGGAAAAGAACCCGCGCAGGGCGAAGTTCCACCGGTAGACCAGGTTGCTCTGGAGTCCGACCAGGAAGACGTGCCGGTATTTGTTGAAGGCGGTCAGCATCACTTGAGCCCGAAGCGACTGATTACCTCCGCGGCGAGGCTGCGGTAGGCGGTGGATCCGGGACCGTGGGGGTCGTAGGCGAAGATGGGTTTGCCGAAGCTGGGGGCCTCGCTGAGACGGACCGTGCGGGGGATGACGGTCTTGAAGATTTTGTCCGGCAGGTGCTGCTTCACCTCGTCCACGACCTGTTTCGCGAGGTTGGTCCGGGCGTCGAACATGGTCATGACGATGCCGCCGAGTTCCAGGCCGGCGTTGACGTTGGCGGTCTTGAGCCGGTCCACGTTGCGCAGGATCTGGCCGAGGCCCTCCAGGGCCATGTATTCGCACTGGAGGGTGATGAGCAGGTATTCGGCGGCGGCCAGGCTGTTCATCGAGAGCAGGCCGAGGGCGGGCGGGCAGTCGATGATGATGGCGCGGTAGCCGTTGGAGTCGCGGATGGGCTGCAGCAGGGCGCGCAGCTTCATCAGGTAGTTTTCCATCTGGGCGAGCTCGATCTCGGCGGCGGCGAGGTCCTCCTCGGCCGGGATGAGGGCGAGGTGTTCGTAGGCCGTGGGCGTGATCATCTCGAAGACGCTGCCCTCGCCGTGGAGCGGACCGTAGAGGCTGCGGCCCTGGTGTTTCTCGATGCCGACGGCGCTGGTGGCGTTGGCCTGGGGGTCGAGATCGATCAGCAGGGTGTGGATCTTCTGTTCCGCGAGGGCGGCGGCAAGGTTGACGGCAGTGGTGGTTTTGCCGACGCCGCCCTTCTGGTTGGCGATGGTGAAGACGGTGGTGGCCATTGAGACGGGCAAGTAAGGGTGATTCAGGCCGTGCGGCAAGCGCGGGGTGGGTGGGGGGTGGTTTTAGGTGTTAGGGTTTAGGTTTTAGGCTCGGAGATAAGACACGTGACCACATGACAGTGCCGCCAACCCTTCAGCTTTTGGCGGGTACTGCAAAGGGATGAAAAATGGACGATGACGTGGGCGGGGATTGAGCGAAGGGGATGCGCAGCCATGGCCTGTCACCATGCCGAATCTCTTCATCATCGCCGGACCGAACGGGGCGGGGAAAAGCACTTATGTGCAGCGATTCCTTGCTCAGGAAGTGTCCTGCCGGGAATTTGTTAACGCCGATCTGATCGCAGCCGGCTTGTCGCCCTATGCACCAGATCATGCAGCATTCGAGGCAGGGCGCATCATGTTGCACCGGGTACGCGAATTGGCCTCCCGGAGGATGGATTTTGCTTTTGAAACCACTCTGTCCGGACGGACCTATGCCCCTGTGCTCAGGAACTGGCGGGAAGAGGGCTACCGCATACGGCTCGATTTCCTGTGGATTCCAGATTTGGGCATCACGAGTCGCAGGGTCCGGCAACGCGTGACCAAAGGTGGCCATGATATTTCGTCGGATGTGCAGCAGCGCCGTTTCCATCTGGGGATTCGCAATCTGGTGAAACTTTATCGTCCCATGGTGCATTGGTGGCGGCTCTACGACAATACGGGTGAGACACCACATCTGATCGCTCAGGAAAAGGACGGCATCTTTGATCTTACTGATCCCGGTCGGCTCGAACTGATCGAAAAATCCACCAACCTAAACTTTATGCCTGAATCATCCATCGACAGAACCGAAGAACCTTTCGCATTGATGACCTTTGAAGAGGAAAGTCGTCGATCTCTTCGTGCGATGCGCAAGGCGTTTGCCGATGTGGTACTGGAAAACAAATCCTACGGCCTGCCGGTCATCCAATGGCGGCAGGGACGTGGAGTGGTCGAGGTGCCGGCGGAGCAATTGGAGCCGCTGGCCCGCCGTATCCTCGAAGTGAACGGCGAACCGCTGCCGGAAGCCGAGGAACGCGCCCTGCTCGCCCACGTCAAGGTGTAGACTGCGTATAATCAAGTAGGGCAGATCTGTGAACTGCCTGGTTTGATGTTGTAGGAGCGGCTTTATACCGCGATCGGGAACGGTGTAGCTACGAGCGTGAGCGAGTGGATCACACGCGGCGTATGCCAAAATTCCACTCGCTCACGCTCGTAGCTACCTGAGCGGGAAATCCGATTCAAAAGGACATTGGTCTGGGGCAATGACACGTACGACCGACTGCCGGTAGTCGCGGAAGCCCATGCGAACGTAGAGTCCGTGGGCGCGATCGTTCGCCGTCATGACGTGCAGGAATGGTGTTTCCTGTCGCAGCATCTGCCGGCGGATCAGTTTCATCATCATCCGGCGGGCCAGCCCGCGGCCTTGGAAATCGGGATGCGTGCACACGCCGCTGATCTCGCGGAACGGGCCGGCGCACATGCGTTTCCCCGGCCATGGCGATGAGGCGGGGGCCCTCGAAGCACCCGAAATACTCGCCCAGTTCGATGGTGCGCAACCCGAAGGGGCCGGGGTTGGTAAGCTTCGCGAGTTCCAGCGCCTGCTTGGCATGCTCCGCGCCCAGCCTGATGGCCTCGGGGGCCTCGTCCTTGTCCGGTATCGCCCCTTCCCAGACCATCTTGAACATGGTGGATTCGGTCTCGATGTGCCAGCCGGCGGATGCCGGACCCGACCAGCCGTCGCAGTAGAAATGCTCGCCGGGTTCGCAGTAGGGCGTCAGCGCCGCCAGGTTGGGCTGGGCGGGATCGGCAAAACCGACGATCGGCGAAAACCCCGCCGCATACCGGCGGGTTTCATCCGTGCCGGTGGCGAACCTGGAGTGCTGGCCGGCGAGCGAATGCCAGACGATGTTGTCGAGCAGGTGCTTCACTCGCCAACCAGCCGCTCGATGTCCTCGCGGGAGACGGTGAAGACATCCATGTCCTTTTTCACCGCGCCGAGACTGACGAGGCATTCGGTGAAGAGCTCGCGGGTGCGCTGCTCGAGGGCCTTGGCCTCGAGGGTGGTCATGACGCCGATGATGCGGCCGCCCTTGCGGACATGGGTGCGCTCGTCGGAACGGATGTAGTCGGCAACATGGCGGAGAACCTCGTCGTTGCGGTTGGCGGCGGCATCAATGAGCTGGGTTGATGGTCTTGAGGACGCCGACTTCGCCGAAGAGGTTGATCTCCGCCATGGCGAAGGCCGGGTCCATCGGCCCGCGGCAGGTGGAACCGGTGAGGCGGTTGCGGAGCTCGAAGGGATCGTAGCCGGCGATGAGCATGGCGCGGTGGCCGATCTCGGTGTGGCGGGCCTCGTCCCAGGTGATGCGGGCGAGGTCGTACTCGGCGTCGAAGTCCTTGAAACGGATGTCCCAGATGAAGGTGCCGAAGGCCTCGATCGCATCGACCTCGTCGCGCTGGGTGCGGATGAAGCGGAGGCGGAGGGATTCGTAGGAATCGGCGGGGAAGCGCTCGCCACCATCGGCGGCATCGTAGTCGCCGGTGTTCTTGAAGGTGTCGAAACGCACGTCGCGGTTGGGCACGGTGCCGCGCTCGAAGGGCTTGGCATCGATGCGCAGCGGGGTGGGGGCCTCGCCGCGGGGATCGGCGCCCGTGACGCCACCGATGGAGCGGAGCAGGCGGTCGAGGTGCCAGCGCCACTGGGAGAGGCCGGCCTCGTCCACGCCGCCCTCGATGTAGGCGGCGATGGCGGCGTCGGCCCAGGCGAGCATGGGTTCCTGGTCGGAGAGAATGCGCCGCAGGCAGCGGATGGTGGGCACGTCGGTCACCTGGTCCGTGAGGTCGCAGTGATGGCGGTACGCCGTGGCGAGGCGCGGCCGGCGACCTGATGAATGCCGACGAGGAATTCGGCGGCGGAATTGGCGCTGAGAATTTCCTCGATGAGGCGGTCGATCCCGGCATCGCGGAAGGCGTCGATGGCCTTCGGGCGCATCTCCTGCTCGGTGAGGCGCTCGCGCAGGAAGCGCGCGGCATCGGCGTGCCAGAAGATGTGGCGCCGGTCTCGAGCTTCACCTCGAACTCGGGGATCGTGAGCGTCCACGCGCCGAGGGCCTGCATGAGGCGGCGCTCAAAGTAGAAGTAGCGCAGGAGCCGGCGGGAGTTTTCCTGGACCGTGAACTGGCCGCCGAGCGGGCGGGAGTCGCGGGGGAACCTGAACGGGTAGCGGGCCTTGCGTTCGAGGGCGGCCTCGAGCTGACCGGCGACGCGGCGGGTGGGGATGACGGACTTGGAGACGTTTTGATCGAGGTTGTCGGGGAGCTTCATGGTGTGGAAGGGTGGGAAGAACGTCCAACATCCAACGTCCAACACTCAACATCGAATTCTATCCTGGGTGAAAAAGTAGCGGGAGAAATGGGAGGGACTTTAGTTTTAACTTAACGTTCAACGTTTAACGCTTAAGTGGACGGAACGCTGAACGTCAGCTGAACGTCGCAAGTGGAGGTAGGCTTCGACCATAGGCCAGGGGTTTGCCGTATCACCTACAAGACTAAACGGGCACACTACAGGTCCGAGCCCTGCGCCTCATTCGTTACCACCTCGCTCACGCTGGTGCCACACCTCCGGACTTGCTGGCGGGACGCGTGCCGGACTCGGCTTAAACGTCAAACGTGAAGCGTTCAGCGTTCGCCGGGCCGTCGCGGCCCTGGCGTCAACCGTTCTGACCGCGCCGCTGGTCAGCCCGAGATGAATTCCTTCTGCAGGAGGAGGAAGGAGGCACATCACGGGCGATGGACACGATGGTGCCGGCCATGATGACGCCATAGTCGGTGCCGTAGAGTCCCTTTGAGGTTGTTCAGGGCGCGGACAGGGACAAGCTCCGGCGACTGGAGGTTGATCTGCAGGCCGATGAAATTGTTCCACGTACCAGGCAAGCTGATCATGAGAAAGAGCGCCGGTATCCAGCACTGGCAGGAGCTTACGAGTTCGAAGAGATGCGGAATTCGCCGGCGCCGTCATGCGGGCGGCTTCGGTAGCTCGGTGGGCACGCTGGTGAGCATGGACTGGCCCGGAAGAGAAACACGCCGAAGGCGAGCGTCAAACCGGGCAGCAGCAGACCGGTGTAAGGTGTCGAGCAGGTTGAGATTGTAGAAGCTGGAAACTCGGGGCGAGCAGCAGGGGCCGGGAATGATGAGCGCGGCGAGCACGGGTATGACGGCGTCGCGGCCGCCCAGAACTGGTGGCGAGGGCATGCAGCCGCCCGCTGGCGCGAAAGAGGACGGTCAGGATCGAGCTGACGGACGCGAGGAGGATGGAGTTATTACCGCGCGCGGCAGGCCGAGCTCGGTGAACAGGCGGACGAAAGTTGTCGAGGGGTCAGGCGGTCCCAGCCGATGCCAAGCCAGCCGTCGCCCGCCGGCAGGAAGAGCTGATAGCCGCGAAGTCGTACTGCCCGGATTTCAGCGCGCCGCAC
>JADJZJ010000053.1 GCA_016715765.1 Opitutaceae bacterium
ACCCTGCTCGCCCTGCTCGCCACCGGGGCGCTCTTCATCCTTGGTTTTGTCGCGCTGGGTCGGTTGGCCGGCTATTTCTCCAGCGTGCTCTGGCCCCTCGCCTGCGCCGGGGTTCTCGCGCTCATCCTACGTCCCGTGGTCGAGCTCTGCGAGCGGCGGTTGCGCATCCGGCGGCTGTTCGCGGTCATCTTGCTTTTCGGCCTGTTCATCCTCGCCGTCACCGGGGCTTTATTGCTCATCCTCCCGCCGCTGATCGACCAGACGATCGCGTTCATCGCCTATCTGCCGGTCTTCTGGCAGAGCGCCAGTGGTTACGTCGAACGCAATTACCCCGAGTGGATCGCGCTGCTGCAGCGCCAGCTCGAGAATCCGGCCGTGCGTCAGCTGGTCGACAACCTCAGCGGTGAATTCAAGACCCTGCTCTCCCAGGCCCTGCCCTCGCTCCACGCCGCGGGCGTCGGCGTCCTCGGGGTCTTCGCCTTTGTCGCCCACGTCGCCATCATCCCCATCTACCTCTTTTTCTTCCTGCTCACCGTGGGGGACCCCACCGGGCGTCTCGACCGGCATCTGCCGTTCCTGGGCCGGAGCACCCGCGAGGATATCGTCTTCCTTGTCCGCGAATTCATCGGCATTGTCGTTTCGTTCTTCCGCGGGCAGCTGCTCATCGGTCTGCTCATGGGCGTCCTGCTCGCCATCGGCTTCTCGGTCGTCGGCCTCAAGTTCGGCCTGGTGATCGGCCTCACCCTGGGCGTGCTCAACATCGTGCCCTACCTTGGCACCATCATCGGGCTGCTCATCACCCTGCCGCTGGCCTTCTTCCAGCCGGAGGGCGGCTGGCACCTGCTCGGCCTCGTCCTGCTGGTCTATGTCATCGTCCAGAACATCGAGGGCTGGTTCCTGACCCCAAAGATCATGGGCGACCGCACCGGGCTGCATCCGGTGATGATCATCGTCGCCATTTTCTTCTGGGGCACCGCTTTCGACGGCATCCTCGGCATGCTTTTCGCGATTCCGCTCACGGCCTTCTTCGTCACCGCCTGGCGGTTGATCCGCCACAAATATTTCGAGGAAAGCCCCGCGGCCTGAGACTGCCATGCCCTGGGACGTGCGTGCCTCCAACGGCATCTGGCTGCCGCAAATCGGCTGGCGCCTCGACGCCTCCTCGGCCGTGGACCGCGCCGTCATCTCGCACGCGCATTCCGACCATGTGGCCCGGCACCGTGAAATCGTCTGCTCGCCGCCCACCGCCCGCCTGCTCCGCGCCCGGCTGCCAGGGCGCCGGATCGAGCATGTGCTGCCCTTCGGACACACCGAGTCCCTGACCGCGGACACCGCCGTCACCCTGCATCCGGCCGGACACATCCTCGGCTCGAGCATGGTCCAGCTTCAGGGCGAGCACGGCTCGTTGCTTTACACCGGTGATTTCAAGCTCCAGCCCGGCCTCGCCGCCGAAGCCTGCCAGCCGCCCCGGAGCGATGTCCTCATCATGGAGACCACCTTTGGCCTGCCCCGGTATGCCTTTCCTCCGCAAGCCGAGGTCGCCGCCGCGATCATCGCCTTCTGCCATCAGTCGCTCGCGGACGGCCAGGTGCCGGTGCTTTACTGCTACAGCCTGGGCAAAAGCCAGGAGGTGCTGCGTGCCCTGGCTCCCGCCGGCGTGCCGATCATGCTGCACGCCGCGGCCTGCCAGCTCACCCGAGTTTATGAGCAATTGGGCTGGAATTTTCCCGCCTACCGGGAATTCGATGCCCGCGAGGCCAACGGCCACATCGTCATCTGCCCCCCGCCGCACAACGGCCCCGGAATCCTTCGCCATCTGCCGGCCCGGCGCACGGCCGTCATCACGGGCTGGGCGCTCGATGCCGGCGCGATCTATCGCAACCGCTGCGACGCGGCATTTCCGCTTTCCGACCACGCGGACTACGCCGACCTGCTGAAACTGGTCGCGATGGTCCAACCAAAGCAGGTCTACACCGTCCATGGGTTCGCGCGCGAATTCGCCGCCGTGCTCCGCGCCCGCGGCGTCGAAGCCTGGGCGCTGGGCCGGTCCAATCAGCTTGAACTGCCGCTCGGAACCACCCGAGACTCCCCCGGTCTGTCCTGAACCACCTTCGTCCATCCACCCTTCATGCTGTTCCGTGCCGTCGCCTGCCTTTGCCTGATCTGCCCCACCCTCAAGGCCGACCCGCTCGCGCTCAGTGATGGCGAGGTGATGACCTTCCGCGTCGGCTGGGGCATTTTCATCCATGCCGGCGAAATCTCGATTTCCGCCCGCAGGGAGACGGACAAGCCGGAACCCCGATTGCGGGTGACCACGACAACCGCCACGCGCGGTTTTCTCGGCGGTTTTTTTCCCTTCGAGGCCAAGGGGGAATCCTGGTTCGACCTGGGCAGTGGCCGGCTGCTGCACTCGACCGAGGAAAGCCGCTCCAAGAAAAAGCAGACCCGCCAGTCGCTGGTCTTCGATTACGCGAAGCGCAAGGCCGGCTACGTCAATGATATCCGGCCCGAACGCAGCAAGGAACTCGACCTGCCCGAAGGCCACCCGATGGATCTGATCATGAGCCTCGTCCAGACCCGGACCTGGCAGCTCAAGCCCGGCGAAAAACAGGACGCCCTCGTCATTTTCGATGATGATTTCTACGAACTCACCATCCATGCCGACGCCTACGAGGATGTCCGCACCCCGATGGGAAAATTCAGGACCCTGCGCCTGACGCCGCGGATGGAAAAGACCGAGCCGAAGGGAATGTTCAAGCGCGGCTCGGCCGTTCACGTCTGGATTTCACAGGATGGCAAGAACCTGCCGGTAAAATTCGAGGTCGAATTCAAGTTCGGCTCCGGCGTGGCCACGCTGATCGATCACCAGATCAAGCCTGCGCCCGAGACGAACAGCTCGGGCGCGGCGGAGGCCGAGATCTCCCTTCCCGTCCAGAATGCGTCGAATCCTGGTTCTTAGAGGCGGCGCGCTCGGCGACTTCCTGGTCACCCTGCCAGCCCTGGCCTGGATGCGGCAGCAGTGGCCGCAGGCCCGGATCGAACTCGCGGGCAATGCCACCGCCGCCGCCCTCGGGGTGCACGCCGGACTGATCGATGCCGTCGCCTCGCAGCATGACCGGGAATGGGCGGCGTTGCACGCGGATGCCGGACTTCCCGCCGAACTGGCCGCGCGCCTGGCGGTCTTTGATCTGGTGATCAATTACTGGCCCGATCCGGACGGAACGCTCAGCCGCCATTTTCCGATTCATCCGGCACAGACTTTTATCCCGGCCTCCGCCCGCCCGGTCCTTGCACCCGCCGCCGCGCATTATTGCGAGCCCCTGCGGGCGCTGGGACTGAACCGCACAAACTTCGCCCGGTTGCTCGCCCGGCCTGAACCCCGGTCCTCATGGATCGCCCTGCATCCCGGGAGCGGTTCGCCCGCCAAGAACTGGCCGCTGGCATCATGGCGGAATCTCGCCGCGTGGCTGAAACAGGCCTATGCCGCCCGTCTGTTCATCATCAGCGGCGAGGCCGAGCCGGACGGACTCCTGGCGGAGAGCGGCGAACCCTGGCGCTGCCTCCCCTTGACTCAGCTCCTCGGCCAGCTCGCGCAATGCCGCCTGTTCATCGGCCATGATTCCGGGATCAGCCATCTCGCGGCAGCGGCCGGCACGCCCTGCCTCCTGCTCTTTGGTCCGACCGATCCCGGCATCTGGGCGCCGCCTTACCCGCAAGTGCGGGTCGTGCAATCCGGCCGGACCATGGCCGCCATCAGTGAATCAACCGTGCGCGCTGCCGTGGCGGCAATGCTGCCGGATCAAAAATGAAACGCCATCGTTTGGCCGCCCAATGCGCCCGGCATACGCCACCCCGATGCGCGGCGTCGCCTGCACCAGCCGCGGTGGCACGCGCAGGCCGCGGTCCTCGATGTGGAGCCCCGACGCCGGTCCGGCCGGCTTCCCGTTCAACTGGCGGTTGATCGCCAGGGCCCGGGTCAAACGACCCGGCCCCGAAATGCCCTTCACCCCGCGGATCAGGACGGCCGCCGGCCAGTCGCGCGGTCCCACCACCAGGTTCAACATTTCATGCATCCCGTAACACAGGTAGACATACCAGTGCCCCGCGTCGCCATACATGACCTCGTTCCGCGGGGTGCGGCCGCGGGCGGCATGGCAGGCCAGGTCGCATTCCCCGTCATAAGCCTCCACCTCCGTGATCAGGTGCGCCACGCATCGTTCTCCGGCGCTCCGCACGAGGTATTTTCCGAGGAGATTGCGGGCGTGCCGGACCGTGCCACCCTTCCTCCAATGTTCCGGTGCAACAATTTCAGGCATGACTTCCCCCATGCGCGCTGATTTACGCTCACCTCCTGTGGACGCAACACCAGCCCAGCACGGGAACGGGCCCTCACTTCGCAACAACCTGAAACTCTGCACCTGGGATGGCATCATGGCGGTGCCCCTGACGGTGCTGAGCCAGCCGGGCAATGCCGTGGTCGCCACCCTGCTGACCGGCACCTTTGCACTGTCCACGCGCACCTACGGCCTGATCACCTCGCTGCCCTTCTGGTTCAATTTTCTCCAGGTCATCCTCACCCCGATGCTGGCCCAGCGGCTTTCGGCCCGGTCGTTGTGCATCGTCAGCGCGTGGATGCACGTCCTCGGCTGGCTCGCCTTCATCGGTGTCATCCCCTTCATGCCCGCCGGCGATCACGCGGTCACGCGCGTGACCTTCATCGCGATTTTCTCCTTCATCGCACTGGCCACCGCGATCAACGGTGTGGCTTGGAATACCTGGATGCAGGGCGCGGTGCCGCTCCGGCTGCGGGGCAAATTCTTCGGGCGCCGCAACCGGCTGCTCTATATCTCGCTGCTGGGTTTTCTCTTCGCGGCCTCCGGCCTGCTGGCCTGGCTGGAAGGCTCCCTCCTCGCCTTCCACATCCTCTTCGCCGTGGCGCTCACGATGCGGGTGGTCTCGGTCCTCGCCCAGCAGCGCATGCATCTCTCCTCGAGCCGCAAGCCGGTCACGGCCGAGACGCCCTGGCGCGAGCAGGTCAGCCGGGTGTGGCAGGACAAGACTTACATGCGGTTCATCGCCTTCGCCGCCCTGATGGGCTTCGGCGTCAATCTCTTCGCGCCCTTCTACCCGGTGTTCATGTTCGAGCAGCTGCACCTGAGCGCGGCCCAGACGAACTTCATGCTGCTGACGGGCATCTTCGCCGCCGCCGTGGCCTTTCCCGCCTGGGGCCACATGGTGGACCGCTACGGCAACATCCCGGTGATGATCGTCGCCCTTTTCCTGTGGCAGATCTTCAATTTCATCTGGTGCTTCGTCACCCCGCACAACATCTGGCTGCTCTACGTGCCCCTCGCCGCCGGCGGCATGTTCTCCGCCGGCTACGGTGTCGGCGTCTTCGGCCTGCTGCTCAAGCTCACCCCTCCGGAAGCACGCACGATGGGCGTCGCGCTCTTTGTGTCGCTGTCCTCCCTGGCCGCCGCGCTGGGTCCGATCTTGGGCAGTAATCTGCTGAGCTGGGGCATCGCCCGCGGGGTTCCGCCGCTTACGGTCTATCATCTCGCCTTCACGGTGATGCCCATCTTCACGATGCTGAACTGCATCCTGCTCAAGAAGGTCTACGAGGCGCGCTCCTCCCCGGTCACCGAGGTCGTCGGCGCCATGCGCAGCGTGCGCACGCTGGCCTCGCTCTTCGGCCTGAACTTCCTGGTCAACCAGGTGTTCTACCGCACCTCCGGCACGGGCACGGGCATTCGGACGGGCCGCAATTAATCCGGACTTTTTCCTCGCCCCGCCGCCGGGCTTCGCTTTCCACCTCGCTGCGTGGAAACGCACGCACCAGCAAACGGACGGACGGCAGGCCGCCTCAAGGCAGACCTGCGCCAGAGCTTCCGCCTGTGCACGGCGGAGGGCTTCGTGGCCATGCCGCTGGTCACCATGTCGTTGCCGGTTAACGTCTTCCTGACGGCGTTGGTCACCCGCGGACTCGATCTGCCCAAGTCTTCCATCGGCCTGATCAGCGCCCTCCCCTTCATCGGCAACTTCCTGCCAATTTTCGTCGCCCCGTTCCTGTCCCACTGGAAGCCGCCCAAGACGGTCAGCATCCTCTTCGCTTCCCTGCATCTTATCACGTGGCTGGCCCTGGGGGTGATGCTTTCCTGGATCCCCCAGAACGATCCGCTGGCGGCCAGTCGCTGGCTCATTGTCTGGTTCACGGTTTCAAGCGTCTGCATCGCCATCGCCGGTGTCTCCTGGAACTCCTGGGTGCAGGAATGGGTGCCGGTCCGGCTGCGCGGCAAGTATTTCGGCCGACGCAACCGCCTGCTGCAGGTTTC
Source organism: Opitutaceae bacterium (assembly GCA_016715765.1). GTDB lineage: Bacteria > Verrucomicrobiota > Verrucomicrobiia > Opitutales > Opitutaceae > UBA2377. The sequence goes on from JADJZJ010000053.1 coordinate 6,333, forward strand.
AACCCTGCTGTTCCTGCTGATCACCGGCTGGGTGCTGGCGCATTGGGACTACGCCATGCCGGCGTTCCAGGGGGTCATTGCCGGCGCCGCGATTCTGCGCCTCTTTTCCCTGCGCTGGTCATGGCGCATGCCCACGCGCCCGCACCGGGAAACGGGCGCGCCCGTCCTGTCGTTCAGGGACCAGTTCGCGGTCCTGCGCGGCTCCGGCTCCTTCCTGCTCTTCATCGCCTTCGGCGCCATCTGGTCCTTCGCGGCGAACTGCTTCGGTCCGTTTTACCACGTCTTCATGTTCGAGGAGCTGAAATTTTCCGCCTTCGACGTGGGCATCCTCTCGACGCTCTCGGCCCTCGGCGGCGCCCTGTCGCTGCCGGCGTGGGGCGCGCTGCTGGACCGCTTCGGCAACAAGCCCGTCATGGCCTTTTCCCTGATCCTCTGGCAGGGCATGAATTTCGCCTGGTGCTTTGTGGACGCGGACAATCGCCACTGGCTTTACCCGCTCTGGGTCTGGGGCGGCATGACCAGCGCCGGCTTTGTCCTCGGCCAGTTCACGCTGCTGCTTAAGCTCATCCCGATCGAGGCCAAGAATCTCGCCATCGGCTTCAACCTCGCCGTCACCTCCCTCTTCGCCGCCATGGCGCCGATCATCGGCGGCACGATCCTCGGCTGGGCGCTCGCGCGCGGCGACAATCCGATCACGGTCTACCACGTCTGCTTCATCATCCAGCCGGTGCTGGCGCTGGCCGGCAGCGCGCTGCTCCTGCGCATCCACGAGACGCAGGCCGGCAGCCTCACGATGGTGTTCGGCGCGATGCGCAACATCCGCACCCTGAGCGGCGTGCTCGGCCTCGACTTCTTCATCAATTACGTGTTCTACCGGCCCGGCAAACGATGAGCCCCGTTCCGCATCTTTACACCCTCACCGGCAACCTGCTCGCGGAGCGCACGCTCGAATTCACGGACTGGGAACCCGGCCGCACCCAACGGGCCGTGGGCGAGGTTTTTCACACCCGGGGCAAGGGCATCAACGTGTCCAACATGCTGACCCGGCTCGGCGCGCCGAACACCGCGCTCTTTTTTGCCGGCGGCGCCCCCGGGGCCGAAAGCGAGGCCTGGCTCAGGCGGCGCGGCATTGCCTTTCAGGCCTTTGCCACGCAGGCGCCCTCCCGCACCGGCACGGTGATCTGGAGCGGTGCCCGGCCGGAGACGACCTTCCTCGGTCCCGACGTGGCGCCGGATGCCGCGGCGCTGACCGCCTGCGCGGCCTGGCTCGACGGCGTTCCGGCCGGTCAGGTGCTGGCCCTCTGCGGCAGCTTCCCGGGCTGGGCCGGAGCCGCATTCGCGCCGGTGCGCGGCGCCATCGAACGCTGGCTGCAACGCGGCGTCGTAGTGGCCGATGCCTACGGACCGCCGCTCGCCTGGCTCGCGCACTATCCACTCACCCTCGTGAAAATCAATCGGCAGGAATTCGACGCCTTTGCGCCCCCGGCCGCACCGGGGATCCCCCTGCCGGAACGTCTGCGACAAATCCGCGCCGCCCATCCAGTGCGCAACTGGATCGTCACCGATGGGGCCGCCTCAATCTGGCTGGCACCACAATCGGGCGAGCCATTGGAATTTCAGCCGCCGCGGCTCAAGGAGGTTTCTCCCACCGGCTCGGGTGACGTGTTCCTCGCCTGCCTGTTGCAGGCCCATTGCCAGCAGGGACGGTCGCTGCCCGACGCCATTCGCCACGCCCTGCCCTATGCCGCGGCCAACGCGGCGCACCCCGGCGTGGCGGATTTCCCGTTGCCACTGGCGCACTGAGGCCGCGTGCTGGGGTTTGACCCCCGAACCTCCCGTTGAAACCGGGGTCACTCCACTGTGATGAAGAAAAAACTCCTGCTTCTTTCCGTACTCCTCGCAATTTTGACCGGTGTGTACCTGGGCTACCGCGGCTATGTGCGGCACAAGCAGGAGAACGAGCAGGCGGCCCGGGCGCTCAGCCAGGAAATCGCCGAGCGCGAGCGCCTCGCGGAGCTGGAGCGTCGCGCCGCCGCTGTGGCGGAAGCCCACCGCCTGGCCGAAATGCAGGCCCGGCGCGAAGCCGGGGAATCGGAACGCCGCCTGGCCGAGTTGCAGGCCGCCCAGAGCCGGGCAGCGGCCGAGCGCGCCGAGGCTGAGGCCGCCCTCGCCCGCATGCAGGCGGAGACGGAACGTCTTCGGACGGAGAAGGAAGCGGCCCAGGGGGAGGCCCGCCGGCTCGCCGAATTGCGCGAACAGGAGTCGGCCGCCGCCAATGCCGCCCGGCTGGCCGCCCTGGAGAAGCTGCGCGCGCTGGAGCAGGAGCAACGCGACCTCGCCGACCGCGAAGCCGCCCGGCTGGCCGCCCTCCGCCGGCAGGCGGAATTGGAGGCCCTGGCCTACCGCAACGCCGCGCCCTCCGAGCGCATCGTCTATCCCCCGGATTACAAGTCGCGCGACCACCACAACCTGCGCTCAACTCTCGAATGGGAATCCTACCGCAAGGCCGGCGAGACCATTCCGCCCGATCCCGAGCCGGAATTGGAGAAAACCGAGAAATAAATCCTTGCTTTCACCCGCACGAAACCGCTTTCTCTGCGGTTTTATTTATGAAAGCCACTATCAAAACCCAAGGCCAACAGTTCACTGTGACCGAAGGGGATATTCTCATCGTCAACCGCTACCCGAATACGGAAGCCGGTGCCACTGTTGAGATTAAGGATGTCCTGACCGCCGGTGAAGGCACGAATTTCAAGTTCGGCACCCCGACGCTCGCCGGTGCCGTGGTCTCCGCCAAGATTCTGGAGAACAAGCGCGGTGACAAGGTCATCGTCTTCAAGAAAAAGAAGCGCAAGGGCATGGAGCGCAAGCGCGGCCATCGCCAGGAACTGTCGGTCATCAAAATCGAGTCCATCAAAGCCTAAGGAGAATTTAACGTCATGGCGCATAAAAAAGGTCAGGGAACATCCAGCAACGGCCGCGAGAGCAAATCGAAGCGGCTCGGCGTGAAACTCTTCGGCGGTCAGACCGTCATCGCCGGCAACATCATCGTCCGCCAGCGCGGCAGCAAGATGCACGCCGGCAAGAACGTCGGCACCGGCCGCGATTGGACGCTCTTCGCGCTCAAGGACGGCACGCTCAAGTTCGACAAGGCGCACCGCAAGGTCGCAGTCGTCTGAACGACCGCCAAAGTTTAAGCTTTCAAACGCAGCCCAAACCGGGCTGCGTTTTTTTGTCGGTCCATTGGACCGACAACCCTCCGAAGCTTCAGCGAAGGAGGGTCGCCTGCGTAAGCCGCCCACCCATGTCCGACCGCCTTTCCGAACTCCGCCGCCAGCGCGCCCTGATCCAGCAGCATGCCGATTGGCTCGACCGGGAAATCGCCGCCTGCAGCGGCACCCAGCCCACAGTGCCCGCGCCCGTCGCCGCTCCCCAGCCCGCCGTCAGTCCGCCGGAGAACATCGCCCTCGAATCCGTGGTGTCCCTGCCCGATCCGGTCCAGGCCAGCCAGCAGGCCCGCCGCGGCTGTTTCATCTATCTGATCCTCACCCTCGTGCTCATTGGCGCGGTCCTGGCGGCGATATTCCACTTCCGCTACGGCGACCGCCCCCTGCTGTTCATGGAGCGAGACGCGAGCCAGACCGAGGTCGGGCGGTAGAAGACCTGCCTTCCCTGTAGGAGCGGCTTTATGCCGCGATCGGGAACGCAACATCGCGGCATAAAGCCGCTCCTACAGCCGGACACCGGCAGTCGGATGTCGCAGCCCGGCGGATGAAAAATTTCCGCGAACCGGTGCTGCATTCCGTGGTCTAGCGCCGCGAACTTGAATACCGCTGTGCAGTTCCCGTCCGCCAAAGTAGCGTCACCCTGGGATGACGTGGCGGCGATCTACCGGCGCATCTGCCTGCTGCGCTGTCGCGGGGAATCCATAGCGGCCGCGCGGCTCACGGACCACGAACTCCCCCGGGCCCTGGCAAAAATCACGCCGGCCGAGGGCGAGACTGCCGCCTTCATTACCTACCGCGACGGACTTTTCCAGATGGAGGAGGAACGCGTGCATAATGCGCTCGCCGTCGCCGAACTGCTGGCGCCGTTGCTGCTGGATCGGATGACCGAGAACGCCTTGAGCGCCCCCGCCGGTGCCGCCCGCCGCCTGTTCCCGGACCGCTCCCCGGCACCGGTCGCGACCAAGCCGGTCGATATCGCGGACATGATCGATTGCGTGCTCGCACAGCAACGCAGCGTGAACCGCGGCCGGCCCTGACTCTCAACCCCACCCTGCATCACAACCTCACGAAATCCATCATGACCACTGCGACCATTGAAAAGAGCACCGCCGCCGGGAACAACTCCGTGGCCTCCACCCTTGCCTCCCCGGTCTCCCGCACGCCGGGCCCCGCCAAATCCAGCAAGGCGATCCTCGTCGGCTTCGACCTTGGCACCAACAAGTCCTGTGTGCTGGCCGGGCCGGGCGGCAGCGATGACATCACGGTCAGCAAGGTGGTCCCGAGCTTCGTCGGCTACGTCAAGGAGGGCATCGTTGACGGCATCATCGCCGGCAACGCAAGCATCCTCTACGGCGAGGAGGCCCTGCAGAACAAGCTGCACGTCAACCTCGTGAATCCGGTGCACCAGGGTGTCGTCACCCACCAGGCCGCCGCGCGGGATTTCCTCCTGCACATCCGCAAGCTCGTCGATCCGTCCGGTTCGGCGGACATTCGCGCGGTCATCGGCACCCCGGCCAACGCCGACGAGGCGGCCCACGAGGACATCCGCCGCTGCGCCACCGGCATCTTCAGCCGGGTCCTCCTCATCCCCGAGCCGTTCCTTGCGGCGCTGGGCTTCCGTGATACCACGCGGCTTGGACAGCCGGGCTACATTGATCCGGTGATCAACTCGCTCTTCATCGACATCGGGGGCGGCACGAGCGACCTCTGTCTGGTCCAGGGCTATTTCCCGGGCCGCGACGACCAGATCTGCATTCCCTTCGCCGGTGACGCCGTTGACGAACTCATGGAAACCGAACTCCTGCGCACGTATCCCGGCAACGGCCTGACCCGCCACACCATTCGCGAGCTCAAGGAGGCCCACGCCTATGTCGGCCCCTCGCGCCGGCCGCTCGACGTCAAGGTCATCATCGGCGGCAAGGGCCACACCCTTGAGATCGCCGATGTGGTCGGCAATGCCTGCAATGCCCTGATCGACAAAATCTATCCGGCGCTCACGACCCTGATCGGTCGCGCGTCGTCCGATTCCGTCGTCACGCTGCTGCAGAACATCATCGTGACCGGCGGCGGTTCGCAAATCCGCGGCATCGATACCGTACTGCAAAAGAAGCTGGCCGATGACGGCTTCGAAGCCCCCAAGGTCCGCCTCGCCGGCCATGACTTCAAGCGCTACGTCGCGATCGGCGCCCTGAAGGCCGCCCGCGCCGCGCGCGAGAACCAGTGGCAGACGCTGTTGGTTTAGGCCCGAGCAATTGTTAGCGCCGAAGGTAGGAGCCTGCTCGCAGGCGATTTCGTGATACCCGCCGGCAAATGGATCATCTTACTCAGCTGATCGCCGGATAACTGCCCATCCACTTCACCATCGGGCAGAATTTGCGCAGCTCGCCGAGGGCTTCCTTCATGTTGGCGTCCTCGTAATGGCCGGTGACGTCGATGAAGAAGTAATAATCCCACGGGCGCTTCTTGCTGGGGCGTGATTCCACCTTCGAAAGATTGATGCCCCGTTCCGCCAGCGGCATGAGCATCCTGAGCAGCGCGCCGGAATGTGAGGCGGCCTCGTCGCCGAGCGAAACGAGAAAGCTCGTGATGTCCTTGCCGTTGCCCACCGGGCCCGACGCCTGCCGGCCGAGCACGAAAAACCGCGTGGTGTTGTCGGCCTTGTCCTGGATGTTCTTCACCAGCACCGGCACGCCGTAAAACTGCGCCGCGAGTTCGCTGGCCACCGCCGCCGCCCCGGGTTCGTCCTTGGCGATCTGCACCGCCCGTGACGTGCTGGAGGACTCGATCAACTGTGCGTTGGGCAGGTGGCGCTGAAGCCAGTGACGGCACTGGCCCAGGGCCTGGTCCTTGGAGTACACCTTGGTGATCTGTTCCAGCGGCAGGCGGGAAATCAGCGCGTGCGTGATCTCGGTGTAGATCTGGGCGACGATCTTCAGGTCGCTCTCGACGAAGCTGTCCAGGGTCTCGCGCACCGAGCCTTCCGTGGAATTCTCAATGGGAATCACCGCATAGTCGGTCTCGCCCTTTTCCACCGCCGTGAAGATGTCGCTGATCGTCGGCATCGCGTGGTAATCCACGCTCGCGCCGAACTTCTTCATGGCCGCCGCATGCGTGTTGCTGGCCTCGGGGCCGAGATAGGCGATGAGCAGCGGTTTCTCGAGGGCGATGGCCGCGGACATGATCTCGCGGTAGATGGCCTTGAGCGCCTCCTGCTTCATGGGACCGTTATTCTGCGCCGTGACCTTGCGCAGGACGGCGTCCTCGCGTTCCGCGACGTAAATCTGACCGCCCTGGCCGCGCTTGACCTTGCCGATCTCGGCCGCGAGCGCGAGGCGCTCGTTCAGCAGACTGACCAGCTGGCGGTCAATCTCGTCAATTTTTTCGCGAATGGGGCCCAGTTCCATGGTCAGGTGGTTTTGTCGTCCGCCGGCGCGGGTTCCGAACCCTCGACCGGGGCGTGTTCGTGTTCGACCGTGACCGTCTCAAGATTGGGCGTGACTCCCTCACCCTGTTCGAGCGGCAGGCCCATCTCGGCGTCGGTCGGAGGCTTGGTCGCGCTGGCCGCCGTCTGCAGCCAGTCATCGATCTGCCGGTTGGAGAGCACATCCGAGGCCGGCAGTTCGTCGAGGGACTTGATGCCGATGAACTCAAGGAACTGGTCGGTGGTGCCGTACTGGATGGGCCGGCCGGGCAGGTCGGCGCGTCCCACGATGTAAATCAGCTCGCGCTCCAGCAATTTGTTGATGCCGGCCTCGGCCGAGACGCCGCGGATGGTCTCCAGTTCCGTGCGCGTCACCGGCTGGCGGTAAGCCACGATGGCGAGCGTTTCCAGGGAGGACTGGCTCAGCTTGAGCGGCGGCGGGTCGTCGCGCAGGATGCGGACCCAGCGGGCGTAGTGCGGATGGGTGACGAGCCGGTAGCCGTTGGCGCCTTCAATCAGCAGCAGGCCCTCATTGGCGGCCTTCAACTCCAGGGAAATCGCATCCATCGCCTCGCGGATTTCCGTGGTGGTGACCAGCGAAGGCACGTCCTGATAAAGCTCCGGGTCGCTCGGCACTTCTACGATGATCTCGGGGCTTTCTTCAACCGGTGGCACCACGGCCCCGGCCTCCGGCGCGGTGCCGTCCGGAACGGCGTCGGTTGCCGGCGGCAGTTCGGTCTGCTCGTGGAAGCGCGTGAAAGCCGCCTGGATGTCATTGATGGCCAGGGGCTGGTTCGAGGAAAAGAGCAGCGCCTTGAGCACTTTTTTCAGATTGAATGCCATGCGGTGTAGGAAGTCCGAATGAAGGTGGGGCCGCAGGGCTAAGCAATCATGAAAAGCAGGGGAATTTTCCGCATTGGCCAGAACTTGATCTGCCCCTTTGGGCGGCTGGGGCCGCGCCCGGGGCGGGAGTTGGGGGGGGGGAGGGGGGGGGGGGGGGGGGGGGGGGGGGGGGATGCGCGGGCCGCCCGGGGGGCGGCGGGGGGAGGAAGCCCCCCCCCCCCCCCGGGGGGGGGGGGGACCCGGGGCCGGGGGGGGGGGCGGGGGGGGGGGGGGGCCTGGGGGGGGGAATTTTTGCGGTACAGCAGTCTTGCCCGCCTCTGCGGCGTCTGGTTCGCTGACACTCCTGACCATGAGTACTGCTTCATCCAAAAATCCGCTCCGCCCCCATTCCTCCGTGGTGCTCGACGGCCCCAGCCGGGCCGGCGCCCGCTCGATGCTCCGCCCCGTCGGCTTCGAGGAGGCCGACTTCAGCAAGCCGGTCGTCGGCATCGCCTCGACCTGGAGCATGGTCACGCCGTGCAACATGCACATCGACCAGCTCGCCCGCGACGCCGAAGCCGGCGCCAATGCCGCGGGCGGCAAGGCCGTGATCTTCGGCACCATCACCGTATCCGACGGCATCAGCATGGGCACGCCCGGCATGCGCTACTCGCTCGTGTCCCGTGAGGTCATCGCCGACTCCATCGAGACCGTCGCCGGCGCCGAGGGCTTCGACGCCCTGGTGACCATCGGCGGCTGTGACAAGAACATGCCCGCCTGCATCATGGCCATGGCGCGGCTCAACCGTCCATCGGTCTTCGTCTACGGCGGCACCATTCTCCCCGGCATCCATCCCGACACGAAGCACGAGTGCGACATCGTCTCCGTCTACGAAGCCATCGGCAAACACGCCGCCAACAAGCTCGACGACGCCGGCCTGAAGGCGATCGAGGCCTGCTCCGTGCCCGGCCCCGGCTCCTGCGGCGGCATGTACACGGCCAACACCATGGCCTCCGCCATCGAGGCCCTCGGCCTGAGCCTGCCCAACAGCTCCAACCAGATCGCCATCAGCAAGGAGAAGAAGGAAGACTGCCGCCGTGCCGGCGAAGCTGCCATCGCCCTCCTGAAGGCCGGGATCCGGCCGAGCGACATCATCACGCGGAAAGCCTTTGAGAACGCCATCACGGTCGTCATCGCCCTCGGCGGTTCGACCAACGCCGTCCTGCACCTCCTGGCCATCGCCCACGAGTCCGGCGTCCGCCTCTCGATCGACGACTTCACCCGCATCGGCAAGCGCGTCCCCGTCCTCGGTGACCTCAAGCCCTCGGGCAAGTACTCGATGTCCCACCTCACGCGCATCGGCGGCCTGCCGCCGCTCATGAAGGTGCTGCTCGACGCCGGCCTGCTCCACGGCGACTGCCTGACCGTCACCGGCAGGACGCTGGCCGAGAATCTCAAGGACGTCGGCCCCTACCCGGCCGACCAGGACGTGATCCGCCCGCTTTCCAACCCCATCAAGGCCGACAGCCACCTGCGCATCCTCTACGGCAACCTCGCGCCCAAGGGCGCCGTGGCCAAGATCTCCGGCAAGGAAGGCCTGGTCTTCTCCGGCAAGGCCATCGTGTTTGAGAGCGAGGAGAATGCCCTCACTGCCATCCTCGGCGGCAAGGTCAAACCCGGCCACGTCATCGTGATCCGCAACGAGGGTCCCGTCGGCGGCCCGGGCATGCGCGAGATGCTCTCGCCGACCAGCGCCGTGATGGGCCGCGGCCTCGGCAAGGAAGTGGCCCTCATCACCGACGGTCGTTTCTCCGGTGGCAGCCACGGTTTTGTCGTGGGCCACATCACCCCGGAAGCCGCCATCGGCGGCCCCATCGGCATCGTCCGCAACGGCGACCCGATCACCATCGACGCCAAGGCCAACCGGCTGAACCTCGACATCCCCGCCAGGGAGATCCAGGCCCGCCTCAAGGCCCGCAAGCCCCGCAAACCGTCCGCCACCCGCGGCGTCCTCGCCAAATACGCCAAGCTCGTCTCCACCGCCTCCGAAGGCGCGGTGACGGACAAGTATCTGTGATGCAAAAGTAACGAGTAGTGGGTAGCGGGTAGCGAGCATTCCGTTGCGCGCCGCCGCTGTCTTCTACTCGCTACTCACTACCCGCTACTCGCTACTCCCTGCCCCCCCATGACCTGGAACCGCTTCAAAGCCCACTGCTACCAGTATCCGAATCTCGGCGTCGCCCTCGACATCTCGCGGATCCCGTTCCCGGACGATTTCCTCGCGTCGATTGAGCCGCGCATGCAGCAGGCGTTCGCCGACATGGCGGCGCTGGAAAAAGGCGCCATCGCCAATCCCGATGAGCAGCGCATGGTCGGACACTACTGGCTGCGCGCGCCGCAGCTGGCACCGACACCGGAGCTGGCCGCTGAAATCACGGATACCCTCGCCGCCATCAAGGAATTCACCGCCAAGGTGCACAAGGGCGAGATCGCCGGACCGGCCGGCAAGTTCCGCGAGTTGCTCGTCATCGGCATCGGCGGCTCCGCCCTGGGTCCGCAACTGGCCAGCCATGCGCTCGGACGGCAACGGGCCGGTCGCGACAAGCTGAACGTCCGCTTCTTCGACAACACCGATCCGGACGGCATGGACTATGTGCTGCGCGAGATCGGTTCGAAACTGAAGCAGACCCTCGTCCTCGTCATTTCCAAGTCGGGCGGCACTGCTGAAACCCGCAATGGCATGCTCGAGGCCGCAGCCGCCTTCAAATCCGCCGGACTCGATTACCCCAAGCACTTCGTCGCCGTCACCGGCGCGAATTCGAAGCTCGATCAGCTCGCGGTGAGGGAAAACTGGCTCGCCCGTTTCCCCATGTGGGATTGGGTCGGCGGCCGCACATCCGAACTCTGCGCGGTCGGGCTGCTGCCCGCCGCCCTGCAGGGCATCAAGATTGACCAGCTTCTCGCCGGCGCCGCCGCGATGGACAAGCTCACCCGCAAGGCCTCGCTCAAGGACAATCCCGCCGCGCTCCTCGCCGCCATGTGGTATTTCGCCACCGATGGCCGGGGGTCGAAGGACATGGTCGTGCTGCCCTACAAGGACCGCCTGCTGCTTTTCTCCCGCTACCTGCAGCAACTCGTCATGGAGTCGCTCGGCAAGGAGTTCGACCTCAAGGGCAACGTCGTCAACCAGGGCATCGCCGTCTACGGCAACAAGGGCTCGACCGACCAGCACGCGTACGTCCAGCAGCTGCGCGAAGGCGTGAACAATTTCTTCGTCACCTTCATCGAGGTGCTGAAGGACCGCGCCGGTGACTCGCTCGAAGTCGAGCCCGGCATCACCAGCGGAGACTTCCTGCAGGGCTTCTACCTCGGCACGCGCGCCGCGCTGACCGAGAAGAACCGGGCCTCGGTGACCCTCACCGTGCCGGATGTTTCGCCCCGCACCCTCGGCCTGCTCATCGCCCTCTACGAGCGCGTGGTCGGTCTCTATGCCTCGCTCATCGGCATCAACGCCTACCATCAGCCCGGCGTCGAAGCCGGCAAGAAGGCCGCCGGCGGAGTCATCGCCCTGAAGCTCAAGCTGGCCGCCGCCCTCAAGGCCGCGCCCGCCCAGGCCTTCACCGCCGAGCAACTCGCCGCCAGTGTCGGCGGCGACCCCGAACTCTCCTTCAAGATCCTCGAGCACCTCGCCGCCAACGGCTCCGTCCGCAAGACCGCGAGGCAGCCCTGGTTCGAGTCGACCTACACCCAGGCCTGAGCCACTGAATATTTCCCGCGGATCACACGGATAGTCGCGGATTATACCTCCGTTATCCGCGTTATCCGCGGCAAAGAGCACATTGAGGCTGCAGGTCCTGGCTCCTAAAGAATTAGCATCCCATGATTTGCACCGCCGTCGCTTCTCGCAATTAGGCGGGGAACACTTGCCGGTGCCACGGTTCACATCTGCGACGTGCGTGAAAACCATTCCATCGCCCAAATGCGATCCGCCAGCCTGCAAGCCGCCTTGCATAAGGGCGCATCCGCTGTCTTAACCGATTGATTCCATGAAATACGCCAAGCCCGCCCTCCTCGGTTCCTTGCTCCTTTTGCTGGGTCTGACCCTGACCGGTTGCACCACCCGCCGCGGCGATTCCTCCATACCGTGGAGCCGTCCCGCCGATTGGGAAGGCCAGATTCCCGGTCTCTCGAATCCAGGCCAGGGTCGCTAAAAGCCGACCATTCTCCGCAGTGCAAAATCCGGCTCCGGCCGGATTTTTTTGTTGGGAGCGCGGGTGACTCGCCCGCAGAGTGTCCCCGCCATGTCGGAAAACGCCTCGCTCGTCCCGCAACCCGGCCACCTCTACGTCGTGGCCACGCCCATCGGCAACCTCGCCGACCTGACCGAGCGCGCCCGGGCCATCCTGGGCGGAGTCGATCTGGTGGCCTGTGAGGACACGCGCACCACGGGGGCCATGCTGACGCGTCTCGGGCTGCACAAGGAGCTCACCTCCTACCATGAGCACAACGAAACCGAGGCCGCCGAACGCCTCGCCGATCTCCTCGCCAGCGGCAAATCCATCGCCCTGGTCAGTGATGCCGGCACACCGGCGCTGAGCGATCCCGGCTTCCGGCTCGTGCGCGCCTGCCGGCGCCGCGGACTGCCTGTGGTCCCAGTGCCCGGTCCCAGCGCCCTCACCGCCGTGCTGAGCGCGAGCGGCCTGCCGACCAATGGTTTTCTCTACGTGGGTTTTCTGCCGGCCAAGTCGGCTGCTCGGATCAGCTTTTTCGAGCAGCACCGGACCTTCGACTACACCCTCGCACTCTACGAAAGCTGCCATCGCATCGACAAGGCGGTGGATGAGATCGTGGCCACCCTCGGCCCCGACCGCGTCATCTGCGTGGCGAAGGAAGTCACCAAGATCCACGAAACCTTCTTCGTCGGCCCGGCCGCCGCCGTGCGCGACCGCCTCGCCAAGGCCAGCCTCAAGGGCGAATTCGTCCTGCTCATCGCCCCCGTTGATTTTGTCCTCTGACATGCCCTCGCCCGCCGTCGCCGTCATTGATATCGGCAGCAACACGATCAAGGTGCTGGTCGCGCGCACCGCGGCCGACGGTTCGATGCAGACGGAACTCTTTCAATCGCTTGATGCCCGGATCAGCACCGGCATCAGCCGGGCCCGGCCCGAACTCAGCCGCGAAGGCATGGACCGCGGACTCGCGGCCATCCGCCAGTTGCTCGCCGCCGCCGAGCCCTTGCAACCCGTTCGCACCCTCCTCGTCGCCACCAGCGCGGTTCGCGATGCGGCCAACGGCGCCGGGTTCCGCGTCGAGGTCAAGGCCGCCACCGGCCACGACATCCGCATCCTCACCGGCTCGGAAGAGGCCAACTACATTGGCGCGGGCCTGACCTGTGATCCCGACCTGCACGACCTGCAGGATTTCTACGTCTTCGATCTCGGCGGCGGGAGCTTGGAGTGCCTCGCCTTCCGCCAGCGCCGCGTCCAGCAGGCCGCCAGCCTGCGCCTGGGTTGCGTGCGGCTGACTGAAAAACTGTTCGCCGATTCCAGCCAAGCCCTGCCGGCCAACGCGGCCGCCAGCATCGCCGAAGCATGCCGCGTCGACTTCGATTCCGCCGGCTTCCGCTTCGATCTTCCCGCAAGCGCCGTGGCAGTCGGCACCGGCGGCACGCTGACCGTTGCGCGCGCCATCGCGGCGCTTAAGTCGGGAGCTACCGCCGGCATGGGCTCGTCATTGCTCCCCGTGGCCGAACTCGCCGCGCAGTTCGACCGGTTGAAGGTCATGCCTTTGACCGAGCGCCAGCGCTTCCCGGGTCTTCCGCCCGCCCGTGCCGACGTCTATCCCACCGCCCTAGCCACCTATCTGGCCATCGCGCAACTCGGTCATTTCGAATCCTACCGTCACTCCCTCTACAATCTCCGCTACGGTCTCGCCAGGGAAATGCTCGCTGCCGTCTCATGACATAAAACTGTAGGAGCGGCTTTATGCCGCGATGAAGCGCTCCCGTTCGCGGCATAAAGCCGCTCCTACAATAAGGGAAGTCTACCCCTGCCGCACCTGCGGCTCGGGTTACATGTAATACAATGCGTTACATGTTGTCTGCCGACGCTCACCCGATCCGGATCACCTTGGCTTCACCCGTGAGCGGGAAGCTCAAGCGGCCCACATAATCCTCGCGGGTGGGCAGGCCGTCCTGCGTGTAGGAGTTGTGCGGCACAAGCGGGTAATCGAACATCGTCCCCTCGGGCAGCGTCCACTCCAAGCCCCGCCACTTGAAGCCGCGCTGCGGCCGCGGACCGCCTTGGTGATGGATCAGCACCGTCGGATCGAGGCGGTCCGTGCCATGTTCGCTGGTCAGGGTCTCGCCGGGATGCAGGGCCAGGGGCAGGCCGAATTCGTACTCCACCCCCGCCTCCCCTCTGGCCACGCGCGCCGTCACCTCGCAGCAACCGCCGGTGAAGCCGACTGCGATCACGATCTCATCATCACCAAACGAATAGCCCACCTCCGCGGCATCGTTCGTCACCCGGATGCAGCGGGTGCGGACCGGCACATAGGCCCGGCCCGCATTCGTGCGACGCACGGTCGAGAAACGGGGCATGTACTTGCTGTTGCCCGTGCCGGCCAGGTAACCCGCCGCGCGGTGCCAGATCTCCAGGAAATTCTGCGAATCCAGCACAAAGCGGCTCGGATGCTCCGGCACCACCTGCCACGACAGGCAGGCCTGCCAGTCGTCTGAACGCGCGCAGGCGACCGGCAGGGTCAGCGGCGGTTCGATGGTGAAGGCCGGCCGCGCCGAAAGCCCGGGCGCGAAGGCCAGGGCCGCGAATGATCCATAGAACGCAAAGCCCTGCGCCGCGTTGTCGCGCACGCCCTTCTCCGCGAGTTGGGCCCGCCCTGCGGACAAGCGCTGCGCCACCTGCTTCCGGCCCTCGGCGGTGCGCAGGAAGGTCGGCGGCAGGAACATGAAGGGCGATGAATGATAACGCATCCGCACGTCCAACGCGACCGAGGACGAGCCGTCGGGAAAACTGAGATGCTCAAGAAAACCGGCAAAGCGGCCCATACAGGCCAGTGCGGCGGGGTCCCCGGAGGCCTCGGCATAGAGCGACACCGCCTCGGCGGTGACAAGGGCGTAGCCCACGACGATGCCGTTGCCCTCGGGCCAGTAACCATCGGCGGTCTGGAACGGAATCACGCAACGGGCAAAGAAATCGCGGGCGTAATCCATCCACTCCCGCCGCTTGAAGTACTGGCCGGCCTGGTAGAACAGCAACCCGTGCCACGTGTCGTGATTGCCGACAAACTCCCCGGGGGTCTCACGATACTTCGCCGCGAAATGCACCTGCAACGCCTCCACCGCACCCGCCACGGACCGGCCCAGCCGCGCCCGCAATTCCGGCGTGCCGAGGTTGTGCCGCTCCATCAATTCCAACGAGCCCAACAGGTAGTAATTGAGCCATTCCCCGATGTGCCGGCCCCACTCCCGTCCGCGTGAGTAGTGCGGGGTGTGAAACTCCCCATCCGTGATCGAGAGCACGTACTCGATGTTGTGCAGGGCGATCTGCGCGTAGTTCGCCCGCTCGGCCGCGGTCGCGCCCGGCACCTCGCCCGTGGCGAGGAGCAGAAAGGGATGATGGGCGAACTGGTTGTAATACGAGGGACCTTGCGCCGACGGCCAGTCCTTCAGGTCGAGGTCCATGCTGCCCGAAGGGCCGAAGTGCGGCGCGAGCAGGCGGGCAAAATCGAGCATGTAACCCGCAATCGCCTCCTGCAACGGGTCCAAGGCGGACGGATCGACAGAGACGGGCGTGGATGCAGCGACGGCGTGGGGAGTACTCATGGCCAGGTTGGGAATAAACGGGAGCGCCGGAAGTCCGGCGGCAAGAATGGAGGTGTGCTTGAGGAAGGTCCGGCGATGGTATGCGACCACTTTTTCAGGACGAAGATTCTGCGCCGACAGGTGATGTTCGGTTGCTGAATCCTGCTGGCTTGAGGTGGAGGGAGCGAACTCAGGCCTCGCGGACATGGGGCGAATGCGTCCGGCGAGGGGGCGGGCGTTTGGGCAGGGCCGCGGTCCTGGCGGCGGCCCGGAGGCTCGCCACCATCTTCTCCATGTCGGCCGGCAGTGGCGCCCGGAGATCGATGGTCTTACCGGTGATCGGGTGCGTGAAAACCAGATGCGCGGCATGCAGCATCACGCGCGGGGGCTGCTGCTTCAGCCGCGGGTCGGGCTTCCAGCCGTAAACCTCATCCCCGAGCAGAATGTGTCCGAGCGACTTGAGGTGCACACGGATCTGGTGCGTGCGTCCGGTGTGGATGTGGCAGCGGATGAGCGCCGCCAGATTGCCGTATTTCTCGACCACCTCCCAATCCGTGTGGGCATCCCGGCCGCCCAGTTCGGCCTCCACGACGGCCATCTTGTGCCGGTGCTGCTTGTTGCGGCCGATGGCCTTGCGAATGGAACCGCTCAACAGCCCCGGCGCGCCCGTCACCAGCGCGAGATATTCCTTCTGCAGGGTGCGGCTGGAAAACTGCTCCGCGAGTCCGCGATGCGCCAGGTCGGACTTTGCCACCAGAATGATTCCCGAAGTCTCGCGGTCGAGCCGGTGCACGATGCCCGGACGCTCGACGCCGCCCACTCCGCTCAGGCTGCCGGCGCAATGCGCCAGCAGGGCGTGCACGAGGGTGTCCTCGCCGGTGCCGGCGCCCGGATGCACGATCATGCCGGCGGCCTTGTTGACGGCCAGCAGGTGCTTGTCCTCGAACAGCACATCGAGCGGGATCTTCACGGCCTTCAACGCCGCCGGTTTGGCGTCCGGCATGCTGAAGGTGATTTCATCGCCACCGGCCACGGCCTGGTCGCGTTTGATCGCGCGGTCGCCCAGGGTCACCAGTCCGGCATCGAAGGCCCGCTGCAGGGCCACCCGGCTGAATTCCGGGTAAGCCTCGGCCAGCACCTTGTCCGCCCGGCGGGGGCGGCAGCCTGCCGCCAGGGTGAAAATTTGGGAATCCATGTTGCGGTCTATCGGCCCGCCACGATCCGGTCGATCTCTTCCTGCATGGCCTGGCGGAGGGCTGGCGGGACGGAGGCTACCGCCCAGCCGTTCTTGGCGACCTGGCCGAGCTCGGCGCAGGTGAATCCGAGTTCCGTGGCCAGTACGGTGTATTCCTCGGTCAGGGTGTTGGCGAAACAGAGCGGGTCGTCGGTGCTGACCGTGCACCGCACCCCGGCCTGCATGAGCCGGCGGATGGGATGCGCGGCGATCGAGGGCACGACCCTGAGGCCGACATTGCTGAGCGGGCAGACATCAAAGGTGACCCCGCGGTCGGCCGCCAGCCGCACCACGGCGGCATCCTCGATGGCGCGCACGCCGTGCTGGATCCGGGTGACACCCAGTTCCTCGATGGCCTCCCGCACGCGGGCGGCACCGTCGAATTCGCCGGCATGGCACTTGGTGACCTTGCCGGCCGCACGCAGTCGCGCCCAGATGGCCGCCGTGCCGGTCTCCGTCGGCATCTGCTCGTAGCCATGCAGGTCCACGCCGGCGAGATCGTCCCACTCGTGGAGCTGATCAATGGTCGGACGCAGATCGCCCGTGATGTCGCTGCGGAGCATGCCGGCAAAGACCCGGACCTCCAGTCCCGCCGGTGCGGCCGCCCGGATCGCGGCGATGATCTCCGGGCCGGGGGTGTTGATGAACTTGGTGACCGGCAGGTGAAAACTAGTCTCCACATAGCGCACCTGCTGCTTCACGTGCCCGGCGAAAAGTTCGCGGCAGGCCTCGTAATAGCGGTCCGCGGAGGTGAACCACGGCAGCGCCTGCGAGAGCAGGGTCCGCTCGAAATCAGGAAAGGACGGATAGCGGTAACTGCGCTCCCTGAATGGCGGATGAGCGGGATATTCCTGCGGCCGCCAGCGGTGCAGCAGCTCGTAGGGCAAGGCGCCCTCGACATGCAGGTGCGTCTCGGTCTTGGGCAGCGCCTGGATGAAATCGAGCACGGTGCTGAAGGACGATGTCAGGGGTAGGCGGGCCTGTTTGTCACTCTGAGCGGGCGAAAGTCCAGTGTGCGCTAATCGAGGCCCTCGACGGCCGGGCGCTACTCGTTCAGACAACTTGCCAGTAGCCGCCGCAGTGCGTCCTTACGATTTGCCGCCGAGCAGGTAGTCCGGGTTGAGCTTGTGGAGCGGCTTCGGCACGAAGATGCCGTCCTTGCGGATCAGTTTGCCGTCGAACCAGATTTCGCCACCGCCGTATTCGGGCCGCTGGATGCAGACCATGTCCCAATGCACCTGCGACTTGTTGCCGTTGCCCACTTCCTCGTAGGCCTGGCCGGGGGTGAAATGGAAGGAGCCGGCGATCTTCTCGTCGAAGAGGATGTCGCGCATGGGTTCGAGAATGTGCGGATTGAACCCGATCGCGAATTCACCGATGTAGCGCGCCCCCGCGTCGCTATCGAGGATCTCGTTGAGCCGCTTGGTATTGCTCGAGGTCGCTTCGACGACGCGGCCCTGCTTGAAGACGAGGCGGATGTTGTCGAAGGAGGCGCCGAGATAGACCGTGGGGGCGTTGTACTGGACCACGCCCTCGACCGAGTCGCGCACGGGGCAGGAAAACACCTCGCCGTCGGGAATGTTGCGCAGGCCGCCGCAGGGCTGGGCGC
Source organism: Opitutaceae bacterium (assembly GCA_016715765.1). Lineage (GTDB taxonomy): Bacteria > Verrucomicrobiota > Verrucomicrobiia > Opitutales > Opitutaceae > UBA2377. Next base: position 24,468 of record JADJZJ010000053.1, read on the forward strand.
CGATGCCCTTGATGGAAAACTTCAGGTCGGTGCCCGGTCCCTTGATGTGCACGCGATCCGTCCTCTTCATCAGGTCCGACAGCGCCTTCATGCCCGGCGTCATCCGCGCGTAATCCAGGGTGCAGACCTTGAAATAGAAGTCCTCGAAAGCCTCGGTGCTCATGCCGGCCTGCTGGGCCATCGAGCTCGTCGGCCAGCGCAGGACGACCCACTTGGTCTTGCCGACGCGGTGGTCGAGCACGGGCTTCATGAGCCGGCTGACCAGCTGGACGCGGGAAGCCGGCACATCGGAGGCCTCGAAAATGTTCTCCGAGCCGCGCATGGCGATGTAGGCATCCATCTTCTGCATGCGGGCGAGTTCGATCTCGGCCAGCGGGGCGTATTGCGCCTCCTCGGCGCCGAGGGTCATCTCGCGGGTCACGCGGGCGCGGTGGAGCTGCACATAGGGTTGGGCGCCGCGGGCGCGGACGGCCCGGATGAGGGCGATCACCATCGCCTCCGGGATGTCGAAGGCGTCAATCAGCACGCGTTCGCCCTTTTTCAGCGCCGTGGAAAATCCGGTGAGTCCCGCCGCCAGTTGGTGGTAACGTTGGTCAATAATCATGCGCGAACTAACACGCACGCGCCGGCCCCGGGCAAGGGCAAACACCGGGCTCAGAGGCCGAGGGGATTCCGGGACGGCTCGCTCCGCGGAAAGCAGATCCGGCCCACGGCCTCGTCGAAGTCCGCCGCGCCGTGCAGGATCTCGATCTCCAGGCGCAGATAGTAGAGGGGCAGTGCGCACGCCCGGTCCTCCGGGATGCGCACGGCATCCTTTTCCGTCGTGATCAGGCACTCCGCGCCCTCGCGCTCGGCAAGGGCGAAGAGCTGCACGAAGTCCTCCTCGGCGTAGCGGTAGTGGTCGAGGAAGCGCTCGCGGGCCACGAGCTTGGCGCCGAGGTCGCGGAGGAACTTCTCAAAGCTTTCCGGGGTCGCGATGCCGCTGAAGGCCAGCACGCGGCGGCCCTTCAGCCAGGTCAGCGGCTGGCGCTCCCCGTTGCCGAAACGCTGGAGGTACTGCGGCCGGTGCGCGCACTCGATCACATCCACGCCGGGATTGTATTTCTGGATGGTGGCCTCGAGTTCCAGGTCGCGCTCGCCGTTGGACTTCGTGAGGAAGACGTACGACGCCCGCCGCAGGTGCTTCACCGGTTCGCGCAAAATGCCGCGCGGCAGGAGGTGGCCGTTGCCGAAGGGGTTGGTCTTGTCCACCAGGAGCAGGTTCAGCCGGCCCTTCAGCGGCAGGTACTGGAAGCCGTCGTCCAGCACGAGGGTGTCGCAGCCGAAGCGCTTGATCGCGTAGGCCCCGGCCTTCACGCGGTTCTTGTCCACCAGCACGATCACGCCGGGGAGGTTGCGCGCGAGCATGTAGGGCTCGTCGCCGGCCTGCTCGCTGTCGAGCAGCACGGTCTCGCCGTCGCTGACCACCCGCGGAGGCGGTTCCTCGGCATGGGTCAGACCCCACCACCACTTCTTCCAGCGCGGGGTGGACTTGCTTTTGTAGCCGCGGCTCAGGATGGCGACCTTCCGGCCGCGGTCGCGCAGGGCGCGGGCGAATTTCTCCACCACGGGGGTCTTGCCCGTGCCGCCGACGGTGAGGTTGCCCACCACGACGACCAGGCAGCCCAGCGGCTGGTCATGCAGGATGCGGTGGTGATAGAGCCAGAACCGCAACTGTGCCAACGCGCTGAAAATGAAGGACAGGGCGTGCAGGAAAGCCGCATAGATCGCCGTCCCGGTCCCCGCCCGCCGTCCAAGAATCACGTCGACGGTGTAGAGCTCGAGGGCGTTGGACTTTTTCTTGAGCCAGGATTGCGACATGCGGCACTGACAGCAATGAGGGTTGACGCGCCTTTTGGAAAGGCGCTTTCGTAATCAGTTTTTCCAACACCTGCCCAGCCGCCACCATGAACTACAAGCTCTTCATCCCCGGTCCCATCGCTGTTTCCGACAAGACCCTGCGGGCTATGGCCCAGCCGATGATCGGCCACCGCAGCACCGATTTCGTGGCACTGTACCGCTCGCTCCAGCCGGATCTGCAGGCCCTGTTCTACACCAAGGACCCCGTCTATCTCTCCACCAGCAGCGCCTGGGGCGTCATGGAAGGCGCCCTCCGCAACGTCGTGCAGAAGAAGGTGCTCAATTGCATGAACGGCGCCTTCTCCGACAAGTGGAACGATGTCGCCCTCCGCTGCGGCAAGCAGGCCGGTGCCCTCCGCTCCGAATGGGGCCAGCCGGTCGACCCGGCCGCCCTGCGCCGCGAACTAGCCACCGGCGGCTACGATGCCGTGACGCTGATCCATAATGAGACTTCCACCGGCACGATGAGCGACCTGCCCGCCATCATGGCCGTCCTGCGCGAGTTTCCCGAGGTCATTTCCATCGTCGACACGGTCAGCTCCTTCAGCGTACTGCCGATCAAGAAGGACGAACTGGGCATTGATATCCTGCTCACCGGTTCCCAGAAGGCCCTCGCCATGCCGCCCGGCCTGTCGATTTTCTCCGCCTCCCCGCGCGCCCTCGCCCGGGCCGCCCTGGCCAAGGATCGCGGGTACTATTTCGACCTCGTGGAGTTCCAGAAGAACCACGAAAACGGCATGACTCCGAGCACGCCGGTCATTCCGCTGATCTACGCCTTGCAGTCCAAGCTCGAGGACATCCGCGCCGAGGGCCTCGAGGCCCGCTACGCCCGGCACAAGCGGCTCAACGAAACCGTCCGCGCCTGGGGCCGGACCAACGGCTTCAAGCTCTTCCCCGCCGAGGCCTACGGTTCGCTGTCGCTCAATTGCTTCGCCAACACGCGCAACATTGATCTGCCGGCGCTGAACAAGATCCTGAAGACGAAGCACCACCTCGTCATCGACGGCGGCTACGGCAAGCTGAAGGGCAAGACCTTCCGCATTTCCAACATGGGCGACGAAACCGACGCCACCATCGCGGAGTTGCTCAAGGCCCTCGACAGCGCGCTGGCCGAGACGCCGGTGGCGACGGGCTGATACCTCCCAATCCGGGTTAACCGCAAAGAACGCAAAGGTCGGAGCGCAGGTGAAGCATCCGATGCGCCTATAGGCGCGCGGGCGAGCCCACTAACAGAATGAAACTTTGCGTTCTTTGCGGTAAAATCTGATCGGAAGTCATTCATCCGGCAGAGGGCCCTGAAAAACTAAACCTTGAAATCGGCCGGCGCGACGCCTAACGCCTCGCGGCTCATGAAGTCACTCATCATCGCCGAGAAGCCGTCCGTGGCGGCCGATCTCGCGCGCGCCCTCGGCAAAATCCACAAGAAAGGCGACCATTACGAAAACGACGAATACGTGATCTCGTCGGCGGTCGGACACCTGGTGGAACTCGAGATGCCCGAGGATATCGACAAGAAGAAATACGGTTTCTGGCGCCTCGAGACCCTGCCGATCATCCCGCACAAGTTCGGCCTCAAGCCCATCGCCGATTCCAAGGACCGCTTCGGCCACCTGAAAAAGCTGCTCGCCCGCAAGGACATCGACCTCGTCATCAATGCCTGCGACGCCGGCCGGGAGGGCGAACTCATCTTCACCTACATCTACCAGCTCACGAAGTGCAAACTGCCCTTCAAGCGCGCGTGGATGCAGACCATGACCAACGAGGGCATCCTCGAGGCGTTCAAGCATCTCCGCGACGGTTCGCAAATGGCCGGCCTGGCCGACGCCGCCCGCTGCCGCAGCGAGAGCGACTGGCTCATCGGCATCAACGGCACCCGCGCGCTGACCAAGCGGATGTTCGGCTCCCGCGCCGGCAATGTCGCCTCCGTCGGCCGCGTCCAAACCCCCACCCTCGCCATCGTCTACGCCCGCGAGCTGGAGATCCGCAATTTCAAGCCCCGCGACTACTGGCGCATCACCGCCCG
>JADJZJ010000054.1 GCA_016715765.1 Opitutaceae bacterium
GATGGCGCGCGCCATGGGCCTCAACACGGTCAGCGCGTACCTCTTCTGGAACGTCCACGAGCCGCAACCCGGCGAGTTCACCTTCACCGGCCAGGCCGACGTCGCCGAGTACGTGCGGCTCGCCGCCGCCGAAGGCCTCAAGGTCATTTTGCGCCCCGGCCCCTACGCCTGCGCCGAGTGGGATTTCGGCGGCCTGCCGTCGTGGCTGCTCGCCACGCCCGATATCCGCGTGCGCTGCATGGACGAGCGTTTCACCGCCGCCGCCCGTCGGTACCTCCTCGCGATCGGCAAGGAACTCGCGAAACTCCAGATCTCGCGCGGCGGGCCGATCCTGCTCGTGCAGGTTGAGAACGAAATGCAGGCGAAGACGGTGACGACAAGGCCTATATGGCCTTCCTGCGCGACACCCTGGTCGAGGCCGGCTTCGACGTGCCGCTCTTCACCTGCGACGGCCCTGGCGCGTTCCGCCGCGGTTCCGTGGCGAAGACCTTCCCGGTGGCGAATTTTCCGGAAGGTCCCGAGGAAAACCTCAAGGAGTTGCGCGCGTTCAGCCCCGACTCGCCGCTTGCCTGTGGAGAATTTTACCCCGGCTGGTTCGACCACTGGGGCGAGCGCAACGCCCCCGTGAGCGCCGAGCGCTCGGTGCGCGTGCTCGGCTGGATGCATGAGCGCAAGATCTCCTTCAGCATCTACATGTTCCACGGTGGCACCTCGTTCGGCTACAGCGCCGGCGCCAACACCGGGCCCAACGACGAATACCAGCCGACCACGAGCAGCTACGACTACGGCTCGCCGCTCACCGAAGCCGGCTGGCCCAACGAAAAGTTCACCGCCCTGCGCGAGCTTTTCGGCAAAAACGCCGCCGCCCCGCTCCCACCCGTGCCCGCCCCGCTGCCGGTGATCGCCATCCCGCGTTTCACGCTCACCGCCTCCGCCGCGCTCTTCGACCACCTGCCCAAACCCGTGCGCGATGTGCAGCCGCGCTCCATGGAGGCCTATGGCCAGGATTACGGCCTCATCCTCTACCGGTCGAAACTGCAGGCCGGACCCGGCGCCAAACTCACCATCCGCGAGTTGCACGACTACGGCCACGTTTACCTCGACGGCAAACGCCACGCCGTCCTCGACCGCCGGCTTGGCCAGAACGCGACCGAAATCCCCGTGCGCAAGGAGGACACCGCCCTCGACATCCTCGTCGAGGCGATGGGCCGCGTGAACTACGGGCCGTTCATCCTCGACCGCAAGGGCATCACCGCCCACGTCGCCTTTCCCGTCCCCTACCCGGCCGGCATCGTGATGGGCTGGCAGATCTACAACCTGCCCTGCGACGCGGCGTACCTGAGGAAACTGAAATTCGGCTCGAAGCCGCGGCCCGGTCCGGCGTTCCACCGCGGCTACTTCAGCGTGAAGGAGACCGGCGACACCTTCCTCGACCTGCGCGGCTGGCAGAAGGGACTCGTCTGGGTCAACGGCCGGCACCTCGGTCGCTTCTGGCACATCGGTCCGCAGCAGACGCTCTACCTGCCCGGCTGCTGGCTGAAGAAGGGTCGCAACGAGGTCATCGTCCTCGACCTCGAAAGCACCGGCCGCGGCACGCTCGCGGGCCTCAAAGCCCCGGTGCACGAAGCGGCGGCGGCCAAATAACCCCGGCCACCATGTAACGTATTGTATTACATGGCGGTTTGCCCCCCCGGGAGCGCGACCGCCCTCGGTCGCAATTGGACAATTACCCCAAGGCCGCGAGAACGAGAACGATTACGAGAATGAGTACGATCCCGACCCGGGCCCGGTCGTTCTCTTTCTCGTAATCGTTCTCGTTCTCGGACTTGTCCGCCGGTTGAAGATTGCGACCGAGGGCGGTCGCGCTCCCACGCAGGCGCTCGCCCATTTCAGGTCTCAGGTTTCAGGGTCGAATCCGTCTCTCCGGTTTCCGCAATCCGCTCTCCCGCGATATTGCACGCATCCCCACCACCTGCTCTTCTCCGCCCGTGCCCGACACCCCCGAACCCGCCGATATTCCCGCACCAGAGCCGCCGTCGTTGTCCGGGGCACTCGCGACGGATGCCGCCGGGGCGCAGGGCACCGAGCCGCCGGCCCATCATCACGACGGACACGAAAACTGCCAGAACTGCGGCACGCCGCTGCAAGGCCCGTTCTGCCATCACTGCGGCCAGCACGACTTCGACATCAACCGCTCCTTCGGCCACACGTTCCTCGAGGCGCTGGAGAACTTTTTCCACTTCGATGCGAAACTCTTCCGCAACGTGGTGACGCTGCTTTTCCGGCCGGGCCGGCTGACCGTGGAATTCAATGCCGGCAAGCGCGCTTCCCAGATGCCGCCCTTCCGGCTGTATGTCTTTGTCAGCTTCCTGTTCTTCTTCCTCGCCTTCCTGAACGAGGACACCTCCAAACGGATGGTGAAGACCACCGCCCGTCCCGAGGGTCAGGCGGCCCTGCTCGTGGACGGCAAACCGATCAGCCTGTCCGAGGCAATCGCCGCGGCCGGCGGGGATATGGCCGAGGGCAGCGAGGAGAAACGCATGGTGGATCAACTGCGCGAGGCCGCCGAGACGATCCAGCGGGATCGGGTCAGGCGCTTGGATGCGGATGCCACCACACCGGCAGAAGGTTCCGACGGAAAGGCCGGCCCCGCCCCGGATACCGGACACTTCCGCGAAAAGCTCGGGCGGCTGCTGGACCCGGAGGGCCGGCAGCACGTCCTGCACGCCTTCATCGTGGCCATCCCGAAGATTCTGCTCATCTGCCTGCCGCTGTACGCGCTCTACACCCGCCTCCTGTTCCGCAAATCGGGACGCCTGTATCTCCAACACCTGGTGCTGTCCCTGCATTACCACACATTCTTCTACCTCTGGTTCATGGTGCGCGACGGCTGGGTGTTCCTCACCGGCTTCGTGAGCACCGGGGCGGCGGACTGGCTCCAGCTCGCGAGCAACCTGTGGCTGTTGATCTACCCGATCTTCATGCTGCGGCATATGTTCGGCAATTCCTGGCCGCGGACCATTTTCAAGGGCATCGCCCTGTCCATGTTCTACGTGACCACGATCGGCCTCGCATTCATGGCTACGGCCGCCTTCATCATCTTCGTGCTCTGAACGCACCGGCACCCTTCGCGGGGAGTCGTTTGACGCCGACCGCGGAGCGCGCAGGTTCACCTCCCGCCGTCCGGGAAGCTGCCGGGGAAACCCACCCTTGACACTCCCCAAGCCGTCCGGCACTCCTGACCCTCTTTTTCGTTCAAAGTCATGAAGCCTACATTCCGCCCACACCGCAAGAAGCGCGCCCGCAAGATCGGTTATCGCGCCCGCAAAGCCACCCGTGGTGGCCGTAAAGTCCTTTCGTCGCGCCGCCGCAAGGGTCGCAAGCGCCTGACGGTCGTCTGATTCCAGCGCCCTGCATCGCCGGCCGCCCCATGCGATTCCGACCAGAGCAGCACCTGCGCCGGCCGGGCGATTTTCGCACGCTCCGGGAACAGGGCCGGCGTATCGATTGCGGGGCCTTTACCCTCTGGTGGCGCGTCCGCGAGACGCCGTCCGCCGCACCGACACGGGTCGGATTTGTCGCCTCCTTCGCCCAAGTGGGTGGAGCCGTGGCCCGCGCCCGGGCCAAGCGCCGGCTCCGTGAGGTCTTCCGCCTGCACCAGACACTGGTGCCACCCGGCCTCGACCTGATGCTGGTCGCCCGCGCGGCCGTGAACCGCTGGGCCTTCCCGGAACTCGCGGAAAAGTTCTCCACCGCCTGTCAAAAGATGTCCGCCGCCGCCCATGTCTGAAGCCGGGCCCAGTCTTTTCCATCGCCTGCGGTCGCTGCCCGCCCGCGCGCTGCTCGCCCTGGTCTGGCTTTACCAGCGGACCGTTTCACCGGTCCTGCCGGCGATTTTCGGGCCGAACTGCGGCTGCCGCTTTGCTCCCACCTGTTCGCATTATGCCGCCGAGGCGGTGCGCACCCACGGGGCCCTCGCCGGCTCCTGGCTCGCCCTGCGCCGCCTGCTCCGTTGCACGCCGCTGTCCGCCGGCGGCTTCGATCCGGTTCCTCCCTCTTCGCCGAGGCTTCGGCGGACGGGGACTTCCAAACGCCCACCGGCCTGTGTCCGCGTCCGCGCGGCCGTCACTCACTGACCCACCCTTCAATTTTCAATGGATAAAAAGAATCTCACCATCGGCGTCGTGCTGATGCTGGCCGCCTTCGCCAGCCTCTACTTCAGCCAAAAGCTCACCCCGGCCCCCACCGCCCCGGTGACGCCGCCCGCCGCGGCCCCCGCCTCCCCCACCTCCAGCCCGGCCGGCACCACCGCCCCGGCCGACGCCCCCGGCGTCAACCCGCAGAACACCACCATCACGGCCACGGTCGTCAAGGACTCCGCCGGAACCAATCTCACCCTGCTGGCCAACAGCTACGTCGAGGTTCGCCTGACCAATTTCGGCGGTGCCATCCGCGATGTCGCCTTCCGCAAGCGCGATGCCAAGGACCGGCTGATCTACCCCGCCCTGCGCAAGGGCACGGAACCCTTTGTCTTCAACCAGCTGCATGCCGACCCGATGCTGGCCTTCACCGACCTACCCGGGCTGGACCGAAACACCAACTTTGAGGTTGTTTCCCGCAGCGCCGCCGAAGTGGTTTACCGCGCGGTGTTTGACAAGCGCATCGAGGTCACCCGCCGCTACTTCCTGCCCGATCCGGCGGACAAGAAAAACGATCCCTACCAGCTCCGCCACGAGACGACCTTCCGCAATCTGACCGACCAGACGATCCCCCTGCCGCGCCTCGCCCTGAGCCTCGGCACCACGGCCCCCATCAGTTCGCACGACTACGGCATGCAGCTCGCCACGGGATATTCCGACGGCAAGGACCGGCATTTCGTCGAACGCTCCAAGCTCGAGGGCGGCGGCTTCCTCAGCTGGATCGGCTTCGGCTCCCGCGAACCGCTGGCCTTCCTGCCTTCCGCCGGTCCCGTCACCTGGGCCTCGGTCAGCAACCAGTTCTTCACCGCCATCCTGACCCCCGACGCCCCGGCCGCCGGCCTCGTGACCCGCCGCGTCGCCCTGCCCGCGTTCCTCGACGCCCCGGAGAAGCCCAACTACGGCATCACCGGCGTCACCCAATTCGACGTCCCCGCCCTCGCGCCGCACGCCGAGGCGAAGATCGCCATGAGTTTCTTCGTCGGCCCCAAGGAGTACAGCCGCCTTTCGAACACCGACGTTTTCACCGCCGACCAGGACAAGGTGATGAACTTCGGCATGTTCCGCTTCTTCAGCCAGCTGCTCCTGACCATCATGACCTGGGTGCACGGCTGGATCGTCGGACTCTCCCCCACCTGGGCCTGGGGCTGGGCCATCGTGATCACCACGCTCATCCTCAAGATCGTCTTCCTCTGGCCCACGCTCGCCGCCTCCAAGTCCGCCAAGCGCATGGCCAAGATTCAGCCCGAGATGCAGGCCGTCCGCGAGAAGTTCAAGGACAACCCCCAGAAGATGCAGGCCGCCACGATGGAGCTCTTCAAGAAGCACAAGGTGAACCCGATGGGCGGCTGCCTCCCCATCCTCATCACCATGCCGTTCTTCTTCGGCTTCTTCCAGATGCTGCAGAGCACCGCCGAGCTGCGCTATGCCCCGTTCCTCTGGTCGCTGGATCTTTCCGCCCCCGACACCGTCGGGCGCATCTTCGGCTTCCCGATCAACATCCTGCCCCTGCTCATGGGCGCCACGATGATCATCCAGATGCGCCTCACGCCGACGCCCACGACGGACAACGTGCAGGCCAAGATGTTCAAGCTCATGCCGTGGATCTTCACCGTGTTCTGCTACACCTTCTCCGGCGCCCTCGCGCTCTACTCCACCATCAACGGCATCTTCACCATCGGCCAGCAGCTCGTCGTCAACCGCATGAAGGACGACCCCGTTGCCCCCGCTCCCGCCCCGGCCCCGGCCGGCGGCAAACCCATCAAGAATGTGACACCGAAGAAGAAGTAGCGAGTAGTGGGTAGCGAGTAGCGAGCATATCGAACCAATACCTGTCGCAAGCACTCGAAACTCCCAATCTCCGCTGCCTTTCTACTCGCTACTCACTACCCGCTACCCGCTACTCCCATTCCCCATGGCCGGTCATAACAAGTGGTCCAAAGTCAAACGCGCCAAAGCCATCACCGATTCGCGCCGGGGCAAGGTCTTCTCCCGGCTCTCGCGTGACATCACCCTCACCGCGAAGTCCGGCGGCGGCGATCCCGAGGCCAACGCCCGGCTGCGCACCCTCCTGCTGAAGGCCCGCGAGGCCAACATGCCGGCCGAGAACGTCGACCGCGCCATCAAGAAGGGCACCGGCGAACTGCCCGGCGTGGTGTACGAGGAGATCACCTACGAAGGCTACGGCCCCGGCGGGATCGCCTTCATCGTCATGTGCACGACGGACAACAAGCAGCGCGCCGCCCAGGACATCCGGTCCACCTTCGTCCACCACGGCGGCAACCTCGCCACCTCCGGCGCGGTCGCCTTCCAGTTTCTCCACGCCGGCCAGTTCCTCATCGCGAAGGAATCGGCCACCGAGGACAAGCTCATGGAAATCGCCCTCGAAGCCGGGGCCGACGACGTCATCGCCAGCGAGCAGGGCTTCGAGGTCCGCTGCGCCCTCAACCTCTTCGACAAGGTCAGCCACGCCCTCGAAAACGCCGGCATCAAGACCGAGAACGCGGAAATCTCCTACATCCCCACGAACACCGTGCCCGTCACCGACGTGAAGGCCGCCCGGGCGATCCTCAAGCTGCACGACGCCCTCGAGGACATGGACGACGTGCAGCAGGTTTTCTCGAACGAGGAAATGGACGACGCCGTCAGCGCCGCGGCCCAGGGGTGAGCGCGGAGCGCTCGGAGCTGGAAGAGGGCAGATCGCAGATCGAACCCAGCCATCTCCGATCTACCACCTCCGATCTACCACGGCGGCGCCGCCGCCGTATGACCCTAGCCTAGCTTGCCTCCCCGGTCCGTCCGGTATCCAATCCCCCAATGCCCGATCTGGATGACGCCTCTGCTGCCGCCGGTACCGTGGCCGCGCCTGGCGGCGTGGGCCTGGTGGCGCCGCGTGATTTCGTCCACGCCCGGCCCTTCACTTTCCAGAGCGGACAGTCGCTGCCGGGCTTCACCATTCGCTACGAGACGTACGGCCAGCTCAATCCCGCGCGCGACAACGCCATCCTCATCTGCCACGCCCTGAGCGGCGACCATCACTGCGCCGGCCGCCACTCCCCCGACGACCGCAAGCCCGGCTGGTGGGACAACCTCATCGGTCCCGGCCGCGCCGTGGATACGAACCGGTTCTGCGTCATTTCCTCCAACTGCCTCGGCGGCTGCGTCGGCTCCACCGGTCCCTCGTCCCTCGATCCCGCCACCGGCCGGCCCTACGGCATCAGCTTTCCCTTCGTCACCATCCGCGACATGGTGCGCGCCCAGAAGCTGCTGCTCGACCACCTCGGCGTCTCCGCCCTCCATGCCGTCATCGGCGGTTCGATGGGCGGCATGCAGGTGCTGCAGTGGGGCATCGAGTACCCCGGCTTTGTCCGCCGCCTCCTCGCCATGGCCACGACCTCCCGCGAGGGCGCCCAGGCCATCGCCTTCAACGAGGTCGGCCGCCAGGCCATCATGCAGGATCCGGCCTGGAACCAGGGCGAATACCCGAAGGACGGCGGCCCCCGCACCGGCCTCGCCATCGCCCGCATGATGGCGCACATCACGTACGTCTCGGACGCCTCCATGGACCGCAAGTTCGGCCGCCGGAAAAAAGCCGAGGCCAACGGCGACGCCTACACCTTTGACATCCAGTTCGAGGTCGAGAGCTACCTGCGGCATCAGGGCCAGAGCTTCATCAACCGGTTCGACGCTAACTCCTACCTCTACATCACCCGCGCCCTCGACCAGTTCGACCTCGCGCAGGCCTACGGTTCGCTGGAGGCCGCGTTCGCCCCGGTGCAGGCCGAGACCCTCGTGGTCGGCTTCACCAGCGACTGGCTCTTCCCGCCCGAGCAGAACCGCACCATCGCCCTCGCCCTGCTCCGCTGCGGCAAGCGCGCCACCTACGCCGAACTCGAGACCGACCTCGGCCACGACTCCTTCCTCCTCGAATCCGAGGACCTCTACGCCATCGTCCGCGGCTTCCTCGAACGCGAGGCCACCGTCGAGGTGGATTTCAATATCTAGAAAGCCTGAACGATGAATGTGGAAATCAGGAACCCAGGAAACCGATCCGGAATAGCTTTTCCGGCTTTCCTGATTTCCACATTTCCCATCTCCGACCATTCCCCATGACGCGCCTCGTCGAAAAACGCACGGTGGACATGCAGATCATCGGTGACTGGGTGGAGCCCCACACCCGGGTGCTCGACCTCGGCTGCGGCCGCGGCGCCCTGCTCGGCTACCTCATGCAGAGCAAGCAGGTCACCGCCGTGGGCGTGGACCTGGACTTCCACCGCATCTCCGCCTGCGTGCAGCGCGGCGTCACGGCCTACCAGGGCGACATGCTTTCCTTCATGCACGAGTTTCCGGACCGGTTCTTCGACCGGGTGATCTGCTCGCGCACCGTGCAGGAACTCGACCGGCCCACGGACGTCATCCTCGAGGCCCTGCGGGTCGGCCGCACCGTGACCGTCGGCTTCGTCAACCACGGCTACTGGAAAAACCGGGTCGACGCCCTCGTGCGCGGCCGGAAGGTCCGCAACGAGGTTTACACCACCGAATGGTTCGAGAGCCGCCCGGCGAATCCGCTCACCATCGCCGATTTCGAGCATTTCTGCGTCACCAAGCGGATCCGCATCGCCCGCCGCGCCCACCTCGCCGGCAACTGGCGCAGCCCCCGCCACATCCTGCCCAACCTCCTCGCCGGCTACGCGCTGTACGACCTCACGCGCTGAGGCGTCTTTTCAAATCCGCCCATCCGTAGCCACGAGCGTGAGCGAGTGGATCGAACCGGTTTAACCGCAAAGAACGCAGAGATCGCAAGGGACCAGTCAGAAATACCCCATCCCGGTTCTCTCCGCGCTGTGCACTGGAGTTTATGCAGCATTCCCACGAGCAGGATCATGCGGAGAGGACGCTAATCTTCGCTAATCATCGCTCATCCAAGTCTGTTAGGCATCAGCGTCGATTAGCGCAGATTAGCGTTCTTTTCGGGGGTTTATTTGGTTGCGGCTCCGTTTCTCTGCGCTCTTTGCGTTCTTTGCGGTGAAATCCGACTCCCCAACCTGCATTTTAGGCCGTTTGGCCTGCGCCCCAGCGGTTGCCACCGGCTCCCTTAACCGCCAATAAGCGGACCATGCTTTCACCGACCGCGACGCTCGAGCAGCACTTCGCCCCCTTCCGCGCCAACATCATCGGCATCAACCAGGACTTTGAGTCGCCCTGCGGCCGCCAGCGCATCCTCTACGCCGACTGGACCGCCAGCGGACGCATGTTCGGTCCGATCGAGCGGATGATGAGCAGCGAGATCGCCCCCTTCCTCGGCAACACCCATACGGAAACCTCCGTCACCGGCACCACGATGACCCGCGCCTACCACGAGGCGCTGCACATCATCAAACACCACGTCAACGCCTCCGCCGACGATGCCATCATCTGCTACGGCTCCGGCATGACCGCCGTCGCCAACAAGTTCCAGCGCATCCTCGGCCTGCGCCTCCACGAGAAATTCCGCGACCAGGTCAAAATCCCCGCCGCCGCGCGCCCCGTGGTCTTCGTCACCCACATGGAGCACCACTCGAACCAGACCTCCTGGCTCGAGACCATCGCCGAGGTCCGCGTCATCAACGCCACCGCCGACGGCCTCGTGGACCTCGCCCACCTCGACGCGCTGCTCGAGGAATACCGCGACCGCCCGGTGAAGATCGCCGCCGTCACCAGCTGTTCCAACGTCACCGGCATCATCACCCCCTATCACGCCATCGCCGCCCGCCTGCACCGCGCCGGCGGCCTGTGCTTCGTGGATTTCGCCGCCAGCGCCCCCTACATCGCCATCGACATGCACCCGGCGGACGATCCCGACGGCCGGCTCGATGCCATCTACTTCTCCCCGCACAAGTTCCTCGGCGGCCCGGGCACCAGCGGCGTCCTCATCTTCCACAAGAAACTCTACACCAACCGCGTCCCCGACAATCCCGGCGGCGGCACCGTCGACTGGACCAATCCCTGGGGCGAGCACAAGTACTTCGACGACATCGAGGCCCGCGAGGATGGCGGCACCCCCGGCTTCACGCAGGCCATCCGCATCGCCCTCTGCATCCGCCTGAAGGAGGCCATGGGCGTGGAAAACATCCGCCGCCGCGAACATGAACTCATCGATCTCGTCTGGGATCGCCTGCAGTCCATCCCCGGTCTGCACGTCCTCGCCGACCGGCACCGCGACCGGCTCGGCATCATCTCCTTCTACATCGACGGCCTGCACTACAACCTCGCCGTCCGCCTGCTGAACGACCGCTACGGCATCCAGACCCGCGGCGGCTGCTCCTGCGCCGGCACCTACGGCCATTATCTCCTGCACGTCTCCCGCGAGCATTCGCGCTCCATCACGGAACGCATCAACCACGGCGACAAATCCGACAAGCCCGGCTGGATCCGGCTCTCGCTGCATCCCACCACGACCGATGCCGAGGCCGTTCAACTCGTGGAGGCCATCGCCGCGCTCGCCGCGCACCACCGTGAATGGGCCGCGGACTACAGCTACGATCCGCACACCAACGAATTCACCCATCACCGGGACACCGGCGCCATCGGCCGCCGCGTCTCGCACTGGTTCGACCAATTCACCTCCGCCGGCGTGGTCGCCCCCGAATGGGAGCACATCGGCCTGGGCTACGAGATCTGAAGTACATCACTATCCTGTAGGGCGGGGTCTCCGAACCCCGCCTGGGAGCGCGACCGCCCTCGGTCGCAATCGTGCGCCATCTTTCCAGCCGAGAAAGAGAAAGATAAAGAACGAGAAAGATTGGATTCTAGTGTCGGGGAAAAAGGCGGGGTTCGGAGACCCCGCCCTACAAATCAACCCGCCCCGGCAAGACCCGCCCTACCTCCCCGCCGTGAACGCGCCGGCCTGCTTGGCCAGCTGCTTCTCGATCGCGCCGCACACGACTTCGCAGAGCCGCGGGATCGTCGGGTCCGCGATCTTGTAATAGACCTGCAGCCCCTCCTTGCGCCGGGCCAGGATGTGCGCCGCCGTCAGCGTCTGCAGGTGCCGCGACACGTTGGCCTGGGTGCCTTCCGTCAGCGTCACCAGCTCGCTCACGTTCTTTTCGCCGTCGAACAATGCCTGGATGAGCCGCAGCCGCATCGGCTCGGCCAGCACGGAGAAACGCTGCGCCACCAGGAGCAGCGCTTCCTCGCTCAACGCACGGTGTTTGGTCATGCGTCGGAGAAAACAGGGGCTTGACATGATGGCAAGTATATGCGTATATGCTCATATAAAGTCAAATCCTATTTCTCCCCCATGAAAATCGACAGCCTCATCCGCATCCTCGCCGGCACCATGATCCTGCTCAGCGTGGCCCTGGTCCACTTCCACAGCCCGTGGTGGCTCCTGCTGACCTGCTTCGTCGGCCTGAACCTCATCCAGTCGGCCTTCACCGGCTTCTGCCCGCCCTCGATCATCCTGCGGAAGCTCGGCTGGCTGGGCGACGACGGCATCATCCATTGGGGCGGCCGCTAGGCCAATGCGGGTTTGCTTAACCGGGCTGACATAACTATGAACCACCCTGCTTTGCGTTTCGCCCTCATCGTGCTCGGCGGCGCCGTCTTCGGCGCCCTGCTTGGCTACTTCGGCCAGTGCACCTCCGGGACCTGCCCCCTGACCTCCACCTGGTGGCGGGGCGCCCTGTACGGCGGCTTCCTCGGGCTCATGCTCGCGCTTTCCGCCCGCACCAGCTGACCCGTCCCTCCGCCCTTTCCGCCATGTCTTCCGCCCGCTCCCTCCTTTTTGCCGCCAGCCTGTTCGTCCCCGCCGCCCTGCCGGCCGAAACCTGGACCCTCGACCGCGCCGTCGCCACGGCGCTGGAGCAGAGCCCCGATGCCCGGGTCGCCCGCGCCCGGGCCGATGGCGCCCAGGCCCTCGTCCAGCAGGCCCAGTCCGCCTGGCTCCCGCAGGTCTTCCTCTCCGGCCGCTACACCGACACCAACAGCCCGATGATGGCGTTCGGTTCCATCCTCAACCAGCGCGCCTTCAACTTCGGCCTCGATTTCAACCGACCCGGCCGCATCGACAATCTCAACGCCACCGGCACCGTCGCCTACAATCTCTACGCCGGCGGCCGCGCCACCGCCGGCCGCACCGCCGCCCGCGCCGGGGCCGAGGCGGCCGATCTCGACCTCCGCACCGCCCACCACCGGCTGGCCGCCGAAGTCGTGCGCGCCGCCCTGAACATCCGCAAGGCCCGCGAGGCGGTTGCCGCCGTCCAGGGCGGAGTCCAGGCCTACGAGGCCGCCGTCAGCGCCGCCCGCCACCGCTTCGAGGCCGGCCAGCTGCTCAAGGCCGACCTGCTCAGCCTCGAGGTGCAGCTCGCCCAGACGCGCGAGTCGCTCTCTTCCGCCCGGCACGGCGCCGCCCTCGCCGCCCGGGCCTTTCAGTTTGTCCTGGGCCTTGAATCGACCGGCGACTCCGTCGAACTGCTCGACGACGATCCCGCCCTCGCCCGCCTGACCCTGCCCGACACCGGTGATTTCTCCCAGCGGCCCGAGCTGCTCGGCCTGCAGGCCCGCGTCCGGGCGGCCGAGGCCATGGTCGAGTCCGCCCGCGGCGCCCGCCGGCCGACGGTGAATGCCTTTGCCAGCTACCAATATGACCAGGGTTGGAAGACCGACAGCCACGGCGACAGCTGGCTGGCCGGCCTTTCCGTGGACCTCAACATCTTCGACGGCGGCCAGACCGCCGGTAAAATCCGCCAGAGCAGCGCCGGCCTCGCCGAGGTGAAGGCCATGCTGCACAAGGCCACGCTCGGCATCAGCCTTGAGGTCGAGCAGGCCCGCCTGGCCCATCTGGACGCCGTCGAGCGCCTCACCGTCTCCGCGCGAACCGTTGAGCAGGCCGAGGAAAGCGCCGCCCTGAGTCGCGCGCGCTTTGAGAAGGAGGCCCTGCTTACCGCCGACCTCATCGGCGCCGAAAGCCGCCTGCTCGAAGCCCGGCTCCGCCGGACCGTTGCCGCCGCCGATGAACGGCTCGCCCTCGTCGAGCTCCGCCGCGCCCTCGGTCTCACCCCTTTGCCGCAACCCTGAAATCCTTTCCGCCATGCAACCGCTCCGTCACCTCCTCCCCGCCGCCCTGATCCTCCTCGCCGGCTGCACCAAGCACGCCGCCCCGGCAGCCAACCCCGCCGCCGCGCTCCCCGCGGCCAAGGTCCGCCTCGCCGTGGCGGTCGCCGAGGACCATCCCGCTGTGACCGAGGTCACCGGCACCATCCGCCCCGTGCAGCGCGCGCAACTCGCCGCCAAGGTCATGGGGACCATCGAGGAACTGCCGGTCACCCTCGGCCAGCGCGTGGCCGCCGGCGACCTGCTCGTGAAAATCTCCGTGGGTGAAATCACCGCCCGGCTCGCCCAGGCGCAGTCCCAGTTCAATGTCGCCAAGCGCGACCTGGAACGGGAACGCGACCTCCTCGGCAAGGGCGCGAGCACCGCCGACATGGTTCGCGGCCTCGAGGACCGGTTCACCATGACCCAGGCCATGGTCCGCGAAGCCGAGGTGATGCTCGGCTATGCCGAGGTCCGCGCCCCCTTTGCCGGGGTCATCGCCCGCAAGCTCGTCAATGCCGGCGACCTGGCCTCCCCCGGCTTCCCGCTGCTTGAACTCGAGGGCACCGACGCCTTCCAGGTCGAGGCGGCCGTGCCCGACTCGCTCACCGGCAACCTGGCCCCCGGCACCGCGCTGACCGTCACCGCGGGCGGCCAGACCTTTGTGGCGACGCTGGCCGAGCTTTCCTCGGCCGCCGACGCCAGCGCCCGCAGCGTCCTGGCCAAGCTGACCGTGCCCGCCGGCACCGCCGTGCGCTCCGGCCAGTTCGTCCGCGTGTCGGTGCCCGGCGCCCCGGTCCGCGCCCTCCTGGTTCCGGCCGCCGCCATCTCCGTCCTCGGCCAGATGGAGCGCGTCTTCGTGGCCGGTGAGGGCAGCCGCGCCGTCCTCCGCCTGGTGAAATCCGGCGCCAGTCAGGACGGCCGCACGGAAATCCTCTCCGGCCTCGACGCCGGCGAGAAGGTCGTCGTCAACCCGCCCGCCGGCCTGCGCGAAGGGCAAACCCTCGAGATCCTCCCGTGAGCGCCTCCTCCCCTTTCCCTGATCCGGCGAAGCAGGGCTTCGCCGGGCGCATGGCGTCGCTGTTCATCGATTCCAAGCTGACGCCCATCGCCGTCGCCGCCTCGCTGCTGCTCGGCCTCTTCTCGGTCCTGATGCTCCCCCGCGAGGAGGAGCCGCAGATCAAGGTGCCCATGATCGACATCATGGTCGGCATGCCCGGCGCCTCCGCCGCCGAGGTCGAGAACCGCGTCACGCGGCCGATGGAAAAATTCCTCTGGGAAATCCCCGGCGTCGAATACCTCTACTCCACCGCCAGCCCCGGCGGCAACATGACCATCGTCCGCTTCAAGGTCGGCACCGACCTCGAGGCCGCGCTGATCCGCCTCAACCAGAAGCTGCAGGCCAACTTCGACCGCATCCCGCTCGGCGTCACCCCGCCGCTCGTGAAGCCGCGGACCATCGACGACGTCCCGATCCTCGCCCTCACCTTCCACAGCGCCCGCTACGACCACGCCACGCTCCGCCGCATCGCGGCGCAGGTGGACGACACCATCAAGGCGCTCCCCGAGGTCGCCGAAACCACGCTCATCGGCGGACAGCACCGCCAGGTCCGCGTGCAGCTCGATCCCGCCCGCCTCGCCTCGCGCAACCTCAGCGCCGGCTACCTGGTGCCCATGCTCCAGCAGGCCAACGCCCAGGCCCACACCGGTGCCCAGGCCTCGGTCAACCGCGAAACCCTCCTGCAGACCGGCACGTTCTTCCGCGACGCCCGCGATGTCGGCGCCGTGGTGATCGGCGTCCACGACGGCCGTCCCGTTTACCTCCGTGATGTCGCGACCATCACCGACGGTCCCGCCGAGCCCGCCGACTACGTCCTCTTCGGCCGCGGCGGCGCCAGCGCCGGCGACGAGGAAGCCGCCGTCACCTTGAGCCTGGCCAAGCGCCCCGGCGCCAATGCGGTCGACGTCGTCACCGCCGTCCTCGCCAAGGTGGACGCGCTCAAGGGCACGCTCATTCCGGCCGACATCGCCGTCGCCGTCACCCGCGACTACGGCGCGACCGCCTCCGAAAAATCCAACGAGCTCCTGCTCCACATGGGCATCGCCGTCTTTGGCGTCGCCGTGCTCATCCTCCTCTTCCTCGGCTGGCGCGAGTCGCTCGTCGTCCTGCTGGCCATCCCGGTCACGCTCGGTCTCACGCTGCTGGTGTTCTACCTCTACGGCTACACGCTCAACCGCATCACGCTCTTTGCGCTGATCTTCTCGATCGGCATCCTCGTGGACGACGCGATCGTGGTCGTGGAGAACATCGTCCGCCACATGGCCCTGCCGAGCTGCCGGCGCAAGCACCTGCTCCAGATCGCCGTCGAGGCCGTGGACGAGGTCGGCAACCCCACCATCCTCGCCACCCTGGCCGTCATCGCCGCCGTGCTCCCGATGGCCTTTGTCAGCGGCCTCATGGGACCCTACATGCGCCCGATTCCGATCGGCTCGAGCGCGGCGATGATCTTCTCGCTGCTCGTGGCCTTCGTCGTCACGCCGTGGGCCGCGCTCAAGATCCTCCGCGGCCATGCCAAGACCACCCCCGATGCCGCGGCCTTCGTCGATGCCCCGCTCTCCGAGGAAATGGAATCGGTGGACGAACCCATCGCCGAGAACACCTTCACCCGGCTCTACCAGCGCGTCATGCGTCCGCTGCTGGAACACCGGAGCTGGCGCTGGGCCTTCCTCGCCATCGTCGCCCTGGCCACGGTCGGCTCCATGGGCCTCGTCGGCATCAGTGCGGTCAAGGTCAAGATGCTGCCCTTCGACAACAAGTCCGAGTTCCAGGTCATCATCAACCTGCCCGAGGGCAGCACCCTCGAGCAGTCCACCCGGGTCGCCCGCGAGATGGCGGCCGCCCTGCGGATCGAACCCGAGGTGCGCGACTACCAGGTGTACGCCGGCACCTCCTCGCCGTTCAATTTCAACGGCCTCGTCCGCCACTACTTCATGCGCCGCGGCAGCAATGTCGCCGACCTCCAGGTCAACCTCCTGCCCAAGCACGAGCGCACGGCGCAGAGCCACGACATCGCCAAGCGCATCCGCCCGCGGCTCACCGCCATCGCCGAGAAATACGGCGCCGTCGTCGCCGTGGCCGAGGTGCCCCCCGGCCCGCCCGTGCTCCAGACCCTCGTCGCCGAAATCTACGGCCCCACCGAGGAGTCGCGCCTGAAGCTGGCGGAAAAGGTCCGCGAAATCTACCGCGCCACGCCCGGCGTCGTGGACATCGACTGGTACGTCGAGGAACAGCAGGCCAAGACGGTCTTCCGCGTCGACAAGGCCAAGGCCGCCCTCCACGGCATCACCGAAGCCGCCATCGCCCGCACCGTGCAACTCGCGGTCCAGGGCTATCCGGTCACGCTGCTCCACTCACCCGCCGATCGCGAGGACGTGAACGTCATCCTCGAACTGCCCCGCGCCCTGCGCACGCGGCCCGAGGACATCCTCGCCCTGTCCGTCCGCTCGGAAATGAACCCCGCCGCCCCGCTCGTCCCGCTCAGCGAGCTGGTCACGGTCGAGCAGACCCGCGGCGAGCGCAACATCTACCGCAAGAACCTGCAGAACGTGACCTACGTCACCGCCGACGTCGCCGGTGTGGTCGAGAGTCCGGTCTATGCCATCTTCACGATGAACCGCGAGCTCGCCAAGCTCGACGGCCGCGACTTCGGCGGCACGGCGTCCACCGTGAAGCTCTACAACGCCAGCATGCCCACCGACGACCGCGAGCCGGCCATGAAGTGGGACGGCGAGTGGCAGGTCACCCTCGAGGTCTTCCGCGACCTCGGCCTGGCCTTCGGCGCCGTGTGCATCCTGATCTACATGCTCATGGTCGGCTGGTTCAAAAACTACTCCACGCCGCTCATCGTGATGACCGTCATCCCCTTCTCCCTCGTCGGCATCCTGCCGGCGCATGCGGCGATGGGCGCCTTCTTCACCGCCACCTCCATGATCGGCTTCATGGCCGGCGCCGGCATCGTGGTGCGCAATTCCATCATCCTCGTGGACTTCATCGAGCTGCGCCTGAGCCACGGCCGCACGCTGCTCGAGGCCTGCC
>JADJZJ010000055.1 GCA_016715765.1 Opitutaceae bacterium
GCGCGGGCCGTCAGCTTGGCGACATGATCACGGCCTGCCTGACACCCGGCAGTTGCACAGACTCAAAAACCAGCTATCTGCGCACCATGGGCATTGCGTTCAACGAGCGCACCAGTCGCCATCTGGGTCTTGTCATCAGTCCCGAGGCGCGCAAGAGCGCCGACCTGATCCTCTGAGGAAGCGCGGTTCAATGCGGACATTTCGATTGCGCAACCTCCGGTTTCGGCAACAGCTTACGCTGCTGTTTGTCATCGGCGCGCTGCTGATGGCGCTGATCGGCTCGCTCGGCGCCAGCAAATTCGCCAGCGATCTGGTGGCGCGGGAAATGCGCGAGCAGGGCGTCAATGTGGCGCGTACCCTGGGCCTTTCACGCCAAGCTCGCCATGCTTTACGAGCAAGAAGCTGCCGTCGATGCCGTCAAATCCATCGCGGTTTCCCCGACATCGAAGTACTCGACATCCGCTCTGTCGCGGGAACCTCGCTGTATGGCGGCGGTGCGTCGGTATTTCCGCAGCAGGTGTCGGCGGCCAGCGCCGATTTGCCGAGCTCGACCTGCCGGATCGCTGGTTGTTCAGGTTGCAGGTGTACGCGGAACCCTCGCCAGACGCCACCGGCGAGGTGGAACGCCCTGAACGCCTTGGCAGCGTGACCATTGCGCTGTACAAAGCGCACCCAACAGGAACTGGCGCGGCGAATCTTCCAGGGGATCATCATTGTATTTTCCCTGGCAACCGGCTTGTTGCTGGTGCTGCTGATCCAGATGACGCACCGTTTGACCAGCCCGCTCGAAGCGTTGGCGCGGATCATGGGCCGGGCCGAGCAGGGCGATCTGCGGGTGCGCGCCGACCTGCACCGAGGCCAGGCGGATGTGCTCCAGATGCAGCACGCATTCAACGCCATGATGGAGCAGCTCGAAAATCGCGAGGGCGAGCTTCAGCGCGCCCGCGATGCCGCCGTGGAGTCCGCCCGGCTCAAGGGCGAGTTCGCCGCCAACGTCACCCACGAGCTGCGCACGCCCATGAACGGGGTGCTGGGTTTGCTGGATCTACTGTCCGACGGCAAGCTCAATGCCCGTCAGGCCGAGTATGTGGAGCTGGCGCGCAAATCCGCCGAGGGCTTGCTGGGCCCGTGGACAACATCCTGGATTTTCGAAGAACGATAGCGGGATGGTGCAGCAGGAGTCCGGCGAAATCGTTCGCGCGATCTCATCGAGGAGCCTGGTGGAACTGGTCGGGACGCAGGCGCTCGGCAAGGGCGTCGATATCGGTTACTTCATGGCAGTGGAAGTGCCGGCGACGCTCAGCATCGACGCCTCGAAGGTCAAACAGGTGCTGATCAACCTGTTGGGAACGCGGTCAATTCACCGAGGCGGGCGAAGTGTTCCTCACCGTCACCCGGTCGTCCGGGAATCCCTGTCTGCGCGCTTGCAGTGTCTGATACCGGTATCGGCATCGAGCCTGCGCTACAACAGCAGATTTTCGAACCCTTTACGCAGGGCGATGCGTCCGCCAGCAAACGCTATCAGGGTCCGGGCTCGGCCTCACTATCTCGCGCCAGCCGTGTCGAGATGATGGGTGGCGAGATCGGTCTCGACACGCGCCGGGCCACGGCAGCACCTCTGGTTCGAGCTGCCCTGTGCCGCCCTCGTTCGCGCCACCTGCGCCGGCCCGTCCGCCCGGGAGCGATGCGGGCACGGTGCTGTGCCTGCTCGCGAGCGACAACAGTTATGCCTTTATTGCCGATACCCTGATGCGCCATGGCGTGCGCGCGGTGACCGTGAACATGCGGGCAGCGCGCGGGCATCTGGTGGAATCGGTGCCCGCAACGGCGCCGACCTGGTGCTGGTCGATGAAGGCATCTACTTCGCGCACAGCGATGAATTGGATCTGCTCGCCGCTGCGGTACCGGGTCGGGTGCAGGTGCTGCGCAATCCGTTCGCCAAACTGCAGATAACCTCGACGGATGTCGGCGTGCTGGACAAGCCGTTGAGTTTTGCCCCGATTGCACACCTGGCCGAGGCGTTGCGTACCGGTCTGGTGGTTGCGCCGGCTGCCGCGGAGCCGGCCTTGCCCGGCCCCGAAGCATTCGGACACCTGCGCGTGCTGCTGGTGGAAGACAACGCGGTCAACCAGAAAGTCGCTTCAGAAATGCTGTTGCGCCTGGGCATCGCGGCGGATCTTGCCGAGCACGGGCAGCAGGCGCTCGCCATGGTGGCGCGCGCCGACTACGACCTGATCCTGATGGATTGCAATATGCCGGTGATGGACGGCTACGACGCTACCCGCAGGATTCGCGCGCTGGAAACCGATGGCCGGGTTCCCATCATCGCCATGACCGCCGCACCAGCGAGCAGGAACACGCGCGCGCAACCGAAGCGGAGATTCACTGATTTTCTTATCAAGCCCGTGCGACCCGATTTGCTCGCCGCCAGGATTACCCGCTGGGCACCCGTACGCTCCCGTGTCGCGACCCCCGGGAAAACGGCGGTGTCACCGCCCGCTGCCGCTCCGGGACACGCGTACAGCGAACAGGCGATGAACGAGCTGCACGCCAGCGTGGGCGATCTCACCTACCGGATGATTGAGTCTTTCCTGGAAGATACCCCGGTTTACCTGGATTCGCTCAAGGCAGCCCTGCGCGGCGGCGACGCCCAGCGCGCCTACGAGATTGCCCACACCATCCGGGGCAGCGCCAGCAATTTCGGCGCGAAATCGTTTGTGGATGCCATTCTTGCGCTGGAAGCTTTCAGCAAGGCGGGCGACCTGTCGGGCAGCGACGCTCTGCTCGACATTGGCACTGAGCGCTTCGCCGCCCTGCGCAAGGATCTCGAACGGCACCAGACGAGCGAGTCGGGGCACCACACCCGGCGCGCCGGGTAAATACCAGTTGCTGATCGCTGATGATGACCGCACCTTTGCGTCTGGCGCTGCGCGGCACCTTTGCCGGCGAGGAATTGATGTGCTGGAGGCGGCGGACGGGGCCCAGGCCATCGCCCTGTGCGAACGAGTCATGCCCGACATCATTCTTATGGACGCCATGATGCCGGAAGTCAGTGGCTTCGATGCCTGCCAGCGTATCCGCCAGTTGCCCGGCGGCGCGGAACTGCCGGTGCTGATGGTCACCTCCCTCGACGATGAGGATGCCATCGTGCGGGCGTTCGCCGCCGGCGCCTCGGATTACCTCACCAAACCGATTCACTTCACCGTGCTGAAGGAACGGGTGGGCCGCCTGATCAAGGCGAATCGGGCCGAAGCCCGCGCCCGGACCCTGGCCTTTGCCGATGCCCTGACCGGGCTGCCCAACCGCGCCCGGCTGACCCAGGAACTGGGTCTGGCGCTCAATCAGGCGAGCATCAACAACGAGCGCATCGCGGTGTTTTTTCTCGATCTGGACAACTTCAAGAACATCAATGACAGCCTGGGGCACCGGTCGGCGATCTGCTGCTGAAAGCGGTCGCCGATCGCTTGCGCCCCAGCGTCCGGCGCAGCGATTTCATTGCCCGTCCGGTGGCGATGAATTTACCGTGATTCTGCGCCGCGTCGAGCGAACAGGTGGTTGCGACCGTCGCCCGCAATATTCTCCTCGCCCTGAGTGAGCCCTTTGTCTTCATCCACAAGCGCATGATGGTTTCCACGAGCATCGGCATTTCGCTGTTTCCGGACCACGGCGCCGACGTAAGTTCACTGCTCAAGCACGCCGATCTGGCCATGTTCAAGGCCAAGGAGACCAAGAATCAGTTCTGCTTTTATCAGGACGGGATGGAAGACGCGGTGTCGCATAAAAATGCAGCTTCAGCAGGAGCCGCGCCAGGCCATCGACAACGATCAACTGGTGCTCTATTTTCAGCCCCAGTACGACTTGACCACCGACACGGTGGTCGCCGCCGAGGCACTGGTGCGCTGGCCCCGCGACGACGGCCAGGTGCTGACTCCGGGTGCCTTCATCCCGCTGGCGGAGGAGACCGGCCTGATCACCGAGCTGACCGACCTGGTGCTGGAAAAAGCCTGCGGCGCGATCCGGGGCTGGCTGATCCGCGGCTTGCCGTGAAGCTCTCGGTGAACCTGTCGGCAGGGACTTCGAAGCGCCCGGACGATTGATGCAGCGGATTGCCGATCTGACGCGCGAGTACGAGATTCCGGCGCGGCTGCTCGAACTGGAGATCACCGAGAGCATGCTGATGGCGGACCCTGAGCGCAGCCGCGCGGAGTTGCTGGACCTGAAGAACGCCGGATTCAGTCTGTCCATCGACGACTTCGGCAGCGGCTATTCATCGCCTACTACCTGAAAAACCTGCCGGTCGACTGCTGAAGATCGACCGGGCTTTCATCAAGGATCTGACGACCCGCAGAACTGCCGCGACATCCCGGTGATTACCGGCATCATCGCTGGCGCGCAGCTTGGGCTTGTACACGGTTGCCGAAGGTGTGGAGACGCATCACCAACGGACGGTGATCCAGTCGCTGGTTTGCGAGATGATCCAGGGCTATCTGATCAGCAAACCGTTGCCTCGCCATGAATTTGAACAGGCCTTCTCGAGCAATTCCGGGTGGCATCAAAGAACCGTACCTCCGGCAAGTGAAACCGATAACCCGACACGCGGGCACGACGCGCTAACCACGAACGAAATCACCAAAGCCGCTCGTCTTGGGTCAGTCGAGGGGCTTGTTCAGGCATTTCCAAGGCAGCCTGCGGAATCACGCTGCTTTGGGCGATGTTCAGGACGCACGTCAGAACCACGCATCGCGCATCTCGAACGGCACCGGGTTGCCGCGTTGCAGCAGTGCCGCCTGATAGTCGATCTGGGTCAGTTCCCAATCGAAGTAGTAGCGCCGTGTGCAGTTTGCCGCGATAAAAATTCTGGTCTTCCGCATGACAGTCCGCGTCCAGCCCGGCCGCTGCCGCCAATGCCTGCTTGAGCCACAGCCAAGCCGCCAGCACCCGCCCGTAGAGATCGAGATAGAGCGTGGCATTGGCCAGACCCTGGTCGATATCGGCGTCGAGTTGGCGCAGCAGCGCGGTGGTGGTGGCGTCCAGGGTTTGCAGACCGTGTTCGAGCTGCCGGGCGAGGCGCTGCAGTTTCGCCCCAGTGTTCCGCGCGGGCGATGTCCGTGCGTGCCGCTGCAAGCAGGATGCGGTGTCCCGCGCCATCCTTCAGGCGCAGCTTGCGGCCCAGCAGGTCGAGGCCGTGGATCGCCTCGGCGCCTTCGTGGATGGGATTGAGGCGCTGATCGCGATAAAGCTGTTCGGCGCCGTATTCGCGTATGTAGCCGGCGCCACCCAGGATCTGATGGCGTGGTCGTTGCCCAGGCAACCGTATTTCGACGGCCAGGATTTGACGATGGGGGTGATCAGGTCGAGCAGCAGCGCCGCGCGCGCGCTGGCCGGGATCGGGTGCCGTGTGCTGGTCCTCGAACAGGGCGCTGGCGAACAGGCACATGAACAGACCACCCTCGGCATAGGCTTTTGCGCGAGCAGCAGACGGCGCACGGCATGCGCCACCAGCATCACCTGGGGCGATGCGGGATCGGAGCAGGACGCGAGGCGTCCCTGGGGGCGCTGGCGCGCATAGTCCAGGGACAGGTTGTAGCCCTGATAGGCGATGGCGGCGGCGCCCAGACCGATGCCGATGCGCGCCTCGTTCATCATTTGGAACATGTAGCCCAGGCCCTTGTGAGGCTCGCCCACCAGATAGCCGATGGCGCCTTCGCGCTCGCCGAAATTGAGCACGGTGCTGGTGGCGTTGCGATAACCCATCTTGTGATTGAGGCCGGCCAAGGCCACGTCGTTGTGCGCGCCTGACCGCCGTCCGCATTCAGCACATGCTTGGGCACGATGAACAGCGAGATACCCTTGACGCCCAGCGGGGCGCCGCGGATTTTCGCCAGCACCATGTGGATCACGTTGCCGGTGATGTCGTGGTCGGCGCAACTGATGAACATTTTCTGGCCGAACAACCGATAGCTGCCGTCCCCGGCGGGTTCCGCCGTCACCTTGATGTCGCCCAGCGCCGAACCCTGCGCGGGCTCGGTCAGCGCCATGGTGCCGTTGGCGCGGCCGACATCAGCAGCGGCGCAGGTAGCGCGCTTTCTGTTCCGACGAGCCGAACGCGCGAATCAGGTTGATCACGCCGATGGTGATGAAGGGATAGGCGGCGGTGCTGACGTTGGCGGCGTTCATGTACGCCATGACCATCCGGAAGATGACTTCCGGGAGCTGCGCGCCGCCCTCGTCCGCGCGCTCGTGGGCGGCGAGAAAGCCGGCTTCGACGAAGGCGTCCCAGGCGACCTTGGTCTCCGGAATCAACTGCACGCGTGCCATCGAAGCTGGGCTCGTTGGCATCACCCTTGGCGTTGTGGTTGGCGAAATACTTTCCGCGACGGTTTTCGCGGTGGCGAGCGTCGCGTCGAATACGTCGCGGGAGTGATCGGCGTACTCCGGGGCGATCGAGCAATGCGCCGGTGTCGAGTGCTTCGTAAAGCTGAAAAGCGATATCGCGGTCGTTGAGCAGTGCGGTCATGGCGGCGGCCTCTTGTTATGGGTTGTGGGCAAGTGAGGAATCCGCGTGTCGCGGAATCGCTGAGCGCTTGTTCAGGCTGAGCTATGCCACCATGAGTGTTTCCCGCCTTCCCCTCAAAAGATCACATCCCCTGGTTGCGCAGATACTGTAGAAGTTGGTTGCGCTTCATACCGCAATTTTTCTTCCAGGTAACTGCCGCCAGCAGCGGACAGCGCATCCTGGCGATTAAATTCCAACGCTTCTTTTAACGGCCTCTTTGAATTTTGAGTGGGTAATGGGGCGTTACGGGGTGGCCCGGGGCTGTGGGTCAAGGGCGGGCGAAGCCCGGCGGAGCGGACCCTTGAGGCGCAGCCCCGTGAGATACGCTGTCCCATGGCTGGATGCAGCGGGTTGGTGCATCCAGCCATGGAGACATGGGCGGCGAGAGGGCCGCCGCGCTGGAGAGGGTAGGGATGCTCGTCCCTGAGAAACCTGGGTGACCGCAACATGACCGCCAAGCTGTTCGAAGCCGCCCTGGGCATTACGTCCCCCTGGTACATCAAAGACGTCGATTTCGACGCTGCCCAGAAGTCGTTGACCATCACGGTCGATTTCGTCGCCGGCAGCCGCTTTGCCGTGCCCGGCATCGAGGGCACCCACCCGGCCCACGACACCGTGACCAAGCGCTATCGGCATCTGAACTTCTTCCAACACGAGTGCCATCTGGAAGTCCGCGTGCCGCGAGTGCGGCTGCCCGACGGCGGCATTCGCCAGGTCGAACCCGACTGGTCCGGCCGGCTGGCCGGCTTCACGCTGCTCTTCGAGGCGCTGATCATGACCCTGTGCCGGGAAATGACCTTCGCGGCCGTGGCCCGGCTGGTGAATCTCTCCTGGCATCAGGTGGTGGCCATCTGCAAGCGCTACGTCGATCTGGGCGTGGCGCAGGCCGACTTCTCCGCCGTCAAGCGTCTGGCGGCGGATGAGACCTCGAAGGCCCGCGGCCATGACTACATCACCCTGGTCGCCGATGCTGACGAGCGCCGGGTGCTGTTCGTCACCGAGGGCCGGGGGGCTGAGACGATCCAGGCCTTTGCCGCCGACTTTACCGCCCACGGCGGCGATCCTGAGGCCGTGGCGTCCATTTCCATCGACATGTCGCCTGCTTTCATCAAGGGCGTGACCAAGCATCTGCCCAACGCCCGAATTACCTTCGACAAGTTTCACGTCATCGCTCACGCCAGCACCGCCGTCGACAAGACCCGGCGTATCGAACAGCGGACTGATCCGAGCCTCAGGGTTGCGCTGGAAGCTTCTGAAGGACCGGGCGAGCCTGGCGCCGGCGGCCCGCGTCGACCTCGATGCGCTGATCGCCCAGGTGACGACCAAGCGCACCGCCCGGGCCTTCGGCTTTACAAGGAGCAGTTGCGCGAGATCCTGGAGCGCAAGCAGATCAATGTCGTGCGCGCCATGCTCCGGCAATGGGCGACCAATGTGATGCGCTCCAAGGTCGAGCCGATGAAGGAGGTCGCCAGGATGATCCGCAGTCACATCGAGGGCATCGTCGCCTGGACCCAGACCCGCCAGACCAACGGCTTCCTTGAAGCCATTAACGGCCTCTTCCAGCCGCAAAGCGCAAGGCCT
>JADJZJ010000056.1 GCA_016715765.1 Opitutaceae bacterium
AGCTTCAGCCCGCGTTCACCACGCCACTGCGGAGATTGATCTCTCCGATCCAGTGCCGGCTGAAGACCGGCACTACGGGTTCACCGCAGAAACAGCCGGTATGCCGGGTTCTCCGTCTCGTCCCAGTAGCGGTAGCCGAGCTTCTGGAGGAACACCGCCAGCTGTTTGGTCTCGGTGTCGGGCACCTGCAGGCCCATCAGCACGCGGCCGTAGTCGGCGCCATGGTTGCGGTAGTGGAAGAGGCTGATGTTCCAGTTCGGCGACATGGAATCGAGGAACTTCATCAGCGCGCCCGGCCGCTCGGGAAACTCAAACCGGAACAGCCGTTCGTGCGCCGCCAGCGGCGAGCGGCCGCCGACGAGGTGCCGGATATGCAGTTTCGCCATCTCGTCGTTGGTGAGGTCCAACGTGCGAAAGCCGTGGCGGCTGAAATGCGCCGCGATCTTTTCGCTCTCGCCGCGCCCCGTGGTCTGGATGCCCACGAAAATATGGGCCGAGCTCGCATCGGCGATGCGGTAGTTGAACTCGGTCACGCTGCGCCGGCCCACCAGTTCGCAAAACCTCCGCAGGTTGCCCGGACCCTCGGGAATGGTCACCGCCATCACGGCTTCGCGGTGCTCGCCGAGTTCGGCCCGCTCGGCGATGAAACGCAGGCGGTCGAAGTTGAGGTTCGCCCCGCAGGCCACCGCCACCAGCGTCTCGCCCTTCAAACGGTGCTGCTCGACGTAGGCCTTGGCGCCGGCCACGGCCAGCGCCCCGGCCGGCTCGAGCACGGCCCGGGTATCCTCAAAGACATCCTTCGTCGCGGCGCAGATGTCGTCGGTGTCGACGAGGATGACGCCGTCGAGGTACTTCCGGCAGAGCCGGAAGGGTTCGACCCCCACCTGCCGCACGGCCACGCCGTCGGCGAACAGCCCGACGCGATCGAGGCGCACGCGGCGGCCGGCCTTCAGGGAGCGGTCCATGGCGTCGGAATCCACCGGCTCCACGCCGATCACCTTGATCCCGGGCCGCACGCGCTTCACGTAGGCGGCCACGCCCGCGGCCAGGCCGCCGCCGCCGATGGCCACGAAGATCGCATGGAGCGGACCCTGGTGCTGCTGCAGGATTTCCATGCCGATGGTGCCCTGCCCGGCGATCACGTCCGGATCGTCGAACGGATGGACAAAGGTCAGCTGGTCGCGTTCGCTGAGCACGAGCGAATGGGCATAGGCGTCATCGTAGGTATCGCCATGCAGGACGACCTCGGCGCCCCGCGCCTTGACCGCGTGCACCTTCACGTGCGGCGTGGTCACGGGCATCACGATGACCGCCCGGGCGCCGAGCCGCTTCGCCGCCAGCGCCACGCCCTGGGCGTGGTTGCCCGCCGACGCGCAGATCACGCCCCGGGCCAGCGCGGCGGGCGACAGGTGCGCCATCTTGTTGTAGGCGCCGCGCAGCTTGAAGGAGAAGACGCTCTGCATGTCCTCGCGCTTGAGCAGCAGGGTGTTGTTGAGGCGCGCGGAGAGATTCGCGGCCTTCTCCAACGGGGTCTCCTTCGCCACGTCGTAAACGCGGGCCGTGAGGATTTTCTGCAGGTAATCGATCATGGAGGGCAAGCCTGAGGGACCCCCTCAGAGGGGGTGGTTCTGCCACTCGGGACCGGCGCTGTCTATCCCAATTTTTGCCCCGGCGGGGGCACATGACATTACCCGGGGTTGCCAACCGGTCCGGCGGGGTCAGGTTGGGCGGCGATGAAAACCCCCGGACTAGGTACCAGAGCCCTCCATGCCGGCCAGACGCCGGATCCCACGACCGGTTCCCGCGCCGTGCCGATCTACCAGACGACCAGCTACGTGTTCCGCGACACGGAGCACGCCGCGAACCTTTTTGCGCTGAAGGAACTCGGCAACATCTACACCCGGATCATGAATCCGACGACCGACGTGTTCGAGCAGCGCCTCGCCGCGCTCGAGGGCGGTTCCGGCGCCCTGGCCCACGCCTCCGGGCAGGCGGCCATCACGGATGCGATCCTGAATATCGCCGGCACCGGCGACCATCTCGTCTCGGTCGCCCAGCTCTATGGCGGCACCTACAACCTTTTCCACTACACCCTGCCCAAGCTCGGCATCGAGGTGACCTTCGTGGACGCAGGCGATCCCGACGCCTTCCGCCGCGCGCTCAAACCCAACACCAAGGCCTTTTATGGCGAGGGCCTGGGCAACCCCGCGCTCAACATCTTCCCCTTCGAGGAGGTGGCCAAAATCGCCCGCGAGGCCGGCGTGCCCCTGATCATTGACAACACCTGCCTGTCGCCGCTGCTCAACCGGCCCTTCGAGTGGGGCGCCAACATCGTCGTCCATTCCTCCACCAAGTACATCGGCGGCCACGGTACCTCGATCGGCGGCATCGTCGTGGATGGCGGCAACTTCGACTGGGGCAACGGCCGGTTCCCCGGCTTCACCTCGCCCGACCAAAGCTACCACGGCCTCGTGCATTGGGACGCGTTCAAGGCCTTCCCGCCCGCCGGCGGCGCCAATGTCGCCTACATCCTCAAGATGCGCCTGCAGCTGCTGCGCGACATCGGCGCCTGCATCTCGCCGTTCAATGCCTTCCTCATGCTGCAGGGCCTGGAAACCCTCCACCTGCGGATGCCGCGCATCTGCGAGAACGCGCAGAAGACCGCGGAATTTCTGGCCGCGCAGGACCAGGTCACCTGGGTCAACTACCCCGGCCTCAAGACGAGTCCGAACCATGCCGCCGCAAAAAAGTACCTGAGCGGGGGCTTTGGCGGCCTGCTGGGCTTCGGCGTCAAGGGCGGCTTCGAGGCCGGACGCAAGTTCATCGAGAGTCTCAAGCTCTTCTCCCACCTCGCGAACATCGGCGACTCGAAGTCGCTCGCCATCCATCCGGCGAGCACGACCCACAGCCAGCTCACCGTCGCGGAGCAAACCGCGTCGGGTGTGTCGCCTGACTACATCCGGCTCTCGCTCGGCACCGAGGACTTCGCCGACCTGCAGGCCGATTTGGAGCAGGCGCTGGCGAAGCTCTGAGTGTTGTCCGACTGGTCTTGATGTAGGGCGGGGATTCCGATCCCCGCCTTGCATTAGCGTGTAGCTGCGAGTGTGAGCGAGTGGAGTTGCCATGCCCATGGGAGCGCGGGCAGCCCGCCCGCAATTTGTTCACGAAGCGGACGAGCCGTCCGCGCTCCCAGGCGGGGATCGGAATCCCCGCCCTACAATTTCCCCTGCAGCCAGCGAGCCGTTTCCAGCAATGAGGGGCCGTCGTGGATCAGGTTGCGTCCGCGGGTGATTCCCGCCTCGACCAGCCGGAACGGCCATTGTCCGTCCCAGCCGCGCTCGCGCCGCCAGGCCGCGACATCGAGCGGATGGTCGTCCTCCTCGTGGAAGAGCACCACGATGTCCGGACGCGCTTCCACCACGCCGGGCAGATCGAGCTTCGGATAACCTTCGGGCACATGCCCCCAGATATTCTCCCCGCCGGCCAGGGCAATGAGGTCGTGGATGAAGGTGAGTCCGCCCGCCATGCGCGGATGCCGGCCGAACCACAGCTCGGCATACACGCGCGGCCGGCGCACCGGCGCCCGGGACCGCAGTTCCGCCGCCTCGGTCTCCATCCGGGCCGTGAGCGCGCACGCCGCCTCCATCTCGCCGAGCAGCGCACCGAGCCGGCGGATGTTCTCGAGGATGCCGTGAAAACTGTCGGGCAGCGGCAGCGCGTAAACCGGCAGACCCGCCTTGGCCAGCCGCCGGGCCACGCCCTGCTGGATGCCTCCGGTCATGAGCACGAGGTCGGGCGCCAGCGCCTTCAATGCCCCCTCGTCGATCCGCAGGTAGTCACCGGTCACCGGACGTCCGCCCGTCTCCACATAGCGGGCGCAATAATGCGACACGCCCACCACGCGGTCCGAGAGATTCATCGCCCAGATCGCCTCGGTCAGACCCGACACGAACGACACCACCCGTTGCGGACGCTCCGGCAGCAGCACGGGCTGTTCGAGCAAGGGACAAGGCACGCGTCGCATTGAAGGGAGAGGAGGAGGAGGAGGGAACCTTAAGGCGGCGTGTTGCTTCGAAGAATCCAGTGTGCGCATATCGAAGCCCTCGAGTGGCATTCACTGGATTCTTCACTGCGTTCAGAATGACAAGGTGGTTAGGACAGGTTTGAACACACTCCTTAGGCGTGGACATGGCGTTAAAAGACACAGCCGGCCGGGCACCGTCAGCGCCTTCATTTCAGTTTCAGGACGAGGCTGGAGACGAACTCGGCTCTCACGCCGAAGACGTCGTGCAACAGTTCGGGCGTGAGCACATCATGGGGGCGGCCCACCGCCTGCAGCCGGCCCTCCGAGAGCACCACCACCTGGTCGAGGTAATACGCCACGCGCAGGTCGTGCAGCGACATCATCACCGTGCCGCCGGCGTGTTTCAACTCGTCCGCCAGGGCCAGCACCTTCAACCCGTGCCGCGGATCCAGCGCCCCGAGCGGTTCGTCCCACAGGTGAATCGAAGCCCCGGTGGCGATCGCCCGGGCGAGCAGCACGCGGTGCCGTTCGCCGCCGGACAGCCGGTTGACCGGCCGGTGGGCCAGCGTGGTGAGGTCGAAGCGCGCGAGCGCCGCCTCCACGCCCTGCTCGTCATCGCCGAAGGCGTAGCGTCCCTGCGCCACGACGGAGCGCACCGTGAAGCCGAACTCGAAATGCGCCTCCTGCGGCACCCAGGCCGTCATGCGGCCGCGCTCCATCATCGGGATGTCCGCGAGCCACTGGCCGTTCCAGCCCACCCGGCCGCTGTACGGCAGCAAGCCCCCGGCCGCCTGCATGAGCGTGGACTTGCCCGAGCCGTTGGGGCCGACCAGCCCGACCGTCTGGCCGGGGCCGAGCGCGAGCGTGACCGGCGCGAGCCGGCCGGCGACGGCGACATCGTTGAGGGTCAGCGCGCTCATGTCTGCCTCCGCAACAGCCACAGGAAAAACGGTCCGCCAATCAGGGCGGTCACGATGCCGAGTCGCAGCCCGCCCGCGGCCCGGGCCGCCAGATCGCACGCGATCACGAAGACCGCCCCGCCCACGAGCGCCAGCGGCACCAGCCGGCGATGCTCCGGGCCCACCAGCAACCGGAGGATGTGCGGCACCACGAGGCCGACGAAGCCGACGGTGCCGGCGACGGCGGTCGCGAGCGCGGTCAGCAGCGTCGAAAGCCCGAGCAGGCGCCGGCGCAGCCGGGTGACATCCACGCCGAGGCTCTGCGCCTCGCTCCAGCCGAGGCTGAGCAGGTCCATCGGCCGGCCCAGCGGCCACAGCAACGCCGCCCCGAGCAGAATGGGCGCGGCCATCGCCACGTGTTCCCACGTGCGGTCCTCCAGCCCGCCCAGCAGCCAGAACAGGATCTTGGCGTTGCGCTCGTAGGTGAGCGTGGCCTGCGAAAGCACGTAGCTGGTCACGGCGCCCAGCAGCGCGTTCAGCGCGATGCCGGCCAGCAGCAGGCGCTCGGTCCCGGCGCCCTGCCGGGCCAGCACCACCACCGCCCCCGTGGCGACCAGGGCTCCGGCGATGGCGGCCAGCGGCACGAAGAGGAAGGACGCGCCCGCCCAGCCGGCGCCGATGGCGATGACCGCGCCCGCCGCCCCGCCGCTGCTCACGCCCAGCAGGCCCGGGCTGGCGAGGCTGTTGCGGAAATACGCCTGCATCACCAGGCCGCTGGCCGCGAGGGCCGCGCCGACGAGCATGGCCACGCCGAGGCGCGGCAACCGGATCTGCCAGAGGATGGTGGTGGCGAATTCATCACGGCGCAGCAGCCCGGCGAGCAGCTCCGCGGGACCGAGGCGAACCTCGCCGACGGCCAGCGAAAGCAGGGCGAGCAGCCCGAGCAGCAGAACCAGCAATGGCAGCGCCAGGCGCGCGGGCAGCAACGGTTTCACGGCGCCTCCTCCCGGAACCGGTCCGGATGCAACTGACGCGCGAGCTGCTCGTAGGCATGGACCCGCAGGTGCGTCACGCACCCGAGCGCCCACGCGTCCAGCATCGCGGCGCGGCGTTGCGCACGGCCGTCATGTAGGCGTAAGGTGGCAGCTTGCGGTAGAGTTCGAGGGCCTCCCCGACATTGGAGCCGCCCAGCACGACCACCTCCACCGGCCACTTGAGCATCCGTTCGCCGGGTGGCATGGCGTGCCCGGTCAGGCCGCCCAGCGTCGCGGCCAGGTTCTCGGCCCCGGCCTCCGCGCAGATGTCCTGGAAGGTCGTCTCGGCGCCAGGAATGACGCCATAGGTGGACGGCGCGATGACGCGCACCGGCGTGACGCCGCGCAGCCGCTGCCGCAGGCGGTCGAGGCGGGCGCGATAGTCGGCGATCACGGCCTCGGCCCGCGCGCGGGCCGCCTCATCCCCGAGGGCGGCGGCGATTTGGCGGAGATTGGTGAAAGCGTCTTCAAGTGTCTGGTAGCGGCTGATGATCAGCACCGGCACGCCGGCGCGGCGGATCTGCTCCACCAGTTCCTCGCGGCTGTAGTCACTGAAGAGCACCAGCGTTGGACGGAACCGCAGGATCGTCTCCGCATCACCGTGGCCGATCGCGGGGAAGGCAGCCGCCTCGCGCGCGACGCCGGAGAAAACCGGATCGCGCGACAGGTGGCTGAGGGCGGCGATCTGCTCGGGCGCCGCCACCGCGAGGAGCAATTCGTCGCTGCCCACGGTCTGCGACACCACGCGCACCTCGCCGGCCTGCGCCGGGAAAAACCCGGTGCAGGCGATCAGCAGAAGGATGATGAGGCGGGGGCGCGCCATGGTGTGACGGTGCGAGGGAATCGAATCAGAAGCTCCAGTCGAGCCCGCCGTAGACCGCGAGGCCGGGCGACGGGAAGCCGTTGACGGCCTCGTATTGCTCGTCGAGCGCGTTTTCGACGCGAAGACGGAGGTTGAGGTTGTCGCGGAGATACCACGTGCCGTAGACGCGCAGCAGCGTGTAGTTCTCGCCGTCGGTGCGGCCGTAGGTCAGGGCGTCCACGTCCTCGCGGTCCGCGACCCAGCTGACGCCGGTGCCGATGGTGAACTGGCGGCCAATGTCATGGCGCAAATCGGCGCCGACCGCGTGCCGCGGGCGCCGGAGGAGGCGCTGGCTGGCGGTGACGTCCTCGGCTTCCAGCCAGGTGTGGGCGAGTTCGAGCCGGGTGTCGTCGGTCAGGTTGAGCAGCACCGAGGTCTCGATGCCATGGGTCTTGGCCTCGCCGATGTTCCGCACGGTGGACGGGAAGACCATGAAATCGTAGTTGATGAGGTTGTCGAAACGCGTGTCGAACCAGGTCACCGACACGAGGCCGCGGTTGTCGGGCAGCGTCAGGTCAACCCCCGCGTCCCAGCCCCTGGCCTTTTCCGGTTCCAAGGTCGGGTTGCCCACATAGTAGGCCGAGGTGCCGTAGAGATCGAGGAAGCTGGGTGAGCGGAAGGCCGTGCCGTAGCTGGCGCGGAACTTGAGGCGCTTGGGTTGGGCGATCCACGCGAGGGCGGCGCGGCCGGTGGCGGCGTTGCCGAAGGTGTCGTGGTCGTCATTGCGCAGGCCGACGGTGAGATAGAGGCTTTCGCTGAGCGTGATCTCGTCCTGGAGGAAAAACGCCAGGAGCGACTGCTCGCGGTCAATGTTGCCGAAGCCGGTGTTGCGGGTGGCCGAGCGATCCACCGTGGTGCCGAAGGTCAGGCGGTTGCGCTCGAGGCCGGTCCAGGTGGCCTGGGCGTCGAAAACGGCCCGCTTGGTCTTGTTGTGGTCCTGCGAGGGGGGCGTGGCCCAGGGCGGGTTCGGGAGGGGGTTGTCGGAGACCAGCTCGCGGTGCTGCGCGCCGAGGATGAGGTGCACGTTCCACTCGGGCGCGGGGGCGAAATCCGCGAAGACCGTGGCGAGCAGGATGCGCTCACGCTCGGTATTGTTGGGGTCGTTGGTGAATCGGTCGCCGGGCGACTCGTAGAGGCCATGGTAGCCGCGCAGGGTCGCGCCGATGCGGGTCGTGGTGCTGACATCGCGATCCAGGCGCAGCGCGAAGTTGCCGCGGGTGAAGGCGCTGTCCGGCCGGTCGTTCTCGGTGCGAAAGGCCGAGAGGCTGAACGCATAGGCCATGGCCTCGCGCTGCCCCTGGGCCGCGTAGGCCGCCTGGGCCGAGGCGAAGCTGCCGCCTTCCACCGACAGCGTGCTGCTGCCGGGACCGCTGCCGCGGTTCTGGCTGAGGGCGATGACGCCGCCGAGCGCCTCGCCGCCGTGCAGCGTGCTCTGCGGGCCGCGGACGATCTCGACGCGCTCATGGGCGCCGAGGGCGGCGCCGCCGATGAGGTTGAAATACTCCGTGTTGGCGTCGTTGAAGCGGATGCCGTCCACCAGCACGAGCGTGTGGTTGGAGTTGGAGCCGCGGGTGAAGAGCGAGGTCACGCCGCCGGTCTGGCCGGTGGTCGCCGACGGCAGGCCGGGCTGGGTGCCGAGTGCGGACAGCAGGTCCGTCTGCTGGCGCGCGGCGAGGTCGGCCGCGGTCACGACGCTGGCGGCCGAGGCGAGTTGGGCGAACGACACGGGCGTCCGCAGGGCGGTCACGACCAGGGTGTCGAGGTTGACGGGCTCCGTCGTGTCGGCGGAGTCCTGGGCACGGCCGGACGCGAGCGTCGCGGCCAGCGCGATGCTGGCGAGGATCCGGCCCGGAGTGCGGGCGGATGGGAATGCAATCATGGTGTCTGTCTGTGCTTGGGTAAGAGCAGACACGCATGTTCGGTTGCCCGGCAGGCGCTGCCCTCACGCTTCATATTTGCGATGAAGTTTGAGCGGCGCGGCATGCGCAAAAGTTCCATGCCGGCCGCGTGAGTGCCTGGGGCGGGATGTTCGGACTTCACATTTCGGCCGGCAAAACTGCCGGCAGCCTCTGCTCCGCCTTCACCGGGTGCGACCCCGATTGGCTTCCCGTGCGTTCGCCGCACGCTGGAGGTTTGGACTGATGTGTCACCGCAGCGCAACTGTGGCCGGATCTCACGGCCTTCCCCGCTGCCCCAGACATGAAAAAGAACACGAACGACGCCACATGAGGCCGGCCCGGCGGGCGGTGCAAACCGTTTCTCTGCGCATAAATTGTCGGGGCGGACGCACCGCTTGCCTTGGGGACACTCGTGGAACTCGCTTATATCAATGCATCAGCATTGAGAGATATGTTGACTTGCCATTCCCCTGAAACCCGCCTGTGCTGGGTCCATGCCAAACGTCTCCACCCCCGACCTTGAGGCCCTCTTCCGCGAGCGGATCGTGGTGCTGGACGGCGCGATGGGCTCGATGATCCAGGGCCGGAACCTCACGGAGGCGGATTTTCGCGGCACCCGCTTCGCCGCCCATCCGCACGACCTCCGGGGCAACAACGACCTGCTGGCTCTCACGCGGCCGGATGTCATCGAACAGATTCATGCCGAGTACTTTGCCGCCGGTGCCGACATCGTTGAAACAAACACCTTCAACTCCACCGCGATCTCCCAGGCCGACTATCATCTGGAGTCGATCGTCACGGAACTGAACACCGCCGCCGTCGCCTGCGCCCGCCGCGCGCCGCTACCAGGGCCGCGGCCGCCACCCCCGGTCGGCGCTGCTTTGTCGCCGGCGCCATCGGGCCGCTCAACCGGACGCTCTCGATGTCGCCCGACGTCAACCGGCCCGACTTCCGCGCCGTGACCTGGGACCAGGGTTGTCACCGCCTACATCGAACAGGTCAGGGCGCTCGTCGCCGGCGGGGTGGACACGCTCCTCGTCGAAACCATCTTCGATACACTCAACGCCAAGGCCGCCCTGTTCGCCATCGAGTGCGTCTTTGACGAGGCCGGAGTGCGCCTGCCGGTGATGATTTCCGTCACGGTCACCGACGCCTCGGGCCGCACCCTGTCCGGCCAGACCATAGGCGCCTTCTATCATAGCATCCGCCACGCGCGGCCGTTTTCCGTCGGCATCAACTGCGCTCTCGGCGGCGCCGCGATGCGGCCTTACGTCGAGGAACTCGCCGCCCTCGCCGAGTGCTACACCACCTGCTACCCGAATGCCGGCCTGCCCAATGCCTTCGGCGGCTACGACGAAACCCCCGCCGACATGGCCGCCGTGCTGGGTGATTTTGCCGCCGCGGGATTCGTCAACCTCGTCGGCGGTTGCTGCGGTTCCACGCCGGCCCACATCGCCGCCATCGCCGCCGCCGTGAAAGGCCGCACCCCGCGCGCCCCCGCCCCGCATGCCCCGGGTCTGCGTCTCAGCGGCCTGGAGCCGCTCACTGTCCCCTGAAAATCTTTCTCTTTCCTCGTGCTCTTAGTCTTTATCGCTTCCCCCAGGACCCTACCCGTCTACCCTGACGAAAGAGAAAGATAAAGAATAAAGATTAAGAGGCCTATTTCGTAATGACCCAATCCGCCTCCAGTTTCCTCGTCATCGGCGAGCGCACCAACATCACCGGCTCACCGAAGTTCGCCAAGGCCATCAAGGCCGGCGATTGGGACGCCTGCCTCGCCATCGCCAAGCAGCAGGTCGAGGCCGGCGCCACCGTGATCGACATCAACGTGGATGAGGCCCTCATCGACGGCGAGGCCACGATGGTGAAATTCCTGAACCTCATCGCCGCCGAGCCCGACATCTGCCGCGTCCCGGTGATGCTCGACTCCTCGAAGTGGTCGGTCCTGGAAAAGGGCCTCCAGTGCCTGCAGGGCAAGGGTATCGTCAACTCGCTTTCACTCAAGGACGGCGAGACCGAGTTCCTCCGCCGCGCCCGGCTCGTCCAGCGCTACGGTGCCGCCGCCGTGGTGATGGCCTTCGATGAAAACGGCCAGGCCTCGACCCGTGACGAAAAAGTCCGCATCTGCACGCGCGCGTACAAACTCCTCACCGAACGCCTGGGTTTTGCGCCCGAGGACATCGTCTTCGATCCCAACATCCTCACCGTCGCCACCGGCATCGAGGAGCACAACAACTACGCCGTCGATTTCTTCGCGGCCACCCGGCTGATCAAGGCCACGCTCCCCGGCGCGCGGGTCAGCGGCGGCGTGTCCAACGTCTCCTTCTCCTTCCGCGGCAACAATCCCGTGCGCGAGGCGATGCATACCGCGTTCCTCTACCACGCCATCGCCGCCGGGCTCGACATGGCCATCGTCAACGCCGGCATGCTCGGAGTCTACGACGAGATCGAGCCCGTCCTCCGTGATCTGGTGGACGACGTGCTGCTCAACCGCAGCCCGGACGCGACCGAGCGGCTCATCACCCACGCCGAGGAGATCAAGGCCCGCGAAGCCGCCGCCAAGTCCGCCGGCACCGCAACCGTTGTCGCCGTCGAGGCCGATGCGTGGCGCCGCGCCCCCATCGAGGAGCGACTCTCCCACGCCCTGGTCAAGGGCATCGACGCCTTCATCGAAGCCGACACCGAGGAAGCCCGGCAGAAGTACCCGAAGCCCCTCGACATCATCGAGGGCCCGCTGATGAACGGCATGCGGGTCGTCGGCGATCTTTTCGGCGCCGGCAAGATGTTCCTCCCGCAGGTCGTCAAGAGCGCCCGCGTGATGAAGCGCGCCGTGGC
>JADJZJ010000057.1 GCA_016715765.1 Opitutaceae bacterium
AAGCCCATCGGCCGCCGTCACATCAAGGTCTGCCGCACGCTCTCCTGCGCCCTCATGGGCGGCTACAAGACCTGCGAGACCTTCGAGAAGGAATTCGACACGCATTGCGGCGAGGTTTCGCCCGATGGCGAGGTCACCGTCGAGTTCGTCGAATGCCTCGCGAGCTGCGGCACCGCCCCCGTCGTCCTCATCGACGACCACCTCCACGAAAAGGTCGACTGCGAGAAGGCGAAACTGCTCGCCACCCAGATCAAGCAGGAAGCCGCCAAACGCGGTTGAGCTATCCGAGATCCGCCATCCCATGCCCGCCCCTCCCAACGTCGCATCATCTTCCAGCACATCGACGAGCCCGGCTACTCGAACGATCTCGCCTGCTACCGCCGCCACGGCGGTTACGGGACGCTGCAGAAGGCGCTCACCCTGCCGCCGGCGACGACGATCGACGAGGTGAAGAAGTCCGGCCTGCGCGGACGCGGCGGCGCGGGCTTCGGCTGCGGCCTGAAGTGGACCCTCGTCGATCGCAAGAGCGGCAAGCCCATCTACCTCATCGTCAACGCCGACGAGTCCGAGCCCGGCACCTTCAAGGACCGCTACATCATCCACCAGGACCCGCACCAGCTGATCGAGGGGACGATGATCTCCTGCTTCGCGAACAACGTGAAGCTGGCCTACATCTACATCCGCGGCGAATTCCCGGAAGGCGCCCGCATCCTGGAAAAGGCCATCGCCGAGGCGCGCGCGGCCAACCTCGTCGGACCCAACATCCTCGGCACGGGTTACAGCTGCGAAATCTACGTCCACCGCGGCGCCGGCGCCTACATCTGCGGCGAGGAAACCGGCCTGATCGAGTCGCTCGAGGGCAAGCGCGCCTACCCACGCATCAAGCCGCCCTACTTTCCCGGCCGTCCTCGGGCTCTACCAGTGCCCGACGATCGTGAACAACGTCGAGACCCTCTGCCATGTGAAGTACATCGTCGAGGTGGGCGGCGAGGCCTTCGCCAAGATCGGCACGCCCAACAACACCGGCACCCGCATCTTCTGCGTCTCCGGCCACGTGCAGCGCCCCGGCTACTACGAGTTTCCCTGCGGCACCATCACCATGGGCCAGCTGCTCAACGAGGTTTGCGGCGGTCCGCTGCCCGGGCGCAAGTTCAAGGCCGTCATCCCCGGCGGTTCCTCGGCGAAAATCCTTCGGTTCGGCGAGCGCTTCAAGGGCAAGCGCAAGGTCGGCAACGACATGGTCGACTACGACTGGGGCGTCGAGGACGTGCCGTTGGATTTCGATTCGCTCGGCATGATCGGCACCATGGGCGGCTCCGGCGGCGTCATCGTCATGGATGACTCCGTCAACATGGTCGAGGCCCTCGCCAACATCAACGCGTTCTACTCCCACGAGAGCTGCGGCCAGTGCACGCCCTGCCGCGAGGGCTCGCTGTGGATGAAGAAGATCACCACCCGCATGGTCCACGGCCAGGCCCGCACCGAGGACGCCGCGCTGCTCAAGGGCGTGGCCGACCAGATCCCCGGCCGCACCATCTGCGCCTTCGGCGAAGCCTGCTCGTGGCCCACCCAAAGCTTCCTCGCGAAGTTCGGCGACGAGTTCAAGGCTACGCCCAGGCCAGGCAGGCGCCCGAAGCCCGAGGACTTGATCGTCTGACCTGGCGGAGCGGCACCACTGCCGAGTCAGACGAAAGACCGAAACGAGACCAGCCCCCCCGACCGCCTTTCGCGCCTTCGCGGCTTTGCGCTTATCCGACCTTCCTGCGATGACCGCCCAGCCCAAACCCGACCTCGTCACCGTCAACATTGACGGCAAGGAGATCGCTGTGCCGAAGGGCACCAATGTGATCGAGGCCGCCCGCCTCGTGAGCGTCGACGTGCCGCACTTTTGCTACCACCCGAAGCTCACGGTCGTGGGCAATTGCCGCATGTGCCTCATCGAAATGGGCATGCCCGCCGTCGATCCCGCCACCAAGGCGCCGATCATGGACCCGGCCACCGGCAAGCAGAAGATCAACTGGATCCCGCGTCCGCAGATCGGCTGCGGCACGAACGTCTCGCCCGGCCTGCACGTTCGCACGACCACCCAGATGGTGAAGGATGCCCGTGAGGGCGTGATGGAGTTCCTCCTGATCAACCACCCGCTCGACTGCCCGATCTGCGACCAGGCCGGCGAGTGCATGCTCCAGGAACAGGCCACGGGCTACGGCCGCGGCTACTCGCGCTTCATCGAGCAGAAGAACGTCAAACCCAAGCGCACCCAGCTCGGGCCGCGCGTGATGCTCGACGACGAGCGCTGCATCCTCTGCTCCCGCTGCATCCGGTTCTCCAAGGAGGTTGCGAAGGACGACGTCCTCGGCTTCATCGACCGCGGCAGCTACAGCACGCTCACCTGCTATCCCGGCAAGGAGCTGAAGAACAACTACTCGCTCAACACCGTCGACATCTGCCCCGTCGGCGCGCTCACGAGCACGGACTTCCGCTTCAAGATGCGCGTCTGGTTCCTGAAGCAGACGAACAGCATCGACCCCGAGTCGAGCGTCGGCGCCAACACCGTCGTCTGGTCCCGCGAGGGCGTCATCTACCGCATCACCCCGCGCCGCAACGACGCCGTGAACGACACGTGGATGACCGACTCCGGCCGCGCCCTCTACAAGCACGTGCAGTCGCCCGACCGCCTCACGGCCGTGAAGGTCAACGGTGCCGACAGTACGCTCGATACCGCCATCAACGCCGCCGCGGAAATATTCGTCCCCATGGCCGGGCAACCGCCATTGCCGTCGTCGGTTCCGGCCGCAGCTCCGTCGAGGAACAGTTCCTCACCAGGCAACTCGCCGCCGCGCTCAAGGCCTCCACCCATCTCGTCAGCCGGGTGGGGGAGGGCGACAAGCTCCTGCTCTCCGCCGACCGCAATCCGAATGTCCGCGGCGCCCTCGTCACCGGCCTGATCTCCGCCCTGCCGGCCCCGAAGCTCACCGAACTCGCCGCCGCCATCGATTCCGGTAAAATCAAGGCCGTGGTCTCCGTCGGTGAAAACCTGACCGCCGCCGGCCTGACCGCCGCGCAGCTCGCGAAGGTCGCCATCGTCTACCTCGGTACGCATGCCAACGCCACCAGGCGCCGCCCAGGGTGGTCATCCCCACCCTCACTCGTTTCGAAAAGAGCGGCTCGTTCGTGAACCAGCAGTTCCGCCTGCAGAAATTCCACAAGGCCGTCCCCGGCGTGGCCGGTGCCACCGACGACCTCGTGGTCCTCCCGCCAGGCTCGGCGCGGCCGGCGGCGGGCAGCTTCGGGTCTCCGGCGATCTGCGCCAGGTCTGGCAGGCCCTCGCCGCCAACGTCGCCGCGCCCTGCAGCCTTTGCCGCCCCTCCCCGAGGCCGGCCTCCTGCTCGACGGCACACCGTTTGCCGCGCTGCCCTTCATCGAGGGCGAGACCCTTCATTATAAACCGGCCGCCAAGACGACCGCTGCCTGACATGTCCGACTTCTTCTTCAACCTTCCCCCG
Source organism: Opitutaceae bacterium (assembly GCA_016715765.1). Classification (GTDB taxonomy): domain Bacteria; phylum Verrucomicrobiota; class Verrucomicrobiia; order Opitutales; family Opitutaceae; genus UBA2377. The sequence continues at coordinate 3,507 of JADJZJ010000057.1, forward strand.
CTGATCCAGGGCCTGCTCAAGGGCCTGGCGGTGATCTGCGTGATCTTCCCGATCGCCGGCGCCTGCTCGATGGCCGAGCGCAAGATCGCCGCCTGGGTGCAGGACCGTCCCGGCCCCAACCGGGCCATCGTGCCGTGGTTCGCCTGGATTCCGTTCCTTGGCAAATTCCTCCAGCGGCTCGGCGTGTTCCATGTCCTGGCCGATGGCGGCAAGATGCTTTTCAAGGAGGACTCGCTGCCGGGTCACGTGCGGAAGTTCTACTTCGTCCTCGCGCCCATCCTCGCGATGATCCCCGCGCTCACCACGGTCACCGTGGTGCCGTTCGGCGCCTACCTCGCGGCCACCGGCGAGATCGTGCCGCTGGGGCTGGCGCCGCTCGACGTCGGCATCCTCGCGGTGTTCGCCGTCGCCTCGCTGGGCGTCTACTCCCTCATCCTCGCCGGCTGGGCCTCGAATTCAAAGTATCCCGCCCTCGGCAGCGTGCGCGCCTCCGCGCAGCTTATTTCCTACGAGCTCTCGATGACCCTCTCGGTGCTACCGGTCTTCCTCTGGATCAACGCCCCCGGCCGCGACGCCACCCTCGGCTTCGCCCGCGTCGTCGAATTCCAGAGCCAGTCCGGTTTCCTCGGCGGCATGTGGTTCATCTTCCTGATGCCCCTCTCGGCCTTCATCTTCATGGTGGCCCTCTATGCCGAGACGAACCGTCAGCCCTTCGACACCATCGAGTCTGAAGCCGACCTCGTGGGCAGCTTCCACACCGAGTACGGCGCCTTCAAGTGGGGCCTCTTCTTCGTGGCGGAATACTCGCACATGATCGTCGGTTCGGCCGTGTTCACGCTCCTCTTCCTCGGCGGCTGGAACCCGCTGCCGTGGGTGTCACTCGCCACCTGGGTGGGCTGGGTCCACGACCTCACCGGCTGGGCCTGGCTCGTGCATCCGCTGGCCGTCGGCCTGTTCTCGATCGCCATCTTCCTCGTGAAGGTACTGGCGCTGATCTTCGTCTTTATGTGGGTGCGCTGGACCGTGCCGCGGTTCCGCTACGACCAGGTCATGAAAATCGGCTGGCAGAAGCTCCTCCCCCTCGCGATCGGCAACCTGATCTTCTACGCGGTCGCCATCGCGGTCGATGCAACGCCAGGAGCCAACCACGGATACACGATGCACGGATGCCGGGGGGGGCGGGCTTGTCGTGCCCCCGGTCCGCGGTGGTCAGCACCTGACGCACCCAATGGCCCGTCATCCCTCTCGAACGCAAACCGCTCACCCTCGCCGAGCGCACCTACCTCCCCCAGATCCTGGGCGGTTTGTGGGTGACGATCCGGCACCTGGTGCGCAAGAAGCAGACCCTCGAGTATCCCGAGCAGCGTCCGGCCATCCCGCCCGGCTACCGCGGCGTGCCCACTTTGGTGCGCGATCCCAACGGCCGCGAAAAGTGCGTCTCCTGCCAGCTCTGCGAATTCGTCTGCCCGCCCAAGGCCATCCGCATCACCCCCGGCGAGATTCCCGCCGACGCCCCGACCGCGCACGTCGAGAAGGCGCCCAAGGCCTTCGAGATCGACATGCTGCGGTGCATCTACTGCGGCCTCTGCCAGGAGGTCTGCCCCGAGGAGGCGATCTTCCTCCAGAACCAGTTCTCGATGAGCGGCTACACCCGCGCCGAGATGGTCAACGACAAGGCCCGCCTCTACGAGCTGGGCGGCACGCTGCCGGACGACCATTTCAAATGGGACCAGAAGAAAGGCCGCCGAGCAGGCGGCAACGGCGGCCACTGAGCGGTCCTGCGGACTTCATGGCCGACCTACTCTTCTACCTCTTCGCGCCGCTCACGCTGGGCAGCGCGGCCGGCGTGGTGTTGAACCACAACGCGGTCAACGCGGCGATCTGCCTCCTGCTTAGCCTCGTCGGCCTGGCGGGGCTCTTCGTGCTGCTCGACGCCTACCTGCTGGCGTTGCTGCTGGTCCTGGTCTACGCGGGCGCGATGGTCGCGCTGTTCCTCTTCATCGTCATGCTGCTCGACGTGCAGGGCGACGCGCGGCCCGGGCTGCACCGCGCCGATCGCCGCGCGCGTGGCCGCGGTGGGGCTCGTCCTCCGGCCTGGTGCGTTCTTTCGCGCGGCGGGCGTCGCCGGAGCCGGTCGGCGCCGCCCAGTCGGCGCCACGCTGAAGGGCTACGCCTACGAGCTCTTCACCACCTACCTGCTGCCCGTGCAGATCGTCGGCTTCCTGCTCCTCATCGCCATGCTCGGCGTCATCGTGATCAGCAAGAAGTTCGAGGGGCCGGGGGGACATCAAATGACCGCGGACCCTGCAGACTACCTGCTCAGCGCGCTGCTGTTCGCCCTCGGCCTCCTCGGCGTGCTGGTCCGGCGGAACACCCTGGTGGTGTACATGTGCCTCGAGCTCATGCTGCTGGCCTCGACGCTCGCGCTGGTCGCGTTCTCGAAGTTCAACGGCACCCTCGACGGCAACGTCTTCGTTTTCTTCATCCTC
>JADJZJ010000058.1 GCA_016715765.1 Opitutaceae bacterium
ACCTGCGCCGCCGGATCGCCACCGGCACCGCCTACATGTACTCCACCTATGAGGAAGAGTGCGAAGCCAAGCCGAGCAGCCGTGACAAGATCATGGTGCTGGGCGGCGGTCCGAACCGCATCGGCCAGGGCATCGAATTCGACTATTGCTGCGTCCACGCCGCCCTCGCCATGCGCGAAGACGGCTATGAAACGATCATGGTCAACTGCAACCCGGAAACCGTTTCCACCGACTACGACACCTCCGACCGCCTGTTCTTCGAGCCGGTGACGCTGGAAGACGTGCTGGAAATCGTCCGTGTCGAGAAGCCGAAGGGCGTGATCGTGCAGTACGGCGGCCAGACCCCGCTGAAGCTGGCGCGCGACCTGGAAGCCGCCGGCGTGCCGATCATCGGCACCAGCCCGGACGCCATCGACCGCGCCGAAGACCGCGAGCGCTTCCAGCAGATGGTGGAACGCCTGAACCTGAAGCAGCCGCCCAACCGCACCGCCCGCAATGCCGAAGACGGCGTACGTCTGGCGGCGGAGATCGGCTACCCGCTGGTGGTGCGCCCGTCCTACGTGCTGGGCGGCCGCGCCATGGAAATCGTCTTCAACGAAGACGAGCTGCGCCATTACATGCGCACCGCCGTGCAGGTCTCCAACGACTCGCCGGTGCTGCTGGACCGTTTCCTCGATGACGCCATCGAAGTGGACGTCGACTGCGTGTCCGACGGCCAGGAAGTGGTGATCGGCGGCATCATGCAGCATATCGAACAGGCCGGTATCCACTCCGGTGACTCCGCCTGCTCGCTGCCGCCGTATGCGCTGGGTCAGGATGTGCAGGACGTGATGCGCGCCCAGACCGTCGCCATGGCGCTGGAGCTGGGCGTGGTCGGCCTGATGAACGTGCAGTTCGCGGTCAAGGCCAACGAAGTCTATGTGCTGGAAGTGAATCCGCGCGCCTCGCGCACCGTGCCCTTCGTCTCGAAGTGCATCGGCGCGTCGCTGGCCAAGGTCGCCGCCCGCTGCATGGCCGGTCAGACGCTGGCCAGCCAGGACTTCCAGAAGGAAATCATCCCGCCGTACTACAGCGTCAAGGAAGCGGTGTTCCCCTTCGCCAAGTTCCCCGGCGTCGACCCGATCCTGTCGCCGGAAATGAAGTCCACCGGCGAAGTGATGGGCGTGGGCGCCACCTTCGGCGAAGCCTTCCACAAGGCGGTGCTCGGTTCCAACGAGAAGCTGCCCACCGGCGGCCGCGCCTTCATCTCGGTGCGCGATTCCGATAAGGCGCAGCTGCCGCAAATCGGTCGCGACCTGATTGAGCTGGGTTTTGAGCTGGTCGCCACTGGTGGCTCGCAGCGCGTACTGGAAGAGGCGGGTGTGCCGTGCCGTCGCGTCAACAAGGTCACGGAAGGCCGCCCGCACATTGTCGACATGCTGAAGAACGGCGAAATCAGCCTGATCATCAACACCACCGAAGGCAAGCAGGCGCAGCAGGATTCGTTCTCGATCCGCCGCAGCGCCTTGCAGGGCAAGGTGTATTACACCACCACCATCAGCGGCGCCAACGCGGTCTGCCAGGCGCTGAAGTCCGGCCCCGACCTGTCGGTGTGCCGTCTGCAGGATCTGCACAAGGAGCTGGCATAATGGTACGCGTACCGATGACGGTTGGCGGGGCGGAAGCCCTGCGCAAGGAACTGGACAACCTGAAGAACGTGGTGCGTCCGCGCATCACGGCGGCCATCGCCGAGGCGCGCGCCCACGGCGATCTCAAGGAAAACGCCGAGTACCATGCCGCCCGCGAGCAGCAGAGCTTTGCCGAAGGCCGCATCCAGGAAATCGAGGGCAAGCTGTCCAACGCCCAGGTCATTGATATTTCCAAGATGCCGCAAACCGGCAAGGTGATCTTCGGGGTCACGGTCGATATCGAAAATGTCGGCAACGGCGAAACCAAGACCTACCAGATTGTCGGGGATGACGAAGCGGATCTGAAGATTGGCAAGATATCAGTGAATTCGCCCATCGCCCCGCGGCTTGATCGGCAAGGAAGAAGGCGACACGGTTGTGATCCAGACACCTGCCGGACAGGTGGAGTATGAGATTGCGGAAGTGCGTTACGAGTAAATCAGGCGTCCGTTTGTACAAAAAAGGCCGGTCAATGACCGGCCTTTTTTGTTTTAAGCCCAATGTCAGGGCCAGGTGCAGATGTCGGCGAGGCCGCTGCTGAAGTAAACGGCGGTGACGTTCTTCGCATTGAAGTTGAAGGACAGCGCCGCATTCCCGATTTCCAGATAGTCCACGATTTGCCCTTGGTTGTTGGTGGATTTGCCAATCGAGGCTCCGGCAACGTCCGGTCCGATGATGATTTGGGTGCCGGTAGAGGTGTTATAGGTGACTTTCCCGGTAGCCGTGATGGTCACAGAGCAGGGGTTGTTGAACTTGTTGGACAGGTCTGCCGTACCCGTAGTCTGGGTATGTCCGGTGTAGGTTCCGGCCTGCGCAGCCATGGCGGCCCACTTGGCAGTCGGGTCGTTGGCGGTGGAGCAGGTCTTTTGCAGCGAACCGTTGACCAGGATGCCGGTGCGCGTGCTGCCGTCGGCCTGACGCATGACATCGAACAGGAACCAGTCGCCATTCAGTGACGGATGAACCTCATATTGCACTTTCGAGGCCGTCTGGCTGTTGGTCAGTAGATTCGTGTAAGGCACATCCATCTTGCCATTGGGCAGGCTGGCGGTCGTGATGGAGAAATTCCCCTGATTGTCCAGGGAGAAGGTGCAGGAGCCGCTTCCGTCCACATTGAGCGGTGCATTGTAATTCCCAACCAGCGCTGTTGCCGTGAACTGGCTGGGTGCAGCCGCGTTCAATCCGGAAGGCGGCAGGTCGGCCAGATTGCCGGTGAAGGCTTCGCCGGCACAGACCAGCACCGTGTTCACCCCGGCCGGAGGATTCGGGCCGTCATCGGCAATTTTGCTGGCATAGGCATAGATCAGCTTGCCGGAGCCGTCGAAATTCAGGTCTATACTGTTCAGCACGCCGCCAACGGTGGTGTAGCCCATGTAATTGCGAACGGTACCGGAGCCGAAGATGGCCGGGCCGATTTCGCGTTCACCACCGGTGGTTTCGACAAAGGTGCCGTCCAGCGCCAGTGAAACGGTATGTCCGGCGGCAGTCACGGTGGCGTTATTGCCGGAAACACTTACCGCGCAGTTGCTGCCGTCACTAATCTTGGCATTGTAGGCCCCGGAGGCAGGCACACCGCTGGCGGCGACCGGCAGGGAGGGCAGTTGGGTGCTTGGGGCGGCCAGGGCAGCCAGCGCAGCTTTGGCGTTGGGGTCGGTGATGCCTGTAGTCACGGCGGCCAAAGCAGTATTCCAGTCGGCCCCGAAAGAACCGGGGGCATAGGACGGCGTGTTGATGTCGGTGGCGTCCTTCTTGCCATCAAGCATGCCGTCACTGAGGTCGTCCGCCAGCTGGCGGGCCAGAGTCAGCGCCGGGGTGGCGTCTGCGCCGTTGGCATTGGCGGCCAGCTTCGCCAGCGAGGCCAGTTTGGCGGCGTATTTCCCGGCTTCGGTATTGGTCAGGCCGTTCAGGTCGGTGGGGCTGCCCACCAGCGACGGGGCCAGCGTAATGTCACCCAGCCCGAAAGCCAGGCTGACGCTCTGGTTGGCGGAATTGATGATGCCCACCGTCAACGGGCCTCCGGCCGCCAGCTTCAGGGCGCGCTGGTAAGCGATTTCGGTCAGGGGAGACACGCCCAGTGAGCTACCGGCCGTGGACTTGGCGACATGCAAGGTCCCGGTGAGGAAGGGGACATCCGCAGCCTTGGCTTCATCGTAATACGTGGCTCCGGCGGCACCCTTGATTTCCAGGATAAAGGGCTGTCCTGCCGGGAGTGAAATCACCGGCAGTGCGCCGTCACTGGCCGTCTTGCCCGCAGCGGCAATCTCGGTGACGCCATCCAGCGCCAACACCCGGAACGGAGCATTCTTGATGGCTCCCAGCGATGCGACGGCGCTGACGGAGGTGGTGGTGGCGGGGTCGTCGTTGTTGCCGATGCAACCGGCCAGGAACAGGGCGCCGGAGAGCAGGGTTAATTTGGCAAAATGGTTCATCTCGGTAATCCTTTTACTGATCGATGGAAGCCGGGCAGCAGACCTCGCGGGCCGGGCCGGGGCAGGGTTGTCGTCATACTCTAGAAAATACACCCGGTAGCTACAACCCTACCACAGAGGGGGAAGTGCGGGTAGCCGGGATTTCCCGGAACATCTTTCCGGCATCGGGCTGTAGTATAGTTGCCTGATCTTTTTGCATGGATCACGCCGCCGGCGAAACGTCCCATGAGCCTCTTCCAGAACCTGCTGATCATCGCCTCGCTGATCGTCGTCAGCGCCTTCTTCTCCTTTGCCGAAATCGGTCTGGCCTCGGCGCGGCGCATCCGCCTGTTACAGATGGTGGAGGCGGGAGACTTGCGGGCGCAGCGGGTGCTGGCCTTGCAGGAACAGCCCGGTATCTTCTTCACGGTGGTGCAGGTGGCGCTGAACGCCATCGCCATCATGGGCGGCATTGTCGGTGAGCAGGCCTTGTCGCCGCATCTGGCCGGGCAGTTGCATGCACTGTTTGGTCCGGCCGGGTGGATTGACCAGGCCAGTTTCCTGTTGTCCTTCCTGCTGGTCACATCGCTGTTCATTGTCTTTGCCGACCTGATGCCCAAGCGTCTGGCCATGACCTGGCCGGAACAGGTGGCGGTGATGGTGGTGAAGCCGATCGGGTTGAGCCTGATGCTGCTGAAACCGGTGGTGCTGATGTACGACGGCATCGCCACCGGCCTGTTCCGGTTGCTGGGCATCCAGATCACCCGTGAGGATCACATCACCTTTGATGATGTCAGCGCCATGGTCGATGCCGGGACCGCGTCCGGCGCGCTGCACAAGCAGGAACAGCACCTGATTGAAAACGTCTTCGAGCTGGATACCCGCACCGTCACCTTCGCCATGACGCCCCGTGAAAGCGTGGTCTTCCTGCGCCTGCAGGATGATGAAAGTGTGCTGAAGGCGAAAATTTCCGATCATCCCCATTCCCGTTTTGTGGTCTGCGATGACCACGTGGACGCCGTGGTCGGCTTTGTCGAATCCAAGGACATCCTCAAGCGCACGCTCAACCAGCAGGCCATCTCCCTGAACCGGGAGCTGGTGGTGAAGAACATCCTGGCCATTCCCGACTCGCTGACGCTGTCCGAACTGCTGGAGCGCTTCAAGGTCACCAATCAGGACTTGGCGCTGATCCTCAACGAATACGCGCTGGTGGTGGGCATTGTCACGCTCAATGATGTGATGAAGACGCTGATGGGCGATCTGGTCAGTTCCTTCATTGAAGAGCTGATCGTCAAGCGCGATGACCGTTCCTGGCTGGTGGATGGGGCGACGCCGGTGGAGGACGTGAAGCGGGCGCTGGATATCGAGGAATTGCCGCACGAGGACAATTACCAGACCATCGCTGGCTTCATG
>JADJZJ010000059.1 GCA_016715765.1 Opitutaceae bacterium
GCGCCAGCTTCGGGGGAGGAGCACCACATGACCGGCTGGCTTCGGGTCTGCGTTGAGGAAGACGTCGGTGAGCCGTTGGGCGCCGGGCAAGGTGCAGGCATCGCTGCCGGCGGGCCGGAAGCGCAGCACACTGCTGGGCGGGTTCATGCGGCAGTGGCTTTGCGGGCCGCGGCGGCCGCCTTGGCCGCTTCGCTGGCGAGATGGTTGAAGAAGGTATCGCGCCGTTCGCGGGCGATTTTCAGGTCCTTCGTGCCCAGGGAACGGCGGATGCGTTCCTTGGTGAAGGGGGTGGGATGCACGGTGTAATGCAAGAACCACGTCCCGTGATTGTTCCACAAGTGGTGGTTGGCGTTGTCCTGACGGACGCGGATGCCGGGGAGTTTGGTGATGGCTGACATGATGCGTGATAGTTCGGGGTTGGGAGTTATCGCGCATCAGGGTTGAAAACAAAAAACCGACCTGGGCATCAGGTCGGTCTCGTCTTCGGGAGCGTTCTTGGTTCGCCCCCCTTGCGGGTGACGCACATCCGGGGTTTCCCCCGATCCACCGTGGCCGCTCCCGGCCCGGTTGGCGGAGCCGGCTTTTGAGGGCCGACTCGTTCCTGATGCGGGGCCAAACGTGGCATTTGGTCGGTTGCTGTCCAGCATTTATTTTGGACGCCCTTCTGAGATACGGCCGGGCGGCAGGGTCGGGGATGGTTGTATTGCAGGTTTGACCGCGGATAGCGGTCGCGGATAAACTCTCCAGTATGACAACGAAAGCGCGGGCCCGTTTTTGGGCGGCATTGCTGGCAGGCCTGCTGGGTTGGACACAACCGGCGACGGCCACCAATCTATTATCGGCCAACGGTTACGAATGGGACATCTCCACCTCCAACGGCTATGTGAATGACGGTGGGGACGACGCCTTCGATGGCTACGGCGAGCTTTCGCTGCGCATCATGGATCTCAGTCTATCCATCCTTGGTGAGAACTCCTACGTCAGCGGCTTCAATCTGACCTTGGATGGGCGGACCTATGTCTCCTCTTTCACGCCGCTATACAGCGGCGTCTCGGTCAATCGCACCATCTATGCCCCGGCGGACCAGAACTACCTGAGATACTACGACACCTTCACCAACACCACGGGTGCGCCGCTGATCCTGACCACCATCTTTGGCGGCAACCTCGGTTCTGATTCAGACACCACCTTGTCCCGGACTTCATCCGGTGATTCCACGCTCACCCTGGGGGATCACTGGGCGATCACGATTGAGAACGGCCTGCTGAACCCGGCCGGCCCGGCTGAAAATGACCCGGTGGTCGGCGTTCTTTTGTAACACTATCACCCGTCCTGCAGGGTTTTGCCTCTGACGAGGAGGGTAACGTTTTCACCAATAATTGGGTGCCTTTCACCGGGGTGTCTCCCGACATTTACGGTGATGACGGACTGAGTTATCGCTTCCAATTCACGCTTCAGCCGGGGCAGACCTCGGCCCTGATGTATTTCCTCTATCGCGGACAGGCCGAGGTTAACGCTTACGAACCCCTGAGCCAGAACGGCAGTTATGGTAACGGGCCATTGGCTTCCGGACAGATCGATCTCGCGACCACGGTACTTTCCAATCTGTCGGTCACCCCCAACTATGACGGCCTGAGCCAGCTGCAGATTGACCAGATCATCAATTTGACCCCGGTGCCCGAGCCCTCCACCTGGGTCATGATGCTGGGCGGCGTGGCCGTGGTGGCGGTCTATCTCCGCCGTCGGCGGGCATAAGTAGGGCAGGTTTCTAACCTGCCATGGGTGTGCTGAATCGCAGTTGAGCGTCAAAAAGGCAGGTCAGAGACCTGCCCTACTTACCTCAGGCCTTCGCCGGCACCCTAATTAGCAAGACTCTGTAAGGTCTCGTTCGGCCAGTTGGCGTTACGATCATCCCTTGCCGTCGGCGGCGCGTTCCAAGGCTGCGATGTCGATTTTCACCATCTGCATCATGGCCTCCATGGCCCGCTTGGCCCGGCCGGGGTCGGGGTCCTTGAGCAACTCCGAAAGACGGATGGGGACGATCTGCCAGGCCAGTCCCCACCGGTCCTTGATCCAGCTGCAGGCAATTTCCGTGCCGCCGGGTTTCAGCGCGGCCCAGAGGCGATCCACTTCCGCCTGGTCTTCGCAGTGGATTTGAAACGAGACGGCCTCGTTGAAGGTGAACTGCGGTCCGCCGTTCAGCCCGAGGTACGGGTTGCCCGCGAGGGTGAACTCGACCGTCAGCACCGATCCGGCCGGGCCGCTCGGGGTGTCGGTGGGCGAACGGAAGATATGGTCGATACGCGAATCCGGGAGGAGCGTGACGTAGAACCTGGCGGCTTGCTCAGCCTCGCCGTTGAACCAAAGGCAGGGGGTAATCTTGTTCATGGGTGTGGGGGATGGAGGGGGGGGCTCGCCGATCAAAGTCTTTCTCTTTCCTCTTTATCTTTCTCTTTCGTCAGGGACCAAAGCCACGGTCCACCAATCGTTCTCATTCTCGTAATCGTTCTCGTTCTCGGCATGGCGTCCATTCTCGGAGAACGAGAACGAAGTAAAGGCGAGAACGAGCGGAGGACGAGGGATGGACGGATGAACCCGACGAAAAAGAAGAAAAAGAGGAAAAAAGATGGAGGATTCCGCCGGGGGGGTTCCGCCCCTGCGGCCGGCAGCGGCGCCGGAGCCAGCGGAGAGGGCGTCGGCCATGTCGGACGGGGTCGCGGCGACCTCGATGCCGCATTCCTTGAAGACGGCGATCTTGGCGGCGGCGGTGTCCTCGGCGCCACCGACGATGGCGCCGGCGTGGCCCATGCGGCGGCCGGCGGGGGCGGTGGCCCCGGCGATGAAACCGGCGACGGGCTTCTGGCAGTTGGCCTTGATCCAGCGCGCGGCCTCGACCTCGGCGTTGCCGCCGATCTCGCCGATCATGATGATGCCATGCGTGTCGGGGTCGGCGTTGAAGAGCTTGATGACGTCGAGGTGCGAGGTGCCGTTGACCGGGTCGCCGCCGATGCCGACCGTCGTGCTCTGGCCGATGCCGAGGGAGGTGAGTTGGAAGACGGCCTCGTAGGTGAGGGTGCCGGAGCGGGAGACGACGCCGACGTGGCCCTGCTTGTTGATGTAGCCGGGGGCGATGCCGATGCGGCAGCCGCCCTGGGAATCCTTGCCGGGACCGGGGCAGACCATGCCGGGGCAGTTGGGTCCGACGAGGCGGGTTTTTTTGCCCTGCATGGCGCGTTTCACGCGGACCATGTCCTTGATCGGAATGCCCTCGGTGATGGCGACGGCGAGATCGAGCCCGGCATCGGCGCACTCAAGGATGGCGTCGGCGGCAAACGGCGGCGGGACAAAGATGGCGGAGACCGTGGCGCCCGTGGCCTTGGCGGCGTCGGCGACGGAGTTGAAGATCGGCACCTTGTGGCCGTTGTGCTCGAAGGACTGGCCGCCCTTGCCGGGCGTGACGCCGGCGACGACCTGCGTGCCGTAGTCGAGGGAGAGCCGGGTATGGCGGGCGCCGAATTCGCCGGTGATGCCCTGGATGAGGATCTTGGTGGTGGGAGTGATGAGAATGGCCATTGAAAGGAGGGTGGCGGAGTAGTGATTGGGTAGGGGCGGCGGGGGGGGCGGGGGCTTCGTGGCCGGCTTCGTGGCTCATGCCACGAGCTTGACGATCTTCTGCGCGGCGTCGGCCATGGTGTCGCCGGAGGTGAGCTTGAGACCGGAGGCGGCGAGGGTGGCCTTGCCGGCGGTGACGTTGTTGCCCTCGAGGCGGACGACGAGGGGGAGCTTGAGGCCGACCTCCTTGACGGCCTCGACGATGCCCTGGGCGATCACGTTGCAGTCCATGATGCCGCCGAAGATGTTCACGAGGATGCCCTTCACATTGGGGTCGCCGAGGATGATCTTGAAGGCGGCCACGACCTGTTCCTTCGAGGCGCCGCCGCCGACGTCGAGGAAGTTGGCGGGGGTGCCGCCGAAATGCTTGATGATGTCCATCGTGCTCATGGCGAGGCCGGCGCCGTTGACGAGGCAGGCGATGTTGCCGTCGAGGGCGATGTAGTTGAGCGCGTGCTTGGAGGCCTCGATCTCCTTGGGGTCCTCCTCGTTGAGGTCGCGCAGGGCGACGATCTCGGGGTGGCGGTAGAGGGCGTTGTCGTCGAAGGAGACCTTCGCATCGAGGGCCAGAACCTCGCCCTCGGGCGTGGTGATGAGGGGATTGACCTCGACCATGGCGGCGTCGGTGTCCCAGAAGCAGTTGTAGAGATTGCGGATGAGCTTGCCGGCGTTCTTCGCCTCGGTGCCGGTGAGGCCGAGCTTGAAGATCAGTTCGCGCACCTGGAAATCGGCGAGGCCGTAGGCGGGATCGACGAGGACCTTGGTGATCTTCTCGGGGGTCTCGTGGGCGACCTTCTCGATTTCAACGCCGCCCTCGGTGGAGGCGACGATGACGGGCTGCGAGGTCACGCGGTCGAGGAGGATGGCGAGGTAATACTCCTTCTTGATGCTGCTCGCGACGGTGAAGTAGACCGTCTGGACCTTGCGGCCGACCGGGCCGGTCTGGACCGTGACCAGGGTGTTGCCGAGCATCTTGCCGGCGAGGTCTTTGGCCTCCTGCTTGGTCTTGCAGAACTTGACGCCGCCCTTGAAGCCGTCGGTGAAGGTGCCCTTGCCGCGTCCGCCGGCGTGAATCTGGGATTTCACCATCGTCGGGCCTTCGGGCAACTGGGACAGGGCATTGACGAATTCCTCGTGGGTGGTGGCGGCGGCGCCCTTGGGGACGGGCACACCGTATTTTTCAAAGAGAGCCTTGGCCTGATACTCGTGGATGTTCATGTGATATAAAGTGGCAGTATGGGCGGAAAGAACGTGCGAAGACACACAAAAAACCGATCCATAAGGAGTCTTTAGCCGTGACAGTCCGCATCCCGGTACGGGCTTATACCATCTATCAGCAACCATGGTGCTTTCGCCTTTGCAGCCACGAGCGTGGGGATACCAGATGGATCGCAGTCGCAGATCGAGCCGGATTGACCCGATCTTCTCTGGGCGAGCGCCACGCGCGCACGCCCGTAGCTGCGGTGTCGCCGGTGGCTGATGTCACCGCCGGAACACTGGATTGCATTGGCCGGGCGTGCGTACACGATGGCGGCCTATGCAATCGCACGAGGTATTGCGGGAAGTCCTGAAGCAAACGAGCGCCAAGCAGATTGCCGCGGACATGGCGCTGTCGCTATCGCTGATCTACAAGTGGGCCGAACCGCCGGTGGATGACAGCGGCAGCGGGGCCAACAATCCGCTGGACCGGATCGGGCAGTTGATCCGGTCGACCAAGGATCCGCGCATCGCCCAGTGGGTTTGCGAGCAGGCCGGCGGGTTCTTCATCCGCAATCCGCAGTCGTTGCAGCATTCGGGTCAGCTGATTCCCCTGACCAACGACATCGTGCAGGATTTCGCCGACATGCTGGCGACCATTGCGCAGGCGGCCGGCGACAACACCATCACGAAGGCGGAGGCGAAGACCATCCGCCGCCGCTGGGAGAACCTGAAGAGCGTGACGGAACGTTTTGTGCACGCCGCCGAGAGCGGTAATTTTGGCGAAATCCCGAACGAGAAGCCGAAGGCCAAGGAGGAAGTTAGGGCGGAGTCTCTACCTGCCATTTGCCGCGCGGCGGCGTGGAGGGGTCGCGAGCCGGGAGTGACGTAAAGTCGACTGCCGCCCAGTTCCTGGCGGGAGATCGGCAGGTTTGGTCCCCGCCCTGAGGGGGGGCCGTCGCCAGGCAGACTCGCAAGCCGCCCAACGCCAATGGGGAGAGCCAGGCGATCACATTCCAGACTGCCCGGTTGCCCCGCCAGACCAGCCAGGCGGCGAACCATAACACGAGAAAACCCAGCGGGGCGGTGAGCGAGAGTTGACCGCCGGTCCTGGTCCATTGCAGGACATGCCAGAACCCACTGGCGATTTCCAGCAGGCTGAAGAGGATCAGCGCCGCCACCACTCTGGCCGCCGCCGGGTGACGCCCGGGGAGACGGCAACGGGGGCGGCTCCATGATTTCGAACCGCTAGCGCGCCAGCAACTGCCGCGTCAGGAACGCGGCCTGCAGGCTCGAGATTTCCTTCAGGCCCTTCTGCGCCAGGGCGAGGAGGCTGGTGAGCTGCTCCTGCGTGAAGGTGGCCTCCTCGCCGGCACCCTGCACTTCGACGAAGCGACCCTGGCCGGTCATGACGATGTTGAAGTCCACCTCGGCGTCCTTGTCCTCGATGTAGTTGAGGTCGAGCAATTCCTTCTGGTTGAAAATTCCCACGCTGACGGCGGCGACGGAATCGAGCAGCGGGTTCTCGGCGAGCTTCTGTCCGTCAATCAGCTTCTGCACGGCGAGCCGGGCGGCGAGGTACGCGCCCGTGATGGAGGCGGTGCGGGTGCCGCCGTCGGCCTGCAGCACGTCGCAATCAACCCAGAGGGTGTTGTCGCCCAGCTTCTGGAGATCGATGACGGCGCGCAGGGAGCGGCCGATGAGGCGCTGGATTTCGACGGTGCGGCCGTCGAGCTTGCCCTTGGCGATGTCGCGCTGCTTCCGGTCGAGGGTGGAATACGGGAGCATCGAATACTCGGCCGTGAGCCAGCCGCCCTTCACCCCCTGCTGGCGCATCCAGGCCGGAACCTTGGGCTCGATCATGGCGGCGCAGATGACGCGCGTGGCGCCGAAGGAGACCAGGACCGAACCGGTGGCGTGCGGGGCGATGTTGGCTTCGAAAGTGATGGGACGCAGCTGGGCGGCGCGGCGGCCGTCGTGGCGGGCAGTGGGATCGGGCATGGGTTCAGGCTTCGGTGTGACGGGTGTCGCGGATGATGGGTTTGACCTTGGGCTGGGTCTGCTCGGCCTGACTGCTCATGAACGCGATGAGGCGGTCGTTGAAATCCCGGGCGGGGTCGTGCCCCATTTTCTTCAGGGAAAAGGTGAGGGCGGCGACCTCGACGAGGCGCGCCATGTCCCGGCCGGGGCGGACGTAGAGCTCGATGTGGGGCACCTTCATGCCCAGGACATCGAAAAAGTTCTCCTCCAGGCCGGTGCGCTCCTCGACCACGTCCGGCGTCCATTCCTGCAGGGAGACGACGAGATCCACGCGCTTCTCGAGGCGGATGGATTTGATGCCGAACATCTCGGCGATGTTGATGATGCCGATGCCGCGGCACTCCATCCAGCCGCGGTTGAGGGGCCGGCTTGTGGCCATGAGCTCGCGTTCGTCGAGCAGCTTGATGACCGTGAGGTCGTCGGCGACGAGGGAATGGCCGCGCTCGATCAGGGCCAGGGCGCACTCGCTCTTGCCGACGCCGCTGGAGCCGCGGAGCATCACGCCGACGCCCTTGATGTCGAGGGTGGTGGCGTGCTCGGTGGTGGAGGGGGCGAACTCGTTGTCGATGCAGAGGGTGGCGAGGTTCACGAAATTCATCGTGATCATCGGCGTGCGGAAGAGCGGCAGGTGCATCTCCCGGGCGACCTCCAGCATGTGGCGCGTGGCGTGGTAGTTGCGGGTCAGGATCAGGCAGGGGATGTGCCGCTGCACCATCTGCCGGAAGATGCTGGCCTGGGCCTCGGGGGAGAGGGTCTTCATGTAGGTCATCTCGGCGGCGCCGAAGACCTGCACGCGCTTGTTGGCGAAATACTTGAAGAAGCCGGTGAGGGCGAGCGACGGCCGGTTGAGGGAACCCTCCTTGATCAGGCGGTGCAGGCCCTCCCCGCCGGCGAGGAGCTCAAGCTTCAGCTTCTCGCGGTACGTCTCGTAGAAATGCGCGACCGTGATGCCGTGGATGGCCTTTTGCATGTTGCTGGTGGTAGTAGCGAGTAGCGGGTAGTGGGTAGCGAGTAGAAAACAGTGGATGGAGAATGCCCGCTACCCGCTACTCACTACTCGCTACTTTATAAATTAAAATTCTCGCCGAGGTAGAACTCGCGCGCCTGGGGGTCGTTGATGAGGAAATCGCCGGTGCCCTGGGTCAGCACCTTGCCGCGGTGGATGAGGTAGGCGCGGTCGACGATGCGCAGGGTTTCGCGGACGTTGTGGTCGGAGACGACGACGCCGATGCCCCGTTTCTTGAGCTGGAGAATGATCTTCTGGACCTCGGCGACGGAGATGGGATCGATGGCGGCGAAGGGCTCGTCCATCAGCAGGAACTTGGGGTTCGGCACGAGGGCGCGGGCGATCTCCAGGCGGCGGCGCTCGCCGCCCGACAGCGTGTAGGCCTTCTGCTTCGCGACGTGGAGGAGGCCCAGTTCCTCCAGGTGACGGTGCACCCGGCCGGCGCGCTCCCGGTGCGGGACGCCGATCGCCTCGGCGATGGCGAGGATGTTCTCCTCGACGGTGAGCTTGCGGAAGACCGAAGCCTCCTGCGGCAGGTAGCCGATGCCATGGCGGGCGCGCTGGTGCATGCGCATCAGCGTGAGGTCGTGGCCGTCGAGCTTCACGCGGCCGCCACTGGCGGGGATGAGGCCGACGATCATGTAGAAGGTGGTCGTCTTGCCGGCGCCGTTGGGGCCGAGCAGGCCGATCACCTCGCCGGCGGAGAAGCCGAGGTCCACGCCGTCGACGACGTTGCGCGTGCCGTAGGTCTTGACCAGGGCCTCGGTGCGGATCTCGGACTGGGCGACCGCGGTGGTCATCACGGTTGCGCGCGGCGGGCGCGGGGGTTTCGGAGGCTTTCTTCTCCTCCTCAAAACCAAGGTCCTTGATGGCCGGAAGGGTGATGCGGACGCGTTCCTCGGGGGTGCCCTCGATCACGGCGCGGCGCTGGCCGCGGTAGAGCACGAGGCGCGGGCCGGCGGCGACGTACTGGTCGTCGAGGCTGCGCACGACCGGCTCCTCGCTGAGGACGATGCGGTCCTCGCCCGGGAAAACCTCGGCCCGGCCGCAGGTGGCCTCGCGGTCACCCTGCACGATGCGGACATTGCCCGTGGCGACGAGGGACTTGAAATAGCCGTACTGGCCGATGGTGGCGGCGGGGTCGCCCTTGCGGATGGCGACCACCTTGAGGAAATCGCAGTACAGCCTGAGATTGTTGCCGATGACGACCACCTTGTCCTTGAAGGTGGAGAAGGTCTCGGTGTCGGAGCTGATGGTCTCGAACAGGCCCTCGCAGGTGATCTCCGTCGACGGCGGGGCGTCGGCGGCATGCAGGGTGCCCAGCAGCGCGACGAAAAGGAAAAAGGCGGTACGGATCATTTGAGGAGGTCGGGCATCTGGGCCTGAAAAACTACCCGCGACTGCCGGGCGATGGAAACTTTTTTCTGGCGGTGGTCGTAGCGCCAGTCGGAGCCGGTGATCTCCAGGTCATCCCGGATGAAGCGGACCGTGTCCTTGCCGCTGATGACATCCGTCTCGAGATCCGCGACCGCGACGGGGCTGAGGATGATGGTCTCGACGAGGTTGCGACGGTCGCCGGTGAAGATGGACAGGTTCATGCCGGTCAGTTCCACCCGGTCGGGCCCGACGAGGGCCTCGGTGCCCTGCAGCAGCATGGACCGGTGGCCTTCATTGGTGAAGGTGGGCAGCTTGAAATTGCTGACCGGGGTGCGGGTGGACGCAGGTTCGGCGGCGCCCAGACCGAGGGCGCAAAGGAACGGAAGCAGGCGGAGGAGGAATTTCACCGGGAGGAGGACTGACCGCGGGCCTGCAGGATATGTTCGCAGATTTCGCGCACGGCCCCGCGGCCGGCGGGCCGGCGGGTGATGTAACCGGCGGCCTGCAGCGCGGCGGGCATGGCGTCCGGCACGCTGGCGCCAATGCCGGCCCAGGCGAGCGCCGGGGCGTCAATGTCGTCATCGCCCATGTAGGCGCATTCCGCGGGCTGGAGGTGGAGTTGGGCGGCCAGTTCCTGCAGGGCGGCGAGCTTGTCGGTGCGGCCCTGGATGAGGTGGGGGATCTTGAGTTCGGTGGCGCGGCGGGTGGTCGCTCCGGAGGCGCGTCCGCTGATCCAGGCGAGGGCGACGCCGCAGCGGTTGAGGCGCACAAGGCCCATGCCATCAAGGATGGAGAATGATTTTGATTCGGTGCCGTCGGAGGAGATGCGGACGGTGCCGTCGGTCAGAATGCCGTCCACATCCATGGCAAACAGGCGGATACGGGCCCAGCGGGCGCGACTGATTGCGGACTTGCGATTGCGGATTGCGGATCGGGGAGGCGCCACGGTGAGGCGGACATTGTTGAGGTATCCCGCAATCGCCAATCAGAAAGCAGCGGGTGCTGGATTGCGGATTGGGGAAACCGGATACCGGATAGGGAGGAACTGCGGTGGGTGCAGCGCGAACGCGTCAGCGTCCGACTATCCGGTATCCGCGATCCCCAATCCGCAATACTCTCATCCCATCCAGGCGGTGATCTGCTCGATGATCCTGTCGCGGGAGGGGCGGTAGGCGTGCTCGAGTTCCGGGGCGAAGGGAACGGGGATGTCCATCGAGCCGATGCGCAGCGGGGCGGCCTTGAGCGAGGAGAAATGCTCCTCGGTGAGGCGGGCGACGAGTTCGGCGCCGAAACCGTGGGTGCGGCGGCCCTCGTGCAGGACGATCAGGCGGCCGGTGCGGGCGAGCGAGGCCTTGATGGCGTCGAGTTGCAGCGGGGCCAGGCAGCGCAGGTCGAAGAGATCGAAGCCGAGTTCGTATTCGCCGGTGAGGTAATCGCAGGCCTCCTCGGCCAGGTGCACCATCTCGCCATACGTGACGAAGGTGGCGAAATCACCCTTGCGCAGCTGGCGGGGCTGCCAGACGCCGCGGTAATCGGGATTCCAGGCCACGGGCTGGCGGCCGCGGCGGTAGAGGGCCTTGTGCTCGAAGAGGAT
This sequence comes from Opitutaceae bacterium, assembly GCA_016715765.1. Classification (GTDB taxonomy): domain Bacteria; phylum Verrucomicrobiota; class Verrucomicrobiia; order Opitutales; family Opitutaceae; genus UBA2377. Next base: position 10,827 of record JADJZJ010000059.1, read on the forward strand.
GACGGGATTGTTGTCCTCGTAGGCGGCGAGCATGGCGTCGAAGGCATCCTGGGGCGTGCTCGGGTAGAGGGCCTTGAACCCGGGGAGCGACAGGAAGAGCGTCTCCAGTTCCTGGGAGTGAAAGGAGCCGAAGGTGAGGCCGCCGCCGCAGGGGAAGCGGAGGACCAGCGGACAGGCCGCGCCGGAACGGAAGTGCAGGGTGGCGGCGTTGAGGGCGAGCTGCGTGACCGCCTCGGTGGAGAAGTCGGCAAACTGGAATTCCTCGATGGGCCGGTGCCCGTTGACCGCGAGCCCGATGGCGTAGCCCGTGCAGGCGCTTTCGGCGAGCGGGGTGTTGAAGACGCGGCTGCGGCCGAACTGCTTGAGCAGGCCGTCGGTGACCTTGAAGGCGCCGCCGTAGGTGCCGATGTCCTGGCCGAGAAGGATGGATTCGCCGCGTTCGGTGAGAATTTTGCGCAGGGCGGCGTTGCAGGCCTGGGCGACGTTCAGTGAAGCGGGCGTGGCGGGCTCGGGCTTCCAGGGCAGGGCCGGCGCGGGCGGCGCGTAGACGGCGGTTTCCATGCCGGCCGGATCGGGCCGGGGCACGGCGAGGCTGACCTTGATGGCGGCCTCGACGAAGGCGTTCAGTTCGGCGTCGAGCGCATCGAGCCGGGCGGCGTGGCCGGCGGCGGCGAGGCGGGCGCGAAAACGGGGCAGCGGGTCGCGGGCGTGGAACGCGTCGGCCTCGCCGGGCTGCAGGTAGTCGCAGGTGTCGTAGGCGGCGTGGCCGCGCAGGCGCAGGGTGTGGGCCTCGATGAGCAGGGGGCGCGAGGTGGCGCGGACCTTGACGATGGCGGCGGCGAGGGTGCGGGCGCAGGCCTCGGGATCGGTCGCATCCACGGCGAAGCCCTCGATGCCGTAACCCGCCGCACGGCGCCAGAGCTCCGTCCCGCCGGCGAACTGCTCGCTGACCGGCGTGGAATAGGCGTAGCGGTTGTTTTCGATGACGAAGAGGACGGGCAGCGAGAGCAGCGAGGCGAGATTCAGCGACTCATGCACATCGCCGGTGCTGGAGGAACCGTCGCCGAAGAAGGCAAAACCCATGGCGGCGCGGCCCTGCCGGCGTTGCGAATCGGTGGCGCCGAGGACGGTGGAAATCATCGCCCCGAGGTGGCTGATCATCGGGAGCGAGCGGTGGGCCGGGTCGCCGTGATGAATGTTGCCCTCGCGGGCCCTGGTGGGACTGCCGGCGTTGGCGATGTACTGGTTGAGGTGGTCGCAGAGGTGGCCGCCCCAGATCAGGTGACCGCCAAGTCCGCGGTGCGTGAAGGAGATGACGTCAATGGCCTTGTCGGCCAGCAGCGCCAGCGGGACAATGAGCCCCTCGTTGCCCTGGCCGCCGGTGACGGTGCCCTTGATCAGGCCCTGGCGAAACAGATCGAGGATGCGGTTGTCGGCCGTGCGGGCGAGGTGCATCCACGCATAGAGCCGCAGCAGCGCGTCGGGGGAGGAGGATTCCAGCTCGGCAGCGTGCAATTCGCGCGAAGCGAGGATGGCGGGAGGATTGGGAAATGCCATGTCCGGGGGGAGACGTTGGGTGGCCGGGACGCGGCGGGCAAGCCTGCGCATGCGTGCTTAGGCGCGCATGCGAACGCTGAACGCTGAACTTTTAACGTTTAACGCTTAAGTGCCGGAAAGTGCGACCAAGACATCCTATCCAAGACCAAGGCGAATCTGCGATCGCATAGCGCCACGGTAGGCAGCGAGCTTGCTCGCGCTTAATTCTCAGGCGCACGCCATGGAGCGCCCGCGAGCGGGCTGCCTACTTGAGCGTTAAGCGTTAAAAGTTAAACGTTAAGCGTTGTTTGCCGCTGGAGCTTACAACGCCATCGTTTCGCCGGCGGCCATGACGCGCACGTTGTGACCGGCCTGCTGGGCGCGGGTGGCGAAGGCTTGGGGGTCGGCTTGGATCGGGGGGAAGGTGTTGTAGTGCATCGGCACGGCGAGACGGGGGTGGAGCAGGGTGAGCGCCTCGATGGCGTCGTCGGCACCCATGGTGTAGCGGTCGCCGATGGGGAGGAGGGCAAGGTCCAGTCCGTGCCGGCCGATGAGGGTCATGTCGCCGAAGAGCGCGGTGTCGCCGGCATGGTAGATCGTCCGGCCGCCGGCGCGGACGAGATAGCCGCCCGGCACGCCCATGGACCGGTTTTCGCCGCCGGGGAGTTCGAGCGCGGAACTGTGGATGGCGGGGGTCATCTGGATGCGGCCCCAGGGCAGGTTCACGCCGCCGCCGGGCATGAGGTCGATGACCTTGGCGCCCTGGGCCGCGAAATGCTCGGCGAGTTCGTAGGGCGCGACGATCGTGGCGCCGTGGAGACGGGCGAGGTCGAGGGCGTCGCAGCAATGGTCGGAGTGGGCGTGCGAACACAGGACGTAGTCGCAGGGCACGGTGGCGGGATCGACGGCGCCGTGCGGGTTCTCGCTCAGGAACGGATCAAAAACCAGCCGGACGGCCGGCGAACCCGGAATCTCAATGCGGAAGCAGGAGTGGCCGAAATAGGTGACGCGCATGGGTCAGTATTTGTCCATCACCTGAAACATGATCCATGGCAGGCCGACGTTAAAAATCACGCAGAAGGACAGCAGGATAACACTGCCCGCCGGATTGCCGTAAACCTTCCAGCCGACCAGGGCGATGAGGGAATTCATCGTCAGCATGAGCAGCCAATAGTCGCGGCAACGCTTGGTGCGCCGGTCCTTGAGGTTGGGCAGGACGGCGGGCTCGAGGGATTTTTGCACCGCGAGGTTGTCGCGCAGGATCTCATGCACGGAGGGTGCCGGCGGCGTGGCGGCCACATTCTCGCGTTGGAACGAGTTGTCCTTGAACGTAAATTTCCGGGGCGGGGGATCTTCCTCGTTCATGGATGGTGGGGTGGGTGATTCAGTCCGCCAGCGGGGCGGTGAGCGCGTCGATGCGCTGCATCACCTCCGGCGTGAGTTGATCGACGACCGCGAGGGCGCCGAAGTTTTCCTGCAATTGCTCCACCCGCGAGGCGCCGAGGATCACGCTGCTGACATTGGGGTTTTTCAGGCACCAGGCGAGGGCAAGGCGGGGGACGGAGGTGCCGAGTTCCCCGGCGATTTTCGCCAGTTGGCGCACGGCGGCGAGTTTGGCCTCGAAGCGCGGATCATTGGTCAGACGGTCGCGGAGCCATTCCATGCCCGGGGTGTTGAGGCGCGAATCGGCGGGCACGCCGTCGTTGTACTTGCCGGTCAGCAGGCCGGTGGCGAGCGGTGACCAGACCGTGGTGCCGAGGCCGGGCGAGCGGTAGAACGGGGCGTATTCCTGCTCGACGCGGGCGCGGCGGAAGAGGTTGTACTGCGGTTGTTCGACGATCGGGCGGTGGAGATTCAGCCGGTCGCACACGGCAAAGGCCTCGGCGATGCGCCCGGCATCCCATTCGCTGGTGCCCCAGTAGAGGACCTTGCCCTGGGTGATGAGGTCGTGCATCGCGCGGGCGCTCTCCTCGACCGGGACCTCGGGATCGGGTCGGTGGCAGTAATAGAGGTCGAGGTAGTCCACCTGGAGCCGGTGCAGGGCGGCGTGGCAGGCCTCGACGATATGCTTGCGGGAGAGGCCCGTCTGGTTGGGACCTTCGCGTTCGGCGCCGAAGTAAACCTTGCTGGAGACCAGGAACGTGTCGCGGGGCCAGCCGGATTTCTTCAGGATGTCGCCCATGACCACCTCGGCCTGGCCGTCGGCGTAGGTCTCGGCGTTGTCGAAAAAGTTCACGCCGGCGTCGTAGGCCGTGTGCATGAGGTCGCGGGCGGTGCGGTCGCCGACCTGTTTGCCAAAGGTGACCCAGGCGCCGAAGGAAAGCGCACTGATTTTCAGGCCGGAGGTCCCGAGGCGGCGATAGGGCATGGACATGCGCGGAAGATGCTGCGGGTTGTTGGATTTGTCTAGGGCGGCATGCACGGACCGTCCAATCTCCAGGGTCAGCGACCCCGGCTGCAGATTGGAAGTAGGGCGGGTCTGTGACCCGCCATTTGCACGTTTCACCCGCGGTGCAGCGCTAAATGGGCAGGTCACAGACCTGCCCTACTTGCGACCATGCGCCTGCCACGTAGCGCGGAACTTCAGTCCGCGCTCACCACGCCACATCGGCCGCATCGCTCCTCCAAGCCAGTGCTGGCTGAAGCCAGCACTACGAATCATGCGCAAGCGAATAGGCATGGTAGGTTGGAGGACCGGCCAGCTTATTTAGCCGTTTGGCTGAGGAAGTGCTGTGAGGCGCTCAGGTCAGCGGCGGCCAGATTGTGGCCGGCGCTTGCGGTGTGAATGGTCACATTGGCGCCGCCGGCCTGCAGGAGGGCGGCGAGATGCGAGGGATGATCTTGCGGCACGATCGGATCGGCGTTGCCACTGGCGATCAGGACGCGTTTCCCGGTCAACGAGCCGGCCGGCGCCGGCTGGTCGAGGACGACCATGGGGCGCAGCAGGATAGCCCCGGCGAGGGTGTCGGGGCGGAGTTGCAGCATGGTGGCGGCGATGTTGGCACCGTTGGACAGGCCGACGGCGATCAACCGGGTGCGATCGATGCCGTAGTGTGCGGTGGCGGCGATGACGAAGTCGGCGAGCGCATAGGTGCGGCGCGTGACCTCGGCTGGGTCGAACACCCCCTCGGCAAGACGGGCGAAGAAACGGCGGGCGCCGTGCTCGCTGACATCACCCCGCGGACTCAGCAGGGCGGAGCCGGGTGAGATGCGGCGACCGAACGTGATCAGGTCGTTTTCATTGCCGCCGGTACCGTGCAGAAGTAGGAGCGGCGGAGCCACGGGCGCGTCGGCGGGTGCCGCTTCGAAGCGGTGGTGATAACCGAGGGGAGTCATGGTGGGAGGGTCTTCGTGTAGGCAGTCCGCTTGCGGACGCGGCGCGGGCGCGCGGGCGCGCTCGCCTACGAGTTTGTTGAAACGTCGAGCTTGGGCAACGCGGCCTCGATTTCGGTGCGGAAGGGTTCGAGGCGCGGGGGCAGTCCGAGCCGGGCGCCGAGGGTTTCCACGGGTTCGTCGATGGCGAAGCCGGGTTGGTCGGTGGCGATTTCGAAGAGCACGCCGCCGGGTTCGCGGTAGTAGATGGATTTGAAATAGGCGCGGTCGATGATCGGGCTGACCTGCAGGCCGTGCTGCGCGACCTCCTGGTGGGCGAGCATGTGGTTGGCATCATCCGGGGTGCGGAAGGCGATGTGGTGGATGGTGCCGGCGCCGTTGAGACCGCGGGGCAGGGCGGGGTCGACCAGGAGGTCAATGTAGGTGCCGGGTCCGCCCGTCGCGACCGTGAAGCGGGTGCGCGTGGCGGTCCGGGCGAGTTCGCGGTATCCCATGGTCTCGGTGAGCACCGCGGCGGTCGGTCCGCCTTCGGTCAGGGCGAGGGTGGAACTGTGGAAGCCGCGGATGGCGTGGGCGGCGGGCACGTCCTTCGAGGGAGCGGGCGGGCGCTGGTCGGCTTCGGCCGTGGCGATGAGTTCGAGGCGCAGGCCGTCGGGATCAAACACCGTGAGCACCTGGTCGCCGAAGCGGGATTCGACCGGAGCGGTGGAAACGGCGAGTTTGTTCAGCCGTTCCTGCCAATAGGACAGGGCGCCGGCGGGAACGGAGAAGGCCGTGGCGTAGGCTTGACCGTGGCCGGGACGTCCGCGCTTCAGACCCATCCACGGAAAGAAGGTGAGCACGGTGCCCGGCGAGCCGGCATAGTCGCCGTAATAGAGATGGTAGGTGCCTGGGTCGTCCTGATTGACGGATTTCTTCACGAAGCGCAGGCCGAGCACCCGGGTGTAGAAATCCAGGTTCTGGCGTGGATCGGAGGCGATAGCGGTGATGTGGTGGAGGCCGAGGAGATTCATGGTGTGGTGTTGGAGTAGGGCAGGTCTGTGACCTGCCCGATTGAGGCGAAGGGTGCAGAGTGACGTGTGTGGCAGGTCGGACCTGTCCTCCGTAGGCTTGGCGAAGGAGGAGACCTGCCCTACTTTGTCAGCTTGCTGTCGGCGGAGAGGGCGCCGCCGCCGGACACGACGAGGGCGACCGACATGGCCAGCAGGCTGAGCGCGAATTCCATGCCGGCGGGCATGAAGAAGGCGGAATTATGGACGGTGATGATCGCGACGAGCATCACGACGGCGGTGTTGAGGGCGGCGAAGCGCGTGGCCAGGCCGAGGATCAACAGCAGGCCGCCGAAGAATTCGCCGCTCCCGGCGAGCGTGGCCCAGAAGATGCCCGGGGTGAGGCCGAGTTTGTCGGCGAAGAATCCGGCCGTGCCTTGCAGGCCGTAGCCGCCGAACCACCCGAAGAGCTTTTGGGCCCCGTGGGCGGCCATGACGAGACCGAGGACGAGTCGGAGCGCGACTGGGGACCAGTTGCGCGGGTTGGTGCTGAGGAGTTTGTTGAGCAGGTTTTTCATAGGATAGTTGGGATTGTGGATTATGCTTTGAACTTGAAGTATAGGGGCGGGGAAGAGGGGGCGATTGGCAGGCCTGAAGCATCAGGCGGTTGGGATGACGGCCGGGGAACCGGGGGCGCCGACTTTTTGCAGAGCCAGCCCAGGGTGAATTGCTCGGCAGGGGAGAGGGCGGAGAATTCGTGGGTAATACTGGCTGCGACTTTGGGAAAGAGTTCCTCGATGAAGGCGCGTCCCTTGGGGGTGAGGGAGACGGTGATGAAACGCCGGTCTTCCTTATCGCGCTCACGGGTGACGAGCCCGGCTTTTTCAAGGTTGTCCACGATCAGGGTGATGTTGCCGCCGCTCTTGAGCAGCTTGCCGGCGAGTTCGGTTTGGCAGAGCGGACCGCGGTGCAGCAGGGCTTCCAAGACCCCGAATTGCGAGAGGGTGATCTCCTTGGGCAGGAGACTGTGGGCGCGAGCAGTCACCGACTCGGCTGCTCGCATCAACTTGATGTAAGCGTTGAGGGCATCGGTTTCAGCCTTGGTTCCTTGGTAGTGCGTTCCCATAACGATTCAATATCGAAGTAATTAAAGATTCGATGTCAAACTATTATATATGGAATGTAAATTGACGCTGATTTGCAGGCATTTAGCGGTGGCAGTCTGAGTAGTGCCGGTCTTTAGCCGGCACTGGATTGGCAGCGCCGAACTGCAATGTGGCGCAGAGAACGCGGGCTAAAGCTCCGCGCTACACTTCGGTTGCGCATCCGGGAGGGGAGTTTGTTTCTCAGGCCAGCTCGTCGATCTTCTGGATGCGGCGGATGTGACGGCCGCCCTCGAATTCTGTCGAGAGCCAGACGCGGACAATCTTGAGGGCCATTTCCAAGGTGATGGTGCGCTCGCCCAAGGAGAGGCAGTTGGCGTCGTTGTGGGAGCGATTCCAGATGGCGACCTGCTCGTTCCAGCAGACGCCGCACCGGACGCCCTTCACGCGATTGGCCGAGATGGCTTCGCCGTTGCCGGATCCACCCAGCACGATGCCGCGTTCGTATTCCCCGGCGGCCACCGCGCGGGCCACGGGAAAACAGAAATCGGGGAAGTCGCAGCTCTCGGTGGAGTGCGTGCCGAAATCGCGCACGGTGTGGCCCTCGGCCAGCAGCATTTCCTTGATGGCTTCCTTGTATTGGAAACCGGCGTGATCCGAACCGAGGGCGATGGAGAATGATTTCATGGGCGGGGTGAACAGTTGAGGGTTTGCCCTGTCATTGAGCAGGTGGCACAGTACCCGCCGCAAACAAAATTCACCCCATGAAACCATTGCGCATACTATTTATGGCCGCGTTGCTGATCGCCGTGACGGGTTGCAACACCCTGGACAAGCGCATCAGCACCCGGCAGTCGCAGTTTGATGCCTGGCCGGCTGAGGTGAGGGAAAAAATCCGCGCGGGCCGGGTGGATATCGGCTTCACGCCCGAGCAGGTGCTGGTCGCATTGGGTGAACCGGTGCGGAAATACCAGCGCACCACGACGGAGGGCAAGTCGGAGGTCTGGGCCTACACCGGGAGCCGGGTGGGTTTTTCCATCGGCCTGGGCATGGGTTCGTACCACGGCGGGGGAGCCTATGCCGGCGGCGTGGCCTACGAGACGCCCACCTACGGGGCTGAGGATGAGCGCGTGCGGATCGTGTTCGAAAACGACCGGGTCACGTCCGTCGAGAAACGGGCGAAGTAAGGGATCCTGGGAGCGCGGGCGGCTCGCCCGCATTCCCGGAACGACCTACTGTAGGAGCGGCTTTACGCCGCGAGTTCGAGCTGCAATCGCGGCGTAAAGCCGCTCCTACAAATTCCAACGCAGCCAGTCCGGCTTGGGCTGCGCCGCACTCCCACGTCATCAACCTTCAATCAGCCGCAGGAAGGCGGCGGTGTCGGCGAGGTCGGCGAAGGCGGCCGTGGGCTCGCAGGCCTGCAATTCCGCCAGGGAGTAGTGACCGGTCGCGACCGCGATCGTGCGGGCGCCGATGACCTTGCCGCAGGCGACATCGTGGGGCGTATCCCCGATGATGTAGGTGCGCTCCGGGACAAAGTCGGCGGTGTGTTTCTCCCGGGCCCGACGCAGCGCGTGCGGCCCGAGATCGTTGCGCTGCGGGCTGTCGTCAGCGAAGGCGCCGAACTCGAAGTAATGCCAGGCCTGGAAGTGGGTGAGTTTCAATTCCGCCCCGCGCAGCATGTTCCCGGTCAGCAACCCCTGCCGGATGGTGGGATGACGGTGCACGGTCTCGAGCAACTCGCGGACCCCGGGCAGCAACTGGCCCTGCTTGCCGCTGCTCAACTCGACCGGCAGCAGGGACAGATAGCCTTCGAGATAGGTGTGGATGTTCTCCGGCGTGACGGGCAGGCCGACCGTCCGCAGCACCTCGCTCACGATCCAGCTGTCCGTGCGCCCGGCCCAGTCAATGGTGTGCAGGTCGCATTTTTTTCCGAAGCGCTCCAACAGGGCGCGTTCCATGGCGCGAAATCCGGCCCCGTGTGAAACGATCAGGGTGCCGTCGATATCCCAGAGCAGGAGGGTGGGTTTACTCACGCGACCAAGGTGCGGTGGCGGACGACGGCAGGGCAAGTCACATCAGCATCAAGACTGGCCGAGTTGTAGGGCGGGGTCTCCGATCCCCGCCTGGGAGCGCGACCAGCCTGCCCTCCGTAGGCCCGGCGAAGGAGGGCCCTCGGTCGCAATCGACCGCAGTCCTTCCGATCGCGGAGAAAGAGAAAGATTACGAGAACGAGAAAGATTAGGATTCCAGCGCGGCAAAGGAGGGAAGGCGGGGATCGGAATCCCCGCCCTACAACTTGGCACCTGGAGTGTGATGCTCAATGGTGGTGGCGTGGTTGTTACCGTACGCCCTGGGCGCGAGGCCGGTGAAGCGGCGGAAGACCGTGGCGAAATACTGGGAACTGGAGAATCCCAGCGCGTGGGCGAGTTCCGTGACCCGGACCCCCGGCCGGCGCAGTTCGGTGCAGGCGGCGGCGATCTTGGCGCGCAGGATGTATTCGCCGGGCGGAAGGCCGACCTCCTGCCGGAAACGGGCCTTGAAGCGGGATTCGGAGAGGCCGATCGCCTGCGCGACTGCCGACACGTACAGCGGCTCGCGAATATGCGCGGCCATGTGGGCGAGGCAGCGCTGGATGCGGGGGGACACCCCGACGCCGACGTCGGCCCGGCCCGCGCGCAAGGTGGCGAAGAGATAGCGCAGCACCAGGTTGGCGGCCGCGATACGGTCGAGCAGCGCGACCGGGCGGCGGACCAGCGTGTTCAATATTGCACTGCATAGTTCCGCCGCCTCGCGGGGCGCAGAAAAGTGCCGTTCCGGCAGCGCCAGCAAGGCCTGGCGCAGGGCGATGGCGGCGGGACGCTCAAGGAAAAGCAGCGGTGCGTCCAACGGCTGCATGCGGATCAGGACCCAATGCAGCCGGCCTTTTTCCTCCGGGGCGTCGGCGGTGTCCAGGCAGTCGCCCGGGAAAGTCACCAGCTGGTCGCCGCCCTGCATCTCGTAGCGTTGGTCGTCGATGCGGTAAGTCTGGACTCCGCGGGCGAGGAAACAGACGCCCAGGCAGCCGGCGTGGGCGACCCCGGTCAGGCCGCGCTGGGCGGATTGGTGGTGGTAGCTGCCGATTTCAAGGACCCCGGGCACGTTGATGGCGCGGGCAAACAGGTCCACCCGGCCCGACTGGCGGGCGCTGGGGACGCGCCGGTGGATGTTCGATTTTATACTGGGCGACATTCTTGGACGCAAAATGGCCACGGGGCCGGCATACTGTCGAGCGATGAATACCCCCGCCACCACACCCGCCATGCCCGACTACGGCGCTCCCGCCGCGCTCCCGCCCACGCACCTGCTCAGCGCGGAGCAGATCGCGTTCTATCAGGAGCACGGGTATCTCGCCATTGATGCCATCATGCCGGCGGCGGAGATCGAAACCGTAAAGCGCATCTACGACCGGCTCTTCAACGAGGACCGGGAACTGACCGGGAAGGACACCTACGACCTGGCCGGAGCGAAGACCCAGGGCCGGAAAGAGGCCATTCCGCAGATCCTGCAGCCGGGCAAGTATGCCCCGGCACTGCTGGAGACCCAGATGGTGGCCAACCTGAAGGCCATGATGCAGCAGCTGCACGGGCCGGAGACGAAGATGATGGGCGATCACGCCATCAACAAGCCGCCGCACAACGCCGCACCCACGCCGTGGCATCAGGACGAGGCGTATTGGGATCCGGCCAAGGAATACTCGAGCCTGAGCGTGTGGATCCCCCTGCAGCCCGCGACCAGGGTGAACGGTTGCATGTGCTTTGTGCCGGGATCGCACCGATTGGAAATCGTGCCACACCGGCCGATCGGCGACAACCCGCTCACGCCCGGACTCGAAGTGGTGCCGGGCGCCTTTGATCTCGGCAAGGTAGTGGCCTGCGAGCTGCCGGCGGGCGGGGCGACCTTCCATAACGGCCGCACGCTGCACTTCACGCCGGCCAACAATTCCGATGATTTTCGGCGCGCCTATATCGCGATGGGTTCGGCGTACGAGAGGCCGCGCGCGGTGTCCCGGCATTTCCCGTGGCAGGAACGCCAGCGGGCGGCGAGGGCGGCGGCGGTGAAGTGAGTTTTTGTTGTAGGGAACCCCAAACAGTCTCACGCGGAGACGCGGAGAACGCAGAGAGTATTTTCAACTACTCCGCGTTCTCCGCGTCTCCGCGTGAAAAAAAGTGGTTTACTGGCGGGGTTCGGAGACCCCGCCCTACATCAGACTCAGCGCCGCACCGCCGGATTCATCCCGGGAGACCGGGCTCCTTGGCGGGGAATTTCCGTGCAGGATTGCTCGCCAACCTGCGCCCGGTGCGTTGGGGTCGTGCCTCAGTTGTCCGTAACTGCCCCGATCCCCCATGAATCTCCTGCTTGCCTACGGTGGAACGACTGACTGGAAGCTGCCGCCTGATGTCAGGGTGACATGCTGCGGCGAGTCGGCGGCCGCGATCGAGGCAGGTCTCCGCCCGGACACGGAGGTGCTGGTGACCGATGCGCTGCCGCCGGCGAACGCACCGGCGGCGGGACTGCGCTGGATTCACCTCATGTCGGCCGGCTACAACCAGGCCATCGGGCATCCGCTCGCGCTGCGGGCGGGCATGCGGGTGTCGAATGCCGCCGGCATCTGCGCCGGGCCCATGGCGGAATTTGTGGTCGGGCAAATGCTGCGGCACGTGAAGCGATTCGACGATTTCATCCGGCTGCAATCGGAGCGCACCTGGCCGGGCCGCATGGCGATGGCGACCCCGCCGCTGCGCGGACGCCGGGCCCTCATCGTGGGCTATGGCGGGGTGGGGCGGGAGACGGCGCGACTACTCACCGCCCTGGGTGTGACGGTGGATGCCGTGCAGCGCACGGCCGATCGCCAGCGCTATGCCGGCTACCTGCCGCAGCCCGGCATGGGTGATGCCGAGGGACTGCTGCCGGCCCGGATATTCCCGATCGAGCAATTGGAAGCGGCGTTGGCGTCGGCGGATTTTGTGATCCTGACGATTCCACTGACCCCGCGGACCCGGCATTTGCTCAACGGCCCGACCCTGGCGGCGATGAAACCCGGCGCGGTGATCATCAATGTGGCCCGGGGCGGTTTGATTGAAACCGCCGCGCTGATCGCGGCGCTGGATTCCGGGCGGGTCGACCATGCCTACCTTGATGTTTTTGAACCGGAGCCATTGGCCGCCGACTCGCCGCTTTGGGCGCACCCACGCATCACCGCTACGCCGCACATGTCAGGGGTGATGCCCGACGCGGCAGTTCAGCAGGAGGGACTGTTGCGGCAGAACCTGGCCAGGTACCAGACGGGGAAACCACTGCTCAATGAGATCGCCCCGGTCCGGTTGAAAGGTTGAGGCCGGCTCCGCCCATGAAAATTACCGCCGTCACCTGTCACCTGTGCTGCTCCACCACCTCCTTGGGTGATGCCATCGGCTCGGCCATCGTGCGCGTCGAGACCGATGAAGGCGTGTGCGGTCATGGGGAGCCGCTGATGGGCATGTTCTGCGGCGAGGCGGCGCTGGCGTTGGTGAACTACCATGCGCCGCTGCTCATCGGACGGGACCCGCTGCAGCGCGGTCCCCTCTGGCAGCGGATGTGGGATTCGAGCGTCTGGTGGGGGCGCAGCGGGGCGAACGTGAGCGTGATGGGCGGCATCGCCAACGCGCTCTGGGACATCGAGGGCAAGGTGGCCGGCCAGCCCTGTCACCGGCTGCTGCGAGCCGACGCGCCGGCATCGATCCCGGTGTATGCCAGCCTCGGACCCGCGCCTGCGGTCGCGGAGGTGCCGGCGCTCGTGGCGCGGCTGCGGTCGAGGAATTTCACCGCGGCGAAGATCGGTCCGTTTTTTCGAAAAGCGGGCGGCGGAATCGCCGGCCCCAAGGGCGCGGACTTGCGGGCGGCGATGCAACCGGTGCTCGTCGCGCTCCAGCGCGAGGGTGGTCCGGACTTCGGTATCATGGCGGACGGGCACATGGGCGGCGTGCCGGATCCCTTCACGCGGGAGGAGGCGTTGGACTTCGCGCAGCTGCTGGCGGACCACGACTGCCGGTTCTTCGAGGAGCCCCTGAGCTACCTGGATCCTGGCGGCTATGCCTGGTTGCGCGAGCGGACCAAGGTGCGGATCGCAGGGGGCGAGAGCCTGAGCCTGCGGCGGGGCTTCGAGGAATTTGTGCGGCAGGGCGCCCTGGATGTGCTCCAGCCGGATGCGAACTTCGTGGGCGGCGTGGATCAGTTCACGGCGGTGGCCGCGCTGGCCGACGCGCACGGTCTGGCAGTGATTCCGCATGCGTGGAGCGCGGGACCGGGGGTCATGGCCAATCTGCACCTGTCCTTTGGCTGCCCACGCGTGGAAATGCTGGAGATGGGCCAGCACCTGACCGAGCTGCAGCGGGCGACGTTCACGGATCCGCCCCGGGTCGAAAACGGCCGGCTGCTGGCGCCGACCCGGCCGGGACTCGGCATCGAATTCACGCCGGAGATCGCGCGCAGGTTTCCCTTTCCCCCGGGACTGGCTGAGCGCGCGTCGGGACTGATGCAGGCGTGAGGTGAATCGGATTCAGCGCCGGATCGCCGGCAGCACGGTGCCGACGAGAATCATCGCCGCGCCTATATCGCGATGTGTTCGGCGTATGAGAGACTGCGCGCAGCGAGGAAGTGAGTATTTGTTGCAGGGAACCCCAAACAGTCTCACGCGGAGACGCGGAGAACGCAGAGAATACTTTCAACTACTCCGCGTACTCCGCGTCTCCGCGTGAAAAAAGTGGTTTACATGGCGGGGTTCGGAGACCCCGCCCTACATCGGATTCAGCGCCGCACTGCCGGCAGCACGGTGCCGACGAGGATCATCGCCGCGCCGACCATTTCGTAGGCGGCAAACTGTTCGCTGAAGAAAACCACGCCGCCCACGGCGATGCCGAGAGGCACGAGGATTTGCATGAGGGAACCTTCCCCGACGGGCAGGTCGCGGAAGGCGCGGGTCATGGTGATCTGGCCGATGGCCGCACTGAGGGCCGCAATCAACATCAGCCCCCAGGCCAGTGGCGGGTGGGGCGCCCAGCTTAGCAGGGCGGGAACGAGGGAAAGGAGCAGACCGTACACGCATTGCGCGGCGAAGATCGTGGAGGTGTGTTCGCCCTCGGCATGGAGCTGCCGGATGGTGACCACGATGTAGGCCGAGCCGAAGGCGACGGCGATGGCCAGCAGATCGTAGGGACTCACTTGGGCGCCGGCGGCAAAGACGTTGGTGATCAGGGCCAGTCCCGCGAGCGCCAGCAAGCCGCCCGCGGCGAGCAGCAGCCGGAAACGCTCGTGGAGCATGACCACGGCCAGCAGGGCCCCCAGCACCACGTAGGTGTTGTTGATGAAGGTCGCCCGGCCGGCGCCCAGGTGCACGACGCTCAGATAATAGCCGTAGACGCCGAGCGAACCGATCACGCCGCGGGAGATGAGCCGGCGGTTGCGGTAGAGATTGCGCGGCTGGAACGCGTCCTTGCCCACCCGGTAAATCGCCATGATCAGCGCCAGGCCGACGACAAAACGCACGGAGGCCAGCAGCCAGACGTCCACGGCCTGCACGGCGCCCAGGGCGCGGATCAGGAGGGCGTTCGCGGTGAAGCACAGCGCCGAGACCAGCATGAGCATGACCCCGCGGAAATGCTGCGACGATGGATTGGAGGCCGGGATGGACACCCCAGCACTCCGGGCCAACCCAGGGCAATCGTCAACGCAGGTTGCGTGCATTGGTTCGACAGGGATGGCGGTGACATCGAATATGAACCAGCATATGCAGACTGAGCCGGAACAATTCATTGGGAAACCACAGATAGACACAGATGAACACAGATCAGAAAGAATTCAAAGGCTTGTCTCTCGGTCACACCTCTGGCGATCTTTGCAATGAGGCGAATCTGCCTCCCGGTTGCGGCAGAGCCCTCGCTGCCTGCCTTATCACTCCGTGCCTAGCTGAGGGGTACATCTGTGGTTCAACTGCATGAGTCCGACTGAATCAGATCCTTCGCTCCGGCGGTCGGCGCTCATGGTGGCGACGATGGCCTCATTGCTCACGCCGTTCCTGGGCTCATCGGTCAATGTCGCCCTGCCGGCGATCGGCACGACGTTGCAGATGGATTCAGTGCAACTGAGCTGGGTGGCCACGGCCTTTTTGGTGACGTCGGCGGTGTGCCTGATCCCGTTCGGGCGGCTGGCGGACATGGTCGGGCGACGGCGGGTCTTCCTCGCGGGCATGACGGTTTTCACGCTCTCCGCCGTGGGCTGTGCGCTGGCCGGCAGTGCGGCGGTGCTGATCGGGTGCCGCGTGCTGCAGGGCGTGGGGGCGGCGATGATCTTCAGCACCGGACTCGCGATCCTGACCTCGGTCTATCCGGTGGAGGAGCGCGGCCGGGTGATCGGGATCAATACCGCGGCAGTCTATCTCGGACTTTCAATCGGACCGGTGGCCGGCGGGTTTCTGACCCAGCATTGGGGCTGGCGGAGCGTATTCCTGGCCTGCGTGCCGTTCGGACTGGCCACGTTGCTGGTGGCGTGGCGGGGATTGAAAGGGGAGTGGACCGGGGGAACGGGTGGACGATTTGACGGGCTCGGCAGCGCGCTGTACGGGCTGGCCTTGGTGGCGGTGATGCTGGGACTGTCGGCCTTGCCCGGACCCATGGGACTGGTGCTCGTGGCCGCGGGAGCGGGGACGTTTGCATTGCTCGTGGCCTGGGAGCGACGCGTGACGCATCCCGTGCTCGACGTGACCCTGCTGGCGCGCAACGCGGTGTTCGCCCGGTCCAATCTCGCCGCGCTGATCAACTACAGCGCGACCTTTGCGGTGACCTTTCTGCTGAGCCTTTACCTGCAATACGTGCGCGGACTCGACCCCGGCCGGGCGGGGCTGGTCCTGCTCACCCAGTCGGTGATGATGACTCTGATGAGTCCGCTTGCCGGTTGGTGGTCCGACCGGGTTGAACCCCGCATCGTGGCCTCGGCGGGCATGGGCCTGACGGTGGCGGGTCTGGTGGGTTTCGGATTTTTGGGCGCGGACACGCCGATGGCATACATCATCGGCACGTTGCTCGTGCTCGGAGCGGGGTTCGGACTTTTTTCGTCACCCAACACCAACGCCGTCATGAGTGCGGTCGGGAGAAAGGACCAGGGGGTTGCCTCGGCGACCCTCGGCACCATGCGCCTGCTGGGCCAGACCATGAGCATGGGCATTGCGGCCGCGGTGCTGGCGGCATTCGTGGGGCGGGCGCCGATCACGCCGGCGGTGCACGGGCAGTTCCTCGCGGCGATGCGCATGGCCTTCGCGATCTCGGCCGCGCTCTGCGTGGTGGGGGTCTTTGCCTCGCTGACGCGGGGGAATGTGCGGCCGGCGGGGGTTAAGGTGTAGGGCGGGGATTCCGATGTCCTCCGCCGTCATCATCCCCAGCTAGAATCCGATCTTTCTCGTTCTCTTAATCTTTCTCTTTCTCGGGCTTTGGGAATTGGCGAGAGATGCGACCTGACGAAAGAGAAAGATAAAGAGGAAAGAGAAAGATAGTGATTAGTGCGTAGGAACAAAGGGCGGGTCACAGACGCCGCCCTACTTTACAGCGCGTGGATCGCGCTCTTGCTGACGGCCAACCCGGCTTCCTTGACGGCTTCGCTCATGGTCGGATGCGCGTGGACGGTGCGGCCGAGGTCCTCGGCGCTGCCGCCGTATTCCATGTGCGTCACGACTTCGCTGATGAGTTCGCCGGCGCCGCGGCCCAGGATCTGGGCGCCGAGGATTTTGTCGGTCTTCGCATCGGCGATGATCTTGACGTAACCGTCGGTGGCATCGGCGGCGATGGCGCGGCCGTTGGCGGCGAAGTTGAAGCGGCCCACGTTGACCGCGATGCCCTTCGCCTTGGCGGCGTCCTCGCCCAGGCCGACGCCGGCGACCTCGGGGTCGGTGTAAACAATGCCGGGCATGAGGTCCCAATTGATATGGCCGGCCTTGCCGGCGATCCATTCGGCCACGGCGACGCCGTCCTCCTCGGCCTTGTGGGCGAGCATGGGACCGGCGACGACATCGCCGATGGCCCACACGTTGTCGGCAAAGGTCTTGAGGTGGGCATCCACCTTGATCCGCTTTTTCGTCGAGCTGGACGCCGGCTTTTTCGAGGCGAGTCCGTCGGTGAAGGGCCGGCGGCCGACGGCCACGAGCACCTTGTCGGCCGGGAATTCGAGTTTCTTGCCCTCGCGCTCGGCGGTCAGGATGCCATTGGCGAAGCCGGTGACCTTGGCGTTCACCTCGATCTTCAGGCCCTGTTTCTGCAGGAGGCGGGTGAAGTTGCGGACGATGTCGTCGTCGTAGTTGGCGACGATCTTGGGCAGGAACTCAACGACCGTGACGTCGGCGCCGAGGCGCGACCAGACGGAGCCGAGTTCGAGTCCGATGGCGCCGCCGCCGACCACGACGAGCTGCTTCGGCACCGCATCGAAGGCGATGGCGTCGTCGCTGGAGACCACCGTCGTGCCGTTGAACTTCATGAACGGCAGTTCCACGGGGGCGGAGCCGGTGGCGATGACGATGTTTTTGGCGGTGAGGGTTTGCGGAGCGCCCGCAAGCGGGCTGCCTACGGGGGAGATCTCCACTGTATTCGCACTGGCAAATGCGGCGCGGCCGGTAATGACGGTGATCTTGCGGGCCTTGGCGAGCTGGGCGACGCCGGCGGTGAGCTTGGCGACGACGTCGTTTTTCTTCTTCAGCAGGGTCGGGAGGTCGAGTTCGACGGAACCGAGCTTAATGCCGTGGGCGGCGGCATGACCCTTGGCGAAGACGAACTGCTCGGAGGAATGGAGCAGGGCCTTGCTGGGAATGCAGCCGACGTTGAGGCAGGTGCCGCCAAGGGCCGCGCGCTTGTCGATGAGGGCGACCTTGAGCCCAAGCTGGGCGGCGCGAAAGGCGCAGACGTAGCCGCCGGGGCCGGCGCCGATGACGATGAGATCGAAGGGATCATGGAGGAAGCGGGTGAGGGGCTAGCGGATGAGTGCGAAGTGCGAGGAGTGGAGGAAGCGATGCTCGATGACCCTTTCCCTCACTACTGCCAGATTCAGATGCCAATCACGAGGCGCGCGGGTCCTCGATGGCCTGCTTGACCTTGACGAGGAAGGTCACGGCTTCGCGGCCGTCGACGAGGCGGTGGTCGTAGCTGAGGGCGAGGTACATCATCGGGCGGATGACGACCTGGCCGTCAATGGCGACGGGGCGATCGTTGATGGCGTGGAGCCCGAGGATGCCGCTTTGCGGGGCGTTGAGGATGGGGGTCGAGAGCATCGAGCCGAAGATGCCGCCGTTGGTGATCGTGAAGACGCCGCCCTCGAGGTCGGGAAGCGTGATCTTGCCCTCGCGGGCGCGCTTGGCGATGTCGGCGAGGGACTGTTCGATGCCCGCCATGCTCTGCTGGTCGCAATCCCGGAGGACGGGGACCATCAGGCCCTTGTCGGTGGAGACGGCGACGCCGATGTCGTAATAGTTGTTCTGGATGATCTCGTCGCCGGCGTATTGGGCGTTGAGGGCGGGGACGTCGCGGAGGGCGGCGACGACGGCCTTGGTGAAGAAGGACATGAAACCGAGCTTCACGCCGTGCTTCTTCACGAAATCATCCTGGTACTTCTTGCGCAGGGCCATGACGGCGGACATGTCGACCTCGTTGAAGGTCGTGAGCATGGCGGCCTCGTGCTGGGCCTGGACCAGGCGCTCGGCGATGCGCTTGCGGAGGGGGCTGAGTTTGCGGCGGGTCTGGCGCTCTGTGGGAGATTGCGGATGGGGGATACCGGATTGCGGAGAGACCGGAGAGGAAGGCGGGGGGGGCGGGGTTGGAGCGCCCGCGAGCGGGCTGCCTACCGGAGCCGTCTTGGCTGAGGCGGAGAGCATGTCGCCCTTGGTGACGCGGCCGGCCTTGCCGGTGCCGGGGACGGTGGCGGGATCGATGCCGGTTTCGGTGGCGAGGCGGCGGACCGCAGGAGATTGCGGATTGGCGATGGCGGATTGCGGAGAGGACGGAACGGGGGAAGCGGTGGGCGGAGTGGCAGTGGCGTTCTCGTCGATCTTGGCGACGACGGCGCCTATTTTTACCTCGGTGCCGGCGGCGACGAGGAGGGAAATGCGGCCGGCGGTCTCGGCGGTGCCCTCGGACGTGATCTTGTCGGTCTCGAGTTCGAAGAGCGGCTGGTCCTTTTTCACGGTGTCACCGTCCTGCACGTACCACTTGGCGAGGACGCCGGAGTTGATGGATTCGCCCATGGGCGGGATTTTGACTTCGAGGGACATGGGAGGGAAGTCGGGAGTGAAGGAGAGCGGTGGGGAGGTGAGCAGGAAATGCTCGACCGCTACCCACTGCACTTCGAAAAGTCATTAAAGGCATCCTTGAGCAAGGCGGCGAGTTCGTGGCGGTGGAGGGCGAGAGAGCCGACGGCGGGGGAGGCGGAGGCGTCGCGGCCGGCGTAGGCGGCCTTGCGACCGAAGATGTCCTCGAGGTGCGGGGCGATGAAACTCCAGGCGCCCATGTTCTGCGATTCCTCCTGGCACCAGATGAGCTTGGCGGCGCCGTATTTCTTCGCGATCTCGGCGAGGCGCTTGCGGTGCAGGGGATAGAGCTGCTCGAGTCGGACGATGGCGGTGCCGGGCTGTTTTTGGCGCGCGCGGTAGTCGATGAGGTCGTAGTAGACCTTGCCGGAGCAGAGGATGAGACGGTCCGGTGCCGCGTGGCCGGCGGGGAACGGGGCGCGGGTGGTGCCGGTGGTCGTGACGTGGGTGGGATCGTCGATGATTTCCTGGAAGGCGCCACCGGTGAACTCCTCGAGCCGCGACACGGCGGCCGGGTGGCGCAGGAGGGACTTGGGCGACATGACGATGAGCGGCTTCTTGACGTCGCGCTTCACCTGGCGCCGGAGGGCGTGGAAGAAATTTGCCGGGGTGGTGATGTTCGCGACCTGCATGTTGTCCTCGGCGCAGAGCTGGAGGAAACGTTCGAGGCGGGCGGACGAGTGTTCCGGCCCCTGGCCTTCGTAGCCGTGCGGGAGGAGCAGGGTGAGGCCGCTGGTGCGCTGCCACTTGGATTCGCCGGCGGCGAGGAACTGGTCGATGACGACCTGCGCGCCGTTGGCGAAGTCGCCGAATTGCGCCTCCCAGATGCAGAGCATGTTGGGGTAGTCGAGGGAGTACCCGTAGTCGAAGGCGAGCACGGCGGCCTCGGAGAGCAGGGAATTGTAGACGCAGAACTGCGCCTGGTCGGCGGCGAGGTGCTTCAGGGGGGCGTACGTCTCGCCGGTTTCCATGTCGTGCAGGACGGCATGGCGGTGGCTGAAGGTGCCGCGCTCGCAATCCTGACCGCTCAGGCGGATGGGAATGCGCTCCACGACGAGAGACCCGAAGGCGAGCGCCTCGGCAAAGCCCCAGTCGATCGGCCCGCCCTCGCGGTGGGCCTTGGCGCGGGCGTCGAGGAAGCGCCTGATCTTCGGGTTGGGCTTGAAGGTGTCGGGCAGGACGGTGAGGCCTTGGACAATCCGATCCAGCGTGGCGGCGGGCACCCCGGTCGGCACGGGCTTGAAGTGGAAGTCGGGCTGGAAGACGGCCGTGGAGCCTTCGAATTTCTTCGCCTCGGCGGTGGCGGAGCGGCGGGCGGACTTCGCGGATTCGGCGGCGCGGGCCTGCTCCAGGTGGCGTTCGAGGGTGGCGGTGTATTCCGCCCGGATGGCCTCGGATTCGGCGGCGGTGATGGTGCCGTCGGCGACCAGCTTGCGGCTGAGCACCTCGGAGACCGGCGGATGTTTCGCGATCTTGCGGTAAAGGAGCGGCTGGGTGAAGGCGGGTTCGTCGGTCTCGTTGTGGCCGTGCTTGCGGTAGCAGACCATGTCGATGACGACGTCGCGCTGAAACTTGACGCGGAATTCGAGGGCGAGGCGGGCGATGTGGCAGACGGCCTCGGGGTCGTCGCCGTTCACGTGGAAGATCGGCGCCTCGATCATCTTGGCCACGTCGGTGCAGTACAGGGTCGAGCGCGCGTCCCGGGGAAGGGTGGTGAAGCCGATCAGGTTGTTGACGACGATGTGCAGCGTGCCGCCGGTCTTGTAACCCGGCAGTTGGGAAAAGTTCAGGGTCTCGGCCACGACGCCCTGGCCCGCAAAGGCGGCGTCGCCGTGGATCAGCAGCGGCAGCACGCGATGGCGCTGGCCGGTGGCGCCGCGGATGCGCTGGCGGGCGCGGGCCTTGCCTTCGACGACCGGGTTGACGATCTCGAGATGGGAGGGATTGGCGGCGAGACGGACCTCGACCTTGTGGCCGGAGGCGGTGTCGAGCACGACCTCGTAGCCGAGGTGGTATTTCACGTCGCCGTCGCCGCCGACGGTGTCGGGGATGTAGTTTTCGGAGAACTGCTCGAAGAGCTCGTCGAAGTTCTTCCGCATCACGCTCGTGAGGATGTTGAGCCGGCCGCGGTGGGCCATGCCCATGTCGACTTCCTCGACGCCCTGGTCGGGGCAGTGCTCGATGATCGCGTCGACCGCGGCGATCATGGTTTCACCGCCTTCGAGGGAGAAGCGCTTCTGGCCGACGTACTTGGTATGGAGGAAGCGCTCCAGCAATTCCGCCTTGTGGACGCGGCGCAGGATGCGGATGCGCTCGGCCTTGGAGAATTCCGGCTGGTTGCGGGTGGATTCCATCCGCTCCTGCAGCCAGGTCCGGACCTCGACGTCCTGGATGTGGGTGTACTCGACGCCGATGCGGTCGCAGTAGGTGAGGCGGAGCGAGATGAGGATGTCGCGCAGCTTCATCTGGCCGCCGCCGAGGTAGGTGCCGACGTCGAAACTGGTGTCGAGATCGTCCTCGCCGAGGGAGAATTGGGCGAGGCTGAGCTTGGGGTGGGGAGGCGGCGGATCGCTGAGCGGATCGACGTGGGCCTCGATGTGTCCGAGGGCGCGGTAGGTCGCGATGAGGTAGTGGACGTGCGACTGCTTCAGGCTGTCGATGATCGAGACGCCGGCATCGGCGAGGGCGGGGGCGGTCAGGGAGCCGCCGCCATTTCCGAGGGTGAACCCCTGGAAAAATGCGCGCCACGTCGGATCGACCGAGTCAGGATTGGCCTGCCACGCCTGGTAGGCCGCCTCGATGACGGCCGCATTGGCATGGTTGGGTAACGAAAAGCTGCTCATGGGGGATTAGATTAACTCACGGACACGATGAAGCTGGTGGAGGTCGGTTTGCTGGGCAGGCTATAAGGAAAAATTGTTTCACAACGCATCACGATAGGTGAGGGGACACAAGAGCGGGGCGAAAAGTGGGCGGAGGATTGCAAACGCGCTTAAGCTCCGTAGCAGAAGGGATAAGATTACTCATCACCGATATGGAGACCCAAATTAAAGTCGCCCTAATTTCGCTCCTCGAAGCCATCAAGCGCTCTGATGGACCGACCATTGCGCAGGAGATGGCGCGGCTGGATACTTTCCTGGAGCAGGGCAGGCTGACTCTGCATCCGCAACTGGTTCATTTCATGGAGAATAGGAGCTATGCGAAGGCGCTGATGTTTTTGGGCGGCGAGACCGACATTCCGGTCGGGGTCTGCGGGGGCAAGGCGGGGAGGAAGTGAGGTGACCATGAGTGGCAACGGCAAGGTGCCCACGGATGGCGGCCAGGGTTTGGGGCAGAATCCCTTTGCGGCCTTGAGTGCGGCCGGGTTGCCGGTGAAACCGTCGGTGGCGGGTCAGACTTCGATGCAACCGGGGTCGGCGACCCCGGCTAAAGTAAGGTACCGGCAAAGAATCGTGGGCGGGTGGACATCATTCGCAGCACGGCGGGACGCGGGGGGAAGACGGTCACGTTGGTGACCGGGTTCATGGGGATCGGTCTGCCGGAAAAGGAATCACTCGCGAAAAAAATGCGCGCGGCCTGTGGCTGTGGCGGCACGGTCAAGGATGGCAATATCGAGATCCAGGGTGATCAGCGCGAGACGGTGGCGCGGATTTTAAGCGAGGCGGGATTCCGGCCGGTGATGGCGGGCGGGTGATGTAGGGCGGGGTCTCCGAACCCCGCCTTTTGTGCACCCGCTGGAATCCAATCATTCTCGTTCTCGTAATCTTTCTCTTTCTCGTGCCTTGGAAATAATCGCACGATTGCGACCGAGGGCGGTCGCGCTCCCAGGCGGGGTTCGGAGACCCCGCCCTACATCGCGGCCAGCTCCCGGTCCTTCTCGGTCTTGAGGCGGAGCTGGCCGCAGGCGGCGTCGATGTCGTGGCCTTTTTCGCGGCGGAGAGTGACAGAGACACGGGCATCGCGGAGAATGTCGGCAAAGCGTTCCTGCCGCGTGATGGAGGGACGCTTCCACGGCAGGCCCTCGACCGTGTTGTAGGGGATGAGATTCACATGGGCATGCAGGTCGAGGGCGATGTCGCGCAGCTTTTCGGCCTGGATGAGGGAGTCGTTGATTTCCTCGATGAGGATGAACTCAAGCGTGACCATGCGGCCGTGCTTCTCGCTGAAGGTCTTGATGGCGGGGAGCAGTTTGGCCAGGGGATAGGCCTTGTTGACCGGCATGATCTTTTCGCGGACCTCGTCGGTGGCGCCATGGAGCGAGATCGCGAGCCGGAGGCCGAGCGGTTCGTCGGCGAGTTGCAGGATTTTCGGCACGAGTCCGCTGGTCGACAGCGTGATGCGGCGGGCGCCGAAGCCGAGGCCCCAGTCGGCATTCACGATGGTGAGGGCGCGGATGATGGCGTCGTAGTTGGCGAGCGGCTCGCCCATGCCCATGACGACAATGTTGTCGAAGGAGGCCAGTTCCATGTGCGCGCGGGGCGTGCGGACGTCCTCGCGGTAGCAGACCTGCAGCAGCTGGGCGACGATCTCGCCGGCGTTGAGGTCGCGCTTGAGGCCCATCAGACCGGAGGCGCAGAAGACGCAGCCCATGGCACAGCCGACCTGGGTGGAGATGCAGATGGTCTTGCGCGAGTGGTCGAGGCCGACGCCCTCCTGCGGGACCCGGATGATGACCGTCTCGATGAGGGAGCGGTCGCCGAGTTCGAGCAGCAGCTTGTCGGTCACGTCTTCCGACTGCTGGTTCAGGACGAGCGAGACCGGCATGAGCTCAAAGGTGGCGTCCAGCCAGGCCCGCAACGGTTTCGAGAGGTTGGTCATGTCGTCCCACTGCCGGGCCCGTTTCTTGTAAACCCAGTCGAGGATCTGCTTGGCGCGAAAAGCCGGTTCACCGTGCTCCTTCAGGCGCGCGGTGAGGGTGGCAAGGGTCTCGCCGGTGAGCGGCGGTTTCGCGGGGGCGTATTTCATTTTCGGTTCGAAAACTGACACGAATTACGCGGAAAGGGGGAGGAAAAAAAGGAAGGACAACATGTGGGTTTTGGGCGCCGTCCTTCCGCGATTGTGATTGCGGTTAACGTACGAGGGCGCGGTTGAGGGCGCTGACGATGGCCTTGATGGAGGCGAGTTCGATGTTGGTGTCGATGCCGGCGCCGAAGAGCGAATGACCGCGCTCGGTCTTGATCTGGATGTAGCTGACCGCGCGGGCCTCGGCCCCCTTGCCGAGCGAATGCTCGGCGTAGCTGAGCACCTCGAACTTGGGCAGCGGCGTGGCGCCCAGGGCGCGGACAAAGGCGTCAATGGGTCCGTTGCCCTCGGCGGAGAGCCGGTGGACGGTGCCATGCAGCGTGATGCTGGCCTCGCAATTCACCGAGCTGTCACGCTCGGTGGTCTTGAACTGCCCGAGCACGACCGGGGAGGTGCGGGCGAGGTATTCGCTCGTGAAGGCCTCATGGATCTCGGCGGCGGTGAGCTCGCGGCCGGTGGTGTCGGCCAGGTCGTTCACGATGCGGCCGATCTCCTTGTGCATGAGCTTCGGCAGCGTGTAGCCGAACTCGTTTTCCAGCACGTAGGCGACCCCGCCCTTGCCCGACTGGCTGTTGATGCGGATGATGGCCTTGTAGCTGCGGCCGATGTCGGCGGGATCGAGGGGGATGTAGAGCACGTCCCAGGGCGCGCCGGGCTTCTGCTTCTCCCAGGATTTCTTGATCGCATCCTGGTGCGAGCCGCTGAAGGCGGTGAAGACGAGTTCGCCGGCGTAGGGCGCACGGGCCGGGACCTCCAGCTTGGTGCAGCGCTCGTAGATGTCGCGGATGCCGTTGATGTCGCTGAAGTCGAGACCCGGATGGATGCCGTGCGTGTAGAGGTTCAGGGCGACGGTGACGATGTCGAGGTTGCCGGTGCGCTCGCCGTTGCCGAAGAGGGTGCCCTCGACGCGGTCGGCGCCGGCCATCAGGCCGAGCTCGGTCGCGGCGATGCCGGTGCCGCGGTCGTTGTGCGTGTGCAGCGAGATCAGGGTGCGGTCGCGCCGGCTGAGGTGGGTGGACATCCACTCGATCTGGTCGGCGTGGACGTTGGGGGTCGCGTACTCGACCGTGGCGGGGAGGTTCAGGATGATCTTGTTGTCAACCGTGGGCTGCCAGACGGCGGTGACGGCCTCGCAGACCTCGAGGGCGAAATCGAGCTCGGTGCTCGTGAAGCTTTCGGGCGAGTACTGGAACTGGACCCGGGTGCCGGCGGCGGCGAGGGGGGCGGTGTGCTGCCTGACCCACTCGGTGCCGCGGACGGCGATCCGGCGGATTTCGTCCCGGCTGGCGTTGAACACGTATTCCCGCTGCTTGGGCGAGGTGGAGTTGTAGAGGTGGAAGATGATCCGCTTCGCGCCGCGCAGGGCCTCGCAGGAGCGGGTGATCAGCTCCTCGCGGCACTGGCAGAGGATCTGGATGGCGACGTCATCCGGGACGCGCTTCTCCTCGATGAGGCGGCGGCAGAAATCGAACTCGATCTGCGAGGCGGAGGGAAAGCCGACCTCGATCTCCTTGAAGCCGATCTTCACGAGCAGCTCGAAGTACTCCAGCTTCTCCTCGACGCTCATCGGCTGGGCGAGGGCCTGGTTGCCGTCGCGGAGATCCACGCTGCACCAGAGCGGGGCGCGGGTGAGGGTGCGATTGGGCCATTGGCGGTTGGGCAGGGCGACCGGCGGAAAGGGCCGGTATTTCGTGATGGGAGCAGGTTGCATGGCGAAGACAGACGGATTTGAAAGGTTGGGACGGAAGACAGGGAAACGCACGCGAATCGCGGCGGTCACTCAACAAGGCAGGCGGGACGCACAGTCGGCCGTTAGCGGCGGTTAAAGACCGTGCGCAGTCGTAAGTCGAAGGGCCTGCAGCTGTTTTCGCATTTGCAGCGTCCAGTGAGGCGCGGCGGGCGGGTGGCGTCAAGCTGGCACTCTGGCATACGATATGGTTCGTAACCTGCGGCCTCGCACCGGCGTCTTGCTACCTGTGTATGCGTTTGTCTCCATTCCCCCATGTCTGAAGAAGAGGCCTTCGACCTGCCCGGCTGCCTTGTGCGGGTCCGCGCCCGGGACCAGGCGGCGGCGCGCGAGCTGGTTGAGCACCTCTATCCATTGGTCATCCGCATTGTCCGCTCCCATCTGCCGCGACGCGTGGCCGAGGAGGATCTGGCCCAGGACATCTTTCTGAAAATGTTCACCCGCCTGGAACAGTATCAGGGGACGGTGCCCTTTCCCCACTGGGTGTCGCGGATCGCGGTCACGACCTGCATCGACCAGCTGCGGGCGCAGAAGCGCCGGCCGGAATTCCGGTGGTCCGACCTTTCGGAGAACGAGGCGCAGCTCCTCGACAATGTCCTGACCAACGACGACGAGAGCCCGCCCGACGAGGCGCTGGAGGCGCGCGAACTGGTCGGCAAGCTGCTCGGCCAGCTCAAACCGGATGATCAGCTCGTCATCCGCCTGCTCGACCTGGAGCAGAAGACCATCCGCGAGATCAGCGCGCTGACGGGCTGGAATGGCGCCCTGGTCAAGGTCCGGGCTTTTCGCGCACGACGGAAGTTGCACAAGTTGTTCACGGCCCTACAAAGAAAGGAACGCTCATGAAGCCCTCCGAATTCAAATGGCAACGGCTGGTCCGCGCCGCCCGGCGTGCGACCGACGCCCGTGACGAGGCGGCGCCCTATGGCTTCGCGACCCGCGTGGCGGCCCAGGCCCTGGCCGCCAGGGAGTCCTCCAATCCCCTCATGGAACGGCTGGCCTGGCGCGCCCTCGGCGTGGCCTGCCTGGTCGCGGTGCTCGGCGTCGCGGCCAACTATTCATTGCTGCAGAACGGCAATGCGGAAGTGGAGGGTTTCTTCACCCCGGACGATCCCGCCGCCATCGTGCTGGAGGTTTCCTGAGATGAACCGGCCCTGGAAAGTCATCCTCGCCTTCGTCGGCGTGTTCGTGGCCGGCGCCGTGTTTGGCGGGTTTCTGTCCCTGCGGTTTGCGCCGGAACGGATGGGGATGATGCGGCTGCAGCGGGCGACCCCGATGGAGCAGTTCACCCCGCAGATCTTCAAGCACCTGTCCAAGCGTCTCGACCTGACCGAAGCGCAGAAGGAAAAAATCCGGCCCATCATCCGGCAGGCCGATGCCGAAATGCGGCGGCTCCGGCTGGCCGGCGCCCGCGAGGCCATCGGCGTGGCCGAGCACATGCACGAGCAGGTGGCGGCGCTGCTGACGCCCGCGCAGCTGCGGGAGCTGGAAAATTTGAAGCGCGAGATGCGCGAGCGCTGGGCCCGCGAGCGGCAGAAGCGCTGGGGCGACCGCCCCGGACCGGGCGGACCGCCGCCGCCGCCGGGTGAGCGACTTCCGCCACCCCCCCGCGAGCCGGCCGACCCGGACGCCAAATAATTCCGCAGATTGCAGTTGAATGCGCCCCGGTCGGGCCTACGTTCCGCCCCGGCCAGGCGCCATGCATGGGCAGGCGCGCGCGGCCTACGGTGGCCGGGAAGCGATGGGAATTAGCCCAAGGTCGGGCTTGCCCAATCCGCAATCCGCACTCTTCATTCCGCCATCTGATGTCAGGTTCCTATCAAGTCATTGCCCGCAAGTGGCGGCCCCAGACGTTTGACGACGTGGTCGGCCAGGACCACGTGGTGCGGACCCTGAAGAACGCCATCGCCCGCAACCGGATCGCCCACGCCTACCTGCTGGTCGGCCCGCGCGGCACGGGCAAGACGACCACGGCGCGCATCTTTGCCAAGGCGCTCAACTGCGCCGGCGGACCGAAGGCGGATTTCGACGTGAACGATCCCGTCTGCCAGGCCATCGCCGACGGCACGCACCTCGACGTGATCGAGTTCGATGCGGCCACCAACACCCAGGTGGACAAGATCCGCGAAGCCATCCTCGACTCGGTGGCCTACGCGCCGGCCTCGGCGAAATACAAGATCTACATCATCGACGAGGTGCACATGCTCTCGGCGGGCTCGTTCAACGCGCTGCTCAAGACCCTGGAGGAGCCGCCGCCGCACGTGAAGTTCGTCTTTGCGACCACGGATCCGCAGAAGATGCCGCTCACGGTGATCTCCCGCTGCCAGCGCTTCGATCTCAAGCCCATCCCGGATGAGCTGATTGTCGGACGGCTGAAAAAGATCGCCGCGGATGAGAAGATCAAAGTCTCCGACGCAGCCCTCGCCTGCATCGCCCGCATGGCGGAGGGCGGCATGCGCGACGCCCAGTCCATCCTCGACCAGATGATCTCCTTCTGCGGGGGCGAAATCTCCGAGCCCGACGTGCTGGACGTCTTCGGCCTCGTGGCGGCGGAGAAGATCGCCGCCCTGGCCGCCGCCGTGGCCGCGGGCGACCACCGGCAGATTGTGGCCATCGTGGATGACTGTGATGCCAACGGCCGTGACCTCGTGCGCCTCCTCACCGACCTGCAGGCGCTGGTCCGCGGCGCGCTGCTCGATGCCATCGCCAAGGGCGGCAACAGCGACCTGCTGGGCGGGACGGTCCTCACCACGGAACAGCTGACCCGCCTGCTCGACGGATTGCGCGAAGGCGAGGGCGGGGTGAAACTGGGCCTGTCGGAAAAGATCAATTTTGAGGTCACGCTGCTGAAGGCGGTCGAGGCCAGCCGCTCGCGGGCGATCGACAGTCTCATCAAGGAGCTGACGGCCCTGGCCGAGGAAGCCCCGGCCGCGGCCGGCGACGCCGGCGAAAAAAAAAAGGACTGATTGAGCGGCTGGAGGAGCGCCTGAGCGCCAGGCTGGCCGGGGCGAGTGCCACCACCCCTGCCGCCGTGGTTCAGGTTGAGGATGCGGTTGAGGAAACGGAGGCTCCCGCGGGTCCCAGCGAGGCGGAGGAAGCTGTCATGCTGGCGGACCGGAACAACGGCGCCGCCGGTACGGATACGATTCCCGCCGGAGTGGGTCTGGTCGCGGAAGTGGAGGACACGCCGGCCAAGTTGCCGCCGCTGGATGACCTGGTGCAGCGCATCCCGCCCGAGGTGCGCGAGCTGATGGATGAACTTTTCCGCGCCAAATTCGTCCGCGTCCAGCGCGTGCCGAAAAAAGCCCTGCAGGGCTGACGTGTGCGGTTGAAGCACACTGTTTGGGTGCGGCACCGCTTGCTGGCGGGGATCAATCATCTTTTTCCCGCGGATAGCGCGGATAGTCGCGGATAATACCAATCACCATGCCCTTTGCACTTTCGGGTAGCTACGAGCGTGAGCGAGTGGAGTAGTGCGTATGCTGCGCGTGTGATCCACTCGCTCACGCTCGTAGCTACAATTCGTGCCAAGATCTGTTTTTAAGGCCCGTTGGTATATTGCCTCTGTCATCCGCGTTGATCCGCGTGATCCGCGGCAAAGATTGTATCCGGATCAGCGGTCCAGGCACCTGATGCTGCTATCCGGGCCAGCGGGCACCGATGGGCCGGGCGGAAGCCACGGGGCGGGAGTACAGGAAGGCCTCGACGGCGGCCTGTGCATGGGGCGGGAGCAGCGGGACGGTTTCGCGACGGTAAAGTCCCTCGGGCACGCCTTCGAACTCGTCAAGCCGGGCCAGGGTGTCCGTATCGATCTCCCAGATTTCACCGCTGACCCCGTGACGGTCGGCGGGTTGGAAAACCATGCCCGGGTAGTCGCCCAGGGAATAAAGGGTGTAGCCGGGCATGGTGTGCGCCTCGGCGATGAACTTCTGCCCGGCGAGTTGCGTGTGATTGCTGCCGCCGCGCTTCAGGGTGCCATAGACGAAGAGGCGGATCATGGAGGGATCGCGGACGCGGCGGCGGGGCCGGCGCGGTTCAGGTTTCGTTCGGGATGGTTTCGATGACCAGGGCCGTGATGTTGTCCCGACCCGATCCTTCCAGCGCGGCCTCCACCAGCCGGCGGGCCGGGACAATGGCGGCCTGTTCCGGGGTGGGTTCGCGGATCAGTTCCTGCAGGGCCCGATCCCAGAGGCCGTCGATCAGGCCGTCGGAGCAGATCAGGAAACGGTCGCCGGTCTGGTAGCCGACCGCCCCGACCTGCGTATCAATGAACTGGTGGCCGGCGCCGAGGGCCTGGTTCAGGGCGTTGCGCATGGGATGGTTCCGGGCTTCGCGCTCGTTGATCTTGCCCTGGCGGCGCAGCCAGCCGACATGCGAGTGGTCATGCGTGAGCTGGGTCAGACCGCCATCCTTGGGCAGGTAATAGATCCGGCTGTCGCCGATGTGGCCGAAGTACATCCAGTCCGGTGTGAACCAGCAGAGACTGAGGGTGGCCCCCATGCCGGCGCATTCCTCGTAGCTGCGGCCATGGTCGAGCATCACCTTGTGGATGTCGGCGAACAGTTCCTGCAGCACGTCGGAAAAGCCGCTGGCGAGGCCCATCGCGGACATGCGGAAACAGCGCGGCATGAGGGCGGTGATGCGGTCCACGGCGATCCGGCTCGCGAATTCGCCGGAATTGGCCCCGCCCATCCCGTCGCTCACCGCGAACACGAAGTCCGTGTTCTTCTGGGAGGCCTCGCCGACCTTGCCCAGAAAACGCAGTTCATGCCCGTCAAACGTGAGCGCGAGGAAGGAATCCTCATTGTTCGGGCGGACGCGGCCGCGGTGGGTGAGGCCCGACCAGCGCAGCTGGTGCGCCGGTTGGGCCGGGGGGGAGGAGTCAGTGGGCATCAGGCAAGGGTTGAGGTGGCGGCGGACCGTCCAGCAGGGTGGCGAGTTCGAAATCGATGATGCAGAAGCGGCCGTCGGAAAAACGGTAGGTGATGTTGCGCAGGAAGGGGTCGTCGTGCCGCACGCCGTATTGCTCCAGCTCGGCGAACAGCTCCTTCATGCGGTCCTCCTTCATGTGATCGACCCGCGAACCGCAGTTCGTGGTGATCATCTTCAGGTTTTCCGGGTCGGTCTCGAGGACCTTGGGGACGAATTCGCAGCCGCGCGCCTCCAGGTGGCGCAGGATGCGGATCTCGTTTTCGAAGCGTTCGCGGGCCATATGACCGCGGAAAGTCTTGTAGACCCGCCCATCGTAACCGATGTGCACGAGAGCGCGGCGGGTGTCTTTGGCTTCCTCCATGGTGACGGTGGCGATTTATTTTCTCACTGAGTCCTGTATATCAACAACTTCCCGGACACAATCCTGCAATGTCGCAGGTCGGCGGAATTACGGCTTCCGCTGGCATGTAAGGTGCTATTTTCTGGCTGCATTTGGGACGTTTCGGGCAGTTTAATCTGCAAGTCGCTTAAATCAAAACCCTCCATCAACCTCATCGCATATGGCCAAATACAAACTGGAATACATCTGGCTAGACGGCTATCAGCCGCTAGCCAACTTGCGCAGCAAGACCCAAATCAAGGAATTCGCCAGCTTACCGAAGCTCGAGGACCTGCCCCTGTGGGGTTTCGACGGAAGCTCGACGAAGCAGGCGGAGGGCAAGAGCTCCGACTGCGTGCTGCGCCCCGTGGCCTGCTTCCCGGACAGCACCCGCAAGAACGGCGTGCTGGTGATGTGCGATGTGCTCATGCCCGACCAGAAGACGCCGCACCAGTCGAACTCGCGCGCGTCGATTCCCGACGATGCCGACACCTGGTTCGGCTTCGAGCAGGAGTACTTCTTCTTCAAGGACGGTTCGCCGCTCGGTTTCCCGTCCGGCGGTTTCCCCGAGCCGCAGGGCCCGTACTACACCGGCGTGGGTTACAAGAATGTCGGCTCGCTGGCGCGTGAGATCGTGGAAAAGCACATCGATGTCTGCCTCGACGCCGGGATCAACATCGAGGGCATCAACGCCGAGGTGGCCAAGGGCCAGTGGGAATTCCAGATCTTCGGCAAGGGCTCGAAAAACGCCGCCGACCAGATGTGGGTCGCCCGCTACCTCATGTCGCGCCTCTGCGAAAAATACGGCGTCGACATCGAGTGGCGCTGCAAGCCCATCATTGGCGCCTTCAACGCCCCGCTCGACTGGAACGGCTCCGGCATGCACGCGAATTTCTCGACGAAGTTCATGCGCGAGACCGGCGGCAAGGCCTACTTCGAGAAGCTCATGGCGGCCTTCGCCAAGCACATGGACGAGCACATCGCCGTCTATGGCCCGGAGAACCACCTGCGCCTCACCGGCCTGCACGAGACGCAGTCCATCGACAAGTTCACCTATGGCATTGCCGACCGCGGTTCCTCCATCCGCGTGCCGCACAGCTTCATCAATGCCGGCTACAAGGGCTACCTCGAGGATCGCCGGCCGAACTCGGCCGCGGATCCCTACCTGGTCGCCGGCCGGATCCTGAAGACCATCCAGACGGTGCCGACGGCCTGAACCGGGTCCAAGGGTTAGGATTTCAACGCCGCCCCGAAACGGGCGGCGTTTTTTTTCGGGCGGCTATACGGAACAATGCAGTGGAAACCACGAATGGACACGAATTCACACGAACGGGATGATCCCCTTTATCCGCGTTCATCCGCGTCATCCGCGGGAAAACGGTCTGGGATGCTTGGTTGCGGCTACGCCGCGCTAAATCCATTCGTGGTGTAAATGCATGGATACGGTTTAGTGTCGCCGCCCCCCGGATGAATGCCTTTGCCTCAGTGGACGCATGGCTGACCGCGCAAATTCACCCCGGCTGATTGCGGCCATCGAATTGGGCCAGGTCCTGCTGCTGGCCGGCAATCTGGGGTGGACCACCCTTTGCCTGGGCGGATACCGCCCGGAGACCATGGTGGTCACGAGCATCCTCACCGGGTTGCTGCTGTTGGTGCATCTGGCCGGACGCCTCGTGGCCGGTTCCCCTTTCCGCCTGCATCCGGCGGGCTGGCTGTTCCTCCCGTTCCTGGCCTATGCCGCGGCGAATGTGACCTGGCACACGCCTGTCCCCTGGCTGGGCTGGCATGACTGGCTGTGGTGGGCGCAGCTGATCGTGGTGTTTTGGGTCGTGGTGAACCTGTCGGAGGTGAAAAGGGCGTCGCACCTTTTGCTGGCGACCCTCGCCCTGCTCGGCTTCGTCACGGTGGTGCTGGCGGCGTACCAGGTGTTCGTGAAGCCGGACTGGCTGATGCTCGGGCGGCGGCAGGCGGAACAGTTTATCGGCCGGGCGAGCGGGTCGTTTGGCATTCCCAACAGCCTGGCGGCGCTGCTGCTGTTGCTGCTGCCGGCATCGGTGGCGCTGACCCTGCGGCCCGGTGCGACAGCGGTGCAGCGGGTGGGTTTCGGCTATCTCGCGGCGTCATATCTATTCGGCCTGGTGCTGACGGCCAGCCGCGGGGCCTGGATCGCCCTGGCGCTGATTTTGCTCGGCTGGCCCCTCATGGCCGGACAACGCAGCCGGGCCTGGCGGGTCTCCCGGTTCGGGCTGGCCGTGGCGGTGCTGGTGGTGACGGGGGTGACCGCTTACCTGGCGATGCCGACCCTGCGGAACCGCTTCGAGGCCATGGTGCACGAGGCCGGCGAACGGACCCGGCCGATCATGTGGCGGGGCGCATGGCAACTGTTCCGCGAGCAGCCGGTGTGGGGGAGCGGGGCCGGCAGTTACAATGTGGCCTTTGAGAAACACCGCCCCGCGCATTTTCAGCTCGATTCGCAATGGGCGCACAATGACTACCTGAACACCCTGAGCGATTACGGCGCGGTCGGCTTCGGCTTGTTTTTCGGTGCGTGCGGCTGGGTGGTCATCGCCGGGATTCGCCGGACCCGGGCGCAACCGCGGCCGGTGGCCGGCGCTGCGCTGCTGGACAGTCCGCCGGTGCGGCAGGGCTTTGCCCTGGGCCTGGGTGCATTCGGCCTGCAGCTGTTCGTTGATTTTCACCTGAAGATTCCCGCGCTGGGCATGGCCCTCGCCATCGTCGCCGGCCTGCTGGTCAGGACTTGCTGGCATCCGACGGCGGCTTCCACCGGCCGCAGTCTCCCGCGGGCGGCGGTGCTTGGCCTGGCCGTTATGGCGGTGGCCGCGGGGCTGGTCATTTGGGTCGTGCCGCATTACCGGGCCGAGGCGCTGCGTTATTCGGCGCGGCAGGCGATGGACAAGCTGGTTGATCGCGAGATTCGCGAGCATCGGGACACTTTGGAATCAGTGCGGACGGCCATGACCCGGGCCGTGGCGATCGATCCGACGAATGCGCAGGCGTGGTCCGACCTGGCCTACGCCACCTCGCTCCGGGCCCACCTTGAATCCGGGTTCACGCGCAAGCTGGGCGTCGAGGCCGAACAGCAGGCCGACCGTGCGCTGCGCCTTGCAAAGATCGTGCCCGAGTTCTGGCTGCGCCGGGCCGTGGCCCTGGACATGCAGGATCGCTGGCTGGAGGCGGGGGACAGCTGCATACAGGCGATGAATCTGGCCCCCTCGCATGCATTGGTATGGTACTACTATTCATATCACTTAAGTCTCAATCCGGCCGCTGTTCCCCAAGCCCGGGCCGCGGTGGAGATCAGCTTGCGTCTTGACCCAAGTATTGGACCGGCTCAGCTTTTGCGCCAACAATTGGCAGCAAGAGAATCTTCGCGCCAGTCCGCCCACCATGAATAAAAAATACCTCACTTGGCTGTGGTTGTTAGGTGTCGCCGCTTTTCTCTGTTTGGATGCCAGCGCCCAAACCGCGCAGGCTCCCGGCCAGATCAAGGTGGCCAAAGTCACTGGCACCGCCACGGCCATAAAGGATGGCAATACCATCACCCTGCAAAACGGCACGGAGCTCTCCCAGGGCTACGTGGTCAATACCGGCAAAAACTCCAGCGTGGTGCTCGTTTTCTCCAATGGCGCGACCCTGAATCTCGCGCAGGACACCTCCCTCTCGATTGATGAATACACCCAGGACCCGTTTGCGGAGGAACAGTCGGTTTCCAAGCTCACGGCCGAGCCCTCAACCTCCAAGACCAAGCTCAACCTGAGTCGCGGTGAATTGGTCGGCAATGTGAAGAAGCTCAATTACGACGCGGGTTCGAGCTTCAGCATCCAGACCCCGGTGGGCGCCGCCGGTATCCGTGGCACCACCTTCCGGATCATCTTCCGGCCCGACGGCACCGGCAAGGCGTTCTTCTCCCTCACCACGGTGGAAGGCAATGTCGTGCTCGCGGCGGGCACGGTCAACCTGCCCACTGAAACCTCCGTGCCGGACAACAAGGAGGTCGAGGTTATGATCGATGTGAACGTGGACGCCGAGACCGGTGTGGTCACTGTGGCTGTGGGTTCTGGCCCGCCGGTGGTGGTGGCGGATGCCACACCCACTTCCGTGGCGGCCGTGGCCGCTGTGGCCCAGCAGATCGCGACCGCGGTCGCGGCGGTGACCTTTACGGCGCCGACCCCGACACCCCCTCCGACCACTCCGCCCGCGGAAACGCCCCCGGCCGAGACCCCGCCGCCGCCCGTCACCCCGCCCACGCCGCGGGTGACCACCGGTGACGGTGGCTGATCGTACGGCATGTTCCCTCTCCAAGGCCCGCTTCGGCGGGCCTTTTTTTTGGGGGTGTGAATGCAAGGCATTCCATCCTTCTTGTCATTCTGAATGCAGTGAAGAATCCAGTGCACGAGAGTCGAAGGCTTCGATAAGCGCCCACTGGATTCTTCGCTGCGCTCAGAATGACAAAGGATTGGGTATGGTTCATTGGTTTGTGCCACAAAATCCTGCGGTTTGTTGCCGGTCTCAGAATGACAATCATTGGAATGGGCAAACTCGCCCGGGCCCGGTCTGACGGTACTTAATGTGCTTCCGTTCGCATGGGGTGGCACCTAGCTTTCACGGCCGATGCCCCCCAAGAAGGCCAGAACCCGGTCGATTGCGCGCTGGCTGTTGTTGCTGCCGATTCCGTTGCTGTGGGGCGTGCTCATGCAGTCCGGTTTGCTGGACTTCCTCGAAAACCGGCTGATTGACTGGCGCTTTCAGGCCCGGGGCGAAATCAGCGCCCCGGTCAAGGTGGTGTACGTGGACATTGATTCGCAGGCCTTGAGCGAGATCGGCGGATTTCCCTGGAACCGCATCTATTTCGCCCGCGTGCTCCGGACCCTGATCGAGCAGGCCGGGGCGAGGGCGGTCGGCGTCGACATTGTGTTTTCCGAGAACGGCGTGGCGGAGGCGATCGACTGGAAAAAGCGGGTGGAAGGCAACCGTGAGCTGGCAAAGTACCTGTTCAGGAATCCGCCGGTCGTGAGCGCGGCCTCCTACGCCGCGCCGGTCGACCGGGATATCAACGGCCGGCTGGTCTACCGCATGCTCCCGCTCGTGCGAAAGCTGAAGAACAAGGAGGAGGGTGAGCCGCCGGAGCTGCCGGCTTTTCGCATCAGCGAAAATGATCCGAACCGGCTGTTGTCGCCGCCCCTCATCGGCCTGATCGATTCGATTGATGGCGCCACCCGCGTGGTGCCGGCGTATGCGCCCACCTCCATCCGTACGTATCTGCATATGGCGGTGGAGCTGGCCCGCCTGCATTTCGGCGTGAAACCCGACGGGGTGAAGATCTCCGATGATTTCATCGACCTGGTCCGCGAGGACGGGACCCGGATGGCCCGCATCCCGGTCACCGACGGCCAGATGGTGGAGATCAACTGGTTCTCGCCCTGGATGTCGCCGGCCAACAATCCGCGCATCAGCTTTTCGACGGTCTACAATTATTCCGAGATGCTGAATTCGGCCGATGAGGCCGAGCAGCAGGCGGCCGTGCAGTTTTTCGCCCAGCCTGATTTCAAGGATGCCATCGTGCTGATCGGCCCGGTGGATCCGCTGCTGCAGGATCTGGCCGTCACGCCGTTTGATGAGGTGCCGGTGCCCAAGGTCGGCCTCCATGGCAACATGGTGAAGACCATCGTCTCCGGGCTGTATCTGCACCGGCTCCCGGCCTGGGCCAATCAGCTGATCCTGCTGGGGCTCACCGTGCTGGTGAGCCTCTTCGCCGCGGCGGGAGGCAGCCGGGGCGCGCGCACCAAGCTGACCGCCCTGCTGCTGCTGACCGCCTTCGTCTGGCTGGCCTTCAACCTGTTCGAACAGCATCAGCTGATCATCCCGCTGGTCGCCCCCCTCTGCTCCGCCTTCACCGCGAGCTTCGCGGCCATCGTCTGGCAGTTGATCCTGGAGGAAAAGCAGAAGGGCCGCATCAAGGGCATGTTCGGCGCGTATGTTTCACCGCAACTGGTGGAGCGCATGGTGGAATCCGGGGAAAACCCCCAACTCGGCGGCCACGACGACGAGATCACCGCCTATTTCAGCGACATCCAGTCCTTCTCCTCCTTCTCGGAAAAACTCGGTTCCGGCCCGCTCGTCGAGCTGATGAACGAATACCTCACGGCCTGCACCGACATCGTGCAGGGGCAGGGCGGCACGCTCGACAAGTATATCGGCGACGCGGTGGTGGCGATGTTTGGCGCCCCCCTGCCGCTCAAGGATCACGCCTACCGCGCCTGCGTGGCCACGCAGATGGTGCACCGGAAGCTCGCCGAACTGCGGGGGAAATGGAAGTCGGAGGGCGCGAAGTGGCCGGAGATCGTCTGGAACATGCAGACCCGCATCGGCCTCAACACCGGCACGTGCATGATCGGCAACATGGGCAGCCGCACCCGTTTCAACTACACGATGATGGGCGACAATGTGAACCTGGCCGCCCGCATGGAGAGCGGCGCCAAGAGCTGGGGCGCCTACACCATGTGCACCGAGGCGACGAAGCTCTCCTGCGAACAACTGGGAGGCGACCATGTGGTGTTCCGTCCGCTGGGCCGCATCGTGGTGAAGGGCCGCACGACGGCTGTGCCGATCCATGAGATCGTCGGGCTCAAGGAGCACGTCACTTCGGACGCGCGCGAGTGCATCGGGCTCTTTTCGCAGGGACTCACCCGGCACTACGAGCGCGACTGGGACGGCGCCCTGGCCCTGTTCAAGCAGAGCGCGCGGCTTGAGCCCAACCAGCCCGGCATCACGCCGGGCGTGAGCAGCAATCCCTCCATCGTGTACACCCACATCACGGAGCATTACAAAGAAGAGCCGCCGCCGGAGAATTGGGACGGCGTGTATGTGATGAAGGAGAAGTGAGGGTTCGGATGTAGGGCGGGGCCTGCGGAGGACAGGTCCGAACCCCGCCATTTAATTGTAGCTACGAGCGTGAGCGAGTGGCGGGCTTGACGTTCGTAGCGTGTGATCCACTCGCTCACGCTCGTAGCTACGAAGGCGGGGATCGGAATCCCCGCCCTACATTATCCAATCTTTCTCGTTCTCTTTCTCTTTCTCCGGCTTGGAAGGTTGGAGAAAAATTGAGGGCCCCTCCCAGGCAGGACGGAGGCCCCGCCCCATCAGATCAACAAAAACGCCCGCACGAAAGGTGCGGGCGTGGATTGAGGGGAATGGATGCCGTCCCGCTTACTTCAGCAGCATTTCCTTCACCGTCTTGCCGGCGGGGATCATGGGGATGACGTGCTCGGTGTAGGGCACGATGACGTCGAGGACGTAGGGACCGTCGTGATCGAGCATCTCCTGGATGGCCTCCTTGAGCTCGCTCTTCTTGATCACGCGGCGGCCCTTCACGCCAAAGCCCTCGGCGATCTTCACGAAGTCGGGATATAGGCCGGCGGGATTGTCCGGGCTGCCGACGTTGCTCTCGTCGCCGAGGATGGTGTTGCCGCGGACACTGCCGTAGAAGCGGTCCTCCCACTGCACCACCATGCCGAGGTGCTGGTTGTTCAGGATCATCGCCTTGGCGGCGATCTTCTCGATGTGGCAGGTGGCCAGTTCCTGGATGTTCATCATGAACGAGCCGTCGCCATCGATATCAATGACCTGCTTGTCGGGGCAGGCGACCTTGGCGCCCATGGCGGCAGGGTAGCCGTAGCCCATCGCGCCCAGGCCCAGCGAGCTGATGTAGCGGCGGGGTTCGTTGAAACGGTAGAACTGGGCGGCCCACATCTGGTGCTGGCCCACGCCGGTGGTGATGATGGCCTCGCCCTTGGTGAGTTCGTACAGGGCGGCCACCGCCTCCTGCGGCTGGATGTGCTTGCTGGGCTCGTAGCTGAACGGGAATTCCTTCTTCCACTGCGCGATTTGCTCGTGCCAGGCCTTGGTGTCGGGCGGGGAGAACCTGGCGCCCAGCTCGTTCAGGCGGATCAGGGCGTACTTGATGTCGGAGCAGATCGGGTAGAGGACGCGCTTGTTCTTGTTGTGCTCCGAGGTGTCGATGTCGATGTGGACGATCTTGGCGTGGGGGGCGAATTTCGAAACGTCGCCCGTGATGCGGTCGTCGAAGCGGGCGCCGAGGCAGAGCAGCAGGTCGCTCTGGTCCACCGCCCAGTTGCCATAGGCCGAACCGTGCATGCCGAACCACTGCATGGAGAGCGGGTGGGATTCCGGGAAGGCGCCGACGCCCATGAGCGTGGTGGCCACGGGTATGTTGGTCTTCTCGGCGAAGGCGGTCAGTTCCCGGTGGGCTTCCGCGGAGATGAGGCCGCCGCCGACGTAGAGCACCGGCTTGCTGGCGCCGGCGATGAGGTCCAGCACCTGCTGCAGCTGCTCGTCGGTCGCCTTGTGTTCCTGCCCGACGTAGGGATTGCGGAACTCGACCGTGGCCGGAAACACCGGCTGGAATTTCGCCTGTTGCACGTCCTTCGGGATATCAATCACCACCGGGCCGGGGCGGCCGGTGCGGGCGAGATGGAAGGCCTCCTTGAAGATGCGCGGCAGGTCGTGGACGTTCGTGATGAGGTAGGAATGCTTCACGATCGGCAGGGTCATGCCGAAAAAGTCGGTTTCCTGGAACGCGCTCTTGCCGATGTATTTCTGGTACACCTGGCCGGTGATGGCCACGAGGGGCGTGGAATCCATGTAGGCGTCGGCAATGGCGCTCACGAGGTTGGTGGCACCCGGGCCGCTGGTGGCCATGCAGACCCCGACGCGGCCGGTGGCGCGGGCGTAGCCCTCGGCGGCGAACGATCCGCCCTGCTCATGGCGGGGAAGAATGACCCGGATCTTGTCGGTGCGGGCAAGGGCCTGGTGCAGCTC
Source organism: Opitutaceae bacterium (assembly GCA_016715765.1). Lineage (GTDB taxonomy): Bacteria > Verrucomicrobiota > Verrucomicrobiia > Opitutales > Opitutaceae > UBA2377. The sequence goes on from JADJZJ010000059.1 coordinate 51,082, forward strand.
CTGGGAGGCGCCGCCGGGATAGGCGAAGATGACATCAACATTCTCGCGGATGAGGCACTGGACAACAGCGTCAGCACCCTTCATTTCGTGGCCGATTTCGGCCTGGGGAAACGCAGCGGGAGAGGTCGATTTTTTCATGGTGTTTACAGAGGGCCGGGCAGCAAAGCCGTTGCCGGCCCGCGGGGCAAGCCTCGGTGCAGGCCCTTTTGTCATAACATTTGCCATTGGCGTGCGGGGAGAATGCCGGCACGGTGGTAGCATGCTGAAACTTTTGTTCATCGGTGACATCGTGGGCCGGCCCGGACGCGACTTCGTGGCCGACCGTATCCCCCGGTTGCGGACGGAGTTCGGTTTGGATTTCGTGATCGCCAACGGGGAGAATTCCGCGGCCGGGGCGGGCATTACGGGTTCCATTGCCAAGTCCATCCTCGAGAGCGGGGTGGATGCGATCACGCTGGGCGACCATGTCTGGGACCAGCGGGGCTGGGAGACGGACATTTCCCAGATCGAACGCGTCTGCCGGCCGGCCAACCTGCCGTTGAACTGCCCGGGATGGGATCACCTCATCATTGAAAAGCGCGGCTTCCGGCTGGCGGTGTTCACCGTGTTGGGGCGGCAGTACCTCGGGATGAAGGCCGAATGCCCGTTCCTGTGCGCCGACCGCATGATCGAGAAGCTCAAGGCGCAGACGGATGCCATCATCGTGGAAATCCACGCCGAGGCCACGTCCGAAAAGCAGGCCCTGGGCTGGTATCTGGACGGCCGGGTCACGGCCGTGATCGGCACGCATACCCATGTCCCCACGGCTGACGCCCAGGTGCTGCCCAAGGGCACGGCGTTCATCTGTGACATCGGCATGACGGGCCCGTATGCCTCGGTGCTGGGCCGCGAAGTCGCGCCGGTCGTGAGCAAGTTCCTGGACGGGATGCCGCGGCGGTTCGAGGTCGCCACGGAGGATGTGCGGCTGTCCGGCGCCCTGGTGGAAATCAGCGCCTCGATGGCGCGGGCGGAGAAAATCGAACTGCTGACCGTGCGGAAGTAAGCGGCGGCGCGATCAGCGCACGCTGCCGATCTCCTCGAAGACCCCCAGCTTGCGGTAGCGCTCGTAGCGTGCGTCCAGCAGTTGGGGCAGTTCGATGCCGCGGAGTTCGCCCAGGTGCCTGGCCACGGAGGTTTTCAGGGCGGCGGCGGCTTGCTCCGGGTCGTAATGGGCACCGCCCATCGGCTCGGCGATGACTTCGTCCACGACTCCGAGGGTTTCCAGGGTGGCGGCGTTGAGCTTGAGCGCTTCGGCGGCCTTGGGGGCGGCGGCGCCGTCCTTCCACAGGATGGCGGCGCAGCCTTCCGGGGAAATCACCGAGTAGTAGCTGTTTTCAAAGATCAGGACCCGGTCGGTCACGCCGATGCCGAGCGCGCCGCCGGAACCGCCTTCGCCCACGATCACGGCGATGGACGGGGTCCGGAGCATGGCCATCTCGCGGAGGTTGACCGCAATGGCCTCGGAGACGTGACGGGCCTCGGATTCGATGCCGGGATAGGCGCCGGGCGTGTCGATGAAGCACAGGAGGGGCAGGCCGAATTTTTCCGCCATTTTCATCAGGCGGAGGGCTTTGCGGTAGCCCTCGGGTTGGGGCATGCCGAAGTTGCGGGCGATTTTCTCCTTGGTGTCGCGGCCCTTCTGCTGGGCCACGATCATCACTGCCTGACCCTCGAAGAAGGCGGTGCCGCCGATCAGGGCCTGGTCATCCTTGAACTGCCGGTCGCCGTGCAGTTCCTGAAAGTTTTCACACAGCAGGCCGACGTAATCCAGGGCATACGGCCGCTTCGGATGCCGGGCGATCTGCACGCGCTGCCAGGGGGTGAGTGCCGTGTAGATCTCGCGCTGGGTGGTCTCGATCTTGCCCTCGATGGCCGTGACTTCGCCGCTCAGATCAACCCCGGTTTCGAGGGATTGCTGGCGCAGCGTTTCGAGTTGCTTGGACAACTCGCGCAGCGGCTTCTCGAACTCCAGCACATAGGACGTCTTTTCCATGCCCAAGGCTACGGAGGCCGGCGGAAGCCTGTCAACGGGGTGCCCGATCACTTAATGCCATCCGCTTGCCCTTCAGGCTTTTTCAATTGGTCCTTCCAGCTGAGAATCTTCGCCTGGGCTCCATATTTTTCTGCGGCCGGCTTGTCGCCGCGCTCCATCCAGATCCGGGAGAGGGTGGTGTTGATGAACAGGTCGTCCGGGCGGAGCGCATGGGCGTGTTCGGCGGCACGGAGCGCCTCATCGAGGTTGCGCAGGCTGAACTGGATCTCGGCCAGGGCATGCCAGGCGGCGAAGGAATCAGGTGCGGAGACGGTCGCTTGGTTAAGCTTCGCCAATGCCGGTCCGGTTTCTCCCATGGAGAAATCGAAGGTCGCGTCGTCGATCAGGGTTTGGATGTCGTCGGGAGTCACGGATTTGTTGTAGGCGGGGCCTGCCGGGGATTACCGATCCCCGCATAACTCTCCGGAGATGTAGGCTCCGAGCCCGGAAGCGGAGGGCAAACGGGATATCTTTCCAGATTTCCTGAGTTGGAGATTCGTTTTGAGAGGTCCCTAAAACTAAGCAAGCGGCGGCCCGCCCACGATTGCTGCTGCGCATGGCGCAGGGCCACGCAGCTTTTGCGCTTTTTTGCGGCCGTTCTCGGGTTTGGTCTGTCCCGACGGGCGGTGCGCGATCAGTCTTTCACGCCGGCCTCGACGTTGATGTGCACGTCCACCTCATCGCCGAGGACTTTTTCATATCCCGTCACGCCAAAATCGGCGCGCTTCAGGGTGGTGGAGGCTTCCCAGCCGGAGAGCTTGGAGCCCGGCTGCATGCCGGGGCCGAAACCGAGGGATTTGACCTTCAGCACGACTTCCTTGGTCACGCCCTTGAGGGTGAGATCCCCGGTGACATCATAGGTGTCTTCGCCGGTCTTCTTCCAGGTGCGGCTCTTGAAGGTGATGGTGGGGAACTTGGCGGCATCAAAGAAATCCGGCGAACGCAGGTGGTTGTCGCGCTTTTCATTCGCGGTGCTGACCGACCCGATGTCGATCGTGGCTTCGACGCTGCTGTTCTCGAGGTTGGCCTGGTCCACGACGATGTTGCCGGCAAACTTGGTGAAGCTGCCCGGCACCTTGGAGAAGAAGTGGCGGATGCCGAAGCCGACGGAGGAGTGCACACTGTCGATCACATAGGTTTCGGTCGCGGCCCGGGCGGAGACCAGCAGACCAAGTGCAAGAGCGGCCAGGGAGAGATGACGTAGAATGTTTTTCATGAATGGGATGATTCCGGAAGGTGAGTAGAAATCTTAATTCTGCAAATCAGAGAATCAGCATCGCGTCGCCGTAGCTGAAGAAGCGGTATTCCCGGGCGATGGCCTCGGCATAGATTTCCTTCAGCCAGGCAATGCCGTCGGTTGAGCCGGGTGTGAGAAAGGCCGACACGAGGCAGAGCAGGGTGGAGCGGGGTTGGTGAAAATTGGTGACCAGCGCGTCCACCCCGCGGAAGCCAACGGGCGGATAAAGGAAGAGGGCGGCTTCCGCGAGATGCGGATGGGTTAGCGCGGCGGTGTGCTTGGACAGAAAATCCTCGATGCTGCGCACCGTCGTGGTGCCGACCGCGATGCGCCGTCCGGTCCGCGGGGCGAACAGCGCCTGCTGGGTGGCAACCGGCAGCTCGTAGAGTTCTCGGTGAATCTCGTGCGCCTCGATTGTGTCGGTGGTGATCGGTTTGAACGTGCCGAGCCCCACATGCAGGGTGACATCGGCGGTCTGCACTCCGTCGGCGGCCAGCCGGCCCAGCAACTCGGGCGTGAAGTGCAGTCCGGCCGTGGGTGCGGCGACGGCGACCTGCCGGGCGCGATCGGCGTAGACGGTTTGGTAGCGCTCCTGGTCGAGCGACCTCAGCGAACCGTCGCTGCGGCTGATGTAGGGTGGGAGCGGGACCTCGCCCAGGCGGTTAGCCACCACCACGATCGGCTCGGCCGTGGCGGTACGCAGGCGGACCAAGGCGGAACCGTCAGGTTCGCGGGCCACGATTTCGCCGGAGAAGGCCCCGGTCTCGTGGGCAAAGGTGGCCCCCACCGGCAGTTTTTTCCCGGGTTTGACCAGGCAGCGCCAAACTTCCCCGCCATCGGCGGGCCGCAGCAGGAAGCACTCGACCTGACCCCCGGTCGGCCGCCGCGCCAGCAACCGGGCCGGCAGCACGGCGGCCGTGTTGCGGAACAGGATGTCACCGCCCCGCAGAAACTGCGGCAGGTCGGCAAAGGTGTGGTGACTGACACGTCGGGTCGCCCGCTCGACCACCAGCAACCGCGACGCATCACGCCGCGCCGCCGGCGTCTGCGCAACCAGATGCGGCGGCAGGTCGTAGTCAAAAAGCGAGGTGGCAAGCGGTGGCACAAAAAAAGGGGGAAATGAAGGCTTGCGCTTGCCTATCGGGCGAGTTTCTTCCGCTATTCCCATAGTGCCGAGCTAGCTCAGTTGGTAGAGCAACGCTTTCGTAAAGCGTGGGTCGTCGGTTCAAATCCGATGCTCGGCTCCATTTCAAGCCCCGCCTGACTTTCGTCCGGCGGGGCTTTTGTTGATCGCGGGGATGGCGCCGGGTCGGCGGACGAAGGCTTGGTGAACGAAGGGGGCATGCATGGGCAAGGTCACTGTCGGTCCAACCCGGGGGTGCTGGCGGCTAATAATTTACGTAAGCCATGCTGAATTCGTCGTTTCCACCCGTAAACCGATGGATGTCGAGGCGACATTTGCTGCCGGACCTGCAGGAATAATGCCCATGAGTGCCTCCAGGTTCCTCCGTACAATCCGGGTGGCATTCGCGATTGGATCCATGGGCGCGTGGCCAAAGCGCCTGCCTGGCGAGTGAGCCGGTACTGCGAGACGGCCGGCAACACGAACGTTCTGCTGCAGGGCCAATCCACTGGCTTGTCGTCGCCGGGCCTGCTGTGGGGCGCGGGCGACAATTCCTCGGGCGAGTTGGGCGGCGAGTATCCGGTCACGATGCTGCACGCCATCGCCAGCAACGTCACCAAGGCGGCCGCCTCCGGTGACCACAGCCTGTACGTGAAAGCCGACGGCACGCTCTGGGCCATGGGCACCGGGATCTATGCCCGGGGCATCGCGGACCAAGGATATCATTATCCCCAGGCGGAACAGATCGACACGGGGGTCGCCGATGTGGTCACGAGCGGGCACACGCTTTACCTGAAAACCGACGGCTCGCTGTGGGGCATGGGTCCCGGGGATTACGGCCAGCTCGGCACCGGCATCACTCCGGGACTGCTGCCACGGGTGCAGATCGCGGAAAACGTCGCGGCCATCGGCGCGGGCGCGACGTTCAGCGTTTATCTCACGGCCAACGGCGAGCTTTGGGCCAGCGGGACCAACGCCTACGGCCAGTTCGGCGACGGCACCACGACGGCGCGCGGCGCTTCCTGATGGCCACCGGCGTGGCCCTTCGCGGCCGGCGCTCTGCACATCGTCTACATCAAGACCGACGGCTCGCTCTGGGGTGCCGGCCAACGCCACCGGGGCGCTGGGCGACGGGACGTTCATCAACCGCTCACGCCGGTCCACATCGCGGACAATGTGAGCATGGTTTTGGCGGGCAACACGCACACCCTGTACGTGAAGACCGATGGCACGCTTTGGGGCACGGGCAACAACACCAAGGGGCAACTGGGCGACGGTACGACCAACCGCACGCGCCGTTCCAGATCGCCTCAGGGCTGCGGGCCATCGCCGGTTCGCACAGTTTCTTCGTCAAGACGGACGGCACCCTGTGGGCCATGGGCCGCAACGACTATGGTCAGTGCGGACTGGGCACAGTCGAACCGCTGCGACGCCGATCAGGTGGCGACCGATGCGCCTGGTGGCGCCGGCAGACAGGCACAGCCTCTTGGTCACGACCGACGGCCGTCTGCTTCCGTCGGGCGCAACCAGTATGGCCAGTTGGGCAACGGCGTCATGACCTACCGGGCCGATCCGCTCTTGCTCGCGACGGATGCCATCGCGGTGGCGCCGGGTTCCCGGCACACGCTGTTCATCCGCGGCGACGGGACGCTCTGGGGCGTGGGACGAAACGACTATGGCCAACTGGGCGCCGCGGCCGCCAGGCTCCAGTCCGAGTCGCTGCAGTTGGCCACGGGGGTGGTGGCGTTGGCCGCCGCCGAGCACAGCCTCTTCGTCAAAACCGACGGCACGCTGTGGGGGATGGGCTTGAACAATACCGGCCAGCTCGGCCTGGGCCACACGGACAATGTATTGGCGTTGACGCAGATCGGCACCGGGGTGGCGAAGGTGGCGGTTGGCACCGGCCATTCGCTGTACCTCAAGACCGATGGCACGTTGTGGGGGATGGGCTACAACAACTATGGGCAACTGGGCGACGGTTCGCAAATCCAGCGGACAAACCCGGTCCCGATCGCAACCGATGTCAGCCAGATTGCGGCGAACAGCTACCACAGCCTGTTCGTGAAGCAGAACGGCAGTCTCTGGGCCATGGGGCGGAACAGCAACGGCCAGCTGGGCGACGGATCGACCGCGACGCGGACGCTGCCCGTGGCCGTCGACACCGGGGTAGTTTCTGTCGCCGCCGGACTTTATTACAGCGTGTATATCAAGCAGGACGGCGCTTGGGCATGGGCTCAACGGGCCTTGGCGGGGACATTCTCACCCGTGCAGCTTGCCACGGGTGAAGGCGGTCGCGGCGAGGCGAATCCTACCTCGATATTGAAACCGACGGCCGCTGATTCATCGGGGCATGCTACGCGCGAAAAAGGGCCTCGGCCATATCTTGGAATCTTCCACCGGTACGATCCAACCCGCGAATCCGATCGCCGCGCTCGTGGCCGGATTCCACAAGACCTTTTTCCTGCAACCGCCGGCGGACGGCGGGAAGCCGCCGGTGGTCGGGCGTCCCCCAGGGGCGGCACTTTGCCGGATCCGGGTAGGTCCTGCGTCCGCGGGACGACGGTTTTGGAGCTACCAGTGGCGCAAAGACGGCGTCCCGATCCCGGGGGCCCGCGTCGCAGTTGGCTATACCTGCCGGATTTCCAGTCGGGCGACACCGGGAATTACGACGTGGTGATGACCAACGCCGCCGGCTCGGTGACGTCGGCGGCCGAATCGCTCGCGTTGGACCCCTCCACGCACCCGGCGACCATCTACCTGTACAACTATGCGGTGGCGTACAACGGCAGCCCCAGGCCGGTCATGGTGCAGGTATTTCCCGATACCCTGGCCTGGAGCATCACCTACAATGGCAGTGCGACGCTGCCGACCGCCGTGGGCAGTTATTACGTGGAGGTGACCGTGAACGATGCAATCTACTCCGGCAGCGTCCACGGCTACTACGAGATCACCAAGGCGGCCCAGACCATCAGCTTTACCGGATTGGATCCGCGCCCTTTCACCGCCGCTCCGATCACGCTCGACGCCTTTTCGAGTTCGGGCCTGCCCCTGGCCTGCGTCGTGGTGTCAGGGCCGGCGACGATCGCCGGCAACCAACTCACGCTCACCGGCGCGGGCGTCGTCACGGTGCGGGCGATGCAGGCGGGTAATGAGAATTACCTGCCGGCCGCGGACGTGGAACGCACGTTGACGGTCAGGACGAACGCCCTGTTGTGGCAGACCGAGCATTTTTCCGCCGGTGAAATCGCCGACCCGGATGTCAGCGGGCTCCTCGCCGACCCGGATCACGACGGCCTGGCCAATCTGCTCGAATACGCCCTTGGCCTCGATCCACGATCAGTGTCCGCCGACGGCTTGCCCGCGGTGAGCGTCACCGCGACCGAATGGGTTTTCCAATATACGCGGCCGGAGGACCGCGATGATATTTACTATGCTGTGCAGATGTCCACCGACCTGACCCTCTGGCAACCGGCCTCGGCCAGCCCCGAGTTGGTGTCCGAAGTCGATGGCATTCAGTCTTGGCGGGTGAAGTTGCCTCTCGGTACGGGCCCAAACGTCTACTTCGCCCCAGCTCAGGGCGTGTATTCTCCCTGGTAACGTCCGCTCCGGGTGATTCGGCTGGGGCGCGTCTCTGTTCCAAACTGCATTGCCCCGGATCAGTTGTGGCTGATCTGGTCGTCGGGCAGGTTGCCCTGTAGTTTGGTCCGGAGGCGGATGGCGTCGATTTCGGTGCGCAGGTGGGTGCCGAACAGCTCGAGGCGCTTGTGCACATCAAGGGTCTCGAGGAGCTTTTGCTTCATCGCGCCATCCTCGCACAGGGTGAAGGCCGCGAGGTCCACGAACGTCTCGGGGTCTTCCACCGAGCGTAGGAAGTCGGTCATTTCCACGGGAACCACGCCGCCGTATTTGCGCTTCAGCCCGATCAACCGGATCAGTTCGGAACGCAGCTTCAGGTTGTCCGCCGGCGTCCCTCCCGGCGCGCTAGCCAGGGTGCGGATTTGCATGCGGCGATAGGGTTCTTCACTGACGATGCTGACCGCCTCCACCCGGCACAGGCCCTGGAGCAGCAGATTGGACGTGCCGTTTTCGTTTTTCTGGCAGGCGCGTATGATGCCGACGGAGGCAACCCGGCAGGGCGGCTCAAAGGCCTCGGTCATCCCCAGTTTTTGGACGTCGAGGCCGGCGACCGCAAACAGCCGATTGGAGGCCAGGACATCCCGCAGCATATGGCGGTAGCGGGGCTCGAATATGTGCAGCGGCAGCAGTGCCTGGGGAAAAAAGGCCAGGTTGGGCAAGGTCATGACAGGGACCTCATCGGGAACGACTATTTCCATCTCCATGGCGGTGAGCTTAGCCTGAACAATTCATTAGGAAACCACAGATGAGCACGGATAAACACAGATCAGGATGGATAAAAAAGGCCATGGTTTGAGGCACCGTTTCCAGCGCTCATTGCCTAACATCTGTGATTATCTGTGCGCATCTGTGGTTCAACTGCATGATTCCAGCTTAACTCCATTGGTTGGAAATTCAAATGGGACAGCGGTTTGTGCCACTCCACGGCACGATTCTTCCGGGGTGTGTCACAGAGTGTGACAGGATGGCTGGATTGTCGGCGCTTTGGCTAAATAACTGATGGCCTGTTATTTTTTAAGAAATTGAAGGGTAGATTCTTATGAATGACCTGAAAACGAGGCATGCGCATTGCTAGATGGAGGATACTTATGAGCAAAATTTTAGGGATTGATCTAGGCACTACCAACTCATGCATGGCGGTTATGGAGGGCGGCGAACCGGTCGTCATTCCCAATGCTGAAGGGGCCCGGACGACACCTTCGGTGGTCGCTTTCACCAAATCGGGCGAGCGTCTGGTCGGTCAGGCCGCCAAGCGGCAGGCGGTCACCAATCCGCGCAACACGGTTTTTTCATCGAAGCGCCTCATCGGCCGTAAATTCTCCGAGATCAAGGCCGAGGCGGCCAACATGCCCTTCAAGGTGGTCGAAGGCAAAAACGGCGACGCCTACATCGAGGTCCAGGTCGGCGACAAGTCCGAGCAGTTCGCCCCCCAGCAGATTTCCGCGTTCGTGCTCGGCAAGCTGAAGGCCGATGCCGAAGCCTACCTGGGCGAAAAGATCACCCAGGCCGTCATCACGGTACCGGCCTATTTCAACGACTCCCAGCGTCAGGCCACCAAGGATGCCGGCAAGATCGCCGGCCTCGATGTGCTGCGCATCATCAACGAGCCGACGGCGGCGTCGCTCGCCTACGGTCTCGACAAGAAGAAGGACGAGAAAATCGCGGTGTTCGACCTGGGCGGCGGCACGTTCGACGTGTCGGTGCTGGAAATCGGCGACGGCGTGTTCGAGGTCAAGGCGACCAACGGCGACACGCACCTCGGCGGCGACAATTGGGACGACGCGCTCATCGGCTGGCTCGTGGATACTTTCAAGAAGGAAAACGGCATCGACCTCCGCAAGGATCCGATGGCGCTCCAGCGCCTGAAGGAAGAGGCGGAAAAGGCCAAGATCGCCCTCTCCTCGACGCAGTCGGTGGACATCAACCTGCCGTTCATCACCGCGGACGCCTCCGGGCCGAAGCACCTGAACATGCAGCTCAGCCGCGCGAAGATGGAGCAGATCTGCGACGCGCTCTTCACCCGCTGCATCCAGCCGTTCAAGAACTGCATGAAGGATTCGGACCTGACCGCCACCCAGATTGACGAGCTCGTGCTCGTCGGCGGCATGACCCGCATGCCCAAGGTGGTGGAGATCGCCAAGGAACTGGGCGGCAAACAGCCGCACCAGGGCGTGAATCCCGACGAAGTGGTCGCCATCGGCGCCGCCGTGCAGGGTGGCGTGCTCAAGGGCGACGTGCGTGACGTGCTGCTCCTCGATGTGACGCCGCTCACCCTCGGCATCATGACGGCCGGTGACGTGGCGACGCCCATGATCGCCCGCAACACGACCATCCCTTCCAAGAAGACCCAGGTGTTCTCGACCTACAGCGACAGCCAGCCCTCCGTGGAAATTGTCGTCCTGCAGGGCGAGCGGCCCATGGCCCGCGACAACAAGACCCTCGGGACCTTCAAGCTCGACGGCATTCCGCCCGCCCCGCGCGGCACGCCGCAGATCGAGGTCACCTTTGACATTGATGCCAACGGCATCCTCCACGTCTCAGCCAAGGATCTCGGCACCGGCAAGGACCAGAAGATCACGATCCAGGGCTCATCCGGTCTCTCCAAGGAAGAGGTCGAGAAGATGACCAAGGAAGCCGAGCTGCATGCCGAGGAGGACCGCAAGCGCAAGGAGGCGGTCGAGACCAAGAATCAGCTCGATTCCACGATCTATCAGCTCGAGAAGACCCTCAAGGAGGCCGGCGACAAGCTGCCGGCCGACCGCAAGGCCAAGGTCGAGGCCGCCCTCGCCGAGGCCAAGAAGGATCTCGAGAGCAACGATGCCGCGCGCATGAAGGCCGCGCTGGAAAATCTCTCCAAGATCGGCGCCGAGTTCTACGCCGAGGCCCAGGCGGCCGCGCAGGCGGCGGGCGCGGCCGGAACCCCGGAAGGCGGCGAGGCCGCGGCCGACGCCGGCAAGAAGCCGGAAAAGAAGGCCGAGAAAAAGGCCGACGTTGTCGACGCCGACTTCGAGGTCGTGGACGAGGACAAGAAACAATAATTTAGGCCCTTTGCCGTTCCGTCGCCGAATCAGGTGGCGGGACGGCGTGGTCAAAATACCAACCCGAAATTCAACCCAAAACCCAACCAAATATGGCTAACGTCAAAATCAAACCCATCGGTGATCGCGTGCTGGTGCAGCACATCGAGGAAAAAGAACAGGTTCGCGGCGGGATCATCATTCCCGACAGCGCCAAGGAAAAGCCGCAGGAGGCCAAGGTCATCGCCCTCGGCACCGGCAAGAAGGACGAGAACGGCAAGGTCACGCCCTTCGAGGTGAAGGTCGGCGACAAGGTGCTCATCTCCAAGTACGGTGGCACCGAAGTGAAGATCGACGATCAGAAGTACACCCTGGTCCGCGAGGATGACATCCTCGGCGTGATCGGCTGAACTCCCGCACTGAAAACTTAAATCCTAAAACTCAGAAACTATTATGGCAGCCAAACAACTCCTCTTCGATGAGGCCGCGCGTCACAAGATTCTCCGCGGCGTCGAACTTCTCTCCAAAGCCGTCAAGGTCACGCTCGGGCCCAAGGGCCGGAATGTCGTGATCGACAAGAAATTCGGTTCCCCGACCGTCACCAAGGACGGCGTCACCGTCGCCAAGGAAGTCGAACTTCCCGATCCCTACGAGAACATGGGCGCCCAGATGGTGAAGGAAGTCGCCTCCAAGACCTCCGACGCCGCCGGTGACGGCACCACGACCGCCACGGTGCTCGCCGAGGCCATCTATCGCGAAGGTCTCAAGAACGTCACCGCGGGTTCCAACCCGATCTATCTCAAGCGCGGCATCGACAAGGCCGTCGAGGCCTCCGTCGCCGAGCTCGCCAAGATCTCCAAGAAGGTCTCGGACCGCGAAGAGATCCGCCAGGTCGCCACCGTCTCCGCCAACTGGGACGAGACGATCGGCAACATCATCGCCGACGCCATGGACAAGGTCGGCAAGGACGGCACGATCACGGTCGAGGAAGCCAAGTCGATCGAGACCACGCTCGACGTCGTCGAAGGCATGCAGTTCGACAAGGGCTACCTCTCCCCCTACTTCGCCACCAACATGGAGGCCCAGGAGGCCATCCTCGAGGACGCCTACGTGCTCATCCACGAGAAGAAGATCGCCAACCTGCAGGAGTTCCTCCCCCTGCTCCAGACCGTCGCCAAGAGCGGCAAGCCCCTCCTCGTCATCGCCGAAGAGGTTGAGGGCGAGGCCCTCGCCGCGCTCGTCGTGAACAAGATCCGCGGCACGATCAACGTGTGCGCCGTCAAGGCCCCCGGCTTTGGCGACCGCCGCAAGGCCATGCTGGAAGACATTGCCATCCTCACCGGCGGCAAGTGCATCACCGAGGACCTCGGCCTCAAGCTCGAGAGCCTCACCACCGCCGACCTCGGCAAGGCCAAGCGCATCGTGGTCGACAAGGAGAACACCACCATCGTTGAAGGTGGCGGCAAGTCCTCCGACATCCAGGGCCGCGTGAAGCAGATCCGCCGCCAGATCGACGAGACCACCAGCGACTACGACCGCGAGAAGCTCCAGGAGCGCCTCGCCAAGCTCGCCGGCGGTGTCGCCGTCATCAACGTCGGCGCCTCCACCGAGGTCGAGATGAAGGAAAAGAAGGCCCGCGTCGAAGACGCCCTCCATGCGACCCGTGCGGCCGTGGAAGAGGGTATTGTCGCCGGCGGCGGTGTCGCCCTCATCCGGACCATCAAGGTCATCGACGCCCTCAAGCTCGAGGGTGACGAGGCCATCGGTGCGCAGATCGTGCGTCGCGCCATCGAGCACCCGCTGCGGATGCTCTGCTCCAATGCCGGGGTTGAAGGCGCGGTTGTCGTCGGCGAAGTCATCGCCGGCAAGGGCAACTACGGCTTCAATGTGGCGACCGACAAATACGAGGACCTCGTCAAGGCCGGTGTCGTTGACCCCACGAAGGTCACCCGCACCGCGCTGCAGAACGCGGCCTCGATCGCCGGCCTGCTCCTCACCACCGAGTGCATGATCACCGACCTCCCGGAGAAGAAGGAAGCTCCGGCCCCTGGCGGCGGTCACGGCGGCGGCATGGGCGGCATGGACTACTGAGTCACCGATCCATCCATTGTACAATTCAAGGCGCGCCCAAACGGGCGCGCCTTTTTTTGGGATGTAGGGCGGGGATTCCGATCCCCGCCTTCGTATCCTCCGATGCTGGAATCAATCTTTCTCTTTCTCGTAATCTTTCTCTTTCTCCTGCCTTGGGGATTGGCGATTGATTGCGACCGAGGGCCCTCCTTCGCCGGGCCTACGGAGGACAGGCTGGTCGCGCGCCCAGGCGGGGACCGGAATCCCCGCCCTACATCCCAACCGTCCTCACGCCCAAGGCCGAATGTGGCTTGGAAGTCATCGAAACTCCTGCCAACACTCTCCATCGAATACCTATGAATCTTGTCGATCAGGTCCGGCAGGCAGGCGTGGTGGGCGCGGGTGGGGGCGGTTTTCCGACCCACGTCAAACTTGCGGCCAAGGCGGATACCGTGATCGTCAACGGGGCCGAATGTGAACCGCTGCTGCACAAGGATGCGATCCTCATGGAGCAGGAGGCCAAGGCCATGGTCCGCGGCATCCAACTCGCCATGGAGGCGGTCGGCGCCAAGACCGGCATCGTTGGCATCAAGGCCAAGAACCATCACGCGGTTGAATCCGTGCAGGCAGCGTGCGCCGGCGGTCCCGTCCGGGTGCACCTGCTCGGCGATTATTATCCGGCCGGCGACGAGTACGACCTCGTGTTTGAGACGACCGGCCGGCTGATTCCGCCGGGCGGCATTCCGCTCCAGGTCGGCGCCGTGGTGTGCAACGTCGAGACTTTCATCAATGTCGCGGCGGCCGCGGAGGGCAGGGCGGTCACGCACAAGACGCTGACCGTCGCGGGAGCCGTTCGTAATCCGATGACACTCACGGTCCCACTCGGCACCAGCCTGAGCGAGTGCCTGGCCGCGGCCGGCGGGGCGACGGTGCCGGACCCCGTGCTCTCGGTTGGTGGCATGATGATGGGCGAAACCGTCGAGGACCTGAACCGCCCCGTGACCAAGACCACCGGCGGGTTCATCGTGCTGCCCCGCACCCATCGCATCATCGAGCGCAAGCTCAAGCCGGCCAAAGTCCAGAATGCCATCGGCAAGTCCGCCTGCGACCAGTGCCGTTACTGCACCGAATACTGCCCGCGCTACCTGCTCGGCTATGCGGTCGAACCCCATCAGGTCATGCGCAGTCTCGCGTTCACGGCCTCGGGCAAGGATCAGTGGAACCAATGGGCGCAGATGTGCTGCGCGTGCGGCCTCTGCACCCTGTTCGCCTGCCCCGAGGAACTGTATCCCAAGGAGGCGTGCGACCAATCAAAGGCGGAGATGAAACAGGCCGGTATCAAGTGGACCGGCCCGACCGAGGTCCGGCCGCATCCGATGCGCGATGGCCGGCGGGTGCCGATCAAATCCCTCATGCGCAAGCTGCACATCCTGCAGTACGATCATCCGGCGCCCTGGCAAAAACTTGAACTCAAACCCGCGCGCCTCGTGTTGCCGCTCAAGCAGAGCGCCGGTGCGCCGGCCGCGGCGTCCGTCCAGGCGGGCGAGCGGGTGAAGGCCGGTCAAAAGCTGGCGGACATCCCCGCTTCCACGCTGGCGGCCGCGCTCCATGCCCCCTGCGATGCGACGGTGGCCGAAGTCACGGGGCGCCATGTCATTCTTGCCTGCAACTAGCACTCCGCCATGAACGAAAAATCAATTGGCATCATTGAACTGTCCAGCATCGCCGCCGGATTCCTGGTCGCCGACACGATGCTGAAGGCCGGCAATGTCCGGCTCATGCTCTCGCGCACGATCTGCTCGGGCAAATACATGGTGGTGGTCTGCGGCGACACCGCTCCGGTCGAGAGTGCCGTGGCCGCCGGCGGGAAGGCGGCGGATGGCTGCCTGATTGATGTGACCGCGATCCACAACATCCATGCCGACGTCATCACCGCCATTGGCCGGACCCAACCGACGCCCCCGAATGGAGCCCTGGGAATTTTGGAGTCCTTCAACGTCACCACGCTGATCCAGGCGGCGGATTGCGCGGTCAAAACCGCGGATGTGCAACTGCTCGAGGTCCGGCTCGCGATGGCGCTGGGCGGCAAGGCGTTTGTCACCATGACCGGCCAGGTTTCCTCGGTGCAGGCGGCGGTGGCCGCCGGCCGGGCCCTGATCGCCGAGTCCGGTGCGCTGGTCAACGCGGTGGTCATCGCCCGGCCGCATCCCGACGTCTATCGGGAGATCATCTGACGCCCTGCGGCGCCACGCCGTAGTGCCGGTCTTCAGCCGGCACTGGATTGTGTGGGATAACCTGCCGACGTAGCGTGAAGAGCGCGGGCTGAAGACCCGCGCTACGGCGTAGTGCCGGACTTTAGCCGGCACTGGATCGGTGGGATAACCTGCCGACGTAGCGTGCAGAGCGCGGGCTGAAGCACCGCGCCACGCCGACCGCGAGTTTTTCTTCCGTTTGCCGCCCGGGCCGTGTTTTCTTGCGGCATGGAAGTGATTTTCCTCGGTAGCGGCACATCGCAGGGCGTGCCGATGATTGCCTGCGATTGCGCCGTCTGCACTTCGACCGATCCGCGCAACCGCCGGACGCGGGCCTCCATCCATGTCGTGATGGACGGATTGCACATCCAGGTGGATGCCGCGCCGGAATTCCGGCTGCAGTGCCTGGAGCAGCGGATCACCCAGATTGATTTCTTCATCCTCACGCATGGTCATGCCGATCACATCACCGGGATGGATGACCTCCGCCGGTTCTGCGACCTGAAGGGCGGGGAGGCGCTCAAGGTGTATTCCACGGAAGAGGGGATGGCCCGGGTGCTGTCGATTTTCCCCTATGCCATCGCCGAGCGGCCGATCGCCAAGGGGTACGCCGCCTTCAAACTGGAGGCGATGCCGCCGGTGCTGGAACTCCCGCAGGGTACCATCCAGTCCACGCTGCTGCCCCACGGAGGCTTGAACACCCTCGGGCTGATTTTCACCGAGCGCAGCAGCGGCCGGAAATTTGTGTATTACACCGACAACAAGCGCCTGCCGCATGAGGCGGTCACGCTGGCGCGCGGGGCCGACGCCGTGGTGTTGGATGGATTGCGACCGGAACCGCACCCGTCCCACATGAGCATCCCGGAAGCCGTGGCCGTCGCGGCCGAGATCGCGGCCGGGCAGACCTGGCTGACACATCTCACTCATCACACCGATCACCAGAAGGCCGAGGCGGAATTGCCCGTCGGGATAAAATTCGCCTACGACGGCCTGCGGTTGAAACTCTAAATCGGAACGAAGCAGTCGCGTTGCACTGCCTGGATGTGGGCAAAAACCGAATGGAGTTGCCGGGAGGCCGCCAGCTTGCTGGCGCGCTCAGAGCGGGAGCAAGCTCCCTGCCTACTGGCCGACAGTATCGTCCCGGCTAAAGCACAGTGAATCAGTGTATGCGGGCGCGCTCTGTGGAAATTCCGGGATTTAAATGGGTAACCCTTTAAAATACGCGCATATCCGAATATAAAGTATGACATACAGAGGGCGGAGTTTGGGCTTGTTTAATTCCTACTAAAGGAATGTAGATTAAAAGAGTTGCCCAATGAAGCTCTCCAAAAAAGGCGAATACGCGCTTCGCTCCCTCATCAACCTTGGCATTGCCGCCGAGGTGGGGAGAAAGTTGGTGCAGGTGTCCGAGCTGGCGGAGAACGAACAGCTCCCGGTCAAGTTTCTGGAGCAGATTCTGCAGTTGCTGAAGGAGGCGGGTTTCGTGGAAAGCCATCGGGGCAAGTTTGGCGGCTATCGTTTGGCCAAACCGGGGAAGGACATCACGATCGGCGCGGTGGTGCGCCTGATCGACGGTCCGCTGGCACCCATTGGTTGCGTGAGCCAGACGGCCTACGAAAAATGCTCCTGCCCGGATGAAACCCACTGCGGCCTGCGCATGCTGATGCTGGACGTGCGCAACGCCATCGCCGGCATCCTTGATCGCTACACCCTCGCGGACGTCGTCGACGTCACCCTGCGCAAGATGCGCCGCAACAATGTACCCCTCCCGTTTTCACCGGCCGCCGGCAGTGTCGCGCCCGTGCCGCGCCTGCCGGCCCGCGCCGCCCGCCAGACCGCCCGCCAATCCGCCGGGCGCGGCCGCCGGCCGCGCCTCTCCGAGGTTGAAGGCGTCGTGCACCAACTGCTCGGCGACTACTCCATCTAGCCCGAATCCGTCGGTTTCACGTCCATGAGGCATCATAACATCCGAAAATTGGCGCCGGTGCTGCTGGTCCTCGCGTTGTTTCCCGCATCCAGCCACGCCACCGAGGCGGACGAGATCAAGGAACTGCGCGAGCAGATCCGCCTGCTTGAACAAAAACTGCTCGCGATTGAACGCCGGCAGGAACTCAGGGAAAGGAGGTTGCGGCGCCGGCTCCCGCGCCCGCTCCCGTCGCGAATGCCCCGAAGCTCACCATCAGCGACAAGGGTTTTTCAGCCGCCAGTCCGGACGGGGCCAATTCCATCAGGCTGCGCGGACTGCTGCAGCTCGATTCCCGGCTCTTCTTCGGGGACGAGGTCCCGGGCAACAATGCCTTCGTGCTTCGCCGTGCCCGCCTCGGGACCGATGGGGTGATGGGCAGGGACTACGCCTTCCAACTGTTGGCCGAGTTTGGCGGCAGCAGCGTGAGTGTGGTGGACGCGAACCTGAACATCGCGATTTCCAAGGCCCTCCAGTTCAAATTCGGCCGATTCAAGGTGCCCGTTGGCCTGGAGCAGTTGCAGTCGGATTCCTGGACGTTTTTCAACGAACGCTCCCTCGCCAGCAACCTCGTGCCCAGTCGCGACCTGGGGATCCAGGCTTGGGGCGTGGTGTGGGATGGCCGTCTGGATTATGCCGTGGGGGTCTTCAATGGCGTGGCCGACGGAGCCTCGTCCAACAACACGGACTTCGACAACGACAAGTCACTCGCCGCGCGGGTCTATGTCTCGCCATTCAAGGACCAGGCTGATTCCGCGCTGCACGGCCTGGCCTTCGGCATCGGCGGCAGCTTCGGACGCAACAAGACCGCCTCCGGTCGCACGGGGGGTTATCGCACGGACGGACAGCAGACATTTTTCGCGTACCAGACGGCGACGATCGCCGACGGCGCGAACTGGCGGCTTTCCCCGCAGTTTGATTATCGCCACGGATCGTTCGGCCTCCTCGGCGAGTATGTCGTCTCCACGGTCAACGTCCGTCCCGGTGCCACCGGGGCAAAAGCCGAACTTCGCAATGAAGCCTGGCAGCTGGCCACGGGCTATGTCCTGACCGGGGAAGCCTCATCGCCCGGCGGCGTGGTGCCGCGCGCCAGCTTCAGTCCGACCGGCGGAGCCTGGGGTGCCCTGGAGGTCACCGCCCGCGCCGCCAGCCTGAAAATCGATGACGGGGCCTATCCCCTCTACGCTGCCCTCACCAGCACCGCCAGTGAGGCGGCCTCATTCGGCCTTGGCCTCAATTGGTATCTTGGCCGGGCGGCGGTATTCAAGTTTGACTACTACCAGACGGAATTCGGGTTCAACCCGGCCGCTCCGCCGGTATCCTCATCAGCGGTTCTCCGGCAGGATGAGAAGGTGTTCATCAGCCGGTTTCAGTTCGGATTCTGAACCAACCCAATGAATGTCATGAAATCCCATCATGTGCTCCTTGCCGGCCTCGCGCTTGCCATGACCGATGCGGCCGTGGCGAAAACGGTCTTGCGCGTCGGCTATTTTCCCAATGTCACGCATGCCCAGGGCATCATCGGCAGCCACTCGACCCGCGAGGGGCAGGGCTGGTTTGAGCAGCGGCTCGGGCCCGACGTGACCATCCAGTGGTTTGCCTACAATGCCGGGCCCAGTGCGATGGAGGCGATGTTTGCCGGCTCGATCGACCTCACCTACGTGGGGCCCAATCCCTCGCTGAACGCGTATATCCGCTCGCGGGGCGACGAGGTCCGCGTGCTCTCCGGCGCCGCCGAGGGCGGGGCCGCGCTCATCGTGCGGGCCGACGGCCGCATCACCAAGCCGGCGGACTTCAAGGGCCGGACCATCGCCTCACCGCAGTTTGGCAACACCCAGGACGTGGCGGCGCGGGCCTGGCTCAAGCGGCAGGGCTTCCGGGTTGCGATCACCGGCGGCGATGTCCCGGTGGTGCCCACGGCCAATCCCGACCAGCTGGCGCTTTTCAAGCAGGGCCGGCTCGATGCGGTCTGGACCGTGGAACCCTGGGTGTCGCGGCTGGAGCTGGAGGCGGGGGGGAGGGCGTTTCTCGAGCAGAATGATGCCGTGACGACCATTCTCGTGGCGAGCGTGGCCGTCCTGCAGCGGCAGCCGGGGCTGGTGGCGAAATTCGTCGCCGCGCACCGTGAGCTCACCGCCTGGATCAACGAGCATCCCGACCAGGCGCAGGCGAGGGTGCGGGCCGGGCTCACGGCCGAGATGCGGCGGGAAATGCCCGCGGCCATCATCGCGAACGCCTGGCGCCGGTTGCGCTTCACCGATCAGGTGGCGCAAAAGCAGTTTGATGCACTGGTGAGTGAGGCCCAAAGTGTCGGGTTCCTGCGGGACGCCATTCCCCTGGACCGCATGTTTTCCCAAAAGCCATGAGCATTCAGGACGAAGTCACCGCCCCGCCTCCGGCGAAACTGGCCATCGACCGGGTGTCGAAGTCCTTCACGACCGCGCGCGGCTCCGTGCATGCGCTCGACAACGTGAGCCTGCAGGTGGCGGAAGGGGAGTTCGTCTGCCTGCTCGGGCCCAGCGGCTGCGGCAAGTCCACCCTGCTCAACCTCGTGGCCGGGTTGGAGCTGCCCGACTCGGGCACGGTCGTGGCCGATGGGCGCCCCGTGCGGCATCCGGGTCGCGAGCGGATGATGATGTTCCAGGAGTCCGCCCTTTTCCCCTGGCTGGATGTGATCGGCAACGTGCTGTTCGCCCTCAAGCTCAAGCCCGGTCTCAAGAGCAACGAGCGTCAGGAGGCGGCCCGGTACTACCTGAAGCTCGTGGGCCTGGAGAAATTCATGGAGGCCAACATCCATGAGCTTTCCGGGGGCATGAAGCAGCGCGTGGCCCTGGCCCGGGCGCTGGCCCCCAATCCGCGGGTGCTGCTCATGGACGAGCCCTTTGCCGCGCTCGATGCCATGACGCGCGAGCAGCTTTACGGGGATCTGCAGCGCATCTGGGAGCAGCGGCATGTCACCATTCTGTTTGTCACGCACAACGTCCGCGAGGCCGTGAGCCTCGGGGACCGGGTCGTGCTGTTCTCGCCGCATCCCGGCCGCATCCACGAGGAGTTCAGGATCGACCTGCCGCGGCCGCGCGACATCAACAGCGTGGAGGTGGCGGGTTATGCCACGCGGATCACCCGGGCGCTGAAGCAGCACCTGCAGGAAGGAGCGCCGGCCCCGTGAAAAGATTCCTGACGGCCTTTGGTTTTTTTGCGCTGCTCGTGGCCGCCTGGCACTGGGCCTGCGTCCAGAAATTCTGGTCGCCGGTCCTGGTGCCGTCGCCGGAGAGCGTGGGCCGCTACCTCTGGGAATCGGCCCTGGACGGTTCGCTGGCCGAGGCGACGCTGGTGACGATGAAGCGGCTGCTGGCCGGTTATTTCATCGGCATCGTGATCGGCCTGCCCGTGGGGCTGCTGACGGCCCGGTTCCGGTTTCTGCGCGACACCCTCGGGATGCTGGCGCTCGGGCTGCAGGGGCTGCCCAGCGTGTGCTGGGTGCCGCTGGCGCTGCTCTGGTTCGGCCAGACGGAGGCGGCGATGCTCTTCGTGGTGGTCATGGGCACCGTGTGGTCGGTCGTGCTCGCGACCCAGACCGGCGTGCGCAACGTGAACCCGATCTACGTGCGGGCGGCCCGGACGATGGGCTCGCGCTGGCTGCACATCTGGATCCGGGTGATCATGCCGGCGGCGCTGCCCTTCATCGTCAGCGGCATGAAGCAGGGCTGGGCCTTTGCCTGGCGCTCGCTGATGGCGGCGGAGATATTTGTCACCATCCTCACCGGCTTCGGCCTCGGGCATCTCCTGCACTACGGCCGCGAATTGCACGCCATGGAGCAGGTCATCGGGATCATGTTCATTCTGGTGCTGCTCGGACTCCTGGCGGACAAGCTGCTGTTCTCCCCGTGGGAAAGGTGGCTGCACCACCGGTGGGGCACCGACAAGGCCTGACTTGGCCCGGGGCCGGGACGGCTCAGAACGGCCAGACGCGCGGGATGATCAGCATGGCCGCGATGAAGCAGACGGCATTCAACGGCACGCCGATGCGCAGGAAATCGCTGAAACGGTAGCCGCCGACCCCGTAGACATAGGTGTTGGTCTGGTAGCCGATAGGGGTGGCGAACGAGGCCGAGGCCGCGAAGGCCACTGCCACAATAAAGGGTTTCGGATCCATGCCCAGGGTGACGGCTACGCCGATGGCGATGGGTGCCATCAGGGCGGCCACGGCATTGTTGGAGAGAATCTCGGTCAGCACGGTGGTGATGAGATACATGCAGCCCAGCATCACGATGCCCTTGTGCGTCTCGGGGATGAAGTGCTGGACACCGTTGACGGCATTGGTGGCGAGCCAGGCGGCGGCGCCGGTCTGTTCCATGGCCAGGCCCATGGCGAGCATGCCATAAATGAGAAACAGGATGTTCCACTCGATTGAGGCGTAGGCATCGGCGGTCTTCAGGCACTTGGTCAGGCAGATGATGATACAGCCGGAGAGGGCTCCGAGTTCGATGGGCACCCATTCCAGGGCGGCCCCACAGATGACGGCGGCAATCACGCCCACGACGAGGGCGACCTTGCCGGTCTGGGGCTTGGCCGGCACGCGGGCCCGGTCGAAGAACATGAAGTCGTCGCCCTGGGCGAGATTGTCGATGGCCTGGTCGGTACCCATCATCAACAGCACATCGCCGCCCAGGATGGGCAGGGTTTCCAATTGATCGCGCACATTGCGGCCCTGCCGGTGCACGGCCAGCACCACCATGCGGTAGCGTTGCCGGAAATTCATCTCGCGCACCGAGTGGCCCACCAGGGCGGAGTGCGGCGTGACCATGGCCTCGACCATCGAGCCCTCATGGGCGGCGATCTGCTCCAGGCCGAGGTTGAGTTCCGTGACGAGGTCCACCCCGGCGGTGCGCCGGGTGTGCAAAATGCCGGTCATCCGGCAGGCCATGATGATGCGGTCGCCGGCCTTGAGGCGCACCTCCTCCGGCGCGAGGTAGAGGGCGACGCCGTCGCGCACGATCTCCAGCACGCGGATGCCGCGGGCGCGGGTGAGGCCGGCCCCGGCGAGGGTCTTGCCCAGCACCGGGGAGTCGGGCTGCACGAAAGCCTCGGTGATGTATTCGCGCCGTTCCTCCTCCGAGAGGATGGAGGAGAGCATCTGGCGGACCGGCAGCAGGCGGTTGCCCGCCAGGGACAGGTAAACCGTGCCGATCAGGGTCACGGGCACGCCCAGCCAGGCCAGCTCGAACATCGAGAACCCGGGCAGCCCCCGGGAGGTCAGGATGCCATTGACGATGAGGTTGGTGCTGGTGCCGACCAGGGTGCAGGTGCCGCCCAGGACGGCGCCATAGGAGAGCGGGATGAGCAGCTTCGAGGGCGCGAGCTGCATCTTGCGGGCCAGCTTCAGCACCACCGGCAGGAAGACGACCACCACCGGGGTGTTGTTGATGAAGGCCGAGATGGTCGCGACCATGACGACCATGACGAAGATGACGGCGGCATAGGGCCAGCGGGCCGAGCCTTCGATCAGGACGGAGAGACGGTCAATGGCCCCGCATTTCACGAGGGCCGCACTGAGGACGAACATGGCCCCGACGGTCAGCGGGGCGGGATTGGAAAACACCGACAGGGCGTCCGGCGCGGAGAGCAGCCCGGTGGCGATGAGCACGAGCAACAGACCCAGGGCCGTGACGTCGGGCGGGAATTTTTCCCACACAAAGCACAGCAGGACGCCGGCCAGCAGGAGGAAAACGACAGCGATGTCCCAGGTCATGGCCCGGAAAGCTAGCAGCCGTTTGATCCGCTCCCAGCCTATTTCGCCTGAATCAGGCGGGTGCCCGCTCGTTTTGCTGGAACCAGCGGTAGAAACTCACGCCGATGGCGGCGACCGCCACCATCAGGCCGCCGAGTTTCATCATGGTGCCGGCCAGCAGCTGGTCCTCGCCGGCGGTGAAGTCGGCGACCAGGCGGGGCGCGAACTCATAGGTCGGGTAGAGGATCTCCGTGGAGAAGGTGATGTAGGCGAACAGCGGGGTCATGCCGATGACGACGCCGAGCTGGTAGAGCATCTGCGAGGCATAGCTGATGCGGGGCACGACCCGGGAGGGGCTGAGCTGCGGCCACCAGTAAAAGAGCGAGGCGCCGAAGAACATCAGATGCTCCAGCACGTGCACGAGCTTGTCGCGCAAGGCCCAGTCGTAGAGCTGGGGCGAATGCCAGACCCCGATGACCACGGTATAGACCAGGCCGCAGATCACGGGATGAAAGGCCACCCGCACCACCCCGCGCAGCCCCGGCCGGTCCAGCACGCCATCAATCATCCAATGCGGCAGGCCGAGGAGGAAGAGGATGGCCGCGGGATAGGCCAGCAGCTGGTGCTGCAGCATGTGGGCGCTGAAGAGGAAGCGTTCACCCATCTGGTCCAGCGGCGAACCCACCGCCAGGTAGAAGATGACCAGCGCCGCATAGAACTTCACGGCGGCCGCGACCGGGTAACCGGTGCCGGGGGCGAGGCGGTGGCGCAGGGGTCCGGCGAGGATGGCGTAGAGCCAGCCGAGGAATATCAGGCCTCCGACCAGGTAGGGTTCGTTATGCCAGTGCCGCCAGTCGATCATACCAAAAAGAAAAGGCGGCCTGCCGGCCGCCGTAAATCACCAAGATGGCTGATTCCGGGGTCAGCCCAGCGAAGTCAGCGGGATGCTGTCATGGACCGAGAAGAGCTCGACCAGGGCCCACAGGGTGCCGCCGCCCAGCACGAGCCCGATGAAGAACAGGATCGTGCAGAACGGTTTGTCCCAGCGCAGGTGCATGAAGTAGAAGATGACGAAGAGGAACTTCACCGCCGAAAGGACCACGAGGGTCGTGACGATGAGCCATTTGGCGAAGGGGATGAAGATGGCGACGATCTCCACGCCGGTGATGACGGCGAGGAGCATCGCGATCTGCACGTAGATCTGGAACTTGTTGTCGTCGTGCCCGTGGTGGGCGGCGGTGGCGGTGGGAGCGCTCATGGAGGGATCAGAGGTATTCGAGCAGGTAGACGGCGGTGAAGATGACGATCCAGACGATATCAACGAAGTGCCAGTAAAGGCCCATGGACTCGACGTCCACGGCGTTGCCCTCGCCGAACGCGACCGCGCCGCGCGGCCGGGCCAGGAAGAACGAGGCCGCGACGGAGACGGCGAAACCGATCAGCAGGCCGATGTGGTGGCCCGCAAACGCCCCGAAGCCGCCGCCGGTCTGCAGCGTGTGCACGAGGCCGAGGACGCAGAACATCGCGAAGACCACGACGCCGATGACCGCGGCGACATGGAGTACGTTGCGGAAGAACCAGCTGCGGTCCCGGGCGGTGTCCGCCGGCATGAAGGAGCGCACGTACATCATGATCAGCCAGAGCACGCCGATGGCGACGTGGGTGCCGTGCGTGCCGGTCAGGGTGTAGAACGTCGAGCCGAAGAGGCTGTTGGTGAGGGTGAGGTTCTTGGCCTTCACGAAGTGGTCGAACTCATAGACCTGGCAGCCCAGGAAGATGGCGCCAAAGAAGATCGTCGTGAGGAGCGACCAGCGCATGCTCTTGAGGTTGCCCTTCTGGATGGCGTTCACCGCCAGCGCCATCATGAGCGACGACATGAGCAAAATGAAGGTGGAGAACGAGGTGAGCTCGATCGAGAATATCTGGGTCACGATGGGCGCGCCCGGGGGTGGGTGCAGCCGGTAAACCAGGTGGGTGGCGATCAGCGTGCCGAAGAACATGCAGTCCGAGGCCAGAAACGTCCACATGAGGAGTTTCTTGTTCGGAATGCCCGTCGAGGTCGTGTGATCGTGATGATGATCGATGGTCGCGGTGGCGCCGTGGCTGCTCATTTGTGGGAGTCCTCCTCGTCAGCGTGGATGTGGTAACCCTCGTTGCCTTCCATGGCCCAGAGGTAGATGCCGGCCAGCATGATGGCGGCGCCCGTGAGGGCGACCGGCAGCTTGTGGCCGTGGTCAATGACCGAAACGCCGATGGCGCCGATCAAAATGCCAATGCTGGTGACGAGAGGGTAAACGGACTGGAAGGGCATGTGGATGCCGCCGTGGGCCGCATCCTCTTTGGCATGCTCGGCCTTTTCCTTGGCCACTTCCTCCTGGTGGTGCTTTTCGTACCACCAGGCGTCGCGGGCGTGCACCGTCGGGGTGACGGCGAAGTTGTATTCCGGCGGCGGGTTGGGGATGGACCACTCGAGGGTCCGGCCGTCCCAGTAGTCCTTCTTGACCTTCTCACCCTTGAAGTAGGTGTAGGTCATGACGATGAAGTAGATCAGGATGCCGAGGCCGAGGATGAAGGCGCCGATCGTCGCGATGAAGTTGGCGGTGTTCCAGCCGAGGTTGGCGTCGTAGGTGAACGTGCGGCGGGGCATGCCGTTCAGCCCGAGGAAGTGCATCGGGAAGAAGGTGATGTTGAAGCCGGCGAAGATGACCCAGAAGGAGAGCTTGCCCCAGAACTCGCTGACCTTGCGGCCGAACATCAGCGGGAACCAGTAGTGCAGTCCCGCGAGCAGCGCGAAGATCGAGCCGCCGATGAGCACATAGTGAAAGTGCGCGATGACGAAGTAGCTGTCCTGCTGCTGCGCGTCGGCCGGGGCGGCGGCGTGCATGACGCCGGAGAAGCCGCCCATCATGAACATCCAGACGAAGCCCAGGGCGAACATCATGGGCGTGCGCATCATGAGGTGGCCGCCCCAGAGGGTGCCGATCCAGTTGAAGATCTTCACGCCCGTGGGCACCGCGATGGCCATGGTGGCGAGGGAGAAGGCCGCCGTGGCGACCGTGCCCATGCCCGTGGTGAACATGTGGTGGCTCCAGACGGCGAAGCCGAGGAAGCCGATGCAGGCGCCGGAGAACACCACGATCGGGTAGCCGAAGAGCGGCTTGCGCGCGAAGGTGGGGAGGATTTCCGAGACGATGCCCATGGCGGGCAGGATGAGAATGTAAACCTCGGGGTGGCCGAACACCCAGAAGAGATGCTGCCAGAGGACGGGCATGCCGCCGTTGGAGACCTCGAAGAAGTTCGTGCCGAACAGGCGGTCCATCATCACCTCGACCAGCGCGATGGTGATGGCCGGGAAGGAGAGGACGATCAGGAAGGCCGTGACCAGCGTCATCCAGGTGAAGACCGGCACGCGCATCATGGTCATGCCCGGGGCGCGCAGGTTGATGATGGTGACGATGAAGTTCAGCGAGGCCGCGATGGAGGCGACGCCGAGGAGCTGCAGGCCCATGACCCACATGTCGATCGAATGGTCGGGATTGAAGGTCTTGGAGGTGAGGGGCGCGTAGCCCACCCAGCTGCCGTCCGGCGGACCGTCCTGCATGAACCAGCCGAGGTTGATGATGATCGCGCCGGCGACGAAGGTCCACAGCGAGAAGGCGTTCAGCCGGGGGAAGGCCACGTCGCGCGCGCCGATCTGCAGCGGCATGATGTAATTGAAGAACGCGGCCGAGAGCGGCATGACGGCGAGGAAGATCATCGTCGTGCCGTGCATCGTGAACATCGTGTTGTACTGCTGCGCGGTGAGCACGTCGTTGTTCGGCAGCGCGAGCTGGAGGCGGATGAGGAGGGCCTCGATGCCGCCGACCAGGAAGAAGAACAGCGCGAAGATGCCGTAGAGGAAGCCGATCTTCTTGTGGTCCACCGTGGTGAGCCAGCTCATCAGGCCGGTCTTGGCCGTGGGGCGCCAGAAGACGGAAGCCTTGGTGGGGGCGGGGGCCTCGTGGCCGGTGAAATGGGACTTAACCGATGCGTCCATGATGTGATTATTTAAGGCTTTCGAGATAGGCCACCAATGCGCTCACGTCGGCGTCGGTGAGCTTGATGTTGTTCGGCACATAGCCGGTGACGTACATTTTGTTGCCGGGCTTGACCACGTCGGGGTGGGCCAGCCAGCGGGCCATCTGGTCGTGATTGTTTTCCAGGAGACCGCCGGCGATGGTGGTGCGGGCGCCGATGTGTGTCAGGTCGGGACCGGTGATGCCGATGCCCTCGTGGCCGCGGACGGTGTGGCAGCCGGTGCAGGTCTTCTCGTTGAAGAGCTTGCGGCCCTGCGCGATGAGCGCGGGATTCTCGTCCTTGGCCGGGAATTGCTGCTGCTTCCAGTTGTCGAGCGGGGAGACCTGGGCGTCGGCGGCCCACTTGTCGGTGTAGCCGTACTCGTTGCGCTTGAAGGAGGCGAACTGGACCTTGGCGCCCTCGGCGGAGGCGGTCTGGGCGGCGACGGTGCGGGCGGTCTGCTTCTGGCCCGCGACCCAGTCGGCAAAGTCCTTCTCGGAAAGGGCGATCACGCGGAAGCGCATGACGGCGTGCGAATCGCCGCAGTATTCGGCGCACTGGCCCCAGAAGTAGCCGGGTTCGTCGGCCTGCAGCCAGAGGTGGTTGCCGCGGTTCGGGATCATGTCGACCTTGCCGGCGAGCTTGGGCACCCAGAACGAGTGGATGACGTCAACCGTCCGCAGCTGGATGACCACCGGGCGGCCGGCGGGGATGACGAGTTCGTTGCCCGTGACCAGCGGACCGACGCCGTCGATCTGCTCCTTGGGGTATTCGAACTTGAACCACCACTGGTAGCCCGTGGCGGTGACCTCGTAGATGTTTTCCTTCTGCTCGGCGGGCGGCTCGTAGGTGTACCAGATGCCCTTGAGGGTGGGGATGGCGATGAGGACGAGGGCGAAGATGGAGGCGCCGATGAGGCCCAGCTCGATGAGCGGGTTGCCATGGCTCTGCTCCGGCGGCTCGGCATGCTCGTCGGCGTCGCTGCGCGCCTTGAACTTGAAGGTCGCATAGGCCAGCACGGCGCCCACGAGGATGAAGATCACGAGCGTGACCCAGCACGTGACGTAGAACACGTCGAGCTGGGCCTTGGCGACCGGGCCGGCCGCGACCATGGTGGTCTGATGACCATCCATGCGCCAGAAGTTGAAATCGCAGCCAGGCAGGACGGCGAGGCCGCCCAATGCCAGGGCGGCTCGTCCCCAACGGCCAAGGCCAGGTAAGAGATAGGACAAACGCATGTGTGTGTTCTGACTGATAAAAATAAAGGTTGGCGGGGTAGCCAACCGCCATGAGCGTTTAAGAACGTCTGCGCATTTCAAGTCATATTCCGTGCAGATTTTGCCTTTTCACCCCTTGCCCCCGGCCGCCGTGCCGGGGAACTGCGCAATAATTGTCTCCCGTACCTGTAATCATAAGCCGGAGGTTTAAGAAAACTGATGCCATCCGGTCCATAAGCCGCCCGTACGGGCCTTTTCGCGGGCCCTGGCGGAGCCCGGCCCGGGCAGCTGCGCAGCGATTGTCCTGCCTTCCCGGGTTCATTAGTCGCGCACTATTCCGCTGATGCGTTTGCAATGACCCGGGCAGGGTCTACTTTCAGCTCGTCATGAAACTCCCCCTCCTCCTCACCACTGCGCTTCTGGCGCTCGTTGTCACCGGTTGTTCCCCGAAGGAAGAAGCCGCCTCTCCCGCCGGACCGGCCGCCGCCGCCGGCCCCCGGACCATCGAACTCACGGCCAATGATTCGATGAAGTACAACATGAACTCCATCTCCCTGGCCGTCGGCGAGGAGGTCCGCCTGAGCCTGATCAACATCGGCTCGATGCCCAAGCAGGCCATGGCGCATAACATCGTGGTGCTCAAGGCCGGGAGCGATTCCGCGGCCTTCGCCACCACCGCCGCCGCGGCCATTGCCACCGATTACATTCCCGCGTCCCTGGCCGGCGAGGTCATCGCCCACACCAAGATGCTCGGGCCCAAGCAGACCGACAGCATCATCGTGAAGTTCACGGAGCCCGGCGAGTACCCCTTCCTGTGCTCCTTCCCGGCGCATTACCAGGTGGGGATGAAGGGTGTGATCACCGTCCGCTGAGGCGGACGGAACGCTAACCTCCAACGCTCAACTTCCAACACGAACTTTTAACCTCCCGGCGCGGTGAGCCGCGGGCACGCCGCTTTGGCGTACCGCGGTCTTCAGCCGCTGGACTTCCGCCGTTCAACGTTGGAGTTGACGTTGGATTCGACGTTCGGCGCGTTCCGCGCCGCCGGCCACCACTGGTACAGGAAGAAATACACCAGCACGCCGGTGATCGAAACGTAGTACCAGATGGGGAAGGTCCATTTCGCCCAGGCCTTGTGGCGCTCGAACTCGCCCTTGATCGCCAGCAGGAAGGTCCGCGGCACGAGGTAGGCGATGGCCATGGCGAGGATGATGTGGGTGAACAGCATCACATAGTAGACCGTGCGGATCGTGCCCTCGCCGCCGAAAGGGGTGTGCACGCCGCGTACCAATATCTTGTGGCCCACGTATCCGACCAGGAACACGGCCGAAACCACGCAGGCGCTGATCATCACCTTGCGGTGGGCCTCCTTGTGGCCGGTCTTGATCAAAATGAAACCCGCGGTGAGCAGCACCGTGGCCAGGGCGTTCAGCGAGGCGTTGAGGGCGGGGATGTCCTGGATGGTCATGACGGGTCAGAAAAAGATCACGCGGTCGGCCACCAGCGCCCCGAGCACGATGGGGAGGTAGATGATTGAACCGAAAAACAGCCGGCGCGCGGCCACGTCGCGCCCGACCGGACGCAGGAACACCGTGGCCCGGTGCAGGAACCAGAGTCCGCCGAGGATGGCCGCGGCGAAATACCATAAGGTGGCCAGCCCGAGGATCGTTGGCAGCAGGCTCACGACGAAGAGGGCGACGGCGTTGACGAACGACCACGCCGCCACCTTGGCGCCGGATTCATCGCGCACGGGCAGCATGGGAAAGTGCACCGCGGCATAGTCCCGCCGGTAGGTCCAGGCGATGGCCATGAAGTGCGGCATCTGCCAGAAGAACAAAATGCCGAAAAGGATCCACCCGAGCGCCGTGATCCGCCCCTCGGCCGCCGCCCAGCCGATCAGCGGGGGAAAGGCGCCGGCCAGCGCGCCGATCTCGGTGCTAAAGCGCGACCAGCGCTTCGCCGGCGTGTACCAGCCGAGGTAGGAGATGATGGTCAGCAGGGTAAAGAACGCGGCGAGCCCGTTCACCTTGACGAAGATGAGCCCGAGGGCCGCGGCGCACATCAGTGCGCCGAGCACGAAGGCGGACCCGGTGGCGACCTTGCCGGTGGGTATGGGCCGGTCCGCCGTGCGCTTCATCTGCGCATCGGTGTCGTGCTCCAGCCACTGGTTGAGCGCCGCC
Source organism: Opitutaceae bacterium (assembly GCA_016715765.1). GTDB lineage: Bacteria > Verrucomicrobiota > Verrucomicrobiia > Opitutales > Opitutaceae > UBA2377. The sequence continues at coordinate 81,635 of JADJZJ010000059.1, forward strand.
ACGCCGCCGGCCGCCAGGCTGGTGCCCACGACCACGGCAAAAAGTTCGCCGACAATGAACGGCGGCCGGCCCGCCGCATAGCCGACCAGCGCGGTGATGACCGAGAGCGCGCTCAGCCGCGGCTTGGTGAGCTCCACGTAATCGCCGAAAACCGCCTTGGTGGTGCTGGTGCTCATGCCGCCGGTTGGTGGGCCTCGATCAGATCCCGGTGCGCGAGCCAGGTCAGTGTGAAAGTGACGGCCAGCAGCAGCGCCCCCGTCACGACGTGCGCGGTGGTCACATGCGGCTCGCGCAGCTGCCAGATGACGTGCGCGCCGAGCAGGATCTGCAGGGCCAGCAGGCTCACGAGGACCGAGGCGCCGCAGCGCATCAACAGGGTCGCCCCCGGATCGCGCCACAGCCGCCAGGCGAACCAGCCCAGCGCGACCGTGAGCACCACGGCCATGGCCCGGTGGGCGAAGTGGATGCCCACGAGGAAGTTCCAGCCCGACGGCAACCAGTCGCCCTCGGCGTTGGAATAGGGGAACGTCGGGATCGCGAGGCCGGCGAAGTTGTGCCGCATGGTGGCGGCGATCGCGAGTTGCGCGACCAGGAGCAGCGTGCAGGTCACACCGGCCCAGCGCAGGCTTGGCCGGACCGGGATGGCCGTCTCGCGCCAGGTGCGCGTGAGGGCCATGGCGATCGCGAAAAGGATGCACACGTAGAGATGCGCGAGGATCCCGTGCGGGATGCGCAGCATCTGCCCCAGGGTCATCTCAAAGCCGGGCACCGCCAGGGAATCGAGCAGCACGCGTTTCCCGCCGATGAGTCCCTGCACGATGACGATGACGAGGGCCGCCCAGCCGAGTTGCCGCAGCCAGCGCCGCGGTTCGCGCCGCCACAGCCAGAGGGCGAGCGTGAGCGTGATCAGTCCCATCAACGTGCCCGACAGCCGGTGGGAGTGCTCGGCGAACATGGCGACGTCCTCCAGCCAGCCGTGCGGATTGACCGAGCCGTTGGACAGCGGCCAGTCGGGGAAGGCCATGCCCGCCCCGATGCTGGTGGTGAACGCGCCCAGCGTCACCAGCACGAACACCCACGCGCTGCCAATCGCGGCAAACCAGGCGAGCGGCGCCTGGTGCGTGGAGCGGGTGGAATCGTCGGCGGGAAGGGCCATAAGTGTGAAAACTCCCAGATAGAAGCGGTCCCGGCGAACTCCGCAAACCCTTTGACAAATTTATCCACCGGCGAATCCGTAGGAGCATGCAATCGCGCGCCCTGATCCTGACCTCCGCCCTGGTGCTGCTGGCCCTGGCCGGGTGCGGCCAGCCGGAGCCGGTCGCCCCGGCCGCACCTGCCGCCCCGGCGGAGAAGCGCTACCCGATCACCGGCGAGGTGGTTGCCGCCGATCCCGCGCGCAAGGTGCTGATCGTGCACCATGATGAGATCCCGGGCTACATGCCCGAAATGACCATGGAGTTCCTCGTTTCGGCCGGCGACCTCGCCATCGCCAAGCCCGGCCAGCGCATCCGCGCCGACATGATCCCCAGCGACAAGGGCGACTTCCGCCTCGAAAAAATCTGGCCCGACGACCGCACCGAGGTGGCCGTGGTGGCCGCCGGGGCGAATGCCCTCCGGCAGGACACCATGATCCGCGGCCGCGGCGTTTACCGCGAAGTGGGGGAGGAACTGCCCGATTTCGCCCTCTACGACCAGACCGGGGCGGTGGTGCGCAGCGCCCGCTTCCGCGGCAAGCAGGTCATGCTCAACTTCATCTTCACCCGCTGCCCGGTCGCGACCATGTGCCCGCTCTCGACCTCGAAGATGATGGAAACCCAGCGCCTCGCGAAGGAGGCCGGCGTGCCGAACATCGAGTTCGTGTCCATCACCCTCGACCCCGCCTACGACACGCCCGGCGTGCTCAAGGAATACGCCGACGCCCGCGGCATCGACACCGCCAACTTCTCCTTCCTCACCGGTCCCGAGAGCGCCATCAAGGACCTCCTCGCGCAGTTCGGCGTCATCGCCTCCTTCGAGGGTGAACTCATCAAGCACACCCTCGCCACCGTGCTGATCGACGCCAACGGCCGCATCGCCCACCGCGCCGACGGCAGCGTGTGGGAGCCGGGGGATTTCGTGGCGAAGATGCGCCGCGCGGCGAAGGCGAAGTGAAATGAATTTGTTGCACACCAAGAACGCGGAGAAATCGCCCCCCTCCGACTGTAGGGCTGGACCTTGGTCCAGCCTGAGGCGTCACCAAGGTGACGCCCTACAGCAGAATTATACCGGCAGCGTATGACTGACCCGGTCCAGACTCCCTGGCGTTCCATTGCGCTGATCACCCTCGGGGCGATCGCCCTGTACCTTGGTTTCCGCTTCATGCCCACGGGCACGAATCTCAGCCACATGGATTTCCGCGTGGCCGAGACCAACTCCATCGAGTTCTGCGATCCGCTCAATCCGCAGTTCATCCCCGTCGTGGCCATGCGTTCGCCGGTCGCGATGACGCTCGCGGCGGCCGACGCCCCCGTCGTGCCCGGACGCGAGGGCCGCTTTACGGTCACCCTGCAAACCTCCAGCGGCAAACGCATCGCGCCCGAGGACCTCCTCGTGACGCATACCCGCCTCCTGCACCTCCTGATCATTGATCCGTGGCTTGATGACTATCAGCACGTGCATCCTGAGCCCGGCAAGGAGCCGGGCGAATGGACCTTCGCCTTCACGCCCAGGCGCGAGGGGGTTTACCGCATCTTTGCGGATTTCACGCCGGCCGCCACCGCCCGCGGGCTCTATGCCTCGGTGGACCTGACCGTGGGCGGCAGCCGCACGCCCAGCGGTCTGACCATGGTCATGCAGCATGAGCCGGCGCTGTCGGTGGAGCGCGAGGGCTACCGTTTCACGCTCACCCCATCCGCCGCGCTCCTGCGCACCGGCCAGACGCTGGACTTGAAGTTCACCGTCGTAAACATGGCGGGTGGCCGCGTGCCCCTTGAGCCCGTGATGGGGGCGTTCGCCCATCTCGTCGCATTCGATGAGGCGCGCAGCGGTTTTGCGCATCTGCATCCCGCCGAGGCCGATCTCACCCGGCCGCTCGACGCCGCGCAGCCCGAGCTGAATTTCAAGATCACCATCCCGCAGCCCGGCCGGTACATCATCTGGAGCCAGGTCAACCTCGCCGGCCGCGAGGTGTTCGCGCCCTTCTGCATCGAGGTGGAGGAGTGAGCGGATTTTTATTAACCACAAAGAGCACAAAGTTTCCGTCCGGCTGGCCCAAGTCTCCCGCGCCCTTATAAGGGCCTCGCAAGCCACATCCGCTTTGGGAAATTTGTGTTCTTTGTGGTTAATTTCCATTCCGTGGATCGAATTGCACAAAAAGATTTTTCCGGTCTTAGGGAAAATATCCATGGCCTGACCGGCAGTTCATCGTAAAGTGCGCTGATGAAAGTCACGCGAGTCCAGATTGTCGCCCGGGGTCTTACCAACCGCTGCCCGAATTGCGGCGGTCGCACGATCTTCAAGGCCGGCACCCTCTTTGAGGTCAACCAGGCCTGCCCGCAATGCGGCCTCCGGATCGAGCGCGACGAGGGTTTCTTCCTCGGTTCGCTCTCCCTCAACTACGGCGTGACCCTCGTCGGTTTTCTCACCCCGGTGCTGGTGCTGGCCTATTACAAGGTCATCGGCACCACGACCGCGATCGTGCTGGCCGGCGTCGGCGCGATTTTGGTCCCCGCCCTGCTTTACCGTCCCTCCCGCAGCTGGTGGCTGATGAATTACTACCTGTTTCTGCCCCAGCACCTCCCGGCGAACAAACCCGAGTCCGGGCCGGGCCAGGACGAGAATATCTGAGCGCAGGATGTGCAGGTGGTAGGGCGGGGTCTCCGAACCCCGCCTTTGAACGTCGTTCGTATTCGAGGCGGGGTTCGGAGACCCCGCCCTACAACAAATTCACGACCCACGCCCTCACCTTTTGCGCGCTCATCCTGTCATTGGCATCCTCCTTGTCGCGTTCGCCGGACTGCTTGTGGGCAGCGGCGCGTGGCCGATGAAACTGATGAGGCAATTCCAGTTCGAACACTGGTGGTTTCTCGGGATGCTCACCGGGCTGATCATTCTGCCCTGGGCGGTCACACTCCTGTTCTGTCCCAACGCCTTTGAGGCTCTCGCCCAAATACCGGCTGGCACAATCCTCACCGCCAACCTCTGGGCCGTGGGCTGGGGCGTGGCGAACGTGCTCTCCGGCTTGTGCCTCGTCCGCATCGGCGTGGCGCTCACGGGTGCGATCCTCACCGGCCTCGGGGCGTCGCTCGGCGTCACGCTGCCGCTCATCGTGAAAGGTTCCGGCCTCTTCCAGGACGCGCCCGATCTCGTTTCCCCGGCCGGACTCACCGTGCTTGCCGGCGTCGGCGTCATGTTGCTGGGCGTCGGATTCGCGGCGCTGGCCGGTTTCGGTCGCGAGCGGGCGCGGCCGCAACGTGCGCTCAACGCCGGCAGCTTCTCGGGCGGACTCATCATGGCGGCCATCGCCGGTTTGCTTTCCTGCGGCATGGGCCTGGCCTTCGTCTATGGGCAGGGTCCGATCATGCACGCCATGCGGTCCGCGGGTGCGGCCGAGGTCCCCGCGACCTTTGCCGTGTGGGCCGTGGGCCTCTTCGGCGGCGCGCTGGTGAACCTCGTTTATCCGCTCTTCCTCATGGCGCGGAACAGATCCTTCGGCGTGCTCCGGCGCAACTGGACCGAGGCCGCACTGGCCACCTTCATGGGGATCAACCTGGCCGTCGGCATCGTGCTCATGGGCGCCGGCATGCGTGCGCTCGGCGCCCTCGGGGCCTCGGTCGGCTTCGGCATCCAGCAGGCGTCGCAGATGCTCGGCAGCCAGGGCCTGGGTTTTCTCAGCGGCGAATGGCACGGCGTGACCGGCCGCCCGCGCCGCCAGATGTTCTTCGCCATCGCCTGCCTGATCGCCGCCGCCCTCATCATGGCCTGGGGCAACCGGCTGGCGGGGTAGGGCGGGCTTCAACCCCGGTCGACGGTTAAGCCGGTTGTGGGTTCCACCAATCGGTGCAATCCGGTCATGGGTTATCAATGCGGCCCGTATCCTGGGCACCCAGCAGGTGGCGCAGGGCCACGGCCGCTGCCGCCGTGCGGTTCTCCACGCCGAGCTTCCGGTGCACGGTCTCCAGGTGCTTTTGAATGGTGCGCGGACTGACCCCCAGCAGACGCCCGATCACCTCGTTGCCTTTGCCTTCCGACACCCAAAACAGGACCTCGGCTTCGCGGGAGGTGAGCCCCAGCGTCCGCAGCGCGTTGATCGGGGTCGGGATGGAAGGGGCCGCCGCGCGACTGCCGTCCATCCGGCGGGTCACGCGGGTCTGGCCGCTGTCCGTTTCCCAATCCATCCCCAGCACCTCGAGACTGCTTTCACCCTGCGCCGTGCGTTTGAGCGACCAGTTGCTCCCGGCCATGGATTCGCGGCAAAACGAACCGTAGTGCAGCCAGGCCACTTCCGCCATCGAGCGGGGAAGGGAGTGCAGGTCATCCGGCGCCGGCGCGCGCAGCGGCTGCACGGAAGCTCCGGGCATCGGGCGCAGGTCGCGATCGAGCAGCAGGACGGCGGTGCCCCGCCCGGTGTCCAATCCCGTGCGGCGCAGGCGCTCGGCGGCGCAGATTCGCTCGTAGGTCTCGCGCAGGTGCGGACGCAGCAGCTCCAGCAGCAGGGATTCCTCGCCCGTGAAGTCGCAGCGGTCCCGGTCCAGGTCGATCGACACCAACGGGGCGTATCCCGGCGGACTCAACCGGGCCGAGATGGTGAAACGGGAACCGGCCGGGCGGTAATAGACGTCCCAACTCGCCGTGTTCCAGAATTGGCGCAGGCCAAACTGCTCGCCGGACCGGATGACCCCCGGCGCCGTCGGCCCCAGCATGCTCTGGAGGACGGGGCAATCGGGCAGCACTTCCGGAGCCAGGTCGTCCAGGTCCTTCCCGCCGGTGCTGAGCACATGGGTGTTTACGCCGAAGCATTGGTAGGTTGCCGGATCGATGGCGGAATAACGGCCCAGACTCGCCGGAATGGCGCGCGTCACCAAGCGGAGGAGCTCCATCAGGCCGTCACCGCAGGAGGGCAGCAGGCGCAATTCCCCGATCGTCCTGACGAGCAGGTCCCATTGGGCTTGGTTGAGGCGGGACAGCATGCGCGCGGAAAGAGTCCCGCAGCGTGGTGGCGCCCCCGTCCCCCGCAAGGGCAATTCGCCGAAAAATGCGCGGTTCCGCGTATATCGGGCCGCCCCCGAACCCGGTACCCTCGCGGCGCAAATGATATTTCCGCGCTCTTCCATTTGTTTCCTCCTGGCGGGTGGCATGACCGCCACCGGCGTGACGGGCCAGGTCACCGCGCCGCAGGCCTACCTGCGACTCGGCTTTTACGATGCCGCCTACACCGGCACGGGAGCGATTGCCGGACTGCAGTCGGGCACCGTGACGGTTTCCACCCCGACCGGTTTTGTGATGGGCACCGCGAGTGCCTATGGTTTTGGGGCATCGCCCTATCCGCTGAGCGTCTGGCTCGCCGATCTCAACGGCGGGTCCGTCAACCGGGTCGGATTCACCGACGCCGAGCACACCCGCAACGACGGCTTCCAGACCAGCGCGGGTACCTTCCTGCACAAGAGCGGCTGGGCCGCCGGCACCTCCGCCCGCTACAACGGCGGGGCGACCGCCCTGGGCCAGAATGTGTGGCTGGCCCATGCCGCCACCGGCACCACTGTGGCCGTTGGTCTCACCGGCGCCGGCTACGTCCGCGCCGACGGGCTGCAGTCCAATACGCCCTTCCTGGCGCAGGACCGCTATCTGCTTGGCGTGGCGACCGCTACGCGGGCTCGACCGCCCTGGGCAACGCCGTCTGGGCCGCCCCTTTCAGTGCGCCCGGCACCACCTTCCGGATCGGCCTGTTCGATGCCGAGCACACCCGAAACACCGGCGCCCAGACGACGCTCACGCTTTTCGGCGCCCCCGACCTCGATTACGCCGCGGGCACCACCGCCTGGCGCTGGCGCACGACCCAGCTCGGCCAGAGCGCCTGGGTGGCTCTCCACGCTGACCGGCGTCACCACGCGGGTCGGATTCTTCGATGCCGCCGACACCTTCAGCGGCGGCCAGCACCAGCATCACGGCGGCGCCGGCGGCTGACCGGCACCTGGGGCGCTGAACCTGACCCCGCGGTTTCGCCATGATCAACGGGACCGATCGACGCCTCCAGCGCCCGGCATTACGACCAATAACGCCACTGGCGTGGGGACCCGCGAAACTTCGGTTTCACCGGCCCCGACTATTGGTCGAGTCCGCGGACGGCTTCCTCGGAGGTCTACGCGGTATCCGACCTGGGCTTGGTGGTGGGTATGAGCAGGCGCAACAATATCGGACCCCATGGCAGCTCGGAGCAATGGGTGGTCAATCTGGCTGACGACTCGTACCAGTTTCCCGGCCTGCACGACGCGGAGCACCGGGATAGCGACGGCAACATCGACCAGTTCGGCGTTGGACCGCGGCCGAACTCACAGCGGTTACCTGCTCGGTGAAACCTGGGGCGGTGGAACAGCTCTTGATCGGCAGTTCGGCGTGACGTACACGCAAAGCATCGACTTCGGCGCGAGTCCCCGCGTTCAACCCTTGGCCGCCGGTATCGACCATCCGCTCCTCGGCCTGGCTGACGCCGAGTACACCCGGCTCAACCAAGTGCGCGAAAGCTACGTGATCAACGCCTTGCCACCGCGGGCTCCCGTCGATCAGCGAACTGGGCTTTGCCGTGCCGGCCGGGCCACGCGCTACCTGCGGAACGGTCAAGCCCGGCAACAGCGCCTGGGTCGTGAGCGCCGCCACCGGCATCACCCCATCGGGTCGGTCTCTTTGATGCCGCCCACACCAGTGCCGGCAATGTCCAGGAGTCGGCCATCGCCTTTTCACCAGCACTGGCCACGCTGCGGGCTCATCCCGAAAGTACGACGGGCGCCACCCAGATCGGTCAGCACCGGATCGCCAGCGCGTCAGTGGTGCGACCTGAAGCGCGTCGGGCTGTTGCGATGGCGTTCATACTTCGGTCGGTGGAGGCGGCAACCCGGCCGGCATGCAAAATGCGACGGTGCTGTAGGTCACCGACACGGGGTTACGCTCGCGGCAAATTCCGGCAGCCGAACGCTCCGGCGCGACGGGTCCGAAGCGGGTTCCAGCGCCTGGGTGGCTGATATTGGCACCGGATTGACCACGCGCGTCGGCCTGTCCGATGCCATGCATACTTCCACTTCCGGGAGCCAATCCCCGGATGTCGTTGGTGGACTGACGCGGTCTTTCGCCTGGGGCCATTCCACGTTTCAGAATGAAACCACCATGGTAGTGACCGCTGGGAGCTAGATCTCGTGAGTTCGACGCAGACCATCTTGAATTCGCACGGCGCCGCAGGCTAGCGTTTTCGCATGATTGACGCGGAACGCGCATGGCTGACACTGGGGCCAGCACGCCTTCTTTGACGGTGCGGACAAACCTGAGCCTGCGGTCTTTGCCTGGAGCGCGGAACTCGGGGCCGCCGATATCCTACAGTGTCACCGGCCAATCGTTCTCCAATGAGGGGCCAGCCCCGCCGCCGGGACTCCTCCTGTTCGATTCCGGGGATCCGGCACGGGTCTGTCCTCGATGCCCGCACCGGAAGCGTAGGCAATTATGCCGTGAACTATTCGGTCGCGCCGGAACCCGCCACCGTGGCGATCAGTCTGGGACCGGCGGCCTGGTTGACGGACCGTGGGGCTAGCCGCGTTCCGCAGAAGCGCCGTTGAGAGCTGCCGGGGAAAACGTCATAGCGATGAAAAATCGAACTCAGGAGATCGCGCCGTATTGACATGTGGCAAACGGGATCCCTTTCTCGCTTTCCGTCGCGCGAGGGTGGTGCGAATAATGAGGTCCACGGCTCGCGCTGTCAGATTCAAATGGCGACGCTCGGAGACCTACCATCATCACACGGTCTTGCGGGGTCGGTGATGGCTGGGAAATGAGCGGTGAACCTGTTTCCATTGCTATCACGGGCACTGAACCCACCCGCGGAAAGCGAGTCTTGATTACCGCCATGAAACTCACGCCGTTGGCATCCTGATTGCGTCAGGTTTTCGGTTAGTCGCGGTTGCTTACAGTGCCGGAAAAATCCCCCGCAGTTTCTGTCAGTGCCTTCGCCCAGGCGGATGAGATTGGTTGAAGAAGTTCGAGATCGTCAAAGCCGCGCAACCAGCCCAGCCGGAGTTCGGGAAATCGCGGCCGCGCTCCAGGCCCGGCTGGTCAGCGCGGGCTATGTTCCGGCCGACCACGCGGACGCCGAACTGACGATTTTCGTGAACTACCTGAGCGATGGCGCCTGGAAGCTGGTTCCGGTCAGTGAACCCGAGGTGACCATGTTCAGTGCGTACAACAAGGATTCGGGCGTTTCCTCGGGAAGCAGCAACACCCCTCCGACCGCCATGGCGACGTATTCCGGCCTCCCAAGTTGGCCAACACCGGATATCACATCCAGCAACCGCCCCGTACTTCGCGAAAAATTCCAAGGGCACGGTGGAGGTTCCGTACGCCTCCGCCGGCTTGGCCGAGTAGCCAACCCGGTGAATCCCTTCCCGCGGATTACGCGGAGGTCGCGGATAAGTCTTCCGTCATCCGCGTCGATCCGCGTGATCCGCGGCAAGGATTGCATTGCACGCAGCGGACAGGGCGGATGTGTAGTTTGAACCATGCGTCCTTCCCCTTCGACCAACCGCCCGGGGCAGATTCCTCTCAGTGTGCTCGGACTGGTCGCCGCGTCCGGGTTCATGGCCGCCTCATCCGCCCGGGCCATGGATTTCCCCACGATCGAATGGACCCTCTACTTCAGGAATTCGAGTGACCGGGACACGCCCATCCTCTCCGACATCCAGGCCATTGATGCCGGATTTTCCTGTCAAGCGGGTGGCGGGTTCATTCTCCACCGCACGCGGGGATTTCTGCACCGCCGACAGCTACGAACCCCTGTCCGAGACGATGGGGCCGGGTTCGACGAAGCGGTTTGCCCCGACCGGTGGCAAAGCCACCAACGTCGAGTTTCCCTATTGGAACGTGGAGATGGCCGGTGGCGGTGTCCTGCTGGCGGTGGGCTGGCCGGGCCAGTGGGCGGCCAGTTTCGGAGCGCGACAATGACACCGGCCTGCGCGTCTGCGCCGGACAGGAACTGACCCGTTTCATTCTGCATCCCGGCGAGGAAGTCCGCTCGCCCCTGGTCGTCCTGCAGTTTTACGAGGGCGACCGCATCCGGGCCCAAAACATCTGGCGGCGATGGATGCTGGCCCACAACTCGCCGCGACCAGGACGGCAAGGCCGCTTGCCCCCATCGCACACCTTTTTGCAGCGGGGATTTTCCCCGGGCTCAAGATCAGCGCAGCCTCGGAGATGCAGTTCATCGATGTCCTGACCCGGGAGGGGATCCAGCCCGACTATTGGTGGATGGATGCCGGTTGGTAACCCTGCGCCGACTGGTTTCAGGCCGGCACCTGGGAGTCGATCCGGAGCGTTTCCCCAGGGCATCAAGGCGATCAGCGACTACGTGCATGCCCGGAAAATGAAACTGATTGTCTGGTTTGAGCACGGAGCGCGCCGCACCCAACACCTGGCTCACGGCCAACCACCCGGAGCCTGGATTTTGGCGGTGCCGCGGGTGGTGGTGGAACCCTGGCCATCCTGAGGCCTGGAACTGGATCGTCAACCGCGTGGATCAGCTCATCACCGGGCAAAGGCATTGATGTGTACCGGCAGGATTTCAAATGTCGACCCGCGGAAATACTGGCGGGCGAATGATGCCGCGGATCGGCAGGGGATCACCGAAATAAACATGGCCTGCAGCTATCTCGCCTAATGGGATGAGCTGCTGCGCCGCTCATTCGGGCATGATGATTGATTCGCGCGGCGGCGGCCGCCGCAACGATCTCGAAACCCTGCAGCTGGCCGCCCCTGTTGCAGGAGCGATTACCAGTCGTTCGCCGACGATCCGCCTACATCACCGGCAACCAGGGCAGACCTACGGACTCTCCCGCCTGGATTCCCTTTTCTACGGCACGGGCGTCTACTTCAACCCCTGTCCGGATGACCGAGGAGCATGCGCAGCCATCTTCTGCCCGTCGTTCGGCATCTGCGTGGATGTCGGAAGAATGGCATTGATTGGCACCTACCGCAAGCTGGTCGCCCAGTGGCGGCAGGTGGCGGGTGCACGCTCGGCGATTTTTATCCTCACGCCTTATTCGCTGGGCGCGGACTGCTGGATGGCCTGGCAATTCAACCGGCCCGGAGGCAGGCGACGGCATGATCCAGCGTTCCGGCGCGAGCAAAATCAAAGCGACACCCTGCGCGCGCAATTCCGGGGCCTCGATCCGGCGGCCACCCATACGGTCCGGAATCTGGACGATGAATCGGCCACGGAAAGTCTGGCCTGGAACTCATGGAGCAGGGCCCACATTGCGGTTCCGGTCATCAAGCAGGGACTTCGGGTTCAGTTTGATTTATTACAGCAAGAGGTCCTGAGCGGTGGAGATGTGGTTGGATCCAATGATCGTGGACTCGACAGGGTACTCGGTGCAAGAATCAAAAACCGTGAGGCTAGACGCTCCTTTAGCTGTTACTTTTCGGGTTTGTCTGTAGTTGTGCTGCGAAAACAAGGTGTCGTTTTGATGAGAAATTTACCGCGGAGCAGATCTATGAACGCCGCGATGAATTGCTCAAGAAGTGATCCAGGCGGAATTCTATTGGTGGTGGGGGAAAGGTCAGTGTCATGTCCTGGTGACGGGAGGGGATGGCACCACACGACGGCTCCCGGTCATCTACGATGGCGGGGAAAGATACCGGAAACCAACCCGGTTGAATGGGCTAAGTTTCAGTTGGTGCAGCAACGTCCATGATGAGAATTTGGAAAGCTAAGATAGTCAAAAGATCCGGCAAGGAACTCCCGTTGAAGTTTTTTTTTGCGCATCGATGCGGATGTCAGTGATCCCGCCGAGAAAAAACCTGAAAGAACGCTAACGAGAATCTGCCTGAGATGACGCTTCAATTGGTTCACGTTCGCGATCCGCGAAATTGGATCCGCCACCTGCTTGCGAGCACTATCCACTGCGCCGGCACCGCAGTCGCCTTAGATATCTCCGTTCACGGCACTGGAGCCGGATGCACGATCCGTCACCTTCTCAATATTTGGTGCAGTTTCCAGACCTCGTTTGCCGGAACTGCATCTCTCTCAACGACACGGATTTGGTTATGCCGACTGGCCTTGATTATGGACAGATTGGCCCATGTCAAGGTAATTTCGCCGAGTGCTTTTTCCTGAAGTCATTTCCTAGAGGAGCAGCATCCC
>JADJZJ010000060.1 GCA_016715765.1 Opitutaceae bacterium
TTCCCCAACGGGACTACCTCAGGCAAAGAGGGCCTGATTCAAGCCGTGCTTAAGATGAGAATGGTCGGCCAGAGCGTGCGCGAGCGCTCGGTACTGATCGAGGGCGACATTGCACTCATTTTCGGTACGGCCGATTTACGATTCGCCGATCCTGGCAAGGAAGATCGAGTGGCGTCGCTGCGCTACACGTCCATCTACGTGAAGCGGAATGGTCAGTGGCGCATGCTCGCGCTACAGATGCAGCCGCGCACGAAGCAGTAGTAGTATCCGTGATTTCACGCTGGCGGGGGCGAATGGATTTCCCGCGGATCACGCGGATCGACGCGGATGCCGAAGGTATTATCCGCGATCATCCGCGTGATCCGCGGGGAAGATTGCATTCAGGTCGACGGTTCGGGGGCGTGACTGAGTCATGCTTGGGGTGTTTTGACCTCAGACTGGCGCCGGGTGGGGGAGGCCGGGTTTCTGACCGGTTGGGGCGGAAGCGGCCTATGTGCGCAGATTGTGAATAAATTCCGTTATTTTTTACGTCTGGAAGCTTGACCTTGGTGGGTAAAAATGGGTTGAAATGGGGCACTTTGGGGGACTTGGCGCCCCTAGCCCCATGTCGCAATCAACTCCACCGCTGTACACCGGCCTTTTCAGGCACACGCTGGACGACAAGAATCGGCTCACGATTCCGTCGGCGTGGCGGTTTGCGCACGGGGAAAACGACACGTTCCTGGCGACCCCGCACCCGGACGGTTACATCGCGGTGCTGCCGCCCGCCGAGGTGGAGAAATTGCGCGCGAAGATCGCGGCGATGGCGCTGAGCGACGGCGCCGGCCAGGACTTTGTCGCGCGGTTCTTCGCCCAGACCCACTCGCTGTGGTTCGACAAGGCGGGACGCATGAACCTGAGCCCCGAGCTGCTGCAGCACGCGGGCGTGACCAAGGACGCCGTCCTCGTGGGCGGCCTCACCAAATTCAACATCTACACGCCGGCGCGCTGGACGCAGGTCGAGGCCCGCACCTCTGGCGAGAACTTCGGCGACCTCATGCGCCGGCTCGGCATCTAACCCCATGCACTACACCGCCAAAGTCTCCCCCTCGCGGCTGCCCCTGCGCAAGGTGGCGGCGGCCCTGCTGGCCAACCGTCAGTTCCCGGCCTGGATCGACGCCGCCGAGCCCGGCATGATGAACCCTCTCGCCGTCGTGATGCCCCGGGTGCGCGACAGTCTGGTCCTGCGGGTCGTCGCCAAGCGCCGGCCCCGGAGTTCGTCCGATGAGTGCCGCGAGCATTGAGTCTGTCCCCGCCATGACGCCCGGCCACCAGCCCGTCCTCCTGCGCGAGGTGCTGGAGTACCTCTCACCGCGGGCGGGGGGGCGTTTTCTCGACTGCACCTTCGGCGGCGGCGGCCACTCCCGCGCCCTGCTCGAAGCCGCGGCGGACGTCCACGTGACCGCCCTCGACCGCGACCCCGCGGCGTCGGACCGGGCGGCCGGCCTGCGCGAGGAATTCGGCGCGCGCTTCGAGCTCATCGACCTCGATTTCGGCCAGCTGGCGGAACTGCCCGCGGCGGAATACGACGGCATCCTCTTCGACCTCGGCGTCTCGTCCTTCCAGCTCGACGACGCGACCCGCGGCTTCTCCTTCCGGCAGGATGCGCCGGCCGACATGCGCATGGACCCGCGCCACGGCGTGCCGGCCTCGCGCTGGCTCGAGACGGCGACCGCCGAGATGCTCACGCGCGCCATCCGCGATTTCGGCGAGGAGTCCCACTGGCGCCGCGTCGTCCGCGCGATCACCGCGGCCCGCGGCACCGGCGCCCTGGCCCGCACGGCCTCCCTTGCGGCGCTGATCGCCGAGGCCATTCCCGCCCGCGACCGGCACACGATGCGGATCCATCCCGCGACCCGGGCCTTCCAGGGCATCCGCATCGCGGTCAACGACGAGATCGGCGCCATCGAGCGCGCGCTCCCGGCCGCGTTCGCCCGGCTCAAGGCCGGCGGCGTGCTGGCGGTCATCAGCTTTCATTCGCTCGAGGACCGGCCGGTGAAGCAGTGCTTCCGCCGCCTCTGCGGCATGCCCGAGAGCGTGGACGACAACCGCCCGCAGGACCTGCGCGTCCGCGTCGCCGAGCCGCTCACCCGCAAGCCCGTGACCCCCGGCGACCTCGAGATCGCCGCAAATCCCCGCAGCCGCTCCGCCAAGCTGCGCGTCCTGCGCAAACTTTAACCCGCCCGCCGTCCGCGTCTGCCCCCATGAAAAAATCCGAGACCCATGCCTTCGTGAACCAATTGCTCGTTTACACCCTCGTGGTGATCGGGTTCAGCGGTTCCATCGGCCTGGGGACCGTGTGGCTGCGCCACCAGATCTCGCTCAGCGCGAACGCCACGAAGCAGCTCGAGGCCCGGCTCAACGAGGTCAAGCGGCACATTCTCGAGAAAAATGCCGAGATCGAGAAGGCGCAGAGCCCCGCGATGCTGGAATATCTCAATGAACAGATGAAGCTCGGCCTGCAGCCGCCTTCGCCGCAGCAGGTGCAGCATATCGCGGGCGACCCCGTGCAACTGCTCGCCGCCAAGCGCAACCGCGGGCTTTTCCCGGACGAGCCGGTGGCCGTTTCCTTTCAGGTGGCCCTGAAGCGCTGACACCATGTCCAAGGGCTTTGCCTCGAACTTCCGCCTATTCCTCATCGCAGCCGTCATCGGAAGCTGCCTGACCGGGGTCGGCGTCCGCCTGGTCTTCCTGCACGTCATCAACCGGGCCGAGCACCTCGACCGCATCGACAAGGTCCGCCGGCAGATCATCGTCGAGAATGCGCGCCGCGGCGACATCGTCGACGCCAACGGCCACCTGCTCGCGACGAGCCGCTCGCTGATCGTGCTGGGCGTGGATCCCCAGACGCTGCGCCCCGAGGACGAGGCCAAGTGGCCGCGCCTCGCGACCCTGCTCAACCGCCCGCTGCCGGAACTGCGCACCATTTTCCTGACCAAGACCCGGCCGGAGTCCACCCCCCCGGCGGCCGTGGCGGCCGCCCGGGACGCCGAGCCCAGCGCACCGCCCCTGGTCTTCAATTTCACCCCCGGTGCGGCAGTCCCGTCCACCACCGCACCCGTCGATGACACGGTGGTGGATGAGGAAACCGACGAGAACGGCCGCCGCCCGATCCGCTGGGCCAAGCTCAGCGAAGGGGTGGAGGAGTCCGTCTACGAGCAGATCGAGCAGCTTGGCATCAAGGGCGTCTACGGCACCCGCGTGTACCGCCGCGCCTATCCCAACAACACGCTGGCCGCGCACATTGTCGGCTACGTGAACAAGGCCGGCGAACCCGCCAGCGGCGTCGAGGCCTACGCCGACTTCTATCTCCGCGGCCAGAACGGCTGGCGCGAGAGCGAGCGTGACGGCCGCCGCCGCGAACTCGCGCAGTTCCGCACGCGCGAGGTGAAGCCGGTGGACGGTTTTCACGTCAAGCTCTCGATCGACACCGTCGTCCAGCACAAGGTCGAGGAGGAGCTGGAGCACATCGTGAAGGACTTCGCGCCCGCCAAGGCCACCATCATCGTCAGCGACGCCCGCACCGGCTTCGTGCTCGGGCTGGGCAACTATCCGTCGTTCGACCTCAACGACTTCGGCCGCGCCCCGCTCGATGTGCAGCGCAATGTCGCCATCACCGACCAGCTCGATCCCGGTTCCACCTTCAAGATCGTCGCCGCCGCCGGCGCGCTCAACGACGGCCTCGTCACGCCGGGCGACCGGTTCGACTGCTCGCTCGTGTCCATCGAATACCGGGGCAAGCCCCGGCGCTTCATGCCGGACGACCACCATTACGACCACCTGCTGACCGTCTCCGAGATCATCAGCCGCTCCAGCAACATCGGCGCCGCCCAGCTTGGCATGAAGCTCGGCGAGCAGCGCCTCTACGACTACGCCCGCGCCTTCGGTTTCGGCGAGAAGTCCGGTTTCCCCTTCGGCGGCGAGATTTCCGGCCAGCTCAACACCCCGGACAAGTGGAGCGGCCTGGAGATCACCCGCATCCCCGCCGGCTACAGCATCTCGGCCACGCCGCTGCAGATTCACTACGGCATGGCCACCATCGCCAGCGGCGGCCTCCTCCTCCGCCCGCAGGTGATCCGCGAGATCAGCGATTCGTCCGGCGAGGTGGTCTACCGCTTCGACACCGTCTCCAAGCGCCGCGTCATCAGCGAGCGCACGGCGCTGGCCATGTCCCGGATGCTGCAGGGCGTCGTCCGCAAGGGCGAGGGCACGGCGGTCGAGGCCGCCATCCCCGGCTACGAGGTCGCGGGCAAGACCGGCACCGCGCAGAAAATCATCAACGGCCGGTATTCCACGAAGAACCACGTCGGCTCCTTCGTCGGCTTCTTCCCGGCCAGCCGCCCGCAGCTCGTCATCACCGTGATCGTGGACGATCCCCGCGTGCCGAAGGAAAAGGGCGGCATCGGCTACGGCCGCGTCGTCGCCGCCCCTTCGTTCAAGCGCCTCGGCGAACAGCTCAAGCAGTATCTCGACATCAAGCCGGTGGACTATTCCGCCGGCACCCGGCTGGTGGCCATGGAAGGAGGCCGCCGGTGATCGGTTACCTGACCCAGGATTATTCGCTCATCCACGCCTTCGCGCCGCGCGCCGCGCGCCGGACGCGACAGGAAAACCATGTCCGCAACCGCGTTTTCAAAATGGCTCCCAAAATTTCCGACTACTTCGCCGAGGAGGAGATCGTCGCCGTCAAGGGGTCCCTTGACCGCCCGATCTCCGGCCTCGTGATGGACAGCCGCCGGGTCGTGCCGGGCACGCTCTTCTTCGCCCTGCCCGGATTGCGGGCCGACGGCGCCACGTTCGTGGACGAGGCCATCGCGCGCGGCGCGGTCGGCATCGTCACCAACCGCCTCCCGACCGCCGCCCCGGCGCGGGTGACCTTCATCCAGGTGGCCGATCCCCGGGCCACGCTCGCCCGCGTGGCGCAGCGGTACTACAAGTTCCCGGACCGCGAACTCGGCGTCATCGGCGTGACCGGCACCAACGGCAAGACCACCGTCACCCACCTCATCAAGCACTTCCTCGACGGCGACCGCCGGGTCGGCCTCATCGGCACCATCAATTACGACCTCGGTGCCCGCACGGTGCCGTCGTTCCGCACCACGCCCGAGTCCGTGGACATCTTCGGCATGATGGCGCAGATGCGCGATGCCGGCTGCCATCAGGCCGTGATGGAAGTGAGCTCGCACGGCATCGACCAGCAGCGCGTGCTCGGGCTGCAGTTCGGCGTCGCGGTCTTCACCAATCTCACCCGCGACCACCTCGACTACCACAAGACCCTCGAGGCCTATTTCGCGGTCAAGACCCGGCTCTTCAATGGCGGGACCGGCAGCGCGCCGAAGGTCGCGGTCGTCAATCTTGACGATCCCTACGGCGAAAAGCTCGCGGCCGCGATGCCGGCCGGCGTGAGGTCGGTCACCTTCGGCGAAAATCCCAAGGCGATCGTCCGCGCGGAACAGGTCAACCTCGGCTTCAAGAACAGCACCTTCCGCCTCGTATGGCCGCAGGGCGAGCTGAACGTCGATTCGCCGCTCATCGGCCGCTACAACGTGAGCAACCTGCTGGCCGCGATCGCCACGGCGTGGAGCCTCGGCCGCGATCCCGCGGTGTTCCTCACGCGCCTCAAGGCCTTCCGCGGCGTCCCCGGGCGCATGGAGCGCATCGAGGAGGGCCAGCCCTTCAACGTGCTCGTGGACTACGCGCACACCGACGACGCCCTGCACAACGCCCTCGGCATGCTGCGCGCCATCACGCCCGGGCGTCTCTTTGTCGTCTTCGGCTGCGGCGGCAACCGCGACCGGACGAAGCGTCCGCTCATGGTGAAGGCCGTGCAGGCCGCCGCCGATTTTGCCTTCGCCACCGCCGACAACCCCCGCAGCGAGGCGCTCGCGCGGATCTTCGACGACATGCGGTCGGGCGTCACCGCGCCGGACAAGATCACCTGGATCGATGACCGCCGCCGCGCCATCAGCCTCGCCCTCGATGCCTGCAAGCCCGGCGACAGCCTGCTCATCGCCGGCAAGGGCCATGAAAGCTACCAGGAATTCGCCGACACCGTGAGTCCCTTCGACGACCGTCAGGTCGTGCGGGAACTCATCGGCATCAAGGCGATCAAGTCAGGATGAGCGTATTTTCTTCCAGTGAATTGGCCGAATGGACCGGTGGGCGCTGGACGGCGACCCCGGTCGCGCCGTTGGCCGGGTTCACGATGGACAGCCGGCAGCTCCGCGCCGGGGAGGTCTTTGTCGCCATCCGGACCGCGCAGCGCGACGGCCACGACTTCCTCGCCGCGGCCCAGGCCGCCGGCGCCTCCGCCGCGATCGTCGCGACGCCGCAGCCCGCGCTGGCGCTCCCGCAGCTGGTGGTGGCCGATCCCCTCACGGCGTTGCAGGTCATCGCGCGGACCCACCGCCGGGCCTTCACCGGCCCCGTCGTGGGCATTTCCGGCAGCGCGGGCAAGACCTCGACCAAGAATCTGCTGGCCCTGCTGCTGGGTGGCGAAGCCGGCGGCGTCCTCGCCACCGCGGGCAACCTGAACAACCACCTCGGCGTCCCGCTCACGCTCACCCGGCTCGATCCCGCCGTGCACAAGTGCGCCGTGGTCGAGGCGGGGATCAGCGCCCCCGGCGAAATGGCGCCGCTCGCGGCCATGATCGAGCCGGATGTCGCGATCAACACCCTCGTGGCGGCGGCCCACACCGCGGAACTCGGCGGCCTCGAGGGCGTGGCGCGCGAGAAGGCCATCCTCCCGGCGGCGGTGCGCGAGGCGGGCGTGGCGATTTTTCCCCGGTCGAGCGCCGAGTTCCCGGCGTTTCGCGACCTGGGCGTGCGCCGGATGATCATCGAGCGCGCTGAGGTCATCCGACCCGAGTCGCCGCCGTCGGACCGCATTTATTTCACCGTCACCCACCGGGATGACACCACCGCCGTGGCCGTGGCCTACGGACTCCCGCCGCCGCTGGTGTTCACGCTCCGCCGGGTGAGCGACGGCATGGCCCAGAATGCCGTGCTGGCGATCTGCGCCGCCCTCTGGCTCGGCGTGCCGCACGCACGGATCCAATCGCGCCTCTCCGGCTGGCAGCCCGCGGCGCTGCGCGGCGAGATCCGGCGCGAGGGGAACCGGCTGCTCTATCTCGACTGCTACAACGCCAACCCGGCCTCGATGGCCGATGCGCTGTCGGCTTTCCAGGCGATCGCGCCCGCGGGTCAGCCGCGGCTGTACGTGCTCGGTTGCATGGAGGAACTCGGGCCCGACAGCGCGACCCACCACCATATGCTCGGCCGTTCGCTGGGGCTGCGGCCCGGCGACCGCCTCTTCGTGATCGGCGACCAGGCGAATGCCGTTTGCGCCGGCGTGCTCGAGAACGGCGATTTTACCCGTCAGCTGCAGATCGTTTCGACGCTTGAGCCCGTGGCCGCGTCCCTCGCGGGGTGGACCGGCGCCGTGTTCGTCAAGGGCAGCCGCAAGTACCGGTTGGAAACGATCCTGGAGAACCAACTGGCCGCGGCCGCGCCGGCGCGGAGCGCGCCCCCAAATCCGGGGGGGGGGGGCCCCCGGGGGGGGCGGGGGGGGGTCCGGGGGGCCAGGGGGGGGGGGGGGGGGGGGGGGGGGCGGCGAACCCCTCCCATGCTGAGCTACCTCGCCGACTACGAGCACTACTTCGGACCGCTGCGGCTGCTGCGGTACCTCAGCGTGCGCGCCGTCCTCGGGGCGGGCACCGCGCTGTGCATCGGCTTCATCATTTCGCCGTGGCTCATCGCGCGGTTCCGCGCCCTGAAGTTCGGCCAGCATTACGACGACGACCGCACGGGCGACCTCGCGCACCGCTTCGACAAGAAGAACACGCCCACGATGGGCGGGCTGATCATCTTTCTTTCCGTCTTCATCAGCACGGCCCTGTGCGCGACCCCCAACGTCTGGGTGATCGTGAGCCTGTTCGTCTACACCGCCCTGACCGCCGCCGGCTGGCGCGACGACTACCTGAAGGTTGTCCATCGCAACCGGGACGGCATCAAGTCCGCGGAGAAGATCGCCTGGCAGTCCTTCGCGACGCTCGTCGCGCTGGGCGTGCTGCTCTGGCATCCGGTGAGCGCCGCCAAGATCCGCGAGTTGTGGGTGCCGTTCTTCAAGACCGCCGTCATCGCGCACATGCCGTGGTGGATGCTGCTGGTGCTCATTTACCTCTGGATCGTGGGCTTCAGCAACGCGATCAACCTCACCGACGGCCTCGACGGCCTGGCCGTGGGCTGCACGATCTCGGTGGCGCTGGTGTTCGGCATCATGGCCTACGCCGCGGGCAACATCCGCATCGCCGACTATCTGCTCATCAGCTACGTGCCCGGAGTCGGCGAACTGACCGTCGTGTGCGCCGCGCTGATCGGGGCGTGCATGTCCTTCCTCTGGTACAACTCGCACCCGGCCGAGGTGTTCATGGGCGACACCGGTTCGCTCGCGCTCGGCGGGCTGATCGGCGTGATGGCCTTCATGATCCACCAGCCCGTGACGCTCATCATCGTGGGCGGCGTGTTCGTGATGGAGGCGCTGTCCGTGATCATCCAGGTCGGCAACTTCAAGTACACGCGGCTCCGCTACGGGGTCGGGCGGCGCTTCTTCCTCATGGCGCCGATCCATCACCATTTCCAGAAACTCGGCTGGCCCGAGTCCAAGGTCGTCCTTCGCTTCTGGGTGCTGTCGCTCGGCTTCGCCCTCGCCGGGCTCGCGACCCTCAAGATCCGCTGATCATGCCGCTCGTCATCCCCGAATTCCTGCAGCCGCAGCTCCGCCGGCCCGTCGCCATCCTGGGCGCCGGGGTCAGCGGGGAGGGTACGGGCCTGCTCCTGCGGCGGCTCGGGGTGCCGGGCATTGTGTATGATGCGAAGGCCCGGCACTTTACCGCGGACGATGCCGCGGGCCATCACCTCGTGATCGTGTCGCCGGGCTTCGCGCCGACCCATCCCTGGGTGCGCCTCGCGGAGGAGGCCGGCGTCGCCTGGGTCGGCGAATTGGATTT
The DNA here is from genome assembly GCA_016715765.1 of Opitutaceae bacterium. GTDB lineage: Bacteria > Verrucomicrobiota > Verrucomicrobiia > Opitutales > Opitutaceae > UBA2377. The sequence goes on from JADJZJ010000060.1 coordinate 9,048, forward strand.
CGCCTCGATCTTCTGGCGCGGCCGGGTCGTGGCCGTCACCGGGACCAACGGCAAGACGACACTCACCGAGTTTCTCGCCCACGCCCTGACCGCGGCCGGCGAGGATGCCCGCGTCACCGGCAACATCGGCCGGCCCTTCTCCCAGCTCGTGGCCGACAGCGAGGGTGGCGAAGGCCGGATTGCGGTGTGCGAGGTGAGTTCCTTCCAGGCCGAGACGCTCCGCCACTTCCGGGCGGATGCCACGCTGTGGACCAATTTCGCCGAGGATCACCTCGAGCGGCACGCGGGGCTGGAGGCCTATTTCAAGGCCAAGTGGAATCTCGTGCAATTTACGCCGACGGAATCGTTTTTTGCCGGGTCCTCGGTGCAGCGGTATGCCGCCAGTTTCGGCCGCACGATCGAGGGCGGGTCCGCCGTGGCCTCGGAGGACGTCCCGGCCGAGCCCCGGCTTGCCGGCACCGTGTTCGCGCACCAGCCCCAGCGGGAGAACTTTGCGCTGGCCGCCGCCTGGTGGCGCGCGTCCGGCCGGGAGGAAAGGCTGCTCTTCGCCGCCGCCCGCACCTTCCGCCTCGGCCGGCACCGGCTGGCGCCCGTGGGCGAGCACGACGGCGTGGCCTTCTGGAACGATTCGAAGGCGACCAATTTTCACGCGGTCGAGGCCGCGCTCGCGGGTTTTGACCGGCCCGTGGTGCTCATCCTCGGGGGCAAGTCCAAGGGCGGCGACCTCGCCGGCTTCGTGCGGCGCATCGCGCCGCGCGTGAAGCACGCCTGCCTCATCGGCGAAACCGCGGCCGAGCTCGCGACCTGCTGCCGCGCCTGCCAGGTGGCCCACACCGCCTGCGCGTCGCTCGCCGAGGCCGTGAAATGCGCGGCGAACCAGGCGGGACGCGGCGAGGCCGTGGTGCTCAGCCCGGGCTTCGCGAGCTTCGACCTTTTCCGCAATTACGAGGATCGCGGCGACCAGTTCGAGCAACTCGTGCGCGAACTCGCTTCCGCGACCAGTTTGAGATAGCATTCACTCCGTCAACCCAGCATCATTTCTCCTATGAAAATCCTGAAAATCTTCGGCATCGTGGTGGGTGTCCACGTCTTTGCCCTGATCCTGATTTTTGCCAACCCCGGCTGCAGCTCCTCGACCAAATCCAAGCCGAAGCCCGCCGACACCGCGATTCAATCCGAGCCGAGCCCGGTGGTCACCGTCCCGAGCCAGAGCACGGTCCGGTACGCGGCTGATTCCCCCTTCAGCGCCGCCCCGCTCGATGAGAACGGGAATTCGCCCGTCACGGCCGCGCCGATCTCCTTCAACCCCGATGCTCCCGCCACTGCCGGCGGCGTGCGCTTCAGCCCGACGCGACCCAACACCCCGGCCGCCTCCACGCTGCAGGCCCAGCCCGTGGCCGACGTGATCCCCGCCTCGGCTTACACCGTGGTCAAGGGCGACAGTCTCTGGTCCGTCGCGAAGTCGCACCACCTCACCGTCGGTGAACTCGCCTCGGCCAACAACCTCACCACCGGCACGACGCTGCGCCTCGGGCAGAAGCTGCTCATCCCGGTCAAGGCGGGCGCCGTGACGGCCGCGGCCGCCACGACCAGCGCCCCGGCGCAGGTGGAACCCCCGGCGCCCCGGCCCTCCGCCGAGGCCGTCACCCACGTGGTCAAGGCCGGCGAGACGCTCGGCGCCATCGCCCGCAAGTATCAGGTCACGGTCGGCGAGATCGCCACGGCGAACAACATCACCGATCCCGCGAAGATCCGTCCGGGCCGCGAGTTGATCATCCCCGGCTGGAAGTCCCCGTCCGCGCGTCCCGCCAATGGTGGCAGCACCGCCACGGCCGCCGCGCCGAAGCCCGCCGCCCCCGCCACCTCCCTGTTCAATCTGCCGCCGCCCGACCAGGACCTGGATGCGGGCCTGAAGAAGGCCGGCGACGCGCCGGTGATCAAGGTGGAGGAAGTCGACCCGAACAAGCCGCTTTGATGCGATGGCCAACGTTGCGTCCGCCGACCACCCTCCAGCGCGGTTCGTGCTCAACCCGGCGGCGATCATCACCGTCTGCGCTGTCGGCCTCGCCATCCTCGGGCTCACCATCCTCTTCAGCGCGAGCGCATCGTACAAGCAGGGGCCGTATTACTACCTGAACAAGCAGCTTCTCGGCGTCCTCCTGGCCGCCGTGCTCTGCTACGTCACCAGCCGGCTCAATCTCGACTACATCCGCCGCTACGTGCCGTGGCTGGCCGGATTCGCCGCGCTGCTGCTCCTGCTGGTGGCGATCCCGCACATCGGCATCGAGGTGAAGGGCAGCCGCCGCTGGCTCGGCTTCGGTCCCATCCGCCTGCAGGTGTCGGAATTCGCCAAGCTCGCCGTCGTCTTCTGCCTCGCGCACTACCTCGCGATCAACCAGACGCGCATCGGTGAGCTGACCCGGGGATTCCTATTTCCCGTCGGCATCGTGTTCGCCTACGCCGGCCTCATCATGCTCGAGCCCGATTTCGGCACGGCCGCGCTGGTCGTCGCCGTCGGGCTCACGCTCCTCTTCCTCGCCGGGGCCAAGTGGCGCTACATCCTGCCCTGCATCGGCGGGGTGATCATGCTTTTCGCGGTCATGGTGATTCACAACCCGAACCGCCTGCGCCGTCTCACCGCCTTCCTCGACGTCGAGGGCAACCGCCAGGGCGGCACCTACCAGCTTTACCAGGCGCTCGCCGCGTTCGCCGCCGGCGGCACGGATGGCGTCGGGCTGGGGCAGGGCCGCCAGCAGCTCAGCTATCTCCCGGAGGCGCACACGGACTTCATCCTCGCCGTCATCGCGGAGGAACTCGGCCTGTGGTTCACCATGGGCGTCGTGGTCCTGTTCACGATCATCTTCGTCGCCAAGCTTATCCACCTCCGCCGCGCGCCCAACCTGTTCCAGTTCCTCCTCGCGACCGGCTGCCTGCTCCTGATCTCGCTGCAGGCGATCATCAACCTCGGCGTGGTCACGGGCCTCTTCCCGACCAAGGGCATGTCGCTGCCGTTCATCAGCGCGGGCCTGTCGAACCTGCTGCTCATGGGCATGCTGGTCGGCATCTTCATCAACACCCAGCGAACGTGGGGCCGGGTAACATTGCCCAACCGCGCCCGTTCGATGCGGGAGGTTTTGGCGTAAGGGATGAATGTGGAACTCAGGAACGCTGGAAACGAAATATGCGACCGATCAGAAAATCCTGTCTTTGGGTAGCGCCCGGCCTCCCACCTTCGCCAAGACTACGGCGGGCAGGCCGGACGGGCGGTTCGGCGTGCGCTACTCATTTCGGCCCGTCCGGAGGCCGGGCCCTACCCAAATACCTGATTTCCTGATTTCCACATTTCCTTTCTCCAGATGAGCACCTTCCTGATTTCCTGCGGCGGCACCGGCGGCCATCTCTCGCCCGGCATTTCGCTGGCCGAGGGGCTCACGGCGCGCGGCCACAAGGTGACCCTGCTCATCAGCCGCAAGCGCGTGGACGCCCGGCTCATCGAGAAGTACCCGCAATTCGAATTCATCCCCGTGGCCGGCACCGGCTTCTCGCTGAATCCCGTGCTGCTGCTGCGCTGCCTCTGGACGCAGGCGCAGGGATTTCTCTTCTGCCTGCGCCTCGCGCGCTTCCGCCGGCCGGACGGCATCGTCGGCTTTGGCGGCTTCACCTCGGCGGGCGTGGCGCTGACGGGCTGGCTGCTCGGCATTCCCGTGATGCTGCACGAATCCAACCGCATCCCCGGCCTCGCCATCCGCGTGCTCGGCCGGCTGGCGCAGCGGGTGTACCTGCCGGCCGGGGTGCGCCTGCCGGGTGTCCGCGCCCGGCGGATCCGCCACATGGGCATGCCCGTCCGCAGCGAGATTCACCGGCTGCCGGCCGACGAGGCCCGCACGGCGCTCGGACTCGATCCCCTGCAAAAGGTGCTGGTGGTCTTTGGCGGAAGCCAGGGCTCCGGACCGCTCAATGATTTCGTGAATGCCCGGCTGCCGGCGCTGGCCGCCGAGGGCATCCAGGTTTACTGCGTCACCGGGCTCGGCAAGGGCGCGGCGGAGACCCGCGAATTCCCCGGCAAGAGCGGCGTGCCGGTGCGCGCCGTGTTCGTGCCGTTCTGCGACCGCGTGGCGGAATTGCTGTCGGCCGCCGACCTCGTGCTCGCCCGGGCGGGCGCCGGCACGATCGCCGAGCTCATCCGCTGCGAGACCCCCGCCATTTTGGTGCCGTACCCCCAGGCGGCCGATGATCACCAGCGCGCCAACGCGTCGTTCTTCGAGCGCCAGGGCGGGGGCATCGTCGTCGAACAGACGAAAATGGACACCCTGCAGACCGAGGTGCTCGACCTGATTTTCAACGACTGGCTGCTCCGCATCTTCCGCGGCAACCTGCAGCGCATGGACCGCGCCAATTCGCTCGACCTGATGCTCGCGGATCTCGAGGAGCTGTGCGCTTCGCCGCCGCCTCCTTCCGCGACCCAGCCCCAACCGGCATGAGTGACGCCCCGCTTCCGCCTCTCTTCGGGCGCGCAGTGCGGCAGCTCCACTGCGCGGGGGTCGGCGGCACCGGCCTCGGTCCGCTCGCGATCTACCTCGCGGCGTCCGGCTACACCGTGACCGGCGAGGACCGGGACCTCGCGCCCGACGTGCGCCGGCAGCTGGAACGCGCCGGGGTGACCATCGGCCCGATGCCCGACGGCTGTGAACTGCTGGTGCATTCCTCCGCCATACCGGCGGACCATCCGGCCCGCGTCGCCGCCCGCACCCGGCAGGCGCCCATGGTGAGGCGGGGCGAATTGCTGGCCGAGGTCATGCGCGGCAAAAAGCTGGTCGCCATCTGCGGCTCGCATGGGAAGACGACGACGACGGCCATGCTGGTCACCGCCCTGCGTGCGGCCGGCTTTCCCGCGGGCCACGTGCTCGGCGGTTTCTTCGCCGGCGACGCCCTGCCCCCGGCGGCGGTGGGAACCAATGATTGGGTCGTGGCGGAGGTGGACGAGAGCGACGGCACCATCGTCGGTTTCGCGCCCGCGCTGACCGTCATCGTGAACCTCGATTGGGATCATCCCGACCATTACCGCGACCCCGCGCAGCTGGAGCAGGCCTTCGTGGCGCTGGCCGGCCGCACCTCCGGCCCCGTGCTGGTGAATGCGGAATGCGCCCGCTCGCGCCGGCTGGTGCCGGCGGCGCTGAAGTTCGGACCCGAGGGCGACTTTGCGGCGACCCTGGCGGGTGAGGCCGACGGGCTCATGCGCCTGCAGCTCGGCGGCCGCTTTGCGATCAACGCGGCCACGGTGCGGACCCGTTCCAGGTTCAATGCCGCCAACGCCACCGCGGCCCTCGCCGCCGCGCAGCTCATGGGGGCGAAGCTGGCGCCGGAGCTCCTGGCCGATTATCCCGGGGTGCGCCGCCGGCAGACCGTCCTGCACGAGGCGGACGGGCTCACCGTGATCGAGGATTACGCGCACCATCCGTCGGAGATCCACGCCCTGCTGACCGGACTGCGGGCGCGGGTAGCCCCGGGTGGGCGGCTGGTGGCGGTCTTCCAGCCGCACCGCTACAGCCGCACGGCGCAATTCAAGGCCGCGTTTGCCGATGCGCTCGCGCTGGCCGATCGCGTGCATCTGCTTGAAGTTTATGGCGCCGGCGAGTCCCCGGTGCCGGGCGGGACCTCCGCCGAACTCGGCGCGGAATTGGGAAAAGTCGCGGCGACGGGCAAGGTGGACACCCATGCCGGCAGCGATGCCGACCTGTTCCGCGTTCTGTCCGGTGATTCACGCCCCGGCGACCTCGTGGCGTTCGTCGGGGCCGGTGACATTGACCGCAAGGCCCGGGCCTGGATTGCCACGCTGGCCAAAGCCCCCGTGGCGGTGGTGGGGTGGGACGGGATTGCCACGGTCCTGGCGCAAGGCTTGAGCCCGGAGACGAAGCTCCGCCGCGAGGAAATGCTCGGTCCGCGGACGACCATGCGAGTCGGCGGGGCGGCGCGGCTTTACGCGGAACCCGCGAGCATTGCGGATCTACAGATTCTTTTGCGCGGCGCGGCGGCGCAAGGCGTGCCCGTGTTCATGCTTGGTCGCGGCTCCAACCTGCTTGTGCCCGACGAGGGGGTGGACGGACTCGTCATCAATCTCGGTCACGAAAACTGGGCGAAGTTCGAGCTGCGCGAGGGCGGCCGCGTGTGGGTCGGCGCCGGCCTGCGGCTCAAGAATCTCTGCGGCCTCGCGGCCAAGGCCGGGCTGTCGGGCTTCGAGTTTCTCGAGGGCATCCCCGGCAATGTCGGCGGCGCCCTGCGCATGAATGCCGGCGCGATGGGCGGGTGGATGTTCGACGTGGTCGAGGAAGTGCAGCTGATGACCATGGCCGGCGAAGTGCGGACCCTCGAGAAGTCCGCGATGCACGTGGATTACCGGCACTGTGCCGAGCTGCATCAGGCCGTCGCGCTGGGCGCCCTGCTGCGGCCGGCGGCGGAAAAGGCCTCGGCCGACGTGGCGCGCCAGATTGATGTTTACCGGCGCAAGCGGCAGGAAAGCCAGCCGCGCGAGCCGAGCGCGGGCTGCATTTTCAAGAACCCGCCGGGCGACTCCGCCGGGCGGCTCATTGACCGCGCCGGGCTCAAGGGCGAGCGGGTGGGGGATGCCGAGGTCTCGCCGGTCCACGCCAACTTCATCGTCAACCGCGGCCAGGCCTCGACGGCCGACGTGTTGGAACTGATCCGCCGCGTCCGCGCCCGCGTGCAGGCGTCCGCCGGCGTGACCCTCGAACCCGAGGTGCTGTTGTACGGGAAAAAATGGGAGGACGTGCTGTGAACGGATCGAACCGATTTAACCGCAAAGAACGCAGGGAACGCAAAGAGGGGAGGAAAGCATTTAGCGCACTGCGATCCCTTGGTGGGAGCGAGCTTCTGAGTGTTTTCAAATCCCTGATTGTCATTCTGAGCGGAGCGAAGAATCCAGTGTGCGCTTATCGAGGCCCTCGACTGTCGTTCACTGGATTCTTCACTTCGTTCAGAATGACAAAGTGTGAGAATAGGGGGTTGAAAACACTCCCTTGTTCACTCCCGCCTTGGAGTCTCTGCTCTTTGCGTTCCTTGCGTTCTTTGCGGTTAAATCCCTGCCTGACCTGAACTTCCCATGAACGAACCCATCATCGCTGTGCTGGCCGGTGGCATTTCCTCCGAGCGCGAGGTTTCACTCGGCTCGGGTCGCGCCTGCGGCGCCGCGCTGGCCCGCTCTTTTCCCACCCGTTGGTTCGACGTCACGGCCAATGCGTTGCCGGAGGGGCTCGATCCCGCGCGGCACGTCGTGTTTTCGACCCTGCACGGGACCTTCGGCGAGGACGGCGGCATGCAGCAGCTCATGGACGCGGCGGGCATCGCCTACGCCGGCTGTGATGCGGCCGGCAGTGCGCTCACGATGGACAAGGCCCGGACCAAGCAGGTCGCCGCAGCCAGGGGCGTCGGCGTACCCCGCGATCTCCGTTTTTCCGCCGACCGCCGGCCCACCGCGGACGAGGTCATCGCGAAACTGGGCACCGAGGTGGTCGTGAAACCCAACGACGAGGGCAGCAGTGTCGGGCTCAGCATGGTCGGCAACCGCGCGGAATTGGCCACCGCGCTGGCCGCCATCACGCGCGGCAACTGGCTGATCGAGGAACGCATCCGCGGCCGCGAACTCTCCGTCGGCGTGCTGAACGGCCGCGCCATGGGCGTAGTGGAGATCCGCCCCAAGTCGGGCGTGTATGATTATGTCAGCAAGTACACCAAGGGCATGACGGAGTATTTTTGTCCGGCGCCCTTGGACGACACGGTCACCGCCCAGGTGCAGCAGGCGGCCGAGACCGCCTTCGCGGCCTGCGGGTGCCGGGACTACGCGCGCGTGGACTTCATCCTGGCCCCGAAAAACATGCTTTATTTGCTGGAAATCAACACGCTACCCGGCATGAAGGAAACCAGTTTGCTGCCGATGAGTGCACGCTGCGCGGGGCTGGATTTCACGGCATTGGTCCGGGAGCTTGTCCGGCCTGCGCTGCAGCGTTTTGCCTCCTCCGGCCGCCCCCCTTCTCCTTGAGCCGCAACCAGGACAATTTACCCGACACCCGCAGCTGGCGCGATATACCGCAGCAGCTGAAACCCCGCGCCATGTCGCGGGGCGGTCGGCGCCGGGTGATGCAGCGCTCGCTGAAAACCACCATCACCGCCGTCACCGTGGTGCTGCTGCTCGGCCTCGTCTGGGCGGTCGCCGCCGCGCTGCAGGAGCATCCGGGCGGGCCTTCCCGCACCGTCAGCTCCACGCCGGTGAAGGAAATCGCGGTCGCGACGGACGGTGTGCTCGATCAGGCCTGGATCACCCGCACGCTGGCCCTGCCGCGCGCCGCCTCGCTGATGGAGCTCGACCTCGAACAGCTGCGCGTCCGCCTGCTGGCCAGCGGCCAGGTCCGCAGCGCCACGGTCACCCGCCACTTTCCCTCGACCCTCTCCGTCGCGCTGACCGAGCGCACCCCCGTCGTCCGCGTGATGGCGCAGCTCGCCGACGGCGCGACCCGCGAGCTCCTCGTGGCGCGCGACGGCACGGTTTACGAGGGCGCCGGCTACGATCCCGAAATGGTGAACTCGCTGGTCTGGCTCGACGGCGTGAAGCTCGTGCGCACCCGCGACCGCTTCCTGCCCGTGACGGGCATGGAACCCGCCGCCGAGCTGCTGGCCAAGGCCCGCAACGAGGCGCCGCACCTCTATGCCACGTGGAAGGTGATTTCGCTCGCCCGGCTCGAATCCGACGGCGAGCTGCTGGTGAGTTCCACGCTGGCGGAAAAGATCACCTTCAATGCCGCGGTGGATTACTTCCGCCAGCTCGCCCTCCTCGATGTGCTCATTGATACCGGCCAGCCCCTGAAGGAGATCAACCTCGCCATCGGCCGGGCCTCCGACATGGACCGCAATGCGGACGGCAGCTACCAGGTGCCCGTCACGCTCGCCACGCCGCCCGATCCCGCCGCCACCCAGCCGGCTCCGGCGGCCACCGCCCCGGCACCGACGACGGAACCGAAACCCTTTTTCATCCCCTTCAACCATCCGCAGAAGAAGAATCCGCGTGAGCTCTAGTCCCACCTTCATCGGCGCCGTCGAGATCGGCACCTCCAAGATCACCGTCCTGATTGGCGAGTACAACGGCCGCGAACTGGCCATCATCGGCCGCGGCGAGTGCCAGTCCCGCGGCATCATCAAGGGCACCGTCGTCGACTACAAGGCGGCCAGCGAGTGCACCCACAGCGCGCTGGAGCAGGCCGAGCGCGAGGCCGGCGAGCGCATCGACCTCGTGTTTCTCGCCCAGTCCGGCGGACACCTCGAGGGCTTCTACAACGAGGCCGCCGTGAGCGTGAAGGCCGCCGACAACATGATCGGCGCCGAGGACATCCGCACCGTCTGCGAACTGGCGCGCGCCAAGCAGCTGCCCGCCGGCCGCCTCGTCGTCCACCACATCCGCCGGCCGTTCCGCGTGGACGGCCGCCTGGTCCCCAATCCCGAGCACCTGGTCGGCCAGCGCCTCGATGTCGGCTACTGGACCGTGCACGGCCAGGAGAACAAGCTCGCCGATTTCATCCACGTCATCCGCGGCTTCAACCTCGAGGTCCGCGAACTCGTGCTCTCCAGCCTCGCGACCGGCCACATGATCACCACGCCCGAGGAGCGCCAGCACGGGGTCCTCGCGATTGACATCGGCGCCGGGACCACGGACTTCGCCATCTATCGCGACGGCGTGCCGCACACCACCGGCGTCCTCGCGGTCGGCGGCGCCCACATCACCAACGACCTCAGCATCGGTCTCCGCCTGGCCGAGGGCAAGGCCGAGAAGCTCAAGCACCGCTTCGGCCGCGCCTCCATCATCACCCGCGACAAGGGCGAGAAGATCTGGCTCGACGGCAACTTCGCCATCGGCGACCGGCAGTTCTCCCGTCACGCCATCGAGCAGATCACCTCCGCCCGCGTGACCGAGATCCTCGAGATCGTGCGGAAGAAGCTCGGCGGCGCGTTCACCCCCGAGACCTGCTCGGCCGGCGTCGTCCTCAGCGGCGGCACCGCCAAGCTCGCCGGCATCGCCGAGACCGCGGCCCGCGTGTTCGGCGTGCCCGCCCACCTGGGCGAGACCCCCGGCTGGGTGGCCGAGAATCTCCGCGACCCCGGCTACAACACCGCCCTCGGGGTCCTTTACTACGGCGTGAATTCCCGCGCCGACCGTTCCGATGCGCCCCGGCGCAAGGGCGGCTTCTTCTCCCGGCTCTTCGCCTCGAACTGAGCGCCATGAATCTCAACGAACTTCCCCTCGAGCACGAGCTCCTCACCGACCGCAACATCGCCATCAAGCTCGTGGGCGTCGGCGGCGCCGGCTCCAACGCCGTGGACCGCCTCAAGATGGAGAATCTCGAGCGCCTGCAGATGGCCGTGATCAACACCGATTACCAGGCGCTCTCCAGCTCGCCCGTGCAGGACAAGGTCCTCATCGGCATGGGCGTCACCCGCGGCCTCGGGGCCGGGGGCGATCCCGATCTCGGGCGCGAGGCCGCCGAGGCCGATCGCGAGAAGATCGCCGCCGTCGTCAAGGACTGCGACCTCGTCTTCCTCATCGGCGGCATGGGCGGCGGCACCGGCAGCGGGGCGCTCCCGGTGGTCGCGGAGACCGCCGCCGAGGCCGGCGCGCTCGTGATCGCGTTTGTCACCCTTCCGTTCAGCTTCGAGGGCGGCCGCCGCCTGAAGCAGGCCGAGGAGGGACTGCTCGCGCTGCGCAAGGTCTGCGACGCCGTCATCCCGCTGCCCAACGACATCCTCCTGCAGGAGGGCGCCGAGGACGCCTCGGTGCTCGATTCCTTCGCCCGCGCCGACGAGTGGATCGGCCGCGGCGTGAAGTCCATCTGGGCGATGCTCTTCAAGACCGGCCTCATCAACCTCGACTTCTCCGCCCTCCGCCAGGTGTTCCTGCAGCGCGGGAGCAAGACCCTCTTCGGTCTCGGCGAAGGCGCCGGCGAGACCTGCGTGGCCGACACCATCGCGAGCCTGAAGCTTTGCCCGCTGCTCCACACCCCGGAGTTTTCCCGCAAGGCCGACCGCCTGCTGGTCAACATCATCGGCGGCACCGATCTCACCCTGCCCAAGGTCAACGAGCTCATGACCGCCATCACCGACCAGTTCGGTCGGGAGTCGCACGTCATCATGGGCGCCGTGATTGATGAGAGCATGCAGAACCGCGTCGAGGTGTGCGTCATCGGCACCAGCGACATGGGCGGCCGCATCGGCGGCGCCCGCCGCCCGACCCCGGTCCCGGCGCGCGCCACGCGCACCGCTGCTGCCACGACGACCGAAGGCTCGCCGGTCGCCGGTCCGACGCCCGCCACCGCCCAGACCGCGGAGACCCACGCCGCCGAACTCGCGGCGATCAAGGTCGCGCAGGACGAATTTGGCTTCGGTGAAATCGAGAGCCGCGGCTACTTCGAGAAGACCGACCGCAACCTCTTCGACGGCTCGGACCTCGACGTCCCCACGTATCTGCGCAAGGGCATCAAGATCACGCTCTGAGGGAGAACGCTGATTGATGTAGGGCGGGGTCTCCGAACCCCGCCATGTTTGAATTGTAGCTACGAGCGTGAGCGAGTGGTGGTTCGTCCACTCGCTCACGCTCGTAGCTACGAATGGCGGGGTTCGGAGACCCCGCCCTACATCATCCGAGTGGGCGCGTTTGGTCGCGGCATGAAGCCGCTCCTACAGTTTTCCCGGTAAATATTCATTCCCGCAGTGGGGTACTGCCGGTTTTGCATCGCGCCGCCTGGCACCGGTTTCTACCGTCGGCTTTCACCATGATTGATGCCAGCGAGCATTTCTACCACGACGATCCCAACATCGGACCCGAGGATGTCCGCACCAAGCTGAAGGACGTGGAGTATTTCTTCCTCGGCAACGGCCTGATCCAGGCCGCCGTCCAGTGGGCGCCGGCCGGGGAGGGGACTCCCGTCGGCCTGCTCGTGATGAATCCCGACCGCCTGCGCAAGAAGCGCGAGGCGCTCACGATGGATGCCGCCACCGGCCTCGCGCCGACGCAGCTCCAACTCACCACCGGCGGCCGCGTCCATTCGCCCATCGCCGGCCGTTGCCGTGTCGGGTGGGAAACCAAGGCCCCGGTCCCCACCGTCGTGGTCCGCTGGTCGGCCGCCGGACTGCGGGTCACGGAACGTTTTTCCTGCCCGACCTGGAAACGTCCCGTCATCTGCCGCGAAGTCACGCTGCAGAACTCCGGCCGGAGCCGCATCACCTGTGTTGTCGCGACTGGCGCCCGCTCCACGTTCATTCGCCGCCGCCTCATGCTGGCGGCCGGCGCGAGTCGCACGCTGGTCATCGGTTGCACGCTCCTGCCCGCCGCGGACCGCGTGAAAGTCACGTTCCTGGCCAAAGCACCACGGGATCCCGAGTGCCTCGATTTCTGGCGCAGCCTGGCCCGCGTGAAGTTCGGCCATGCCCGGCTCGATCATTTCTTCCGCGCCTCCTGCGCCCAGCTGCCCGTCGCCGTCTCCCGGCAGGGCTGCATTGATGGCAGCATCTGGCAGTACAACCTCGAGTGGCTCCGCGACCAGTCCATGATCGCCCTCGCGCTGACCCTGATCGGCGCGACCGGACCGGCCACCACGATTCTCACCCGCCTGCTCCGCAAGTTCGTCACGCCGGAAGGCGACACGCTGGATTCCAGCGAGAAGCGCAATCCGGCCGATGTGGAACTCGACCAGAACGGGCTGCTGCTCTGCACGTTGAAGGACTATGTGATGTGGACCGGAAACGTCGCCCTCGTGCGCGAGCATTGGGGCAAGATCGCCGCCGCCGCCGAGTTTCCGCTGCAGAAGGTTTTCCGGCATCCCCGGAGCGGGTTGCTCGTCAATTCGCGCGAATTCTGGGAGCGCCACCGGGCGCACGGCATCCAGCATGGCATGGAGCTGATCTACCAGTGCTACGTCGCCCACGGTCTCGCCGCCGGGGCCGTGCTGGCCCGGCTCACCGGCCACGGGGCCGAGGCGGTCCGTTGGGACCGTGAGGCCGAAAAGCTGAAGGCGGCGATCCTCACCCATCCCCGTTACCGCATGCACGACGCGCGCGGCTTCATCAAGCGCCGCGGCCCCGACGGCCGGGTGCAGGAAACCATCACGGCGCTCGACTCCGCGCAACTGCCCGGCTCCGTGCCGCTGGGGGCGGCGGGACCGCATTATCTCAACCCCGACACCTCGGCCGCGCTGCCCATCGCATTGGGCATGATCCCGGCCAAGTCGGTGCTCGCCCGCCGCACGCTCAAGTCGCTGGAGACCCTCTGGAACCAGGATTGGAAGACCGGCGGCTACGGCCGCTACCATGTCATCTCCGAGCCCGATTCGCTCGGCGGCTGGCCCTTTGCCTCGCTTTTCATCGCCCGGGCCGCGATCGAGGCCGGCGACGACGCCAAGGTCTGGCGCATCCTCCGCTGGCTGGATCAGGTGCCCGGCGCGCAGGCCGGCACCTGGTTTGAGTTCTACGGCCAGCGCCTGGCCCCGCCCTTCCCGCAGGTCGGCATCGTCGTCTGGAACTGGGCCGAGCTCATCGTGTTGTATGTTCAACACATCCTAGGCGTGCGTCCCGGCGAGCACGGCCTGGAAATCCGCCCGCGCCTGCCCAAGGGACTGAAAGGCGCCGAAGCGAGCCTCAAGCTGTGCGGAACGCCGGTGAACCTCAAAGTAACCCGCGGCAAGGCTGTGCGTGTGACCGTCAACGGCAGGCCGTGGCCCGGCCTTGGCTGAGTTTTTTACCACGGATCACACGGATTTCACGGATGGATCCAATTCATTGCACAGGAGGGAGCAGAGATAGCAGAGGTTTCCGATCTCCGTTTCCTCTGTTTCCTCCTGTAAAATGGATTTAATTCTTCTGCCACGCCTTCCACGACCCGGCGAAGCAGTATGATCACCTTCTGATCCGTGTTATCCGTGAAATCCGTGGTTAAAACCGGATCGATTCCGCGCGGGCCTTGGCAAACGTCCCGGCATCTGCATGGTTGGTCTCATGTTTGTTGACGAGTGCACAGTCAAATTGGCGGCCGGTGATGGCGGACGTGGTTGCGTGAGCTTCCGCCGCGAGAAGTACGAGCCTTGGGGTGGACCCAACGGCGGCGACGGCGGTCGCGGCGGCGACGTGATCCTCGTGGGTGACGACGACACCAACAACCTCGTGGACTACAAGTACCAGCCGCACTGGCGCGCCGGGCGGGGGGAGCACGGGCTCGGCTCCGACCAGCATGGCAAGGACGGCGAGCATTGCCGCATCCGCCTGCCGCTCGGGACCGTCGTGATTGACGAGGCCACCGGCAAGATCGTGGCCGAACTCATCCACGACGGTGAGGAGATCATCCTCTGCAAGGGCGGCAATGGCGGCTGGGGCAACACCCACTTCAAGTCCTCCACTTTCCAGGCCCCCAAGCGCGCCAATCCCGGGCTGCCCGGCGAAACCGGCAGCTACCGCCTGATCCTCAAGAGCATCGCCGACGTCGGCCTCGTGGGCTTTCCCAACGCCGGCAAGTCCTCGCTGACCCGCGCCATCACCAAGGCCCGCCCCAAGACCGCCGCCTATCCCTTCACCACGCTGCACCCGCAGATCGGCGTGATCGAGTATCCCAACGAAAAGCGCCTCCTCATGGCCGACGTCCCCGGCCTCATCGAGGGCGCCAGCGAAAACCGCGGCCTCGGCCACCGCTTCCTCCGGCACATCGAGCGCTGCGCCCTCCTGCTGCTGCTGGTGGACATGGCCGGCACCGACGCCCGCGACCCGCGCAACGACTACAAGCATCTCGTCCGCGAACTGGAGCTTTACGATCCGGCGCTGCTGGAGAAGCCCATCATCGTGGTCGCGAACAAGACGGATGTCCCCGAATCCGCCGCGAACCTGGCCAAGTTCCAGAAGCGCTACCCGAAGGCCGCGATCATGGAAATCTCCTGCCTCACCGGCGACGGCCTGCCCAAGCTCAAGAAGGAATTGTTAAAACGCGTCACGGCCCTGCGCCGGCGCGAAAAAATGTCGCGCAAAGCCGCCGCCAACGCGTAATCTATGTCCGCGATGGCTACAGAATACCGTTCACTGCTCATGCGGGCCAACCGCCTGATGGGGGCCAATCTGGTGGACGCCAACCTCGTCAAGATCGACGACCTGGAAAAGGCCAACGAACGCCTCCTCGAGCTGGTCGCCTCCGGCCAGCCCCGGCAGAACACCGTCCTCGGCATCCTTTGCTATGAAATGAAGGTCGTGCGCGAGGAGGATGTGCTCCAGCACGTCGTGGACAACGAGGGCGTGGGTCTCGTGGACCTCCGCGATTACGATGTGCCCGAGGACATCCGCCGCCAGACCGACGTCAGTTCCTGCTGGGCCACCTGGTCCGTGCCGTTCGACCGCGAGGAGGATTTCCATTTCATCGCCACCGCCTATTATCTCAGCCCGGCCGTGCGCGCGCATTGGGAAAAACTGCTCGGCGGCTCCGTCCTCTGGTTCGGCGTCACCCTCGACGCCATTGCCGACTATCTCGAAAAGCTGGAACTCGAGCGCGCCGTGCCGGCCTCCGGCACCCGTTCGCCCTTCGGCCGCCCCGTCACCCCCGGCGGCACCACCGCGCCGTTTGCGAAACCCGGCAGCAACGCGCCTTTCCCGAAACCCGCCGGCTCGGTCACCGCGGCGCCGTTTCCCACGGCCGCTCCGGTTCCGCCGGCCACCGGCGGCAGCACGCCACCGACCGCCGTTCCGCCCCCCGTCCGTACCTGACCGCCCATGCCCATTGGCAAAGTCCAGACCCAGATCCTCGTCAAGCTCGAGGCCATGCACCGCCTCACCGCGGAGCAGCGCGAGAGCATCATGGTGCGGCCGGAGGACCTCACCGGTGAGGCGCTCGAGAAGATCCTGCAGGACGAGTTTCACGTCAGCCCCTTCCAGCTCCTGGTCGCCAAGGCCCGCGCCCTCGGCATCGCCCCGTACAACGTCGCCCGCTACCGGCTGACCAGCGCCACCTTCGAGCGCATTCCGCAGGAGTTCTGCCAGCAGCACCTCGTGCTGCCGGTCGGCCAGGTGGGCGACCTGCTGCTCGTCGCCTTCGCCAATCCCTTCGACGTCTCGCTCCCGTCCAAGATTCACGAGATGACCGGCATGAAGGTCATCCGCCTGCTCGGGCGCGACAAGGACATCCGCGACCGTTTCGCCAAGGGCCCCGCCGACCGCGAGGCCGCCGGCTTCGGCGACGTCGTGGACCAGATCGGCGCCGAGTTCGGCAGCGTCGGCGAGGTCACCGAGGAGGACCTCACCAACGAGGAATCCGGCCCGATCATCGAGCTCGCCAACCGCATCATCGAGGAGGCGTATTTCTCCGGCACGTCCGACATTCACGTCGAGCCCCAGGAAAAGGACGTCGTCATCCGCTACCGCGTGGACGGCCTCTGCCACGAGAAGCTGCGCCTCCCCTCCAAGGTCGGCCCCGCCCTCGTCGCCCGCCTGAAGATCATGTGCAACCTCGACATCGCGGAACGCCGCCTGCCGCAGGACGGCCGCATCATCTTCAAGCAGTACACCCGCAAGAATCTCGACCTCGACCTGCGCGTCTCGACCGCCCCGCTCAACCACGGCGAGGGCGTGGTCATGCGTATCCTCGACAAGCAGAAGACCACGCTGCCGCTGACCGCGCTGGGCTTCTCCGAGGACAACCTGGCCCGCTACCGCCGCTGCATCACCCAGCCCTACGGGATGATCCTCCACTGCGGCCCGACCGGCTCCGGCAAGTCCATGACGCTTTACTCGGCGCTCAATGAGATCAACACCCCCGACGTCGTCATCCGCACCGCCGAGGATCCCATCGAGTACACGCTCCCCGGCCTGAACCAGATGCAGATGCACCGGCAGATCGGCCTCACCTTTGCGTCCGCCCTGCGCGCCTTCCTCCGGCAGGATCCCGACATCATCCTCGTCGGCGAAATTCGCGACAAGGAGACCGCCAACATCGCCGTCGAGGCGGCGCTCACCGGTCACCTGCTGATCTCGACGCTCCACACCAACGACGCCCCCGGCACCATCGCCCGTCTCACCGACATGGGCGTGGAGCCCTTCATGATCTCATCCTCGCTCCTGTGCGTGTGCGCCCAGCGCCTCATGCGCCGCGTCTGCAAGACCTGCCGCATCGCCTACGAGCCCCAGGGCCGGGAGAAGGACGTGTTGGAAAAGGCCATCGGTTGGAGCGGCCAGATCTTCAAGCACAACGCCAAGGGCTGTCCCAAGTGCGGCAACAGCGGGTACAAGGGCCGGATCGGTATTCACGAACTCATGGTCACCAACGAGGAGCTCATCTCCGCGGTGAACCGCGAGGCCGAGACCGCCGAGTTGAAGAAGATCGCCCAGCGCGGCGGCATGACCACCCTCCACCAGGACAGCCTGGCCAAGGTCAGGGCCGGCGTCACCACTCTCGAGGAAGCCATCGCGACCGTCCCGCCGGACATGTAGGAAGCCGGTGATGACTTGGATCCGGCAGTATGGCGATGTGCGGGAGTTTGCCGGCAGGGTCGTTCCTTTTCTCTCACGCAGCGAATCGACCAACAGCCTGCCACTGCGCATCATCCATGGACTGACTGCGATGTCCGGTCCACTCCCGCAAGGGTTGTACCTGGCCGCTGTCCAGGCTGGTGACTCGCCGGATGCGCCGCTGTTGGCGGTGGCTTTGCGCACGCCCCCTCACAACCTGGTGCTGTCGCACCCCTTTCCGAGAGAGGCGACGGAGGTTGTCGGGCTCGACTGCTTGGAGCAGTCCCTGCCGGGAGTGATTGGCGCGGTGGAGGACGCGTCAGCGTTTGCGACCTGGTGGACGGCGCGCAAACCGGTGCAGGCCAGGGTCGCGATGCAGCTCGGCACTTACGAATTGGACCAGGTCGTCACGCTGCCACCTACGGCCGGGCGGCTGCGGAAAGCGAACCCAGCCGATGTCGCGTTGGTGGAGGCATGGAACCGCGCCTTTCGTTCCGAGATCATGCCGAGTGCACCGGAGTCGCCGTTCGCCGAGAATCTCGACCATTGGTATTTCTGGGAAGTCGCAGGCGAACCCGTGACCTCGGTGAAGGCGATTCCCTCGACGCCGAATGGTGCCACCCTCAGTGCCGTGTACACTCCACCGGCCTTGCGCCGTCGAGGCTACGCCACGACGGCCGTGGCCCGGGTCAGCGCTTTGATGCTCGAGCGCGGTTACCGGTTTTGCTTCCTTTTCACCGACCTCGCCAATCCCACCAGCAACGGCATCTACCAGCGGATTGGATATCGCTACGTCTGCGAATTCCGGCAGATCAATTTTACCCCCTGCAGTGGGGGACTGAATGATGCATGCCGGATTTTATGCTTGGCCCTGAAGTAGGGCAGGTCTGTGACCTGCCAGTTTGGCGCTTAACTGCGAATGAAGCGTGCGAAGGGCAGGTCAAAGACCTGCCCTACCCATCCGCTCCGCACCCGATCGTAGCGCGGAGCTTCAGCCCGCGCCTGCCACGCCGCCCCGGCAGGTCGGTTCACCGTACCAGTGCCGGCTAAAGACCGGCACTACGACTTTAACCCCGGTGTAGCTACGAGCGTGAGCGAGTGGAGTTTTGGCGCATGCAGCGTGTGATCCACTCGCTTACGCTCGCAGCCACCCGATTGGGGCAAGGGGATGAAATGCCCGCAGGGCCACAGCCCAGCCCTGACGGTTTTGCCGATTACCGCCTCTTTCCGGTTTGCGCTCCCGGTGTGGCAACGGTTGGGTGTTCTCGCCTCACCTTCCCCTTTTTGCCATGAACCGCCTCCTCGCCACCGTCGCCATCCTCCTGCTGCTTGGTTTCACCGCCGGGTGCGGCCCGAAGATCACCTCTCTCCAGCGCAAGGAGGCGGCCAGCCTCGTCAGCGAGGCGCAGTTTGCCAGCACCATGCGCGACTGGGCGCGCGCCGAGGAACTCATGGCCAAGGCCGTGAAGCTTTGCCCGGACAACGGCGAATACTGGCTCAATCTCGGCAGTTTCCGCCGTCGGCTCGACAACCTGAATGGCGCCCGTTCCGCCTACGAGTCCGCCGTCAAGGCGTATGGTGCCACCTACAAGCTCGATCCCCGGAATCCCCAGCCGCTGATGCAGCAGATCTACATCTACTCCCTCCTCGGCAAACCCAAGGAGGCCCTGAAGGTCCTCAAGCGCGCGCACGAGGAACACGCCGACAAATCCGGCGTGATTTCCTTCACCGAGGAAACCATCGAGCGCCTGCGCCAGGAGCAGAGCTTCAAGGATCTGGCGCTCTGACGATGGCAGATACCGGATGGCAGATGCCGGATTGCGGACAGGCCTGACCTCACATTCCGGTTTCCGGTATCCGCTTGCCGGTATCCCACATGCACCCGTACCTCGCCGAATTCCTGACCATCGCCGTGGCGCATGCCCTGGCCGTGGCCAGTCCGGGGCCGGACTTTGCCATCGTGCTGCGCCAGAGCCTCGTGCACGGACGCCGCACCGCGCTTTGGACCAGCATTGGCATCGGCACGGGCATTTCCCTGCACATCACCTACGCGCTGCTCGGCATCGGACTGCTCCTCATGGGTTCGGCCACCGCCTTCACGGTCCTCAAGTACGCCGGCGCCGCCTACCTCGCGTGGATCGGCCTGCAGTCGCTGCGCAGCCGCCCACGCACCGTTCCCGCGGATGGCGGCGGCACCAAGGCCAATCCCGCCACGGCGGCCCTGCCCACCGGCCGCGCCGCATTTGTCACCGGGTTCCTCACCAACGCCCTCAATCCCAAGGCCACGTTTTTCTTTCTTTCCCTGTTCCCCGTGGCCGTGAGTCCCGCGACCCCCAAGCTCGTGCAGGCCGGCTACGGCGTGTGGCTGATCTTTGCGACCATGGCCTGGTTCTGCTTCGTCTCGCTGGTCTTCACCCGCCCCAATGTCCGCACCGCTTTCTTCCGCCACGGTCACTGGATCGACCGCGTGCTCGGCGTGGTTTTTCTCGGCTTCGCCGCGAGTTTGATTTTTGCGACGCTGAAGTAGGCGGTTGGAGACGAAACCTGAGACCTGAAACCTGAGACCTGAGATCTGAGAGTACCGAACGCGGGACACCGGCTACTCTCTCGTTCACTTAGGTACTCACAATGGTTTGAAGGTAGGGCGAGGCGTCCTCGCCGAGCCGGTTGGTCAGCCGCTGGCGGGCGGCTCACCGGGGACGGTTCGCCCTACCTCAATTACCGACGGGTTTGATCCGGCCTCAGGTCTCAGATTTTCAGGTCTCAGGTTTCCATATAGGGCCTCCACCTCATACCTCCTCCGTTTGGGGTAATTGGGTCAGCGTTGTAGGGGTATTACGCTGCTGAAGCGTCTTTATACGCGAGCCCACCTGCTGCGGGTGGCGGCGCGCGCCCCTGCGTGCCGTCGTCGCGGCGACTCAATGCCCCCTATGACTCCATTCCATGACAGTCCGTTGCGTCTTCAGTCAGAAACGATGCCCTCCGCTGAGCGTCCGGCCATCGGAGTGCTGGAGAACTTCCCCCGCCGCCGGCGGACGCGGCGCGAGCGTACGTACACCCACTTCGTCCTTCCCGAGGCCAAATCCCCGATCGCCGTGGCGCGCACCGCCGTGCACCACAATCCCGGTCACCATCTTTGGAACAACCACGGCACATGGTTCATGCACTACACCGCCTATCCGACACCCTTCACCAAGGAGCGGATACGCTTCTCCTTGAAAACCGCCTCATTTGAGGAGGCCCAGCGCCGCCGGGATCTCTTCTTTGCCAGCATTCAGGCTGAAACCAAAAAGGCTTAACCACGATCACACGGATGGCACGGATTTGGATCGAGCCTATGGACCATTTCAACTGGAGGTGGCAGAATGAGCTGAGGCAGAGAAGCGAAGGTGTCTTCTGACCTCTGCTTCCTCTGTGCCCTCCTGTAAAAGTATTGGGTAACCATTAACAAAACCGGGACCTGTCAATGGAAGTCCGCCTCGACACTGGTTGAGGCTGCTTCACCATGGTGGGACAACCAACATGGAAACCCAGATTCACGGCCACGACGTCCTTGATTTCATGATCGCCTCGGGCGTCAACTACACCCGGGCCACGCTGGTGCAGGCCATGCAGGCGCAGTTCGGGCCGGATGCCCGATACCATACCTGTTCGGCTGATGGCATGGATGCCGACCAGTTGATCGATTTCCTCGCATCGCGCGGCAAATTCCGTGGCAGCGAGGCGGGCTTCACCGTGGCGACGGAAAACGTCTGCCAGCACTAGGAAAGGTCGCATGGACCGACGCCTGATCTGGTTTCTTGTCCTGTTGGCTCCGGTGCTCGCATGGTCGGCGGTGAATCCGCACGACCGGCTGACTTGGTGGCTGGAGGTCTTCCCAGTGCTGATTGGCGTGCCCTTGATCCTCGCCGTGCAAAAGCGGTTTCCGCTGTCGTCGCTGCTGCTCGTGCTGGTCTGGTGTCATGCGGTGATCCTGATCGTCGGCGGACACTACACCTACGCCCTCGTGCCGGCGGGTGAGTGGGCGCGGGAATGGTTTGGCTGGACGCGCAACAACTATGACAAGCTCGGTCACTTTGCCCAGGGCTTCGTCCCGGCGATCCTCGCCCGCGAACTCCTCCTGCGCACCTCGCCCCTGCGCAACCGGGGCGACGGCCGGCCGAGCCGGTGGACGGGATTCCTGGTGGTCTGCGTGTGCCTGGGATTCTCCGGGTTCTATGAATTGCTCGAGTGGTGGACGGCCCTGGCCTCGGGGGCCGCGGCGGACGCGTTTCTCGGCACACAGGGCTACATCTGGGACACCCAAAGCGACATGGCCTGGGCCCTGGGCGCCGCGATCCTCGCCGTGGTCACGCTGGCGAAAGTGCACGACCGGTCGATGGCGAAGATAATGGGAAAGTGAAAGCCGGGCACGGCGCTGCATGCGCTGACGGACGAAGAGGAGAGCCAAGGCAATTCAACCACAGATGTTCACAGATGGGCACAAATGAGGTTTCGAACCACGAGCCTATTTTAACCACGAATGGACACGAATACACACGAATGACCTAGCGATGCTCTCGGACCCTTGGGTTGAACTGCGTTCAATCCTTCGGTCCGCTCGCCCGGTTAAATTTCACACCAATTTTATCGGAATGCTTCTGGTCGGATCCCTATTCGTGGGGGTTCGAAGTTTATCAGGATTGCAGGTCACCTTTTCTATATCTGTGACCATCTGTGCCAATCTGTGGTTAAAGTATGATCTGTAGATCTATGGTTTGAGGTCCTTATTCGTGCCACTTCGTGTCCATTCGTGGTTAAAATATTCGCTCTGAATTTCTATACCTCCGCCAGGGCTTGATCCAAGTCCCAGATCAGATCGTCGGCGTGCTCGATGCCGATGGAGAGGCGGATCAGGTCGTCGGTGATTTCGCCGAGGAGTTTATCCCCGGGCGTGAGCCCCGAGTGGGTCATGGAGGCGGGGTGCTGCGCCAGGGACTCCGTGGATCCAAGCGAAACGGCCAGGCGGAACAGTTTCAGGTGATCGAGGAAGGCGAAGGCCTCCTTCTCGCCACCCTTGATGTAGAAAGAAATCAGCGAACCGGGTCCGCTCTGCTGCTTTTGATAGATGGCAAACTCCGGGTCGGCCGGGGTGAGGAGTCCGAGGTAGCAGACTTTGCGGACCTTGGGGTGGGCGGCGAGGAAGGCGGCGGCGCGAATGGCGTTGGCCTGCTGCTGCTCGGCCCGGATCTTGAGCGTCTCCAGCGAACGCGTGAGCAGCCAGGCGGTGTACGGGTTGGGCATGCCGCCGAGCATGGCGCGGTGATGGGCAATCGCGGTCAGGATGGCGGGATCATTCGCGAGCGCCACGCCGCCGACGACATCGGAGTGCCCGCCGATGAACTTCGTGGCGGAATAGAGCACGATGTCGGCGCCGACACGGGCCGGATGGGCGAAGACCGGGCCGGCCATGGTGTTGTCCACCATGATGAGGATGCGGCCGGCACTGCCCGCGGGCGGCGCGGGCTCATGGCGCAGGGCGAGCGCCTTCAGGGCGCCGATGTCGGTGAGGCGGTTGTTGGGATTGGCGGGGCTCTCGACGAAGATCGAGCGGGTTTTGGGCGTGATGAAGCGCTCGGCCTGGGCGGGGGCGTCGATGCCGGCGCGGATGAAATGCGCGGTGATGCCGAACTCCCGGAGGAAGTGATGAATCAGGCCATCGGTGCCGCCATAGACCGGGGCGCACACGATCATCTCGTCGCCCGGCCGGTGCGTGGCGAGGAGCGTGGTGGCGATCGCGGCCATGCCGCTGGCGAAACTGTACGCATCCTTCATGCCTTCCCAGAGCGCGAGGCGGTCCTCGAGGATTTCGAGGTTGGGATTATTGATGCGCGAGTAGATGAGCCCCATGGCATGCTTGGCGCGCGGTTTCCCTTCACCGTGGGCCCAGGCGAAGAATTTCTTGCCCTCGGCGGCCTTGTGGAAGGCGAACGTCGAGGTGAGGAACACGGGAGGCTTGATGGCCCCCTCGCTGAGGAACGGATCAAAGCCGTAACTGAGGGCGAGGGTTTCGGGGTGCAGACGGGCGGATTCGGATTCAGTCAGCTTGGACATGATGGGGGTTCTCCTTGTTGGTTAACACCCTATCACGTTTATGACATAAGTCCGGCCGGAAGCGGGGTGGACGCGCAGTATTAAGGTCAGCTATCCGATGGCATTGCGTCCGCAAATTATGCACGGCCGGGCCAAGGCGTTTTGCCACGGATTACACGGATGGCACGGATCTGGGTTCAGATCTTCGATCCCAAGGCGTTTTTACCACAAAGAACACAAAGTCTTCCGTCCGGTTCGGAGGAGACTCCCGCGCGCCTATAGGCGCCTCGATTGTATCATCCGCCAATGGATCTTTGTGTTCTCTGTGGTTAAATCCGGTCTGAGGCTCGAACCCAAATCCGTGCCATCCGCGTGATCCGTGGTTAAATTCCGGCTGCTAGTTTTCCACGACCCACTTGGGTTTGCGCTTCTCGCGGAAGGCGGCGACGCCTTCCCTCATTTCGGCGGAGTCGCGCATGTCGTGGTGGACGCGCATCGCTCGCGTGAAATCCTCCGTGAGGGGAGAGGGCCACAGGGAGGTGAGGAGCTTTTTGGTCTGCACGACGGCCTCCGGGCCGCCGCGCATCACTTCGTTGGCGGTGCGAAGGGCGGTCGGCATGATGAGTTCGGAGCCGACCGCAGCGCTGACGAGTCCCATCGCGGCGGCTTCCGTGCCGGAGACGGACTCGCCGGTGAGGAGCAAACGGCGGGCATCGCGTTCGCGGAGCTGGCGGCGGAGGAAGGTCATCACCAGCGCGGCGATGAGCCCGCGACGGGGTTCGGGGTAGCCGAGGCGGGCCGAGCCTTCGGCGTAGGCGAAATCGCAGGCCGACATGAGGCCGGCGCCACCGGCGAGGGCGGCCCCCTGCACGACGGCGATGGTGATGAGGCGGCTCTCAACCACGCGGCGGAGCATGGTGGCAATCAATTCACCGGACCTGCCGGCAACGGCCGGGTTGCCGGCCTCGGCGAGGTCCATCCCGGCGCAGAACACGGATCCGGCGCCGGTGAGGATCAGCACGCGCTGTCCGGCATCGGCCTCGGCGGCGTCCAGGGCGGCGAGGAAGGCCTCGAGGAGGGCGACGGAAAGCGCGTTGCGCTTTTCCGGCCGGTTGAGCGTGAGCTGAATGACGCCGGGCTTGAGCTGTTCCGAAATAACCAGGGGAGTAGTCATGGGGTGGGGTGAAGGGAGGAGAGCAGTTCCGGCGGCAGCGAAACGGGCATGGCGAGCAGCGCCTGCCCCAGGGTTTTGCCCTGCGCATCAATGCGCAGCGAACAACTGCCGCCGCCGGCGAGGATGCCGGGAAGCACGAAATTGAGCGCCCCGAGATTCGGCACCTCGTAGCGCCGCACGGGGCCGACCCCGAGCGGGCGGAAGTAAGCTTCCACCTTGGCGGCGGTCAGATGGGCCTGGAGCCAGGCGTAGGCCGCGGGGGTGCGGGCAAACACCGCCACGTTGGCGGAGGAGCCCTTGTCGCCGCTGCGGGCGAAGGCGATGGCGTGCAGCGTCCTCATGCGAAACTCCACTGGGGTTGGGCCGCGGCGCGGGAAACGAGACAGGGCCAGTAACCGAAGACGGGCAGGACCTTGGGGCGGCCGGTCGCATAACCGGTGACGCCCTGGGGTCCGCTGGTGACCAGCGGCGCCACGGCGCGGGTGAACCGCCGCACGGGCTCCTCGGTGTCGGCCGCGACGCTGATGCGCAGCACGGTTTCAATCAGGTCGGACTCGGGTACGCGCTGTCCGAGCCCGCCGGCGCTGGCCCCGGTGCCGAGGCACTCGACCAGGGTTTCGCGATAGACGCAGCCGGCCCCGGTCAGGCGCTGCAGGACGCCGTGACCGGCGCGGC
Source organism: Opitutaceae bacterium (assembly GCA_016715765.1). Lineage (GTDB taxonomy): Bacteria > Verrucomicrobiota > Verrucomicrobiia > Opitutales > Opitutaceae > UBA2377. The sequence continues at coordinate 34,495 of JADJZJ010000060.1, forward strand.
GGGCTTTTTCGACGGCCTGCGCACCATAGATCGTGAGCATGCCGTGGGCCTTGAAGCCGTGGCGGTAGGTGGCGCTGACCTTGTAGCTTTCCGGGGGTGGGCGTCCGGCGGCGCCGGTGACGCGCACGCGGTCTTCGCCGTCCGTCGAGAGTTGGAGTCCGAGGAATGAGACCGTGACATCGGGCGACAGGTAGGCGCCGGGATCGCCGATCTCATACAGGAGCTGTTCCTTCACGGTTTGAATTGTGACGGCCCCACCGGTCCCGGCGGGCTTGGTCAGGACAAAGGAGCCGTCCGCCGCGATTTCCGCCACGGGAAACCCGATGTCGTGCGTGCCGGCGAGGTCGAGCCAATCGGTGGAAAATCCGCCGCAGGACTGGGTGCCGCATTCCAGGAGATGCCCGGCCACGGTCGCGCCGGCGAGGCGGTCATAATCCTCCGCGCCCCAGCCAAAATGCGCCCGGGCCGGGCCCACCGTGAGCGAGGGGTCGGCCACGCGGCCCGTGATCACGATGTGCGCGCCGGCCTGCAGGGCGGCGACGATGGGGGCGGACTCGAGGTAGGCGTTGGCCGTCACGAGCCGCGGCAGCACGGTGTCGAGGGACGCGTCGGTTTCCAGGTTCCGGCAATCCGCCGCATGCGTCCGCACCCAGGCCAATACGTCGTCGCCGGTCACGACGGCGACTTTCATTTCCGGGAGATTCGCGCGGGCCAGCACGGCGCGCACGGCCGTGCCGCAGGCGAGCGGATCGAGGCCGCCGGCATTGGTCACGATCCTGGTCCGGCCGCCGCGTTGCCAGAAGCCGGCGAGGGAAGACACGACCTCGACAAAATCGCGCGCGAAACCCGCCGCGGGATCCTTGGCCCGGGCGATGGCCATGATCGAAAGCGAGACCTCGGCGAGGTAGTCGAGGGTGAGGTAGTCCAAGTCCGGCTGCGCGGCGACGAGCCGGGCCGCGGCGTCGGGCTGGTCGCCCCAGAAGCCGGAAGCATTGGCGATCTTGAGGGGGCGGGGCATGGCGTCAGACTTGGATCACACCCGTATGGAATCCGGCCTTCGGGCCGGGCCGGTGGGCGAGGGCGAGGGTTTGCAGGAGGATGCGGCGCGTGTCCAAGGGTGAAATGATCGCATCCACCCAGCCGCGGGCGGCGCCGTAGCGGATGTCGGCCTGCGCGACGTAGTTTTCCCTTCACCTGCTGGCGCAGCCTGTCGAGTTCCTCCTGCGGACGGTCCTTGGCCGCCTTGGCGAGGATGCCGTAGACCACATCGCTGGCCTGCGCGGCGCCCATGACGGCGTACTTGGCGTGGGGCCAGGCGAAGATGAAGCGCGGGTCGAAGGCCTTGCCGCACATCGCATAGTTGCCGGCCCCGTAGGAGCCGCCCGTGATCACGGTGAGCTTGGGCACGGTGGAGTTGCTCAGGGCGTTCACCAGTTTCGCCCCCGAGCGGATGATGCCGCTTTGCTCGGCATCCTTGCCGACCATGAAGCCGGAAACGTCCTGCAGGAACACCAGCGGCACGCGCGTCTGGTTGCAGTCCATGATGAACCGCGCAGCCTTGTCGGCGGCATCGGCGTAGATCACCCCGGGCATCTGCAGGCCGGATTTCTGCGACTGCACGCGCTTCCGCTGGTTGGCGACAATGCCGACCGGGCGGCCGCCCAGGCGGGCAAAGGTGGTGACGATGGCCTGGCCGTACTCGGCCTTGGCTTCGTCGAGCGAGCCGGCGTCCACGAGACAGCGCAGGAGATCGCGCACGTCGTATTCACGGCGGCCGTCGGGGGAACCAGATCGAGGATTTTCTCCGCGGGCCTCCGGCTCCGCACCGGCGGGCAGGTTTTCCGGCGCCGGGGCCGGCAGCAGCCCCACGAGGCTGCGCAGGCGCGCGAGGCAGGCGGGGTCGTCCTTCTCGCGGAAGTCCACCGTGCCGGATATCCCGGCGTGCATCGCCGCGCCGCCAAGCGATTCCTGGTCGGTCACCTGGCCGATGGCGGCCTTCACGAGGGCCGGACCGGCGAGGTAGAGGCCGCTGCCCTCGGTCATGAGGATCTGGTCGCAGAGGACGGGCAGGTAGGCCCCGCCGGCGACGCAATTGCCCATGATGGCGGCGTATTGCGGGATGCCCGCGGCGGAGATGACGGCGTTGTGACGGAAGATGCGGCCGAAGTCGTCCTCGTCGGGGAAGACCTCGTCCTGCATCGGCAGGAAGACGCCGGCGGAATCGACGAGGTAGACGAGGGGCAGGTTGCACTCGAAGGCGATGCGCTGCGCACGCAGCACCTTCTTGCAGGTCATCGGGACGAAGGCGCCGGCCTTCACCGTGGCGTCGTTGGCCACGACCATGCAGGGACGGCCGGAGATCGTGGCGATGCCGGTGACGACACCGGCGCCGGGGAAGGCGCCCCACTCGCGGTACATGCCGTGGGCGGCCCAGAGGCCGAGTTTCGAGGAAGTCGGCGCCGCGGTCGTCGGCGAGGGCGGCGAGGCGCTCGCGAACGTAAAGGCGGCCGAGCTTGTGTTGACGGGCCTGTCCGTCGGCGCCGCCGCCCTCGCGGAGGGTCGCTTCCTCGCGGGCATGGGCCAGACAGGGTTCGTGCAGTGTCGGGGTGGGCGGCACAGAATTAGGGTGGTGGGGTGAACTGAACCGGCGGAAGGTTTCGGGAAAATCCGCGGGCGGGCAAACCGCAATCTGCCGTGGAACGTACGCCAAACAGAGTATAATGGGCTTTCGCGGGTCCGTGACGCGCTCGCGGACTGGTCCTGACGCCGGAATTGTTTTGGTGGCGGCATCGCCCGGTGCCCCCGGCTCAACCCACCCCATGAATGCTGTCACGCCCAGCCTGCCCACGCCCTGGCTCGAACACCTCACTCCCGCCGAGTTGGAATTTCTCTCAGCAAGTCGCGGCCTTTGCCGAAAGGGAGGTCGCACCCCATGCCGCCGCGTGGGAGGAGGACGAGGCGATCCCGCGCGAGGCCTTCACCCGGGCCGGCGCGATCGGCCCTGCTCGGCATGACGGCGCTGCGCTCGCACGGCGGTCGGGAATTCAGCTATGTCGCGGCCGCGCTGGCGGTGCGCGAACTGGCGAAGTACCAGGCGGCGTTTGCGATTGATGTCGCCGCGCACAACGCCCTGGGCGTCGGTCATCCGCTCGCGGCGGGAATGCCGCGCAGCACAAACCCCTGTTTCCCCAAGCTCACCGACCGGCACGTGGCTGGCCTGGGCGCTGACCGAACCTGAGCCGGCAGCGACAGTGGCGGCGTGCAAACGATTGCCACCGAGGTTGAACCGGGACGCTGGGAACTCAACGGCCACAAGCGCTACATCACCATGGGGCACTGGGCGGAGTTTTTGATTGTGATGGCCGTGTCGGGCCGGACCCCGGAAGGCCGCAAGGAGATCAGCGCCTTTCTCGTGCGCCACGCCGACATCCAACTCATGCGCAAGGTGCCGACGTGCGGCTTGCGGGCGTCGGACACCGCCGAGTTCCGACTTGAGCGCGCGCCCGAAATCTGCTGGGGGGCCGCGGCAGCGGCCAGGCTTCGGCGCTCGCGTGCCTGGACAAGGGGCGCATCGGCGTCGCAGCGGTATCGCTGGCCTCGCCCGGGCCGCGCTCGATGCGGCGCTGCAGCGCGATCACCCGCAAGCAGTTCCGGCCGAAGCTCGCGGATTTCCAGGCCCTGCAGTTCATGATCGCCGACTGCGAAGTGGGAACTGCGCGCGGCCGAGGCGCTCGTGCTGCAGGCGGCCGTGCTGGCGAAGCGCGGTGAGCGGCACACTTTGGAATCATCCGTCGGCAAACTCTATGCGTCCGAGGCCGCGTCGCGGATCTGCAACCGCGTGCTCCAGATCCACGGCGGCTACGGCTACACCCGCGACATCCCGGTCGAGCGTTTCTGGCGCGATGCCCGGCTGTGCGAGATCGGCGAGGGCTCGTCGGAAGTGCAGCGCATCATCATCAGCCGCACGCTGCTCAAGGCCACCGAGGCGGCGACGGCCAAGGGGTAAGGGACTGCGCCAGCGGCGCGATTGCACATTCTGCCCATGTAGGAGCGGCTTTATGCCGCGATGGTGGCACTCGATCGCGGCGTAAAGCCGCCCTCCAGTGGGACCCCAAGTAGGGCAGGTCAGGACCCTGCATACCTGCTTTTGGCACTATTGCGCAGATTTTGCCTTGCGGCGCGGAGCATGCTCGGGCGCAATCGGCATAGGTTAACCATAATAAAAGACTACTTAACCATGACCAAGTCACTCCCCTTTCTTCCTGCTGCGCTCGCCTGCTCACTCTTGCTGGCGTCCGCGGCATCCGCCCAAGTTGACAGCCCGGACGAACCCTTCAAAATTACGCGTTCTCTGACCAGGCGCCGCGCGTAAAATCGGAACCGGGCGGCACTTTTGCCCATCCGGTGTCGGCCCTGCGCTTTGAGCCGCTGGTGGATGTCCAATCCCGCAATTGGCCGAGGGTCAGGCCGATGTCTCCCCTGCGCGGCGGCGTGTTCGAGCAGACCGGATTCCGCGTCGGCGCCGTATCGCCGCACGATCCGCAGACCGGCCACTGTCGCGCGGAAATTCATTGCGCCGGCCATGCTGGGCGCCCCGCAGATCGCACCGGCACCGACAACGCCCTCACTGGCGTCAACGCCAATGCCGGCACGATCGCCTATGCGTGGGCTCCGATTACCGGCGGCGGGAATTTCTCCGCGGCCGCCGGCCCCGATGCCACCAACCGGCAGGCTTTTTATGAAGGCTGGACGCGTCCGCTTGGCGCCAACGGCTGGCACGTCGCGGCGGATCTGGAAGCCTCCCGTTCAGAATCCGAGGGGCCCATCGAGAATGGCGACCACGATTTCAGCCGGGTGGGCGGGCGTGTGCAGCTGCGCGGACCCCGCAGCCAGAGCGATTTTTTCGCCGGGTATCAGGCCAAGGCCTTTGGCTGGCCCAACCTCTACACGCCCTTCAATTCACCGGAGTCCGAGAATCTGCAGACCGTGCTGACGGCCTTCAACCACCGCGCTCGACCTTGGGGAGGCGACTACATCCAGGCCGGTGCGTATTACCGGC
>JADJZJ010000061.1 GCA_016715765.1 Opitutaceae bacterium
CGACGCTTGCCCCTTTAATCCTTACTCATGCTTAGAAAGTTCATTGCGAAGCTGCGCGGCAAACTGTCACCCACTTCCGAATCAAAGCCGGCCCATACCGCCGGAAAACATCCCGCCAAGCCCCAATCCCATCCGGAAGCGCGCCCCGAGCGCGGGCCGGCCAGGGCCGCCGGTCACGGACCGGCCCGCGAAGCCCGGCCCCAGCGGGAAGAACACGGCACCCGCAACCCCCAGCGCAGCGAGCATGGTGCCCAGCGCACCGAACACGGCGCCCGGGGCGGTCAGCGTGGCGGACGCGGAGAATCATCCCGGAGCGGCGGCGGCCATGTCGGTCACGTCGGCCACCGGGGCGACCATGCCGGCGGACCGCACGCCCGCCGCGAGCGGCCGCAGATCGACAAGACTTTTGATCATCCGCGCACGGCCGACATCAAGCCGAAGGTGCCGGTGGACATCCCGAAGATGGACACCGAGTTCACCAAGCTCGGCCTCTGCGATGCCCTGGCGTTTGCGGTGCAGGAGATGGGCTACACCACCCCGACCCCGATCCAGACCCAGGCGATCCCGGTGGTGCTGAAGGGCGGCGATGTCATCGGCTCGGCCCAGACCGGCACCGGCAAGACGGCGGCCTTTGCGCTGCCGATCATCCAGCGGCTCGCCGGTCACGGCAAGCTGCGCTGCCTCATCCTCGAGCCCACCCGTGAACTGGCCCTGCAGGTCGAGGAGGCCTTCCAGAAATTCGCCAAGTTCACCGACCTGCGCGTGACGATCGTCTACGGCGGGGTGGGCTACGGCAAGCAGCTCGAGGATTTGCGCCACGGCATGGACATCCTGGCCGCCACTCCGGGCCGTTTGCTCGACCATCTCGAGCAGGGCAACTGCTCGCTCAAGGACGTCGACATCCTCGTCCTCGACGAGGTGGACCGCATGCTCGACATGGGCTTCCTGCCCGATGTCCGCCGCATCGTGCAGCAGACGCCCAAGACGCGGCAGACCCTCTTCTTCACCGCCACCCTGCCGCCGGAAATCGCCCAGCTCGCCGGTTGGGCGCTGCGCGATCCGCTGAAGATCGAGATCGGCCGCCAGCGTTCGCCCGCCGAGACGGTGTCGCACGGATTCTATCCGGTGGTGGCCTCCCAGAAATTCGAGCTCCTGCAGCTCCTCCTGGAGCGCACGGATTTCAAGAGTGTGCTGATCTTCACCCGCACCCGCATGGGGGCCGACCGCATCGCCCGCAAGCTGCAGGGCAACGGCCACACCGTGGGCGTGATGCATTCCGACCGCAACCAGCGCGAGCGCATCGAGGCCCTGGACGGCTTCAAGAGCGGCAAGTTTGAAGTGCTGGTGGCGACGGACATCGCCGCCCGCGGCCTCGACATCGCCGGCGTCTCCCATGTCATCAATTACGACGTCCCGGAAAACGCCGAGGACTACGTGCACCGCATCGGCCGCACCGGCCGGGCGCACCACACGGGCGATGCCTTCACCCTCGTGACCGAGGAGGACGTGCGCGACGCCCGCAGCATCGAGCGGTACATGGGCGTCGGCGTGGAGCGGAAGAAGCTCGACGGCTTCCCCTACATTTATTCGGCGCTCTTCGACGAGAAGGCGCTGGCGGAAGTGGCGGCGGAGACGGCAAAGCCCGTGAGCCGTCTGCACCGCGGCGCCCGGCGCTAGTTCGCGATAATAGGTAAGAGCCTGCTTGCGGGCGATGGTGAAATTGTAGGGCTGGACCTTGGTCCAGCCTCGCAAGCCTGTTGGGTATCGTGGCTCTACCAGGCTGCAAGGTGCAGGTCGAAGCCATCGATCAGCGCCTGGCGCAGGTATATTCATGGGCGCACGAAATAATAGGATAGATATTTTCCCGGGCTCTCCGTAGTCAGGTCGGAGGTATCGCCTCTATCCGACCCTTCCCCCATGCCCTTCAAAATTGCCTTCATTGGAGCCGGTTCGATCGGTTTCACCCGCCGCCTTGTCGCCGACCTCCTCGCGGTCCCGGAATTTGCGGACGTCGAGTTCGCCTTTACCGACATCAACGCGCGGAACCTGAACATGGTGGCCGAGATCTGCCGCCGCGACATCGCGGCCAATAACCTCAGGACGCGGATCACCGCCACGACCAGCCGCCGGGCGGCGTTGAAGGATGCGAAGTACGTCTTCGTCGTCGTGCGCATCGGCGGGCTGGAGGCCTTTGTCCACGACATCGAGATCCCCCTGAAGTACGGTGTGGACCAGTGCGTGGGCGACACCCTCTGCGCCGGCGGCATCATGTACGCCCAGCGCGGCATCGCGGCGATGCTCGACTTCTGCCGCGACATCCGCGAGGTCGCCGCGCCGGATTGTCTGCTGCTCAATTACGCGAATCCCATGGCAATGCTGACCTGGGCCGCGAACCAATACGGCGGCGTCCGCTGCGTCGGCCTCTGCCACGGCGTGCAGCACGGCCACTTCCAGATCGCCGAGGTCCTGGGGCTCAAGAAGCAGGACGTCGACATCATCTGCGCCGGCATCAACCACCAGACCTGGTATGTCTCGGTGAAGGCCGATGGCCGGGACCGCACCGGCGACCTGCTGGCCGCGTTCGAGAAGCACAAGGAGTATGCGAAGACCGAGAAGGTGCGCATCGACGTGCTCCGCCGCTTCGGCTACTACTCGACCGAGTCCAACGGCCACCTGAGCGAATACGTGCCGTGGTACCGCAAGCGGCCCGACGAGATCAAGCGCTGGATCGACATGCGCAGCTGGATCAACGGCGAGACCGGCGGCTACCTGCGCGTCGTCACCGAGGGGCGCAACTGGTTCCGGGCCGAGTTTGGCCGCGGCATGCGGCCCGAGACGCTCAAGTATGCGCCGGAAAACCGCAGCGAGGAGCACGGCAGCCACATCATCGAGGGCATGGAGACCGGCCGGATCTACCGCGGGCACTTCAACCTCGTGAACCATGCCACCATCACGAACCTCCCGCCCGACGCCATCGTCGAGGCCCCGGGTTATGTGGACCGCCACGGCTTCAACACCCCGAGCGTCGGCGACCTGCCGCTCGGCTGCGCCGCCGTCTGCAATGCGAGCATCTCGGTCCAGCGCCTGGGCGTGGAGGCGGCCGTCCATGGCGACGACGCGCTGCTGCGTCAGGCCTTTCTCATGGATCCCCTGGTCGGCGCGGTCTGCAATCCGCCGGAAGTCTGGCAGATGGTGGATGAATTTCTCGTCGCCCATGCCGAGTGGCTCCCGCAGTACCGCCGGGCTTCGGCCAAGGCGAAGTTGCGCCTGGCCAAGGGTCCCCTCATCCGGACCAGGGCCAACCGGGGCGCCGCCCGCCTGAAGACCCGCTCGATGGCGGAACTCAAGCGCCTGGAGAAAAAGAATCCCCGCGCCGGCCACTGATCCGAAGCCTGAAAGCGTTGGCGCCAGGCCCGGGGTTTGAGCGCCGCGAATTGAACCCAACTTCCTAACCGATCAACCTGCATCCAAGGAGAAAATACCCATGTCAAACGAAGCCAAATGTCCGTTTAATCACGGTGCCGCCATCCCCACCGGCACGACCAACAGCGATTGGTGGCCGAACCAGCTGAAGCTCGAGCTCCTGAACCAGCATTCCTCCAAGTCCAATCCCATGGACGGGGAATTCAACTACGCGAAGGAGTTCAAGAGCCTCGATCTCGCGGCCTTGAAAAAGGACCTCGCGGCCCTGATGACCGACTCGCAGGACTGGTGGCCGGCCGACTTCGGCCACTACGGCCCCCTGTTCGTCCGCATGGCCTGGCACAGCGCCGGCACCTACCGCACCGGTGACGGCCGCGGCGGCGCGGGCCGGGGCCAGCAACGCTTCGCCCCGCTCAACAGCTGGCCGGACAACGTCAGCCTCGACAAGGCGCGCCGGCTCCTCTGGCCGGTCAAGCAGAAGTACGGCCGGAAGATTTCCTGGGCCGACCTGATGATCCTCGCGGGCAACGTCGCCCTCGAGACGATGGGCTTCAAGACCTTCGGCTTCGGCGGCGGACGCGAGGACGTGTGGGAGCCGGATCAGGACGTCTATTGGGGCGCCGAGCAAAAGTGGCTGGACGACAAGCGCTACTCCGGCGACCGCGACCTGGAGAATCCGCTTGCGGCCGTGCAGATGGGGTTGATCTACGTCAACCCGGAGGGCCCGAACGGCAACCCCGACCCGCTCGCGGCGGCCAAGGACATTCGCGAGACCTTCGCCCGCATGGCGATGAACGACGAGGAGACGGTGGCGCTCATCGCCGGCGGCCACACCTTCGGCAAGACCCACGGCGCCGCCCGGCGACCCATGTGGGACCCGAACCCGAGGCGGCCGGACTTGAGGCCCAGGGCCTGGGTTGGAAGAACAGCTTTGGCACGGGCAAGGGCGGCGACACCATCACCAGCGGCCTGGAGGTCACCTGGACCAGCTCGCCGACGAAGTGGAGCAACAACTTTTTCTGGAACCTGTTCAGCTACGAATGGGAACTCACGAAGAGCCCGGCCGGGGCGCAGCAGTGGCAGCCGAAGAACGGCGCCGGCGCCGGCACCGTGCCGCATGCGCACGACCCGTCCAAGCGGATCGCGCCCGCCATGCTGACCACCGACCTGGCCCTGCGGTTCGATCCGGTTTACGAAAAGATCTCGCGGCGCTTCCTGGAGAATCCGGATCAGTTCGCCGACGCCTTCGCCCGGGCGTGGTTCAAGCTGACGCACCGCGACATGGGTCCGCGTGCGCGCTATCTCGGGTCGGAAGTTCCCGCCGAGGTGCTCATCTGGCAGGACCCCGTGCCCGCGGTGGATCACAAGCTGATCGGCCAGAAGGAAATTGCCGTCCTCAAAGGCAAGATTCTGTCCTCCGGCCTCTCCGTCTCGCAACTGGTCTCAACCGCCTGGGCCTCGGCGTCCACCTTCCGCGGCTCCGACAAGCGCGGCGGGGCCAACGGCGCGCGCATTCGCCTGGCTCCGCAAAAGGACTGGACCGTCAACCAGCCGCCCCAGTTGGCGAAGGTGCTCAAGGCCCTCGCGGGCATCCAGAACGCGTTCAACAAGACGGCCAAGGGCGGCAAGAAGGTCTCACTGGCCGACCTGATCGTCCTCGCCGGCTGCGTCGGCGTCGAGCAGGCCGCCAAGAAAGCCGGCCAGACCGTGAAGGTCCCGTTCACGCCGGGCCGCATGGACGCCTCGCAGGAGCAGACCGACGTCGAGTCCTTCGCCGCGCTCGAGCCGATCGCCGACGGCTTCCGCAACTACCAGAAGCGCCAGTCCAGCATCCCGGCCGAGGAGCTGCTGGTCGACCGGGCGCAACTGCTGACCCTGACCGCGCCCGAGATGACGGTGCTCGTGGGCGGCCTGCGCGTCCTGAAGACCAACTTCGGCCAGACCCGGCACGGCGTCTTCACCAAGCGGCCGGAGGCGCTGACCAACGACTTCTTCGTCAACCTGCTCGACATGGGCACGGAGTGGAAGGCGGTCACCCAGGATTCCAGCCTGTATGAGGGCCGCGATCGCAAGACGGGTTCCGTGAAGTGGACCGGCACGCGGGTCGACCTGGTGTTCGGTTCCGATTCACGGCTCCGCGCCCTGGCGGAAGTGTACGCCAGTGCGGATGCGCAGAAGAAGTTCATCCACGACTTTGTCGCGGCCTGGACCAAGGTGATGAACCTTGACCGCTTCGACCTCGCGTAGTCGCCAACCGAGGTTTGATCGAGCCGCCATCACCTGCCCTTCGCGCAGGTGATGGTCTATGTCTGCTGTAGGAGCGGCTTTACGCCGCGATGGTAGCGCAACATCGCGGCGTAAAGCCGCTCCTACAGCCAGCCTGGCCATTCCAGTAGGGCAGGTCTGTGACCTGCCTTCGAACGCCGCGCCGCGAATGCGTTCGTTGCGCACCCTAAAGCTCGTGATCGGGATTCATGACCACGAATTGAACGCCATCGCGACTGAGCCAGGCGGTGAGGGGGATGAATTCGGTTTTGTCGGCCAGAAACGTGCCGGCCGGGCCGAACTGCCAGCCGGTGGGCTTCAGGTTGGCCATAATCCATTGGATGGTTTTCTCGTTCCTTGGCTTCAGGACGATCAGCGATCCGTTGAAAAATAGCTCGATGTCAGCGTCAGCTGGCTGGGACATGATGGGGTGGAATCAATCGAATCAATTTAAGGAACCTAATTTCAGAGATTTGCAAAGGTTGGTGGCGGATAGTTGGGCAGCTTGGATGGTCGCAGCTCCGGCATTTCCCCAGCCACAACGAATTTTTCCTGCGTCCGGCGGCAATCTGCAGCGTCAGCCGGGATGAAACCAAATCATCCATGAAGACATCCTCCATACCCAACCACGACGAAGTCCGTTCCTATGTCCGCGAACGCTACGGTGCCATCGCCGAGCAGGCCGGCACCGGCTGCGGTTGCAGCACGACCGGTTGCTGCGGCGGCGCCGAAACCGAGATCCCGCCCGCCAGCTACGGAGAGAAGCTGGGCTACACCGCCGCCGACCTGAACGCCGTGCCGGCCGGTTCCGACCTCGGCCTGGGCTGCGGCAACCCGGTGGCCATCGCGTCGATCCGCTCCGGCGAAACCGTCCTCGACCTCGGCAGCGGGGCGGGCTTCGACTGCTTTCTCGCGGCCCGCCAGCTCGCCGGCACCGGCCGCGTGATCGGCGTCGACATGACACCGGCCATGATCACGAAGGCCCGGGCCAATGCCCGGAAGGGCGGATATCAGAACGTCGAGTTCCGTCTCGGGGAAATCGAGGCCCTGCCGGTGGCCGACGCGAGCGTGGACCTCATCCTCTCCAATTGCGTCATCAACCTCTCGCCCGAAAAGCCGCGGGTGCTGCACGAGGCGTTCCGCGTGCTGAAGCCCGGCGGGCGCCTGGCCATCGCGGACATCGTGGCGACGCAGCCGCTGCCGGCGGAGATGAAGACCAAGCTGGAGGCGATCGGCGCCTGTGTCGGCGGCGCCACCCTGGTGTCGGAGCTGCGCGCCCTGCTGGCGGCAGCCGGTTTCACGCGGATCGATATCGCCCTCAAGGAGCCGTCGCGGGCGCTCATCCGGGAGTGGACCGACGATCCGCGCGCCGGGGATTTTGTCGTCAGCGCCCTCATCACCGCCCATAAGGATTGAGCCATGGTCCAGGCCGCAACCTCCGGGGTGGATTTTGATGCGACGGTGACGGAATTCGCCGGCCGGCTTCGCGCCTTCATCCGGCGGCGCGTGCCGGACGGGGCGACCGCGGATGATCTGACGCAGGAAACCCTCCTGAAGGTCTTCCGCTCGCGGGCGAGCCTCCCCGACGCGCAGCGCCTCGAGGCCTGGCTCTACCGCATCGCCCGCAACACCCTGATCGATTACTACCGGCGCCGCCGGCCCACGGCGGAGCTCCCGCCGTCGCTGGCGGAGGAACCCGCCGACGGCCCGGACGAGCTGCGCACCGCCGTGCTGCGCACCATGCAGCGTTTCCTGGCGGAAATGCCGGAGACGTACCGCGAGCCGGTGCGGCTGGCGGAGATGGAGGGCCTGCCGCTCGCCAAGATCGCCCTGCGGCTCAACCTGTCGCTGTCGGCCGTGAAGGCGCGCGTGCGGCGCGGCCGGGCGATGCTGAAGAAGAAACTGCAGGACTGCTGCCGGTTCGAGTTCGACCGGCTGGGCAAGGTGATCGGCTGGGAAGGCCGCCGGACCTGCAAGTGCTGAACCGGCACGATTCATTCGACGCTGAACTGACTCGAGGGCGGCGAAACCGCAAAGTGCTCCGGTAGGCCGCCAGCTTGCTGGCGCTCTCAGAGCGGGAAGCTCCTGCCTGTTGCGACGGGCGGGGCCGCCTGTCCCTTTGACCGCCCTGCGTCCGCCATTAGCACAGTGTGACTGACTCAGCACACGGGCTTCTTCTCCGATCCGAACCAACCGTTGTTGTGGCATATTTCGCAGAAATGCGAAATAGTCGGGGCATGAAAACCCGCGCCACCCTGAAACAGCTCGAAAGCCGCGCCGAAGTTTTCAAGGCCCTGGGCCATCCGGACCGGCTCCGGATTTTGGCAGACTTGGCGGACGGCGAGCGTTGTGTCTGCGAACTGGTGGAGTCGGTCGGTTCCGGCTGGTCCACGGTCTCCCGGCATCTTTCGGTCCTGAAGGCGGCCGGGGTGCTGACCGATGAAAAGCGCGGGCTGCAGGTATTCTACCGGGTGGCGCTGCCGTGCGTGAGCACCTTCATGGAATGCCTCGATGCCGCCCGCCAGGGTGAGGCCGTCGAAATGCGGCGTTGCTGCCGCTGAACTCCATGCGCTCATGAACTCCCGGAAAGAATGGCAGATCTTCGCCGTCATGGCGGCCGTGTTCGCGGGGTGCTATTTCCTGCCGCTCGATTGGCCGCGGTTCGACGGGGCGCTCACCGAGGCGCTCGCCCTCACCAAGTGGTACGCCCGCGAGCACGTGATCCTCTGCCTCCTGCCGGCGTTTTGGATCGCGGGGGCCATCGGTGCCTTCGTGTCGCAGCAGTCGGTGATGCGCTACTTCGGGCCGAATGCGCCCAAGGCCATGAGCTACGGCGTCGCCTCGGTTTCGGGCACCATCCTGGCCGTGTGCTCCTGCACGGTGCTGCCGCTTTTTTCCGGCATCTATCGCATGGGCGCGGGGCTCGGTCCGGCGACGGCGTTTCTCTATTCCGGACCGGCCATCAACGCCCTGGCCATCATCCTGACCGCAAAGGTGCTCGGACTTCAGCTCGGCATCGCCCGGGCCGTGGGGGCCGTGTTCTTCTCGCTCGTGATCGGGCTCGCGATGCACTGGTTCTTCCGCCACGAGGAGCGGGCCAAGGCGGCCAAGCTGGCCGAGTTGCCCGAACCGCCCGCGACGCGGCCGCTCTGGCAGACGGCCGTGTTCTTCGGCCTGATGGTGGCGGTGCTGGTCCTGGCCAACTGGGGTCGGTCGGACAGCGACACCGGATTTTTCGCCCTGATGTTCCGGGTGAAGTGGTGGCTGACGTCGGTTTCCGCCGCCTTCCTGGGACTGATCCTGTGGCGGTGGTTTGCGCTGTCGGCGATGCGGCTCGGGGTCACGGCGTTGGCCGTCACGCTGGCCACGATCCTGGTGCCCACCCAGCCCACCTTGGCGGTGCTCATCGGCGTGGCCGGCCTCACCTGGGCGACCGCCGGGCAGCCCGGTGAAGCCGGCGAGTGGTTTGCGCAATCCTGGGACAACGCCAAGCAGATCTTCCCGCTGCTGATCGGCGGCGTGCTGGTGGCGGGCTTCCTGCTCGGCCGGCCGGGTTACGAGGGACTGATTCCCGGCGAATGGATCGCCGGGGCCGTGGGCGGAAACTCCCTCGCCGCCAACGCCTTTGCCGCCGTCGCCGGGGCCCTGATGTATTTTGCCACGCTGACCGAGGTGCCGATTTTGCAAGGCCTCATCGGCAGCGGCATGGGCGCCGGACCGGCGCTGACTTTGTTGCTGGCCGGCCCGGCGCTGAGTCTGCCGAGCATGATCGTGATCAACTCCGTCATCGGCCCGAAGAAGACCGCCGCCTATGTCGGCCTCGTGGTCGTCCTTTCGACGCTCGTGGGCTGGGCCTACGGCGCTTTGGCCTGAATCAGATCCGCCAACAATTCATCCTCCCATGAAAAAGATCCAAATCCTCGGCACGGGTTGTGCCAAATGTCAGAAACTGGCGGCGGTGGCCGACGAGGCCGCCAAGTCGCTCGGAACGCCCTACACGCTGGAGAAGGTCACCGACCTGAACGACATCGCCGCCTTTGGCGTCATGTTCACCCCGGCGCTCGTCGTGGACGGACAGGTCAGGGTCGCCGGTCGGGTGCCTTCATTGGAGGACGCGAAGAAACTGCTCGCCTGAGACCAAGCCCCCATGAATGCCACCCAGCCCAAGTGCTCCTGCAGTTGCGACGAAGACTCCGGTCCTCCCGCCTTGGTGTATCCCTGTTCCGGCTCGGCGGATGTGGGCGAGATCGCCGACCATGCCGCCCGCCGCCTCGATGCCGAGGACAAGGCGTGGATGTCCTGTCTCGCCGGCATCGGTGGTCGGGTCAGTGGCCTGATGGCCAGCGCCGCGGCCGCGCCGGTGCTGATCGCGATCGATGGCTGTCCGCATGACTGCGCGACCAAGACCCTCCAGCTTGCCGGGTTCACACAGGTGAAATCAGTCCGTGTGACCGATCTCGGCTTCAAAAAAGGGAAGAGCCCCGTGTCCGACCCGGCGGCTCAGGCCGTGGTGCAACGCGTCGAAACTCTCCTGGTGGAGCAAAAATCCCCATGAAATACCTGTCTCTCTCCATCCTGTGCCTCTTCCTGGGCGTCAGTGTGCATGCCGAGACCGCCAAGTCTTTGCCCCGCTTGTTGGACCTCGGCGCCAAGAAATGCATCCCCTGCAAGCAAATGGTGCCCGTCCTGGAGGCACTCACCGCCGAATATGCCGGCCGCCTCGAAGTCGTGTTCATTGACGTCTGGGAGAACCGGGCCGCCAGCAAGGAATATGGCATCCGCCTGATACCGACGCAGATTTTCTACGATGCGGCGGGCAGGGAACTCTTCCGGCACGAGGGCTATTGGTCCAAGGAATCCATTCTCGCCAAGTTCAGGGAGTTGGGGGTCGGCCTGGACGAACCGGCCAAGCCGTCCGCTGACGCACCCAAGGCATGAACCTGGAGTCAGTGTTTTCCGGGCTGACGGATGCCATGGCGGGTGCGCCCGTCGTGGCGTTGGCCGCGGCCTTCGCGTGGGGCGTCCTCAGCATTGTGCTCAGTCCCTGTCACCTGGCCAGCATTCCACTGATCGTCGGCTATCTGCAGGGCGGGGGAGCGGTGCATCCGCGCCGCGCCGCGGGTTTGGCGACGCTTTTTGCCGTGGGGATCCTGCTGTCGATCGCCCTCATCGGCGTGCTCACGGCGGCGGCCGGCCGCATGCTGGGCGACCTCGGGGCCTGGGGAAATTATGCGGTCGCAGCCGTCTTCTTCGTGTTCGGCCTGCACCTGCTTGATGTGTTGCCCCTGCCGGAAGCCTGGCGGCCGGCGCCGGGCCAGCCGCGCCGCGGGGCGCTGGGGGCTTTTCTCTTCGGGTTCGTCTTCGGCGTCGCACTGGGTCCGTGCACCTTCGGATTCATGGCGCCGGTGCTGGGCGTGACTTTCGGCCTGGCGCAGTCCGCGCCCGTCTTTGCGGTCGGCGTGCTTCTCCTGTTCGGCCTCGGGCATTGCACCGTGATCGGCCTCGCCGGGGTTTCGAGCGCCTGGGTGCAGCGGTGGCTGGACTGGCAAAACGGCACCCCGGGCGCGAAGTGGCTGCGCCGCGCCTGCGGCGTGCTGGTGCTCCTCGCGGGCGGCTGGCTGATCTATTCGACCCGATAAGGGCGGGGTGTGATCTGGCCGCGGCCGCCCGGATTGGCGCTTGATCTATATTCTTTTGAAGGAATATGAATGTCCGCGTGGAGCTCATCCGAATCTACGAATGCCTGTGCGACCTCACCCGGTTGCGCCTCCTGCATGTGCTCGGGCAGGGTCCGCTGTGCGTCTGCCATTTCCAGGCCGTCCTGCGCGAGCCGCAGGTGAAGATTTCGAAGCATCTGGGCTACCTTCGGGAGCGCGGTCTGGTCGTCTGTGAGCGGCAGGGCAACTGGATGGTCTATGCGCTGCCGCGGAAACCCGCGCGGGAACTGCGCACAAACCTCGCCTGCCTGCAGGACTGCGCGCAGGACAACCCCGTTTTTCGGGCCGACCTGGCCCGCCTGAAGAAACTCGCCCCGCAATTCGCCACGACCGGCCCCTGCGGCTGCGGAGTGGCAGTTCAATAAACAAAACCCCTTAACCCCATCACTGCCCTCAGGTCTCAGGTTTCAAGTCTCAGGTCTTTCATCTCTCTCCCATGTCCGATCCCAAGCCCACCGTTCTCATCCTTTGCACCGGCAACTCATGCCGCAGCCATCTTGCCGAGGGCGTCCTCCGGGCGGTGGCGGGTGATATCCTGAATGTCGCCAGCGCCGGATCCAAACCCGCCGGTTATGTTCATCCCATGGCGATCCAAGTAATGCAGGAGATCGGGATCGATATCTCCGGCCACACCTCGAAGCACATGAACGAATTTCTCGCCGCGCAGATCGAAACGGTGATCACCGTCTGCGGGAACGCCGACCAGGCGTGTCCGATGTTTCCCGGCCAGGTGAATCGCCATCACTGGCCGTTCGACGACCCGGCGCATGCGACCGGCACCGAGGCGGAGAAGCTGGCTGTGTTTCGCCGCGTGCGCGACGAGATCCGCCGGGCTTTCACGGCCTACGCCGACGGCCGCCGCGATGCGCTCAAATCCATCGGTCGCTGAATTCTTCCAACCCAACCGCTCCCTAACCCATTCCCATGTCCGACTCTGTCGCCAGGAACATGTCCTTTCTCGACCGTTATCTGACGGTCTGGATTTTCGCCGCCATGGGGCTGGGCGTGGCCCTTGGCCACTTCGTCCTCGCCGACCCCGGGGCGTTTTTCGCCCCGATGACCGTCGGGACGACCAACCTGCCCATCGCCATCGGCCTGATCCTCATGATGTACCCACCGCTGGCGAAGGTGAAATACGCCCAGCTCCCCAAGGTCTTCGCCAACACCCGGATCCTCACGTTGTCGCTGGTCCAAAACTGGATCGTCGGTCCGATCCTCATGTTTCTTCTGGCCGTGCTCCTGCTGCGGGACCATCCGGACTACATGGTCGGGCTGATTCTGGTCGGAATCGCCCGGTGCATCGCGATGGTGCTCGTTTGGAACGAACTCGCCAAGGGCAGCCGCGAATACGCGGCGGGACTCGTCGCACTGAACAGCATCGCCCAGATCCTTTTCTACAGCTTCTACGCCTGGCTCTTCATCACGGTGCTGCCGCCGTGGTTCGGATTGGAGGGCAAGATCGTGCAGGTCAACATGGGTGACATCTTTTGGAGCGTGATGATCTACCTCGGCATTCCCTTCGCCGCGGGAGTCCTGAGCCGGGTGATTCTGGTGCCGTTGAAAGGCGAGGACTGGTACGAGCGTGTGTTCATCCCCCGCATCTCGCCCCTCACCCTGGGCGCGCTGCTCTTCACGATCGTCGTGATGTTCACCTTCAAGGGTGAGGCCATCGTGCAGCTGCCCTTCGACGTGTTGCGGATCGCCATTCCCCTGGTGCTGTATTTTGCGATCATGTTTTTCGTGAGTTTCGTGATGGCGAAGAAACTGGGCGCGGACTATCCGCGCTCGACCTCGCTCGCCTTCACCTCCGCGGGCAACAACTTCGAACTCGCGATCGCCGTGGCGATCGCCGTCTTCGGCCTGCAGTCCGGCGTGGCCTTTGCCGCCGTGGTCGGACCGCTGATCGAGGTGCCGGCCCTGATCGGCCTCGTGCACGTGGCCTTCTGGTTCAAGCGACGCTGGTACGCCACGGAAGGTGCGGCGACCTGAGACCGGCGCGTATTCATCAACCATTCAAGGGATTGAACCCTTGGGCCGTAACGCTGCAGTCAGCGCTGAAATACCTCGATGCCTGCGAAACCGAAAGGTGTTTCCGGTAGGCCGCCAGCTTGCTGGCGCGCAATGAGCGGGAGCAAGCTCCCTGCCTACTCGTCGACTGCATCGTTGCGGCCAGGGCCGGACCGGCGTGAACAGCGGAACGATCCACAAGTTTTATAGCCGCAAAAAGGCGCAAAAAATCAAAGGCGAAGGAAACCATGCATGCGCCTATAGGCGCGCGGAAGAGCCACGGCGGCAGATTGATATTTTGTGCCTTTTTGCGGCCATACCTTCCGGCTTTGGTCTGCATTCGAGAAATTACCGTGACCTGAACCCGCGGGACCAAAACACGTGTTGCCAGCCGGCGGGTGGCCCGGTGTTGTGCCCGCCTTACATGCAACTCGAAATTCCCGCCGGTCCCTTTGACGGCTACATCTTCGACCTCGACGGCACGCTGCTCGACACCATGCCGCTCCATTTCCGGGCCTGGGAGGAGGCGCTGCAGGCCGTCGGGCTGAACCGGCCGCTGGAGGAGGACTTTTTTTATTCGCTCGGCGGCACGCCCACGCGCCGCGTGGCGGAACTCTTTGCCGAGCGCTACGGGCTGAAGCTCGATCCGGACGCGGTGTTTCACCACAAGGAGGCGCTGTTCACCGCCCGCCAGGCCGGGATGCGGCTGATCGAGCCGGTGGTCGCGTTTGCGCGGCGGATGGCAGTGACGCATCCGCTGGCGGTGGCCTCCGGCGGACCGCGCAACGTGGTGCGGCACTCGCTGGAGACCAGCGGCCTGGCCCCGTTGTTTCGCGCCGTCGTGACCGCGGACGATGTGGTGCACGGCAAGCCTGCGCCGGACATGTTCCTCCTCGCGGCGAAACTCTTGGGCGTGGACCCGGAGCGGTGCCTCGTGTTTGAGGATGCCGCGCTGGGGATCCAGGCCGCCCGGGCGGCGGGCATGCAGGTGGTGCACGTGCCGAGCCGGCGGTGAGGCAATTTCGGAAACCTGATTTCGGATACCGGATAGCCAGGCCGGGACTTGAAACTAGAATTTAGCGCCCGACTTGATCGTGCCGTTTCCACTTTCCGGTATTCGGTATCCCGTTTCCGGTATTCAACTTCAGGCTTGGGCGGCGGGGGCGTTCCGTGTTCGATCCGCGGCATGAAACTGGAGTCCATGGTCAAACCCGAAGTGCGCACGCAGCCGGTCTATGAACCGGGCAAGCCGATCGAGGAGGTCGCGCGCGAACTCGGCTTGGATCCGGCCGGCATCATCAAGCTGGCCTCCAACGAAAATCCGTTCGGCCCCTCGCCCAAGGCGATCGCGGCCGCCCAGGCGGCGCTCCTGCAGGGCGAACTGTATCCGGATGGCGGGTGCTTTGTATTGCGGCGCAAGCTGGCGGAGGTGTGGGGACTGAAGCCGGAGCAGTTCGTGATCGGCAACGGCTCGAATGAACTGCTCGAACTCGTGGGCCATGCCTTCCTGCGGCCGGGCGACGAGGTCGTGATGGGCAACCCCGCCTTTGTCGTCTACAAGCTCGTCACGCTGCTCTTCGGGGCGACGCCGGTGGAGGTGCCGCTGGTCAACCATTGCCATGTGCTCGCCGACCTCGCCGCAGCCATCACGCCGCGCACGCGGATCGTCTTCGTGCCCAGTCCGAACAATCCCACCGGCACGTCCAACGCCGAGGCGGAACTGCTCGCCTTCGCGCGGGCGCTGCCGGAGCACGTGGTGTGCGTGTTTGACGAGGCCTACGCGGAATACCTGGAAACCCCGCCGGACCTGCGTCCGCTCATCGCCGAGGGCCGGCCCGTGATCTGCCTGCGGACGTTTTCCAAAATCTACGGCCTGGCGGCCCTCCGCGTGGGTTACGGCTATGCCAGCGCGGAAATGGCCGCGCTGCTCAACCGCGTCCGGCAACCCTTCAACGTCAACGCCATCGGCCAGGCGGCGGCGGTGGCGGCGCTCGATGACCGTGAATTCACCGACCGTTGCCGGCGGGAAAACCGCACCGGCATGGCGCAATTGGGCGAGGGTTTCAAACGGCTCGGCCTGGAATTCGTGCCCAGCGTGGGCAATTTCATTCTCGTCCGGGTGGGGGACGGCGGCCGCGTGTTTGACGCCCTGCAGCGCCGCGGCGTGATCGTCCGTCCGGTGAAGTCCTACGGTTTGCCGGAATGGATCCGCGTGACGGTCGGCACCCGCGAGCAAAACGAGCGCCTCTTGCGGGAGATGGCGGCGGCCAGGGTGTAGGAGAGGGGCGTTATAGATTTATGCCGTACACAGGGAGCGGGTCCTTCCCTGTACCCGCCATCGAACGTGGGCTCGGCCAGCGCCAACGGTGTCGCCGCTGAAACAGCCAGCGCCAACGGTGTCACCTCGGATACAGCCAGCGCCAACGGCGCGACACCATAATAGCCTGGGGCAACGCCCCAGGAATGGATGACAGCCGATAGTATGAGGGCTGAAGGCCCGATCCATTGTCCCGCCTCGTGTACCACTAGCATCGCTAAAGCATTTTTCCCCTTCGAGGCGCCATGGCGCGCACCAAGGTGCGGCCCTACAAAATCACAAGGGCAATTGATCACAATTTAACTGCGCTGATGCCGTCGGGCGGTTCAACTTGAGATGGTCGCGGATGGCTTCGAGGGCGGGATGGCGTTCGGCGGTGAACAGCCACCGGTCGCTCCCGAGCACCTTGGCGGCCCGCGCGAGGAGTTCGCGGGAGGGTTTTCGCATCGTCACCAATTGCCGCAGCCGGGCGGGCAGGGCCTCGAGGTGGTTCAGTTCCAGGTCCAATTCGATCAGACGGCTCAACACCGCCTGATTCTTCGGATCGTCTGCAGCGGTGCGGATCAGGAGATCACGGGCCGGTTTACTCGCCCCGGCGTCATGCAGGAGGTTGCTGATCATGAGCAGGTTGCCCGACCGCAGGGCGGGGCCGGCGACGAAGCGACTGTAGGCCAGAAACCCTGCGCCAGGATCGTTGCTGCCATAATGGGCGATGGCCTTGAGCCCATGGCAGAGAGTCAGCAGCGGTTCGTCGAGGGCCGGAGTCCCGGCCGTCAATTCGTCGGCCTGGGTTAGCGCGGCTGGGTAGTCTTTGGCGGTGATCAGGGCTTCCAGGGTGAGCACCGCGGCGCCGGGTTTGGCTGCGCTGCTGGCGGGCAGCCTGTCGCTGACTTGGCGGGCGAGGGCGGCATCGCCCGTGGTCGCCGCGAAATCACCCAAGGCCAGCAGGATTTTTTCGTCCCCCGCGAAATGATGCAGCAGTTCATCGGTGGTTTGCCGGAGGGCGGCAAAATCGCCTTCGCGGACATGGGCGTGAAGCCGATCAATGCGGGGGAGGGCGGAATCCGGCCGGCGCAGTTGGAAGATCAGCGACAGGCGGTGCGCTTCGGCAAACCGCCCGGACTGGCGCAAAAAAGAGGAGCCTAGGGCATAGACCTCCTCATCGTCGGGGAAATCCGCCGCGAGATCGCGCACGAGATGCAGCGCAAGGTCGGCATACCCGCGTTCCCACTGAATCCTTGCCCGGAGCAGGCGGCTGTCCCGGTTATTCGCCAAACCCGTCGTAGCCAGATAACGTTCGGCCCGGTCGTAGTAACCCCGTTGGTAGCAGGCCGTGGCCGCCGCCATGCCGGCCATTTCTCCCAATGCCTCCGCCATAAGGGGCGATTGTCGGATATGATCGGCCAGTTCGATGACTTTCGCATCTTTTTGGACATTGAGCAGATAGGCAAACACGATCCGGGCATAGGCGGGGTCACGCGGGTGATGGGTCAGTCCATTGACCAAAAGCTCCCGGGCCAGATCGGGCCGTTGGTTGTCGGCGTAGAGTTGTGCCAGCAGAAGGCGGCCCTCCCTCGATGCCGGGTATCGCGTCAGGCCCAGACGAAGATTGTGAAAGCCGGCGGCGGCATTGCCTGTTTCAAATTGGATCAGGGATTTTGCGATGAGCGACCGGCCCTTCGCGGCTTGGAAATGGTGCCAGCGGTTGGGCAACAGAATATCGCCAAAGGCGACCGCGGCATGCCCCTGTTGGTGTTTGATCCAGAGGAACAGAGTGAAGGTGCCACCCACATACAATAGGGCGATGCCCGACAGGCAGAGGAGGGAGAGGCGGAGAAATCTGCTTGGGGGCAACGACACTTTTCGCTGGTTAAACATTGGCATTTGTCCGACGCTGCGGGGTGTCAGCGAATGGAGAGACGGGTGACCGGAATGACCATGGAAGGCTTCGTAAAAAACGATCAATAAAATTCTTGCCACCTTCTAAGGTATTATCCTTCCTAGGCTTTTGAAATCGCTTCCAGGCGCTATCAACCAACCTGATTCGACGATTAGATCCAGCCAATGGATTTGTGCTTAGTCTTTTCAATCACACCAAACTTCACCTAGAACCGACTACCTACTGCATATGAAGAAGCTAATTAGTGCCTTGTTGATCTCACTGACGATGAGCACGGGAGCAATCGCTGCCCCGTTTCTGGCTGCCGGCGACGGAGCTGAGCTGTTCCTGACGGGCACCTTGGGTGTGCGTTCGGACGACAATGTGTACCTGTCGAGCACTGAGACCGATGACCTGATCATCGACATCAACCCCGGTGCTGAATTCATCTTTGGCCAGAATTCCGCCACGCAAGGTTACTTCAAGTTCGTGGAGAGCATCGCCCGCTACTCCGACAACGACAACCTCGACACCGAGCTTGCGGCCATCAATTTCGTCAGTCGTTACGATGATGGTAAATCGAAGCTGAATGCGGATGTTAACTGGGCGCAATTGAACCAGAACACCTTTGACGTGCGTGGCTTAACCCGCCGCGACGTATTCGGCGCCAATGTCATGGGCGAAGTCTCCGTCACGGAGAAGTCCAGCATCGGCTTCGGCGGCGCTTACAACAACACCGACTACAAGCGCACGGGCTACAGCGACCTCAAGACCTTCACGATCCCGGTCACCTACTACTACGAGCTCAGCCCCAAGGTCGACCTCAGCCTGGGCTTCCGTTACCGCGACACCGACAGCCAGCTCGGCGTGGACTCCAAGGACTATGCCTACCGCGTCGGCTTCCGTGGCGAATTCACCCCAAGGTCATCGGCAGCCTGGCGGTTGGTTTCGGCAGCCGCGAGTTCGACAGCGGTGGCGACGAGAGCATCCTCGACATCGATGGCGCCATCAACTTCCTCGTTTCCGAGAAGACCACCTTCCAGGTCAATGTGAGCAATGACTTCGGTGACTCCGCCCAGGGCCAGCAGCAGAAGTCCTTCGTCCTCGGCGGCCAGGTCATCAACAAGGCGACCGACCAGTGGGCGGTTCGCGCCGGCCTGAACTATCGCAAGATTGATTACTACACCCGGACCGACGACTATGTTGAAATGACGCTCGGCGCCGACTACACGGTGAGCGCCAATGTCACCATCCAAGGCTCCTATGCCTACCGCAATTACGAGTCCGATATCACGGGCGGCGGTTTCACGAACAACGTCTTCAGCCTGGCGGCAAATTTCCGCTATTGATTGGGGCTGATTTTTCCGGCCGTATTTGAGCGGAAGAATGACCTTCGGGTCTTCTTCCGCTTTTTTTCCTTATTATGCATTTAACCAGTATTCGCCGATTGCTTGCGTGTTCCCTTGGCTCGTTGCTGCTCGCGGGAGTGTCTTTTGGGCAGTCGATGGAATCCGGCGCCCCCGAGGCCAAGTCCGATTATGTCCTGCAGGCTTCCGATCTGCTGAAGGTGCAGGTTTTCCAGGAGGAGGACCTGACGCGTGAGGTCCGGGTTTCGCAGGAATACACCATCGTGCTGCCCATGATCGGATCCGTGGATCTGAAGGGGAAAACCCTGCGTCAGGCCGAGGAGATGATCCGCGAACGTTATGATCGCGACTACCTCGTGAATCCGCAGGTCAACGTCATGGTCCTCGATTATGCCAAGCGCACGGTGAACGTGATGGGCTCCGTGAACACTCCCGGCGCCGTCCTGTTTCCGCAGGAGGAAGCCCTGACCCTGCTCGATGCGATTTCCCGGGCCGGTGGCTTCAACCGTCTGGCCGACCGCAAGCGCGTCAAGCTATCGCGCACCACGCCCGACGGCCGGACCGAGGCGGTGGAGATCAATACCGACGACCTGATCAAGAGCGGCAACACCAAGTCCTTTACCCTGCAGCGTGACGATGTGATTTTCGTGCCCGAACGGGTGCTTTAAGAAACCATGGATTCCGACCCGAAACAGACCCAGCCAGGCAGCAGTTACGGTTACTCCGGCGGCTATGCCGGATATTCCGCCGCCGGTTATGGCACCGAGGATGCCGGCACGGCCGCCCACCGGACGATCAAGGATTATCTCCTGATCCTGCGTGAACGCATCTGGTTCATCGTGGTGGCGTTCCTGGTCGTTTTCTCATCCGCCATCCTCTACACGCTGAGCCAGACCAAGCTCTTCGACTCCGTGGCCTCCGTGCAGATCTTCCGGCGCGACCCGACCATCATGCAGGTCCAGGCCGTCATGGATAACGAGATCCGGTCGGCCGAGGATTTGAACACCCAGGTCAAGATCCTGGAAAGCGCGGCCATCATCCAGAAGGTTTCCGAGCGCCTTTCCGGGGACGAGTTGCGCCGTTTCATGGCGCCGTACGAAGAGGAGAATTCCGCGGAGTCTCCCCTGCCGATCAAGGTCCTCTCGGAGAACCGCAAGATCATCCCGCAGCGCCTTTCGCTGCTCATCCAGGTCCAGTATCGCCATCCGGACCGGTTGATCGCCGCCAAGATCGCCAACCTGTTTGTTGACGAGTTCATCACCTACAACGCCCGGATCCGGATTGATGAATCAATGAAGGCGGTCGAGGACCTCAAGTCCCGCGCCGACGACCAGCGCAAGAAGGTCGACGAGCTTTCGGTCAAACTGCAGGCCTACCGCGAAAAGAACAACCTCGTCTCGCTCGACCAGCGCAAGGACATCGTCACCGAGAAGCTCAAGGCCCTGAACCTCTATCTGACCCAATCCACCTCCAAGCTGCGGGACGCGGAAATCCGCTGGAAGCAGGTCCAGGAGCGCATGGCGGCCAACGGTGACCTGACCGAACTGCCCTTCATCAGCAGCCAATCGAGCATCGGCCCCCTGTTGCAGCAACTCGCCGCACAGAAGATCGCGACCGCCCAGCTCAAGGACCGATACCGCGACAAGCACCCCCGGATGATCGAGGCCGCCAACGCCCTCGTCCAGACCGAGCGCGAGTTGAAGCGGGCGACGGATTCCGCCGCCGCCTCCATCGAATCCGAATATCAGACCGCCCTGCGCAACGAACGCGAGGCCAGCCTGGCCCTCAAGCAGGCTGAATCCGAATCCTCGACCTCGATCGCTATCAGGTGGAATATTCGAACTTGGAGCGGGACTTCAAAATCAACGAACAGATTCTGGAAAGCATCCTGGGCCGGGCGCGCGAGACCTCGATGACCAGCACGATCGAGACGCAGAACGCCCGCGTGGTGGATCGCGCCGTGCCGGCCCTGAAGCCCAGCTCCCCCAAGATCGCCCTGAACCTCGCCCTCGGCTTCGTCGGTGGCATCGGCCTGGGCCTGGCCTTCGCGTTCTTCGTGGCCATGATTGACGACCGGGTGAAGAGCTCGTTCGACATCGAGTCGGTCATCGGACTCCAGCTGATCGGCGTCATTCCGCAGATCAAGAAGCTGGAGCATTCCGAGAAGGCCCAGGTCGTGATGAACCATGCCGACCGGCAGGTGGCCGAGGCCTTCCTGACCCTGCACTCCGCGCTGCGGCTCAAGGACGAAAGCAAGAATGCCAAGTGCATGCTCATCACCAGTACCATCCCGGGTGAGGGCAAATCATTCGTGACCACCAATATTGCGCTCACCTTTGCCGTGCATGGCGAACGCGTGATCGTGGTGGATGGCGATCTGCGCAAGCCGACGATCCACAAGGGCCTGAAGCAGGAGAACACCAGGGGCGTGATTGATGTCTGCACCGGCAAGCTGACGCTCGACGAGGCCATCATCAAGGGCGTGCACCCCAATTTCGACGTGCTGCCGGCCGGTGGCCGGGCCAAGAACCCCACGCACATCCTGAACAGCAAGAATTTCGAGCTCATGCTCGCCGACCTGCGCAAGCGCTACGACCGCGTGTTCATCGACACGCCGCCGATCGCGGCCGTCAGCGACTCGCTGATCATCCTGCCGCTGGTCGACGGCTCGATCTTCTCCATCTATTTCAACAAGGTGCGCCGCAAGGCCGCCCAGTTTGCCGCCGGCCGGCTCCTCAATTCCAACGTGCCCAATTTTGGCGCGGTGTTGAACGGTCTGAACCTGGCGGTATCCGGCTACTACTACGCCCAGTATTACGACAAGTCCTACAAGGATTATTACATCGTGAAGACGGCCAGGGAAGAGCAGGAGCAGGGCAAGGAACGCGTTTAGGCCGGGCTGCGCCGAAGGGGGGGGTGGGTTGAATCGATCTTCAATCCTCACCTGCAATCGGTGAAACCGTCCACTCGCTCACGCTCGTAGCTACCGCAGTTTTCAGAGGTTGATTCAGGACCAAGGGTCCGCCCCATAACAGCCTGGGGCAACGCCCCAGGAATGGATCACCCTCATGGAAACGAGGGCTGAAAGCTCCGGGGGGATTTCGCGGGGACGCACCAAGGTGCGGCCCTACAAGACAAAGTTGAAGACACGGGTGCGAAACCGTCCACTCGCTCGCTCTGCACTAGAGGTTGATTCAGGACCAAGGGTCCGCCCCATAACAGCCTGGGGCAACGCCCCAGGAATGGATCACCCTCATGGAAACGAGGGCTGAAGGCCCGATCCATGAATTTCCCCTTTCGCGAGCACCAAGGCACGCACCAAGGTGCGGCCCTACAAGGGCAGAAAGCCCCGCTGACCTCGTAGCGCGGAGCTTCAGCCCGCGCTTGGAGCGCAACGCCGGTATCTTGACGTCACCGAACCAGTGCCGGCTGAAGCGCGGCACTACGTAATGCCCGTGCCAATATGGCATGAACCGTTGGTCCAATCGATTCCCCATAACCCCTAATCCATGACCAATAAGCAATAACCCCTAACCAATACCCCATCATCACTTCGCCGCCGCCCGGCGCAGCCGGTCATTGATCGCCTCGGCCAGACCGTTGCCCCGCATTAGTTCGACATGGATTCGTTGATATCCCGCGCGGTCCAGCTGGCGCAGCATGGCGAACAGTTTTTTCGCGATCGCCGGTGTCGTGCCGGCCACGTCGAACCAGTAGAGGTGGGGTCGGGCCGGCCCCGGCGGACGCTTTGGAAAAATCCAGGCTTCGGCGGGGTCGCCTTTCGCTACCTGCCGGAGACTCAGCCGACGGTGCAGGATCACCCGGGCATGGGGGCTGTAGTGCCGTTGCATGGACCCTGGGGCGATTTGCGCCTGTGTGCTGTTGCCGGTGCCCTTCGGTCCGGATCTGACCGTAACGCCCAACGCACGGCTCAATTCGCGGACACTGATGGCGCCCGGACGCAGCAGGCGCGGATGGCTGGGTCGGCGCAGGTCCACAATCGTGGATTCCAGGCCGATTTCGGTCGGGCCGCCGTCGAGAATGTGATCGATCCGCCGTCCCAGCCCGTGATGCACGTGCTCGGCCGTGGTGGGGCTGACATAACCGAAGGGGTTCGCGCTGGGGGCCGCCAGGGGGAGTCCGCAGAGTTTCAGCAGGCGGCGGAACAGGGGGTCGCTCGGCATCCGGACCGCCACGCTGGGCAGACCGGCGGTGACGGTCGCGGGCACCACCTCCTGTTTGGGGAGAATCAGCGTCAGCGGTCCCGGCCAGAACTTTTTCGCCAGCTGGAGGGCGGCGGCGTTGACCACGGCGACTTCCCGCAGCTGCTTGAGCGAATGGATGTGGACGATGAGCGGATCGGTGCCGGGCCGTCCCTTGGCCGTGAAGATTTTCCGGCACGCCCTGGCATCCAGCGCGTTGCCCGCCAGGCCGTAGACCGTCTCGGAAGGCACCGCCACGATTTCCCCCTGCTGCAGCTTGCGGGCGAGGAGCCGCAGGTTGCGGAGGGTTCCCCGGTAGATCCGGGCGCTCGGTTTCGCGGTCATGGCACAAAAAAGCCGGAGTTTTCACTCCGGCTGAAAAAGAGACTGGGCGGGGCGTCTGCTTACTTCGACAGGAGCAGGTTGCGCGAGCGCTTGATCGTCTTGGTGACGGTGCGCTGGTGCTTGGCGCAGAAGCCCGTGTACTTGCGGGGCAGGATCTTGCCGGTGTCGGTTACGTAGCGGACCATCAGCTGGGGGGCGGTGAAGGGAATTTCCGCCGGGGTGAGGGTCTGGGTCTTGGTTTCGGTGGTGGTCATGACTGAAATGGAGGGTCCAAGGTGCTTTTTGGTCAGGGGATGTCAACTGGCATTTATATCCGGTTCGGTAGGTCGGGGGCGCAACGCGCCAGTTGTAGGAGCGGCTTTATGCCGCGATGAGCGTTTCATTCGCGGCATAAAGCCGCTCCTACAGTTATGGCCGGTGTGTCCAGCTTCGCGCATTTGGCTTACGGTCAATTTTGCAGACGTGCCTTAACCAATGACCAATAAGCGATAACTGATAACCCATTACCAATGCCCTGCATTCGGGCTAGCCATGTCCCCATGATTTTCTAGATATTCGGCTTCATGGCCGTCCCCGTAGCTCAAATGGATAGAGCACGCGTTTCCTAAACGTGTGATCCCGGTTCAATTCCGGGCGGGGGCACCAATCCGTTTTTTGACCACGGATGGCACGGATTTCACGGATAGGATGCCGAAACCCTGTCCGGAGGAAATGGCCTCAGGCAGGTCTGTTGGGACTCAGGCCTTGCTTGACGCGGTTTTGGTCCAATGCCCTGATGGCATTTACGGGCAGTTCCAGTGACATTGTCCCGAATATAATGGATCTTCCCAAAGAGGTAGGCGCGAGCGTAAGCGAGTTAGGCATTGACGCCTGAATCGCTGACCTCTACGCGCTCAGCCCGCGTTAGCGCAAAGTCATTGGGCGATCGGTGTAAGAGGTCTGCGTGAGCAAGGAATTGTATCCGTGGCATCCGTGAAATCCGTGGTTAAAAACCTTAGCGCCTTCGCGTCTTTGCGCTTAACGTCCATCTCCTTGCCTTGGATTTGTCGCTTGCCCGGTCGGACGGCGCTCCCAACGTTCTGCCATCGCGATGCCCAATAGCTTCGGCAAACTTTTTACCATCACCACCTGGGGCGAAAGCCACGGGCCGGGCATTGGCGTGGTGATTGACGGCTGCCCGCCGAACCTCCCCATCACGGCGGCGGAAATTCAGGTTGAACTGGACCGCCGGCGCCCGGGGCAAAGCGACATCGTGACCCCGCGGAAGGAAGCCGATGCGGTCGAGATCCTCTCCGGCATCCATGAAGGCCGCACCACCGGCACGCCCATCGCCCTCTTCGTCCGCAACACGGACGCCCGTCCGGCCGCCTACGACGAAATGAAGGACAAGTTCCGCCCCTCGCACGCGGACTTCACCTATCAGGCGAAGTACGGTTTGCGCGATCCGCGGGGTGGGGGGCGCAGTTCCGCCCGCGAAACCATTGGCCGCGTCGCGGCCGGGGCCATCGCCGCAAAGATTCTGGCGAGCCAGGGCGTGGAACTCAGGGCCTTCATCACGCGCATCCACGATATCGCCATGCCGGCCGAGGCTTTGGCCGCAGTGGGTATTCCCGCGCTGGCCGAGGTCGAGGCCACCCCCGTGCGCTGTCCGCACCCCGCCACTGCCGCCGCCATGATCGAGCGCATCAAGAGCGTGCGCAGCCAGGGCGATTCCGTGGGTGGCGTGATCCAGTGCCGCGTGCGCGGCCTGCCTCCCGGCCTCGGCGAACCCGTCTTTGACCGGCTCGAGGCCGATCTGGCCAAGGCCATGCTTTCGCTGCCCGCCACCAAGGGCTTTGAGATTGGCAGCGGTTTTGCCGGTACGCTCCTTCGCGGGTCCCAGCACAATGACAGTTTCGAGATGCGCGACGGCCGCGTGCGCACCACGACCAACCGCTCCGGCGGCGTGCAGGGCGGCATCAGCAACGGCGAGGATCTCGTCTTCAACGTCGCCTTCAAGCCCACCGCCACGATTCTCCAAACCCAGCAAACCGTCGACAGCCAGGGCCGGCCCGCCGAGCTGATGGGCAAGGGCCGGCACGATCCCTGCGTGGTGCCGCGCGCGGTGCCGATCGTCGAGGCCATGGCCGCGCTCGTGCTCATTGACCACTGGATGCGCCACGCCGCGCAGAACCAGACATTCAAGTTCTGATGTGCCGCCGCCGCGGGGGCGGCGGTCGGCGGCCCTTCAATCCTGATGCCGGTGGAGAAACCGCTCATTTATCTCGTGCTTGGCGCCGCCGGGTCGGGTCGCCGTGAGATACTGGTTGATCTCATTGCCGGAGGCTTGGAGACCACCGATGTGCCGTTCGTGTTGCTCCCGGCCGCGGAGCCGTCCGTGGACGACGATGCCCGGCTGCCCAATCCGCAGCGCTGGAGCCTCGTCGAGGGATTCATGGTGGCGCCCGCGCCGGGCGGGGCGACCCATGTGTTCGTGGTGACCGACGGACGCGCCAATCCCATGGACCAGATCGAGGCCTTCAAGGCCTGGCTCGAGACCACCGGCGGCGAACTCGCCCGGGTGCTCCTCGTGGTCAACTGCCAGCTTGCGGAGAAGACACCGCCCCTCCTCCCGTGGTTCGAAGCCTGCGCGCATTTTGCCGATGTGCTCCTCCTCAACCGTCGCGAGGGCGTGGCCAACAAATGGCTCTCCGACTTCCAGAACCGGTTCAAGGACCAGTACTATCCCTTTCTCATCGAGTTTGTGAAGGCCGGCCGGGTGAAGAACCCCGTGCTCGTGCTCGATCCGCTCGCCCGGCGCATGTCCCACGTCTTTGACGAGGATCAGGAATGGGTGGTCACTTCCGATGAGGAGGGCGAAACCGAAGACGACATTGCCGAGGGCGACGAGGAAGTCGAAGTCACCCAGGAGGTCGATCCCTACCTCGACCGTGACGCGGCCAACCGCCGGAAGAAGATCCTCC
>JADJZJ010000062.1 GCA_016715765.1 Opitutaceae bacterium
CCTGGCGATGACCACGCTGCTCCCGCGCGATATCGCCATCACCGCGCTGCTCATCAACCTCGTCGTCGCCGGCACCTCCTTCACGCTCTACAAACTCGCGCGTCACTTCTCCTGGCGGCTGGCGTGGCCGTTGCTTGCCGGCTCGGTGCCCCTGGCCTTCGTCGGCGCGCGCCTGCCGGTGGCGGACACGGTTTATTACTGGCTCGTCGGTGGAGTGTTGCTCGTTGCGGGCCTGCGCCTGTTTTGGTCCGCACCCGGCGCGGTTGCCGGGGAGCCGTCTCCGTTGCCCGGCGTGGCCGTTCGGGTTGGTTCCGGCGCGGGTATCGGTTTGCTCTCCGGTCTGGTCGGGGTGGGCGGAGGTATTTTTCTGAGCCCAGTGCTGCTGCTCATGCGTTGGGCCACGGCCAAGCAGACGGCGGCCGTATCGGCGATTTTCATCGTCGCCAACTCGCTCGCCGGCCTCGCCGGACGGTTGCAGGCCGGCGGCCAAATTCAGGCCGGGACGCTCATCCTCGTGGCGGCCGGGTTTGCCGGTGCGCTGGCGGGTTCGTATATCGGGGCGTTTGCGATCGGGCAGCGGGCGCTGCAGCGGGGTTTGGCCGTCGTGCTGGTGTTTGCCGCGGTGAAGCTGATGGTGCGGTAGGGGACTGGTAGGAGCCTGCTGGCAGGCGATGGTTTGGTTGGGAGCGCGACCGCCCTCGGTCGCAATGTCCCCGCCAGATTGGGGTCTGCGAAAATAGAAATGGCTTGCGAATGTTTGCGACCGAGGGCGGTCGCGCTCCCATTCCACTCGCTCACGCTCGTAGCTACGTCTCATCCAATTCAGCGCAGCCCCAGAAACGCGGCCAGATCTTTCACCGCTGGCGCGACCTTGTGCCCGCGCTTAATTGAGCGGGAGACGACCGTGAGCTTCCTTTTCGGGCGATCCGCCTTGGGATCGACATGGCCGACTAGTTCGCAACCGGCCAACACGGGCAGGCGTAATAGCCGCGCACCCGTTTGGCCGGCGGGGTGTAGACTTCCCAGGTGTAGTCAAAATCCCACACGCGAGTCGTGACGCGCCGGTCGTAGATCAACGGATCCAGCGGAGCCAGCAGCTGGGGCGAGCTGCCGTTTGCCTCCGGCGCATCAAAGAGCGCGGCATCCTCCCGCAGGCAGTGCAGCCGCGGGCCCTCGGGCAATTGCACGGCCTGCACGAGGTCCTCGACGTGGGCGAGTTCGGCGCGCTTGAGCAGCACAAGCCGGCGCTGGCGGAGTTTGAGCAGCGTCTCCCAACGGGCCGTTTCCGCATTGCTGGGCGCCCGGCCGGCGAGCACCTCGGCCGGCAGGACGCGCTCGGGCAGATCGTAAAGCCTGCGGCCGCCGGCGCGCTGGGCGATCAGCAGGCGACCGTGGAAGAACAGCTTCTGCATGGTCGACTTGACCAGGGTGGCCGCACCCCAGAAACGCCGGGCGCGACGCCCGTCCTCAACGGCATCGGACCCGAGGGGACCGCGCTCCGCCAAGGCGGCGAAGATGCGCGGCTCGAGTTCGCGTTCGCGCGGCGTCAGCTTGCCCGACCACGGCCCATGCCGGCGGGTGCGGGCGTGCATGGCGTTGAGCAGGTGCGGCCAGGCGTCGGGCGTGAAGACGACGAGGATGCCAGTGGACGGCAGGTGATGCTCGAAGGCATGGCGGCTGGCGGCGGGCAGCGGGGCATCGGCTCCGTGCACGTGCCGCATCAGGTCGCCTTCGCGATAACCCACGATGCGGTTGCGCAGGATGAGGTCGTGCATGCGCCCGCAGACATTGATCGGATCAATCTGCACGTACCCGTGGTGGCGCAGCGCCGCGTCAATGCCGTCCACGGGCGCATCAAGCAGCAGCGCCCGGCGCATGAAGCGCCGCGCCGCAAGGGGGGTGACTTTGAGCGGAGCCGGCAACGCCCGCCGATTGAGCGCAGTTGCCGCCAAAAAACAAGGCCACGCACCACAATCCCACATGTCACGTATTACGTGACATGTGGGATTGGCCGGCCGCGATCGGCCAAAATCTTTGTCACGTAATACGTGACAATGCTTCGATAGCCCTGATCGATGTAGGGCTGGACCTTGGTCCAGCCGCGAATGTTGGCTGAGCTTCTCAGCGTTATCGGGCTGCACCAAGGTGCAGCCCTACAGGTCCAAAAACCGCACAATCGCCTGCGAGCAGGCTCCTGCCTCCAATGCCGCGAGGCGTGAAGCGTCACAGCCGGATGGATGCCCGTGCCTCACGCGTAGGCGAGGGTGGGGCGGCCGTAGGTGGCGCGGGTGGTGATGAAATACTCGGCGGCCGGGGTCTCGGGGGCGAATTCGGGACAGGACGCGGCGATGAGCTCGCGGAGCTGCTCGCGGGCGCGGGCGATGCGGCTCTTCACGGTGCCGACGTTGATGCGCAGGGTCCGGGCGATTTCCTCGTAGGGGAGATTGAGGACAGTGCGCATGGTGAGGATCTCGCGCTGGCGGCGGTCGAGCTGCTCCATGCACGCGGCGATGAGGGCGGTGAACTCGCTCGTGGCGGCCTCCTGCGCCGGATCCTGGTCGGCCGAGGCCACGATGTCGGCGAACGTCGCGTCGCCTTCCTCGCCGAGCGCGTGGTCGAGGGACAGCGAATCCTGCCGGCGGCGGCGGAAGAAATACCAGTAGCGGTTGCGGGCAAGGTTGACGGCGATGCGGTAGAGCCAGGTGGCGAGGGAGGAGTCGCCACGGAATTTCCCGAGGCCGCGGTGCGCGCGGATGAAGGTGTCCTGCACGACTTCCTCGGCATCGGTGCGGTTGTGCAACAGGTTGAGCACCGTGGAGAAAATCCTGGCCTGGTAGCGCTCCATGATCTGGACGAAGGCGGCCTCGTCCCCGGTGTTGTAACGTTGGACCAGGACCGCATCGATCGCGGCTTCCGTGACGCTGTCCGGGTTCTTTTTCGCGAGGGATTGGGCAGTGTGGCTGGATTGCATGGGGCAATTGGGTTGATCTGAACCCCTCCCACCTACCTTGATACGTGCCAACGGATCGTGGCGGTGTGCAAACGGCACCGACGCAACGGTTAAGATTTTCACCGGCAAAAATCGGGCCGGATGCACGGTTGGATTTCATGCAAAACGCCCGGGGATTTTCAGCCTGTCCTTGCGGATTGCATGACGGCGTTTTGGGCCGGGGAGCGCAAATGTGGGAGCGAGCTTGTTCGCGACAGGTTGATCGTAACCGTCGCGAAGGTGGATGATCGATGTAGGGCGGGGTCTCCGAACCCCGCCTCGAGTACTAATGACATTCGCTTGGCGGGGTTCGGAAACCCCGCCCTACAACCCAACCAGCAAGCGGCCCGCACAGAGCGCGCTTGCCTCGCCTTCGTTTGCATCGTCTCGTGCTGTGAACGTCATGCAGATACCGAACCTCGAGCAGGCCCGCCGGTTGTTGTGCCGGTTGCAGGACCACATTCGCGATGTCCTCATCGCGGCCCGCGCCAAAAGCGGCAGGAGCTTTGCCAAGGTCGCCGGGGTCACCGCGGCCGACACGATCTACCAGGTGGACCGGATCACGGAGGAGGCCATTCTGGAATGGCTGGGCCGGCACTGGCCGACGGCGTGGCCGATCGAACTGGTGATGGAAGGACTCGAGGGCGAGGCGACGACCTTCCCCCGCGGCACACCGGTCGCACGCACGGTTTTCAAGTGCATCCTCGATCCGATCGACGGCACGCGGAACCTGATGTACGACAAGCGCAGCGCGTGGATCCTGACCGCACTGGCGCCCCAGCGCGGCGCCCGCACGCACCTCGGCGACATTGTGGTCGCGGCGATGACCGAGCTGTCCACGAGCAAGATGTGGCGCAGCGACCAGCTGAGCGCGGTGCGCGGCGGTGGCGTGAAGGCGCAGGCCTGTGACTTGCAGACGGGACGCCGCCGCGCCCTGCGGGTGCGGCCGTCGCAGGCGCGGGATTTCGAGCACGGTTTCGCCTCGATCGCCAAATTCTTCCCGGAGGGGAAGGGGCTGCTCGGGGCGGTGGAGGAACGGCTGTGGCGCGAACTGGGGGTGCTGGGGAAGAACGGCGGGCAGCTGGTGTTCGACGATCAATACCTCAGCACCGGCGGGCAGATTTACGAATTGATCGTCGGCCACGACCGCATGCTGGGCGATCTGCGCCCGGCGGCGTATGCGAAGGTCGGGCTCGGGTCCGCCTCGCTCTGCTGCCATCCCTACGACATCTGCACGGCGCTGCTGCTGCAGGAGGCGGGAGGCATCGTGGAGGCGCCCGATGGCCGGCCGTTGCGCGTGCCGCTGGATACGACGACCCCCGTGGCGTGGATGGGTTATGCGAACCCCGTGCTCGCCCGCCGCGTCCGTCCGGTGCTCCGGCGGATCATGGCGGAGATGCTTTGATCATGGAAACCACCGCGTATTCCCGCGAAATCGACCGCACCCATCCCGATTGCATTGTCTACCGCCCATCGGCCGAACTGGCGTCGGACGCGGAAAACCAGCAGATCATCGGCCAAGTGACCCCGGGCGGGCACTGGCTGCTCACGTGGACCATGGCCACGCATGAGAACAATCCCGACCAGCACGTGGTGGTCAGCCGCAGCGAGGACCGCGGGGCCACCTGGAGTGAGCCGCAGTGGATCGACGGGGCGACGCCGGCGCAGCAAGCCGGACCGGAGCGCGGCAAATACCAGGCGAGCTGGCCTTTCTTCATCCCCGCTCCGGCGCTCGGACGGATCTACCTTTGCTACAACAAGAACATCGGCCTGACCGATGCGCGCAACGACACGACCGGAGTGCTGCGGTTTCGCTATTCGGATGACGACGGCCGCACCTGGTCGGCGCCGCATGACCACCTGAAGATCGGACGCGGGGCGATCGATCATCCCGACCCGGCCATGCCGGTGAATTTCGTCACCTGTTTCCAAAGCTTGCTGGCACCGGATGGAGTGCCGCTGGCAAGCCTGACGCGCTGGGGTTCCGGGAGTCCGCACCTCTTGAACGTGAACAGCGAGGTGTGGTTCCTGCGGTTCGAAAACATCCTGACCGAGCGCGATCCGGCGAAACTGGTGATGACCACCTGGCCGGAGGGCGGCACCGGTTTGCAGGTGCCGCATCCCTTCCGCATGAACCAGAGCGTGGCGCAGGAAGCCGCGACGGTGACGCTGCCGGACGGACGCCTGTTCACGGTCATGCGCACGCTGCAGGGCGCGCTGTTCTGGAGCATGTCGCGCGATGCCGGGCGCAGTTGGGCGTCGCACTGGACCGATCTGGACGAGACCGAACCGCTGCCGGTCTTTCCGCTGCGCTACAGCGACGACGGCGGGCTGGTCCATTCGCCGATCGTGTGCAGTCCGATCTTTGAATACGCGCCGGGCAAGTACTGCCTGGTCTATTTCAACAACGACGGCTACCTGCCGGGCGCGAAGCATCCGACCGATTACCAGGTCAACCGGCGCGACGCCTGGATCGTGTGCGGGCGGTTCGTGACCGGGCCGGGTCAACCGGTGGTCTTCGGCGAGCCGCGCCGGCTGGCGACGGCCGACGGCGTGCAATTGGGGCATTACGGCCGGATCGAGCCCGTGTGTTACCCGAGCTACTTCCGCGACGGCGACGACCACTGGCTGTGGTATTCCGACCGCAAGCATTTCGTGCTCGGCAAGAAGCTGAATGCGTATCTGGAGTAATGGGGATGAACATCATCGGTGTAGACATCGGCGGAACGAAATGCGCGCTCAGTGTGCCGGAAGGGGCGGAGGGCGTGCGCGAGGTGGTGCGCTTTGCCACGACCGATGTGCGCGGCACGTTGGAGCGGATCTATGCCGAGATCGCCAGGCTGGCGCCGACGCGCGAGACGGTGTTCGGCGTTTCCTGCGGCGGACCGCTGGACGCCAAGCGCGGGTTGATTATGTCGCCGCCGAATTTGCCGGGCTGGGACCGCATTCCGATCTGTGCCGAGCTCACGCAGCGTTTTGGCGGCCGGGCCTGGCTGATGAACGATGCCAACGCCTGTGCGCTGGCCGAGTGGCAGTTCGGGGCGGGCCGGGGCTGCCAGAGCATGATGTTTCTAACGATGGGCACCGGCATGGGGGCCGGGCTCATCCTCGACGGACGGCTATACGAGGGCGTCACCGGCAATGCCGGGGAGGTCGGCCACCTGCGCATGGCGCCGGACGGTCCGGTGGGCTACGGCAAGTCCGGCTCGTTCGAGGGTTTCTGCTCGGGTGGCGGCATCGCGCAGGTCATGCGTCGCCGCGTGCCGGAATTTGCCGGCGCCAGCCTCCTGAAACAGTTGCCGCCGGACCAGCTCACCGCCCGCGAACTCGGCCGGGCCGCGGAGGCCGGCGATGCGCTGGCGCTGGCGATCTGGGGCGAGGTGGCCGAGCGACTCGGCGAGGCGCTGGCCTGGTTCGTCGATATCCTGAATCCCGAGCGGATCGTCATCGGCAGCATCTACCAGCGTTGCGAGCGGTTCATCGCTCCCGGCATGCAGGCGGTCATCAACCGGGAGGCGCTGCCGGACAGCGCACGGGACTGCCGGGTCGTGCCCGCGGTCTTGGGCGATGAGATCGGCGGATATGCCGCGGTGGCCATCGCGCGTTATCACGGCGGACGTCCAGGCCAGGCATAGCTGCGAGCACAGGCATGTTGCCGTTGTAGGGCCGGACCTCGGTCCGTGCCTGTTCGCGCGACGCAGCCGTCCACCACAGCGAGGCGCGGACCAAGGTCCGGCCCTACATGCTGCAGGAGCGGTTTTCTGCCGCGATGTTGCGTTCCCAATCGCGGCATAAAGCCGCTCCTACAGTTTCCGTGCCAGGTTGCTCCGGCCCGGCCGCATTTAAAAGAATGACACGCGCGGTACGGTTGCAGTAACCAATTGGTTACGCCCGTTCGTCTTAATTAGCACACGCCCGCCACTTTCTCCATCCACGCGCATGTCCACCACCCGCCGTCCGCTGTTTTTCGACGCCACCGATCTGCCCCGCATCCGGGCCAACACGACCGACCCGCGCTTCGCGGAATTCTGGCGCCAGGAACTCGCGGCGGACATGGCGGCGGACACGAAATTCCTCACCGCGGAACTGCGCCTGACCAACCATGTGATCCACCTGCTGCGCGCGCAGCGCATCCTGGAACGGACATCCTTCATTTATCTCGTCAACGGCGATCCGGCCCAACTGGCGCTCGCGAAACTGGCCATGCGGCGGATGCTCGATTACCCGGAGTGGGACGCCTTCATCGAGGGCGGCCGGCAGGTGCTCGGCATGCAGCGGGCGACCGAGGGCACGGTGGCGCTGCTGCAGGCCATTGACTGCCTCGGCGATGCCCTCACGGCGGCGGAAGTGGCCGAAGTGGAGCAGGCGGTGCTGACAAAGGGCGTGCCGGCCTGTCATGCGGCGGTGTACGGGATGAAATATCCCGACCGTGTGCGGGGCTGGGAATGGAATCCGCGCAGCGAGGTGGACGCGCACCGGCACATCAGCCTCAAGCGCTGGCCGCTCATCCTGAATTCGACGAACCTCAAGGTCGTCCCGACTTCCTGCCTCGGCATCGCGGCCTGCTATTTCCGCGGGCGCGTGGCGGCCGCGGACAGCTGGCTCGAGCTGGCGCGGTCGAGCGCTCATTCCTTTGCGACCATGTACGGCAGCGACGGCTGTTACGACGAGGGCATCAGCTACTGGGGCTACACCACGCTCTACCTTGCGCTCTTCGCCGAGGCGCTCTGGCGCACCCAGGGGATCGACGACCGCAAGCTGATCAACTACCCGGGCACCATCCGCTACGCGCTCTGCAACACCATGCCCCGGGTCAACACCCACCGGAAAGTCGTGGATCATGTGCATGTGCCGGGCTACATGATGCCGACGGTGAAGCCCGAGTTCGACATCGTGAACCACGGCGACTCCAACGGCGCCGTCGAGGTTTCAGTGGCCGCCTGGGTGGCGCGCACGCATGGTGATCCCGTGGCGCAATTCGTCGCGCGCGAAATTGGCGAGGTCAAACAGCTCTACGGACTCATCTGGTACGATCCGAAGGCCCCGTCCGCCGCCCCCGGCGCCGAACTCCTCGATCACCGCCAGGCCAATGACATCGTGATCTCCCGCACCGGCTGGACCGCGCAGGACAGCGTACTGGCCCTGCGCAGCGGCGGTCCGGGCAACCACGAGCACGCCGACCGCAACAGCGTCATATTCAAGGCCTGCGGCGAACGTCTCCTGCACGATCCCTTCGGTGCCGCCTACATGGTGCATCAACCGCGCTGGCTCCTCCGGCAGACCGAGGCGCACACCGCCGTGCTCATCAACGGCCAGGGACACCAGTATCACAAGGGCGAGGAGGGCACCAACGCCTCCTGGTCCTTTGCGCACCTGCTCGATTACGCCACCGGCCCGGGCTGGATGCGCGTCACCAGCGACGCCACCGAGGCCTACCAACTCGTCAACGACCAGGTGGTGCGCGTGCACCGCACCCTGGTTTTCCTCAAGCCCGACATCGTCATCTTCCTCGACCGCGTGGCTGTGAAGGATACTCCCGCCACGGTGCATTGCGGTTCCAGGCCTTCCACGACGACCTCGCGGCCGGGCTGACGGCGACCGGCACTGAATTCACCCTCACGCGTCCGCTGGCCTCGTTGCTCGGCCGCACGGCGTCCACCGGGTCGCTGCAGGTGCGCATCGGCCGGCTCGCCCTGGAGGACAAGGACGGCATACAACCTTTTGCCGAGGTCGGGTCCGCCGCCGCCCTGGAGCACGAGATTATCACCGTGTGCAGCGCCCGTCCGGCCGGCGAGGCGCATGGCCGGCTCCAGATCAGCCGAGAGGGCGGCAGCTGGAAGGTGACCGGCATGCAGGCCGGCCGCTCGATTTCCGCTACGCTCACTCCCTCGGCCGGACATGCGGCCCCGCAGGTTGCCTTCTGATTTCCATCCCATGAATATCGACGCTTCCTCCACCAAATCCGCCGGTCGCCCGGGTCGCGATTTGCTTTTCGATGCAAATGACCTGCCCCGCATCAGGGCCAATCTCGCCCTGCCGCGGTTCGCGGAGTTGCGGGCGACCCTTTTCCCGGCCGACCTGCCGGCGAAGGAGAAATTCCTGCGCGAGGAGGTGCGGCTGGAGAACCTGATGTATGACCTCCTGAAGGTCCGCCAGATTCTCGAGCAATCGTCCCTGGCCTACGTGTTGGAGCGCGACCCCGCCCAACTGCGGGTCGCGAAACTGGCGCTGAACCGCCTGTGCGCCTACCAACGCTGGGATTATTTCCTCGAGGGCGGCAAGCAGACCATCGGCCTGCAGCGCGCGCCCGAGGCGACGATCGCCTGCGTGCTGGCGCTCGACTGGCTGGGCGACGAGTTGACGGAAGCGGAACGCGCCGGGGTCGAACGCTGCATCATCACCCTGGGCGCACCGGCGTGCTTCACCACGCTCTACGGCATGAAATATCCCGACCGCGTGCGCGGGTGGACGCAGGACCCGCGGGAGAAAATGCCTTTCGTGATCGATATGGCGCGCTGGCCGCTGATCCTCAATGCCACCAATCTGAAGGTCATCCCCATCTGCGGCCTCGGCTTCGCCGCCATCGCGCTGCAGGGCCGGCATCCCGACGCGGGCAAATGGCTCGAGTTGGCGCGGCAGAGCGCCCGCGCCTTTGCGATCATGTACGGGCTCGACGGCGCCTACGACGAGGGTCCCGGCTACTGGGGTTACACGACGATGCACATGATCCTCTTCGCCGACGTGCTGTTCCGGAAGCTGGGCATCGACGACCGCCAGCTCATCAATTATCCGGGCACCGTGCGCTATGCGATCAGCCTGGCCATGCCGACGGCCGCCAACCCCAAGGATACCGTGAACTTCAGCGATGCGGGGAGCCTCGACACGACCGTCGCCGCGTGGGTGGGACTGACGCACGGCGACCGCGTATCCAACCATGTGGCGGCGAATATCGGCGGCCTGTCGCACTGGCCGGCGGCGGTCTGGTTCCGGCCGGAAGCGCCGGCGGAGGCGCCGGGCGCGGACCTGTATGATATGCGCCTCAGCAACGACATCGTCATCTCCCGCACGGGCTGGGAGGCGGCGGACGGCGTGGTTGCCCTGCGCAGCGGCGGGCCGGCCAACCACGAGCATGCCGACCGCAACAGCGTGCTGTTCAAGATTTATGGCGAGCGGCTGTTCCATGACCCCTTCGGCGGCGCTTACATCGCTTCCGTGCCGCGCTGGCGGTTGCGCCTCACCGAGGCGCATTCCGCCGTGCTCATCAACGGCCAGGGGCACCAGTACCACGACGGCCGCGAGGGCACCAATTCCTCCTGGGCGAATGCCAGCGTGACCGACTTCCGCACGGGCCCGGGCTGGATGAAGGTGACGAGTGATGCCACCGAGGCCTACCAGTTGGTGAACCCGGATGTGACGCAGGTGGAGCGGACGCTGTTTTACCTCAAGCCCGACGTCCTTTTGATCCTCGACCGTGTCAAGGTCGCCAAGGCCGCAACCGTGCAGGTGCGTTACCAGGTGTTCAACGACGACGGCGGCGGGGCCGTGACGGCGGCGGACGGCCGGTTCACCATCACGCGCCCGAAGGCCGTCCTCGGCGCATCCGTGCAGACGGCGGGTCCGGCCAGCGTCCGCGTCGGCAGGATCGAACTGGCCGAATGCACAAGCACCTATCAGCCGGCGAAGGCCAGTGTGCACGAGTTTGCGGAGATCGAGAGCGCGGCGGCCACCGCCCATGTCATTTTGACCGTGGCGGCGGCGAGCCCGGTCGGCACCACGCCGGGAACGTTGAAGATCACGGCG
Organism: Opitutaceae bacterium; assembly: GCA_016715765.1. Lineage (GTDB taxonomy): Bacteria > Verrucomicrobiota > Verrucomicrobiia > Opitutales > Opitutaceae > UBA2377. The sequence goes on from JADJZJ010000062.1 coordinate 10,790, forward strand.
ATCGAAGGCGGCTGGCGGGTCGAGGGCAGGCATGCCGGTCGATCAATTCGCGTGGAACTCGTATTGAAGGATGGCGCGTTGCCGGAGGTAAGGATCCTCGGAGCGTAATGGACTCCGCATTTTGCATTCTGGGCGTAGCGGCGTGTTACGTAGGGCGGGCCTTCAGCCCGCCCTACGATCCTCCATTCGCAACGTAGCGCTAGAGGGCGGGTTGAAAACCCGCCCTACGTCCCAACCCTGATCCCCCATGCCCCAACTCACCAGCGTCAACGCCTACGACTACGGCCTGATCGCGCTCTATTTCGCCATCGTCATCTGGGTCGGTTTTTATTCGGCCAAAAAGAACAAGGGCACCGACGATTTTTTCAAGGCCGGCGGCCACGTCCCCTGGTTCATGGCCGGTGTGTCGAACTGGGTCTCGGGCTTTTCCGCCTTCATGTTCGTGGCGGCGGCCGGCTACACCTACAAGCACGGCTCCGGGGCGCTGATCATTTTTACTTCCGCGTTTTGGGCCTATCTCGCCGGCGCCTGGTATTTCGGTCCGGCGTGGCGCCGCGCGCGCATCGGCGCGCCGCTCGAGTTTCTCACCAAGCGCTATTCGCCCTCGACGACGTATTTCTACACTGTCACCGCCATCCTGCCGCAGATCCTCGGCATCGCGCAGGGTCTCTACATCCTGTGCATTTTCGTTTCCGCGGCACTCGGGCTCGACCGCGAGGTGTTCCACATTGCGAGCTTTGAGCTCACCGGCCTGCAACTGTGCATGGTGAGCGTCGGGGTCGTGATGATCTTCTACAGCGTCATCGGCGGACTCTGGGCGGCGGTGCTCTCCGACGCCGTGCAGGGCGTGATCATCCTCGTGATGTCGCTGCTGATCTTTCCCATCTCGCTCAACTACGTCGGCAACGGCGGCGGCCTTTTTGCGGGCATGGAGCGGCTGTTCTCCGAACTGCCGCGCGAATACCTCATCCCGCACGGCCAGCCCGTGAACCTCGCGTTCATGAGCGCGTACATCGTCAGCGTTTTTCTCGGCTACAACGTCGCGTGGCACCTCGTGCAGCGCTACAACAGCGTGTCCAGCGAGCGCGATGCGAAGAAGATGGCCTTCCTCTGCGCGTGGCTCTCGCTCTTCGGTCCGCTTCTCTGGGTGCTGCCCGTGATGGGCGCGAAGCTCATCTTTCCCGACATGGCCGTGCTCTGGCCCAACTTGAAGGCGCCCGAGGAGGCCTCGTTCGTGAGCCTGGCGATGCTGCTGCTGCCGCACGGCATGATCGGCTTCGTGGTGGCGGCCATCCTCTCGGCCACCCTCGGTCAGGCCAACGATGCCTTCAACTGGCTGGCGGCGGCGACGACCAAGGATGTGTACGTGCCCCTGCGGCGCCGCTGCGGGTTCGGCGAGTGCTCGGACAAGCACCAGTTGCGGATCGCGCAGTTAACCATGCTGGTGGTCGGCGTCTCGGGGGTGGCCATGTCCTTCGTCATTTCGAAGCTCGGCGGCGCCTTCGACTTCGGGCTCAAGTATTACTCGATGGTCGGTCCGGCCTTCATGATGCCCGTGTTGCTCGGGTTGGTGTACCGGAAGACCCCATGGTGGTCGGGCATCGCGGCCTGTTCGGCGGCGTTCACGCTGTCCATCGGCCTCTTCGTCCTCGATGTGTGGCCGCAGCATGCGTATCCGCGCAACGTCTTCAGCGCCGTGCTGGCCTCGACGGTGGTGTTTGTGATCTCCGCCTTCTGGTACCGGGCGGACGACCCGAAGAGCGCCAAGGCCATCCAACTCGACCGCGACCTGCGCACCCCGGTGCCGGACACCCCGATGCCGGCCGGCGGCGGCCTGGGCGACTACGCCATGCTCGCGTGGGTGTCGGCCATCCTCGGGTCCGTGCTGCTGCTCTGCTGGTTCCTGCCGGCGCGTCCGCCGGCCTATGCCTCGGTGAACGTGGCGGCCGGACTGCTCCTCTTCCTCATCGCCGGCCTCCTCTGGCGCGTCTCCCGAACCAAGGCCGGAGTGTAACCACGGTCAGGGCGGATTTGAGCGCAAAGTCGCTAAGACGGAGGACTGATTCCGAAACATAGAACGCACAGTACGGACATGGAAATCTATTCTAGTGTTCGCGTTTGCGGAAAGGTTTGGGCCCTGAAAAGCTTGTTTTGTCTTTTAGTTCTTAGCGCCCTCGCGTTTCCTTGTAAATTCGAATCCGTGACATCCGTGTAATCCGTGGTTAAACATTCCTTCCATGCCCCCCGTCAAAATACCCGCCTCGTATTACCAGCAGTTTGATGCCGATTACTCGCGTGACGTGCCGGCTGAGGGTTATGGCGGCTGGAAGCAGGCCGACATCGAGATCGCGCCCGAGCACACGGCGCTCGTCATCATGCACGCCTGGGAGGCCGGCTCGATGGAACAGTGGCCGGGCTGGCGGCGCTGCGTGGAGTATCATCCCCGGGCCTTGCAGATCCTCGCTGAAATATTTCCGCCGCTGCTCAAGGCCGTGCGCGCCTCGACGCTGCCGGTGTTCCACGTCGTCGGTGGACGCGACTACTATTCACACCTTCCCGGCTACCAAAAGACCCTGAAGCTTGCCGGCCCGTCGCCCAAGTATGCCGGGGTGGCCAAGGATCCCGTAGCTGAGAAGCTGGAGAAGTTCCGGGGCGACCACGTGTTCGTCGGCGCGCACAACCGCGCCGATGTGGACGCCGGCTGGAAGTTTCTGGACTTCGCCGCCGAGGCGCGTCCGGTCGGCGACGAGTACATCGCCGAGGATGGGCACCAGCTGGCCGCCGTGTGCCGGGCGACGGGCGTCAACCATCTTGTCTACATCGGCTTTGCCATCAACTGGTGTCTCCTCATGTCGCCCGGCGGCATGGTGGATATGGGCCGCTATGGCGTCATGTGTTCAACCATCCGCGAGGCCGTGACCGCCGTGGAGAACGCCGAGACTGCCCGCGAGGAACGCGAAAAACAGCAGGCGCTTTGGCGCGTGGCGATCAACTCCGGCTTCGTGTTCGGCGTGAATGATTTCACCGCGATGGTGAAAGCCCTCCCGCGAAAGTGACCCGGACTATGTTAACCACGGATTACACGGATTGCACGGATCAGAAGATGGTCACAGAAGGCAGAAACGGGAAGCGGCTGTTTGGGTAGCGCCCGGCCTCCGGACGGGCGGTTGGGCGTGCGACTGCCAAACACGGCCCGCCCGGAGGTCGGGCCCTACCCAAGGAAGGTTCGATCCATCCGTGCCATCCGTGAAATCCGTGCCTGCCCTCCGTAGGCCGGGCGAAGGAGGGGTTAAACGGTATTTCACTCGTATGACTTGCCGCCGTGCAGCTGCGGGAAGCGGCTGGCGAAGACGTAGTCGGGTTTTTTCGCGAAAATCATCTCCACGACGGTCACACCGGCGGTTTTGTCCACGGGTTTCTTGGGAAGGTTCTTCAGGATCACGCGGTGACCGTCATGGGTGAACTTGATGGGCCTGCCGTCCTTGACGAAGCGCACGGCCTTGGGAGCGTTGCGATAGCCGCCGATGCTCATCGTGCCGGAGGAGGGCCAGAGCCAATACCAGAGGAAGACGCTGCGTCCGTTGCAGGTGACATCGCTGCCGCCGTTGCCTCCGACGACCTTGATGTCCTTGGTGAGGCGGCCATAGACGGCGCGACCGTTCGACTTGAGCCAGTTGCCGACGGTGGTAAGCGGCTCGATGGCTTCCTCGGGCACGGACCCGTCGGGGGTGGGCCCGATGTTGAGGAGGAGGTTGCCGCCCTGCTTGGCACAGGTGTTCAGCATCTTGAGGATGCGCTGGGCGTTGTAGGAATAAGGCCGGGCCTGGGCTGAATCGACGTAGCCCCAGCTGATGCCGTTGAAGGTCATGCAGGCCTCCCAGTCATGTTCCTCGGGGGTGAGGTGTTCCTCGGGCGTGGAGAAATCCTCGGGGATGAGACTGCGGTTGTTGATGATGAGGCCGGGCTGGAGGGCGCGCAGGTGCTGGTTCATCTCGACGGAGTTCCAGCCCTCCCAGGATTCCATGGGGCGGGCGACATCGTACCAGAGGATGTCGATCTTGCCGTACTGGGTGAGGAGCTCGGTGTTGAGGGCCTCGATGTAGCGGTTGAAGCGCTGGCGGGCCTGGCTGTCGAAGGCGCAGCGCCAGCCGTCGGGATGGTGCCAGTCCATGAGCGAGGAGTAGAACCCGATCCTGAGTCCGAACTCGCGGCAGGCGTCGACGAACTCGCGGACGATGTCGCGCTTGGGGCCGAAGTTGACGGAGTTGTAGGGGTTGGCCTTGGAGTCCCAGAGGCTGAAGCCCTCGTGGTGGCGCGTGGTCATCACCATGTATTTCATGCCGGCGCGCTTCGCGAGCCTGGCCCATTCGCGCGGCGCGCCCGGCTTGGGGGCGAAGGTGGCGGCGAGTTTTTCGTACTCCGGGATGGGCATGTTTTCCATGACCATGGCCCATTCGTTGCGGCCGATCTGGGAATACAGCCCGTAGTGGATGAACATCCCGAAGCGGGCCTCCCGCCACCAGGCCATCCGCCGGTCACGGCTTTGGGCGATTTCGTTCAGGTAGTCCGCTTTGCAGAGCAGGGTTTTCATGGGAATTTATTTTAACCACGGATTACACGGATGGCACGGATGGGGACCCAAACCCATCAAACTGATTTAACCGCAAAGAACGCAAGGAACGCATAGAAGGTATGGCTCTTTGCGTTCTCTGCGTTCTTTGCGGTTAAACTGCCTTGGCATTAACTTAGCGGCACCGCGCTTTATCAGGTCACTTGAGCTTCAAGGTCTGGCCGGGGCGGAGTTTCGTGGTTTTTTGACCGAGTGTGACTGAGGCCGCGGTTTTGCCAGGGTTGTGGGCGACGACAGTGGAGGCGGACGCGGTGAGTTCGACCGTGCCGGTGGTCTTCACGGCGCACACGGCTTTGCGCAGGACGGCCTGGCCGGGTTGGAGGGTGAGGGGGTAGGTCGCGGTTTGATTGGCGATTCGCGTGGTGCCTTCGAAGACGGGGATGAGGGATAACTCACCCGGTTTCGTCCGGAGGCGGGCTTGGGTGATATTTGTCCCGAAGTTGGCGGCGGCAAGGTGCCCACGGCCGATGAGGCCGACGCAGTCCTTCGGGGCGGCGAGGACGGTGAGATTGGTGGCGGCGGTCTTGGCCGCGGATTGTCCGGGGGCGATCAGGGCGGCGAGTTGCGTGATGACGGCACCAGCCTTCACGGATTGTGGGCCGTTATTGCGGCTGAGGGTCAGGTCATCGGCGACGGCCCACCATGGGTTGAAGTAGTGGCGGTTGTGATAGACGGTCTCGCCGGTTGCGCGGAAGACAATGCCAAGGCGGTCGTCCACGTTGACCCAGGCGGGGTGGTCGTAGGTGCGCACGATGTCGCTGGCGGGATCCTTGCTGACGAAGCCCTCGAAGCGGGTCGCCCCCTCCGGTGTGGTGAAGACGCGGTGGCCATGGCAGTTGTCCTTCATGGCGCTGAATTTCTCGTTGATGATGCGGAGAAACCCTTGGGAGATGTCGCTGACCTCGACGGCCTCACGGGCGGTCCAGCGTTCGAAGGAGAGGCTCGTGCCGTCGGGCAGGCCGGCGTAGAGCACTTCTTGGCGCACCGAACCCTGGGCGCGGTCCATCACCAGCGCGGCGGCAAAGCCTTCGCGCTGGGTGTCCACCTGGATGGAGATTTCCTCCTGGCTGTCGGGCCGGTCCTTTACCGTGAGGTGGGCGAGCCAGGAATTCGTGGCCGGGGCGACGGTCTGGATGCCGTCCGCGGTGAGCGGCAGGGCCATCAGGCAATTGCGCCAGGCGAAGGAGGTCTGCCCGAGCGGGTGACGCTGGAGCACGAAGCCGGAGTGGGGAAACACCCGCACGCCGCGGAGCTTGCGCTCGAGCTCGGGCTCGGGGGTGGGGGCCGGACCATCGCCGTGGAGGCGGTGGATGAGATAGGTGTAGGTGGGCGTGGTGATCAGCCATTCGCGGATGATCATGGGGTCCTGGATATCGTGGCAGACCTCGGCGATCTCCTGGCTGATCATGCGCCCGCCGTTGCTGGTCTGGCGCGCCTCGAGGGTCGCGAGCGCGCGGCGCTCGAGCCGGGCGGCGTCGGGGTCGCGCAGCAACACCGCGGCGGCGGCGTGGGAGGGAGTGCCGGGATCGGTGAAGAGGTAGGGCCAGTCCATGCCCTGCACGGGGTGGAGGGAGCCGGTGCGATCGGTGGCCCGCTTGAGCTGGGCATAGATGCGCTTGCGGTTGAAGAAAGCCTGCTCGGGCATGGGCAGGCCGAAAGCGCCATAAATGACGCCGAGGTAGCCGGTGAAGTGCGTGGCCGCGGCGGTGTAGCTGGGGTGCACCATGCCGTGGTTCTCGGCCATGAAGTCGGGGAGGGTGGTGAAGGTCTCCCAGGTCCATTGCGCGATGGTCTTGTTGTCGGCGTACGGTTTCAGGTCCTTCGCATCCTGCGGTGTGGTGGCGGTGGAGAACATCCATTGCCGGGCGGTGGCGGCCCACTTGGCGGCCTGCGGATCCGCGGCCAGCAGGCAGGAGACGGAGGCCAGGCCGCAGGAGGTCCAGCCGTTTTCCTCCATCTGCGTGTTCACGTAGAGCCCGCTCTTTGGGGCCATGTCGCCGAAGCGCGCCGCGTAGTCGGCATGCATCGTGGCGATCATGGTCCAGGTTTCCTCGTCAATCACATCGCCGAGGAGCTGCGCGGCGACCGCGATGCCGGAGATGGTGGTGCCGCACTGGCTCTCACGGAAAAATCCCAGGCCACGTTCGCCCCACTTGGTGCCCCAGTTTTCCTTGCGCCCGAGGCCCACGGCGGGACGGACGCAGTCGGCGGGACCGGAATCGTGCGTGAAGCAGAGGTAGCGGATGGCCTTGCGGGCCATGGTGCGCAGCTCGTCGCGCGTCGCGCCGCCGACGGCGGGGTCGTACTCGGGCGAGCTGGCGGCGGCGGCGAAGGCGAGGGCGCCGCCGATGGATTCGATGCCGTACCAATGGCACCCGCCGAGGAAGTGCCCGCAGTCGGGCCGCACCGGCCAGTCGTTGAAACAGCGGACGCCGGTGGGAATCCATTTTTCGATGACCCGCAGGTAGCGGCGGCTCAGATTGGTTTCGGGGCGGAGTACGATCGGGCTGGGCTTGATCATGGCAGCGGGTAGAGGCATGGCCGGGAGAATGAGCTGATCTGTTGTAGGTATGCGGTGCCGGGGGTGAGGTCGCAAACTTATCCGCAGGGGGGGCGGATAGGGACGAAATGGATTATGTGACTGGATGGACGCGATGGACGGTTTAGGAGGAGAGGATATTGCTGAACGCGGGCTTGACGGCGCGGGGCCTTAAGGCGTTTTCAGGGCAGCAAGCCCACCGAACATGCAAGGTATCCAATTCATCCAGGACCTCGCGGTCATTCTCGTCGTGGCGGGCGTGGTGGGGTGGCTGTGCCAGCGGATGGGGCTGTCGGTCGTGGTGGGTTTTCTGGCGGCGGGCATGATGGTGGGTCCGTACACGCCGCCATTTTCGCTCGTGACGGATCTGCCGCGCATCGAGACCGCGGCGCAGGTTGGACTCGTGTTCCTGATGTTCGGCATCGGGCTGCGGCTGAGCCTGCGCAAGCTGCGGCGGATGGGGCCCTCGCTCCTGCTGGCCACCTTCATGGGCGCGGTGGGGGTGTATTACCTGACACGGCTCATGGGCACGGCGACGGGTTGGGACCCGACCGAGAGCCTGTTCCTGGCCGCGATGCTGGTGACCTCCTCCTCGGCGATCATCAGCAAGGTGCTGCAGGAGACCGGCACCTCCCACGAGCCCCATGGCCAGATGGCCATGACGATCACCGTGATGGAGGACATTGTCGCCGTGGTCATGCTCACCCTGCTCGGCTCGATCGTGCAGCTGACCGGTGAATCTCCGGCGGGGATCGGCCGCACCCTGGGCATGATGGGGGCGTTTGTGGCGCTGGCCGTGGTGGGCGGGCTGCTGCTATTCCCCTGGCTCCTCAAGCGCATGAGCATCGCGGCCGACGAGGAACTGCAAACCCTGGGCATCGCGGCGCTGCTGTTCAGCATGGCCATCATTGCGCACCAGGCGGGGTATTCGCTGGCGCTGGGGGCGTTCCTGCTGGGCACGATCGTGGCGGAGACCCCGCACCGCCACCAGGTGGAGCGCACCTTCGAGGGCATGCGGGATGTGTTCAGCGCGGTTTTCTTTGTCGCGATCGGGATGCAGATTGACGTCCGCCAGGTGTGGGAGTCGGCGGGATTGATCATTGCCGTCTCCGCGTTTGCGCTGGTGGCGCGCTCGCTGTCCTGCTCGCTCGCGCTGGTGCTGGTGGGCAAGCCGGCCCGGGAGGCGTTGCGCACCGGCCTGATGCTCACGCCGATCGGTGAATTTGCGTTCATCATCGCGCAGCTGGGCGTGACGGCGGCGGTGGTGCCGAAGAAATTCTACGCCATGGCGGTGGGCGTTTCCCTCCTGACCACGCTGGCGGCGCCGCTCCTGACGCGCTACTCCGGTCCCATCACCACCCTGCTGCTGGCGCGCCAGCCCCGGTGGATGGAGGACTGGCTGGGTTACTATCACGGCTGGCTGGAACGCCTGCAGGTGCAGCAGAAGCGCAACCTGCTGTGGCAGCTCAGCCGCAAGCGCCTGATCCAGATCGGCGTGGAAATCCTCTTTGTGAGCGGCCTGCTGGTCTTCTCCGAACAGATGTTTGCCGTGGTGGAGGAGTGGCTCGGCCGCGACTGGCTCTTTCCCTACGGTCCGCAGGTGCTTTTCTGGGCCGGGCTGACGCTCGTGGTGCTCGCGCCGCTCATGGCGATCTGGCGCAACATCTCGGCGCTGTCGCTGCTGTACGCCCAGGTGGCGACGACGGGGCTGGCGCACGCGGCGCGGCTGGCGCCGGTGGTGGAGACGAGCATCAAGCTGGTGGCGGGGGCGGCGCTTTTCTTCTGGCTGACGGCGGTGCTGCCGGCGGAGGGCACGGCGCGCTGGCTGCTTCTGGGCAGCGCGGTGGTCGCGGTCATCGCCCTGATTCTGCTCCGGCACAAACTCATCTACTGGCACAGCCAGCTTGAGGTGGAATTGCACAGCGTCATCGAGACCCCGAGCGAACAGATGACGGCCACCACGGCGCCTTGGCTCCAGTCGCACGAGGATTGGAACCTGCAGGTGGTCGATTGCATGCTGCCCTACCTCGCCGACAGCCAGGGCCGCAGCATTGCCGAGCTCCAGTTGCGCTCGCGCTTCGGCTGCACCGTGGTGGGCATTGAGCGGCAGGGCTTCATGATCCCGCTGCCGCCGCCCCAGGCCGTGCTGTATCCGCGGGACCGGGTGCTGCTCATGGGCACGACCGAGCAGATCCGCGCGGGCCGGGAATTTCTCGGGGCGGTGTCGGGGGCGTCGCAGGCTGATTCGGTGTTCGAGGAGGTCTGCATGGTCGCGCTGGCGGTGCCGGCGTGGAGCCGGGCGGCGGGCCGGACCCTGGCGGAACTGTCCCCGGCGCGGGACCACGGCGTGCAGATCGCGGGCATCCACCGCGGCACGCAACGCATCCTGAACCCGGGCGGGCAGGAGAGCCTGCAGCCCGGCGACGAGGTGCTGGCGCTGGGCACGCCGGTGCAGATCCGGGATTTCAAGGCGTGGTTGCGGGAGGAAGTGGCGGGGGCGTGATCAGACGGATGGGACGGATCGGACCGATCAAGTGTAGTGCCGTGCTTTAGCCGGCACTGGTTCGGCAGGCTGGGGTGGCGGTGAAGCGTGTGAGCGCGGACTGAAGCTCCGCGCTACGTTTTTTTGGCCACACAAAAAAGCGCGCCGATTGGGGCGCGCTGGAGAGTGGAGGATGGACCGTTGCTCAGTTGGCGCCGGGATCCTTCGGGGTCTTGCCGGCTTCTGGGGTCTTGGACCCTTCGGGTTCATCCTTGCTGGCCTTCTTGAACTCCTTGATGGACTGGCCGAGACCCTTCGCGAGCGAGGGCAGCTTGGCGCCGCCGAACAGCACGAGCAAAATGATCAAAATGATGACCAGCTCGGGAACGCCGAGTCCGAAGATGGCGGCGAGAAGAGCGGTGGAGGTATCCATGGGAGGCAAGCAAGCAGGCGGCCCGGGGCCGGGACAAGCGGGAAAGTGGCTCCGGCGGGTGGGACTCGCGCTGAAAGGGTCGACGAGGAAGCAGGAGCTTGCCCGCCCGGCGGCGCCCGGCGGCGGCCTGCCGCGCCCATCGCGCGCCGGCCTGGCAGCCGGGCGGACCGCCATGGGACCCGAGGGCGGGCCCAGGCCGGGGCGGCAGGGGGCAGGGCCGGGGGGGGGGGCCGGGAGAGGGCCGCCGAGGCCCGGCGGGCGGGGCGTGGTGGGGGGCGGCCCCCCAGGGGTTCTGCTCGTCGATCTGCTCGGCGTCGAAGAAGCCGTGCAGCTGGCGGATGCGCGTCGGGTGGCGCATCTTGCGGAGCGCCTTGGCCTCGATCTGGCGGATGCGCTCGCGGGTGACCTTGAACTGCTTGCCGACCTCCTCGAGCGTGCGGCTGTAGCCGTCAACGAGGCCGAAGCGCAGCGAGAGCACGCGGCGCTCGCGCTCGGTGAGGGAGTCGAGCACGTCGATGATCTTTTCGCGCAGGAGCGAGAAGGCGGTCATGTCGTACGGGTTTCTCCGCGGACTTGTCCTCGATGAAGTCGCCGAAGCTCGTGTCGTCGCCGTCGCCGACCGGCGACTGCAGCGAGATGGGCTGCTGCGCCATCTTCATGATCTGCTGCACCCGCTCGACGGGCAGGTTCATCTCGTCGGCGACCTCCTCGGGGGTGGGCTCGTGGCCGAATTCCTGCAGGAGCTGCTTCTGCACCCGCATCAGCTTGTTGATCGTCTCGATCATGTGCACCGGGATGCGGATGGTGCGGGCCTGGTCGGCGATCGAGCGGGTGATGGCCTGGCGGATCCACCAGGTGGCGTAGGTGGAGAACTTGTAGCCGCGGCGGTACTCGAACTTCTCGACCGCCTTCATCAGGCCCATGTTGCCCTCCTGGATCAGGTCGAGGAAGGAGAGGCCGCGGTTCGTGTATTTCTTGGCGATGGAAATGACGAGGCGCAGGTTGGCCTCGACCATCTCGGTCTTGGCCTTGTGGGCCTCGCGCACGTGGATCATCGTCTGCGCGACCACGGCCAGCAACTGGGCGGGGCGATGCGCTGGGCGGCCTCGAGCTGCTTGAAGCGGGTCTGGATGGCCTTGGTGTCGATGGCCGCGTCCTTCTTGGTCTTCGGGTGCTTGGCGCGCTCGAGCTGGGCGTTGAGGTTCTCGATCTCGGAGAGCGCCGGCTGCAGCTGCTCGAGGTACTCCTCGTAGACCTTGAGCTTGAAATAGAACTTGCTGAAGTTCGCGCGCAGGAGGTTCTCCCGCTTGCGATACTTGGAGAGGATGCGCTTGCGGTCGGCCTCGGTGCGGGCCTTCAGGTATTCCTGCCAGGCCTCGGCGACGCCGGCTTCGGCCTTCTGGGTGGTCTCGACCAGCTTGGGCAGGTTCTTGAAATAGGCGTCGCGGCTCTCGATCTTCTTGTCGATGACGATGCGGTCGAAGCGTTCCTCGCGGGTCAGGAGCTTGGCGCCGAGGGTGGCGATGTAGGCGCCGACGGCGGAGGCCTCGAACAGGGCGGTCTGGGCCTTGAGCTCGGCGTTCTCGATGCGCTTGGAGATCTCGACCTCCTGCTCGCGGGTCAGCAGCGGGACCTGGCCCATCTGCTTGAGGTACATCCGGACCGGGTCGTCGAGGATGTCGTTCTGCGAGGAGCGGGTCTCCTCCTCCTCGGCCTCCTCCATGCGCTGCTTGTAGTCCTCGACCTCGTCGGGCTCGAGGATCTCGATCTCGAGGTTCTGCAGGATGGAGAGGACGTTGTCGATTTCCTCCTGGTTTTCGACCGACTCGGGCAGCGCCTCGTTGATGTCGTCGAAGGTGAGGTAACCCTGTTCCTTGGAATGCCGGATGAGCTGGCGGATCTTTTCGTTGATCCCGGCCGTGCCGGCCGCGATGTCGCCGCCCGCGCCGACCTCGGCGGTTTTTTCAAGGGCAGCCTCTACGGCTTCGGACTGGGAATCGGAATTGGCGGACTTGGCTTTGCGCGGCATGGTGGAAAATTAGGCAATAACCCTCAGATATGAGTGGGCAGACTGAGCGGCTGGCGGAGCTGGCGTTGGATTTCGGAACGTTCCTTTAAGAGTGAAATTGGGTCAGAATTACTGTCCGCACCGTTGTTGGCCAAAGCAAGTTCTATTTGGCGCAGGCGGGGCTCCAGCGCCCGGGTACGCAGCTGTCGCACGCCTTCACCGGCGGCCTTGAGGGGATCATCACAGTCAGGCGTATCGAAGAGCAGGGAGGCGACAAGCGCTTTTTCCTCAGGGGTTTCCAACAGCGGATCGAGATGGTCGCGCCCCGGCCAGCTGTCGTGCTCGAATTCGCCGAGGAAGCGGTTGAGGAGCACGCCGGCGGGGTAGCCGCGATCGATCCAGTCGTGGGGCAGGATCTGGCTCAGGGGTTTGCCGATGGACTCGAAGTGCAGGCAGAGCATCAGCAGTTCGTGCTCGGAAGTGACCGTGGCGGTGCTGCGCGGGGCCGCGGCGGGTGCTGCCGTGGCGGCGGTGCGGGCGGCGCTCTGGCGCTGCTGGCGGTTGGTCAGCGTCTGAAAATCGCGCTGCAGGGCGGCGGGCGCGAGGTGCAGCAGGCGGGCGGTCTCGGCGATGAACTCGGTGCGGGCCACTTCGGATTCCGCCGCGGCGATCAATTCCATGACGGCGTGGGCGGCGCGGGATTTCTGCTCGGAACTGGCGCCGGCCGGCTGCGGCAGCAGGGAGCGGCAGGCGAAGGCCATGGCGGAGAGCGAGTCGCGCTGCAGCTCGGCGTAGACGGCCAGGCCCCGCTGGAGAAAGAGCAGGTCGGGATCGACTTTTTCCTGCCCGGAAAGCTGCAGGAACCGCACCTCGAGTCCCGCCTTCAGGGCCATGGGCAGGAAACGCAGGGCGGCCTTCTGGCCGGCGCTGTCGCTGTCGAAGAAACACTCCACCTGCATGTGATAACGCCGCAGCAGCACGAGCTGCGTGTCGGTGATCGAGGTGCCCTGCGGAGCGATGGCGGTCTTGAGGCCGACGCTCCAGCAGCGGAGGGCGTCGAGCTGGCCCTCGACCATCACGAAGGGCCGGCCCTCGCCGGCGGCGGTGCGGGCGCGGTCGAGATTGAAGAGCAGGTTGCCCTTGGTGAAGATGGGCGTCTCCGGCGAATTGACGTACTTGGCCTCGCGGGCGGGATCGTCCTCCGGCGTGAGATCGGTCTGACGGGCGGTGAAGGCCACCACGCGGCCCTGGTGGTCGCGGATCGGAATCATCAACCGCCCGCGGAAGCGCGGCTTGAACGAATTGAGCCCGAGCACGGCGCCCTCGCGGATGAAGAACAGGCCGCACTGGCGCAGCGCATCCTCGGAGAACCGGCGCTTCAGCAGCATTGCCCCCAGTCCGTCCTCGATGGGGGCGGCGGCACCGATCTTGAATTCGTCCGCCAGTTCCGGCGTGAAGCGGCGCTGCTCCACCCAGTACTTGCGCATGAAGTCGCCCGTGGGCGTGGCCGCCTTGAAGGCCTGGTGGTAATGCTCGGTGGCGAGTTCGTGGATCTCGAAGATCTCCTGCCGCAGGGAACGTTCCTCGCGCGAGGGTCCGCCGGAGCCCTCCTCGTATTCAATGACGATGCCGTAGCGCTGGCCCAGGGCCTCGACCGCCTCGGTGAACCCCAGTTGTTCCGTCTCGCGGACAAAGGTGATGGCGTCCCCGGCCTTGCCGCAGCCGAAGCACTTGTAGAAGCCCTTGTCGGGATCGACGTGGAACGAGGGGGTCTTCTCGTTGTGGAAGGGGCAGAGGCCCTTGAGCCGCGTGCCGCCGCCCTTGCGCAACGTAACCACGCGCCCAACAACGTCGGCGAGATTCACCCGCAACTTGAGGTCGCGGACGCAGGTGGGCTTGATGGCGGGCATGGACGGCGGAGGGCGGGCTGAACCGCAAAGAATGCACTTTCAACCGGGCGCGGGGACTGTCAAGTTTCGCGGCTCGCGGAGGAAACATCGGCGCCGAATAGGCGACTACACACCACAACATGCGCTTCAAGCTACTCACCGTTCTCACATTGGCTCTCATCCCCGGGATGAGCGCGGCCCCGGATACGCCCCCGGCGGGGCCGCCCCCGGCGGTTGAACCGGTGTGGGAGACGCGGCTGCCGGAGTTCACCGAGGCGGCCTACAACGAGAAGGTCGAGGATCTGCTGGCCCAGTTTGAATCCGCCACGGGCCGCCAGTTGGTGCCCGGCGAAAAGAAGAAGGTGGGCCTGAAAATCTACGCCGACTCCGGTCCGGGCATGGCCACGCCGGTGCCGCTGGTCCGGGCGGTCATCAAGGCGCTGGAGCGCCGCGGCTTCGAGCCGAGGAACATTTTTCTCGTGGGCCTGAACCAGTTGCGGCTGCGCATGACCGGCTACCTGCCCTCGCTGGTGACCGGCGAGTCGCCTTTCCCGGGACACCAGATCTACGTGCTCGAGTCGGGCAAGTTCTACGATCCCGTGTGGTTCTACGACTCGCCGCTGCCGCAGCGCTTCGACCCGATCTTCATCGAATCCCAGACGCGCGATGTGCCCAACTCCTCCACCAAGGATGAGGACCGCAAGAGCTTCCTCGCGACGCCGCTTTTCCTCGACGCGGATTTCTGGATCAACCTGCCGGTCTACACGGATCATCCGATGCTGGGCATCAACGGCGCCCTGGTGAACGCCACACTGTGGAACGCCTCGAACACCGCCCGTTTCTTCCGCAGTCCGGCCAACGCCCCGGCGGCCGTGGCGGAAATGAGCGCCATCCCCGAGCTGCGCGAGACCTGGGCCTGCTCCATCGTGAGCCTGGAGCACTACCAGTACATCGGCGGTCCGTTCTTCAATTCGCTCTACTCGGCCACCGAGCCGCTCCTCTGGCTCAGCCGTGACCCGGTGCTGCTGGATTCCCTCATGCTCGAGCGGATCAACCGCCTCCGCAAGCTCACGGGCTTCAATCCCGTGTCGGAGGAAATCCGCACGCTGGAGTTTGCCGAGCTGCTCGGCGTGGGTTCGACGAAAACCGACGACGCGCGTTTCCGGCGGGTGGGGGAATAAACCGCTTGCCGCCCGGCGGGCATTTCGCGCAGGTTTGGGGCGATGTCCTCCGACTATCTTCCGTTTCTGATCCAGGCCGTGCTGGCCGCCCTCATCACCGGGTTTGTCATCGGCGCGAGCCATTTCTTCGGCCAGCGCATGGCGAAGAACCGCATCAAGGACACGGCCTACGAGTGCGGCATTGCGAACGACGGCCTGGCGCGCACGCGTTTTTCGGTCAAGTTCTACGTCACCGCGATGCTGTTCATCCTCTTCGACATCGAGGTGGTCTTCCTCATCCCGTGGGCCTTCATCTACCGCGAGTTCCTCGCCAATCACATCCCGATCCTCGGCCCGGTCATGTTTTTCATCGGTCTGCTCGTGCTCGGCCTTGTCTACGAAGTGCGCAAGGGCGCGCTCGAGTGGGAAAAGTGATCCGCGCCCAAGTCGCGCCCGACCGCAACCGCTAGCAATCCCCCACCATGCGGCTCGACAAGATCATCGCCCGCGGCCGCATCGTTGACCTGCACAGTCTGACGCTGCAGGGCGCGCTGCAGGAATTGCTGTCGGCGTGCGTGGAAAAATTCCCCGACCTCAAGCCGGAGGCGCTGCTGAAGGGCCTGCTCGCGCGCGAGAGCACGATGACCACCTACCTCGGCCTCGGGGTGGCGCTGCCGCACGTGCGCGTGAAGATGAACCGGCGCTACGTGCTGGCCATCGGCCGCAGCCGCGCCGGCATCCGCCATGACGGTGCCAAGGACGACGAGAAGGTGCGGCTGATCTTCATGCTCATCGCCGGGCAGGAGGCCCGCGACTACCTGCAGGTGCTGGCCTCGATCGCGCGGCAGGTGCGGGAGGCGGACCTCGTGGAGAATCTGGTCGGCGCGCCCGACCTCGATGCGCTGTATGAGCGGCTGCTGGGCGGCTTTGGCGGCATCCGGCCGGTGCATGCGCAGCAGAACCGCATCAACAAGCTCATGTTCAACGAGGCCCAGCGCGTGGCCAAGGGCGCGGAGTGCGGGGCGATCATGGTTTTCGGCGACACCTTTGTCGGCGGCATCCAGGCCGGCGCCCTGCAGGCCAAAATCAAGACCATCCTTGTCACGCGCAATCCGATCGAACCCAGCGAGGATCAGAAGGAATTTGCGGAAACCATCCAGGTCAGGTCATTCACCACCCAGCGCATGGCGCAGCTGCGCAGCGCCATTTTGGTGGCGCTGACCCGCGGGATCGTGGCCTACAACGACCGGGTCTGCTGCATCGGCGGGGTGACGGGCAGCAACCAGTTCGATACGCTGGCGGTGGTGGACATCGAGCGGGAGTTCCAATCGGTGCTCACCGGACAGAGCCAGCTGCTGCCCGAGGACGTGAAGGCCGAAGTGCTGGAGCGTGTCATCGCCGTGGCCACCGAACTGGCGGTCGAGGGCCGCGAAGGCCGGCCGGTGGGATGCCTCTTTGTCGTGGGCGATTCCGACCGCGTGGAGCAGTTGAGCAAGCCGCTCGTGCTCAATCCTTTCTACGGCTACAAGGAGGAGGATCGCAATATCCTCAATCCGTTCATGGATGAGACCGTGAAGGAGTATTCGTCCATTGACGGCGCCTTTGTGATCCGGGGTGACGGTGTGGTGGTTTCGGCCGGCAGCCTGATCCAGGCGGTTGATACCAACAATGTTCTGCCCAGCGGTTTGGGCACAAGGCACGCCGCGGCGTCGGCGGTCAGCCTGGCAGCCCAGTGCATCGCCATCGTGGTTTCCTCAAGTACCAGCCAGGTCATGCTGTTCCGCCGCGGGGTGATGCTGCCGCTGACGGAGAAACGGAGGTAGGTTGGAGTAGGGGCGCACCTTGGGGGCCCGATGCCACCTTTCGGCGTTGCAAACGGGGCAGGAGCGGCCCTACACCTAGGTTATCCAACTTTGGGGTTGCTCTGTGGTGCCCCGCGCCTTTGCTCTGACCCTTCAACCTTTCAAAACTATGCAAGAAGTCGTCACCCTGGAATGCACCGAAGCCAAAAAAGAGGGCAAGCCCGCCTCCCGCTACCTCACGAAGCGCAACAAAAAGACCGTCACGGAGCGCATCGAAAAGAAGAAGTACAACCCCTTCCTGCGCCGGCACACGCTGCACAAGGAAATCAAATAAGCTTCCCCCGTTAAACGGGATGCAACGAGCCGGGCTTAATGCCCGGCTTTTTTATTGTCTGGTATTTGGGAGCGCGACCGCCCTCGGTCGCAATTGCGCGCACGACCTGTCCGCACCCGAGAACGAGAACGATAACGAGAAAGAGTACGATCCCCCTGGGAGCGCGGGCGGCTCGCCCGCATTCGGTCCATGGACGCGGGCCAGCGGCCCGCGCTCCCGGGGATCGTCCGCAATATGGGAGATTTTAGGCAGGCGTAAGATTGCGACCGAGGGCGGTCGCGCTCCCAAAAGCCCCCGCCCTTACTTCCGACCCTGGGCAAACGGACTCGTGGTCGGGACGGCCGCCCCATGGTGCTGGCGCCGGGCGGCGCGCCAGCCTTCGCGGTGCTTGCGGATCCAGTCCAGCAGCGCGCGCTCGAAGCCGATGTCGTAGCCCAATCGCTCGGATTCCAGCCACTTGTGCTTCAGAATTTCCTCACGCTCAGCGAGAAACTCCTGGTAGAGGCTGGATTGCTTGACGAATTCGCGAGTAGTCGCGGGCTCTTGAACGGAAGAACTCATGCTGAAGTCACCGCTGATCATGAGAGCGAGCCGCCGCGTGCTGTCAATGCCTGCAATATACGCATATCTTCATACTGTAGTAAGGCGGGGCTGCGCCAGCCGGAGCAGCAGGGCCGAGGCAATGTCGCGGAAGATGCCGGCGGCCTCGCTTTTCGGGGCGCTGACGACGATCGGGCGTCCGGCATCGCCACCTTCCCGGATCGCGGGCACCAGCGGCACCTGACCGAGCAGCAGCGTGCCGAGTTTCTCGGCGATGGCGGCGCCGCCACCGCTGCCGAAGAGCTCATGGCGCTGGCCGGCGGGATCCACAAAGTAACTCATGTTCTCGGCGACGCCGAGCAGGGGGACGTTGACCTTCTGGAACATCAGGCCGCCCTTGCGGGCGACGTTGGTGGCTGCGGGCTGGGGCGTGGTGACCAGCACGGCGCCGTCGAGGGGAAGCGTCTGGACCAAAGAGAGTTGGGCGTCGCCCGTCCCGGGCGGCAGGTCCACGATGAGCACGTCGAGTTCGCCCCATTTCACGTTCTGGACGAATTGCTGGACCGTTTTCATGATCATCGGCCCGCGCCACACCACCGGGGTGTTGTCGTCCACCAAAAAGCCCATGCTCATGACCTTCACGCCGTGGTGCTCCATCGGGATGAGCATGGCCTCGGCGCCGTCGCCCTCGACCTCGGGCCGGCCGGAGAGTCCCATCATGAGGGGCACGCTCGGGCCGTAAATGTCACAATCCATCAGACCCACGCGGCCGTGCCGGCCCTGCGCACCCAGCACCTGCGCGAGGGCGCAGGCGAGGTTGACGGAAAACGTGCTCTTGCCGACGCCGCCCTTGCCGGAAGCGATGGCCACGGCGTGCTTGATGGTTTTTGGGGCGCCGCTGTTGCCCGCGAGATTGCCGCCCGCGGCGCCGGCGCCCGCGGCCTTTACCGGCGACACGGCCAGGTCGATGATCGTGTCCTTCACGCCCGGCATGGCCAGCAGGCATTTTTCCACCTCGCGCTTGAGCTGCAGCGGGACTTTCGGATCACTGGTCGTGAGGGCGAGGGAGACCTTGACGGTGCCGTCCACGAAAGCCGCGGAGCGGATGAGCCCGAAGGAAACGATGTCACGGCTGAAGCCGGGATACTTCACCTGCTTGAGTTGTTCTTTGATGGCTTCAGGTGTCATGGAGAAAAATTGGGAACCGGGAGGGGAATTAAGTTGTTAAGAGCTGACAGCGTGTAAATAGAAATGCCCAGATATCATCATCTATAACCCGTCAGTCCCATGACTATTATCCTGCGTATTTTCCTGCTGGTGTCCCTGAGCCTCGCGACGGTGCGGGCCCAACAACCAACTTATATCGGTGAAGTGGATATTCGCTCCGAAAACAAGACCGTGCCGGTGCGGGTCTCGTCCGGCACGCCGGAACTGAACACTCTCGCCATCCAGGCTTTCCGTTCGCACGGCCGCTATCGCTTGGTCGCGAGCGGGTTTACCTACGACATCAAGTTCAGCGCCGTGGGCGCGACGCAGGTCCGCGTGGAAATCACCCGCAGTTCCGGCACGCCCGTGCACAGCGAGGTGGCCCTGGGCACCTCGGCCCGCAACGCCCTCCTGCGCGCGGCGGACATCGCGGTGGAGAAAACCAACGGCCTGGGCCTGAAGGGATTTTTCACGTCGAAGATCGCCTTTATCGGCGAACGCACCGGCAAGAAGGAAATCTACATCTCCGACCTCTTCCTCGGCGAAGTGAAGCAGATCACGCGCGACAACGCGCAGGCCCTCGGCCCGCGCTGGGCACCCGATGGCTCCCGCCTCCTCTACACGAGCTATTACAAGTCCGGCTTCCCGGACATTTTCCAGATCGACCTCAATTCCTACCAGCGCACGACCTTCGTGAGCTTCAAGGGCACGAACAGCGGCGCGCGCTACAGCCCCAACGGGCAGCAGGTGGCGATGGTGCTTTCCGGCGAAGGCAACGCCGAGATCTACGTGAGCGACGCCAACGGCAAGCGCGTCGCCCGGCGCACGCGCACCGATGCAGTCGAGGCCTCGCCGTGCTTCTCGCCCGACGGCTCGCGCATCGTCTTCACCTCCGACGCCGCCGGCGGTCCCCAGCTTTACATCATTCCCGCGAACGGCGGCACGATGCAGCGCGTGCCGACGAACATCAGCGGCTATTGTGCCGAACCCGACTGGAGCCGGGCCAACCCCAACAAGATCGCCTTCACCACGCGCATCGGCCGCGGCTACCAGATCGCCGTGCACGATTTTTCCAAGGGGAAGAGCTCGCAGGCGTCCCACGCCGGTTTCGACGGCGTGGAACCGAGCTGGCTGCCCGACGGCCGCCACCTCGTTTACACGGCGCGCGACCAGCGGACCAGCGTGCTTTGCATTCTCGACACGGAGAGCGGCACGAGCACGTCGATCAGCCCCGCGAGTTTCGGTCCGGCGTTTCAGGCCAACGTGTGGTCGAAGTGAGCGTGGATTGATGTAGGGCGGGGATTCCGATCCCCGCCTGGGCTATATCTGCATGTGGCTGCGAGCGTGAGCGAGTGGTGAAACGTTCCACTCGCTCACGCTCGTAGCTACCTATCAGGTCCGGAGGCATGAAGGCGGGGATCGGAATCCCCGCCCTACAACTAAAAAAGCCGCACCTTTCGGGTGCGGCTTTGATTTTGCAAATGTGCGATTTGCTCAGGCGATCGCGGCGAGGTAGTTCTTCTCGGCGGCGTCCCAATCCACGACATTCCAGAAGGCCGCGATGTAGTCGGGGCGGCGGTTCTGGTAGTTGAGGTAGTAGGCGTGTTCCCAGACGTCGAGGCCGATGACGGGCTTGCCTTCGATGCCGGCGACGGCCTTGCCCATGAGCGGGCTGTCCTGGTTGGCGGTGGAGCCGACGGCGAGTTTCTTGTCGGCGCCGACGTAGAGCCAGGCCCAGCCGGAACCGAAGCGCGTGGCGCCGGCCTGCGCGAAGGCGGCCTTGAATTTGTCGAAGTCGCCGAAGGTCGCGGTGATCGCGGAGGCGAGGTTGCCCTTGGGGTGGCCGCCCTTGCCCGGGCCCATGATGGTCCAGAAGAAGGAGTGGTTGCTGTGGCCGCCGGCGTTGTTGCGCACGCCGCCGCGGATGGCCTCGGGGACCTTCGAGAGGTCGGCGATGAGGGCGTTCACGTCGAGGCTGGCGAGGGCGGCGTGATCCTTGAGGAGGTTGTTGGCGTTGGTGATGTACGCCTGGTGGTGCTTGCCGTGATGGATTTCCATCGTCTTCGCATCGATGTGCGGGACGAGGGCTTCGTTAGCGTAGGGAAGTTTAGGGAGTTCGTAGGCCATGATAATGGAGGGTTGGTGTGATTCTGAGGCGGAAAACAAAAGATGCACCGCCCGGCGGCAGCGTCAACTTCCTGCTGTATCTTCCGCGTCGCGTTTCAGCCGGAAAAAGGCCTGCAGGAGCTCGCGGCATTCGGACTCGAGCACGCCGCCGGCGGTGATTTCGAAGTGATGATTGACGCGCGGCAGGGCGTTGAGGTCGGTGGCGCCGCCGAGGCAGCCCATCTTGGGATCAGGCACGGCGTAGCACACGCGCTGGAACCGCGACATGAGGGCGGCGCCCGAGCACATGGGGCAGGGTTCCTTGGTCACGTAAAGGGTGCAGCCCTCGAGGCGCCAGTCGCCGATCTTCGCGGCGGCCTGGGTGATGGCGAGCATCTCGGCGTGCGCGGTCGGATCATGGGCGCCCTCGACGGTGTTGTGCGCCGC
Organism: Opitutaceae bacterium; assembly: GCA_016715765.1. Classification (GTDB taxonomy): domain Bacteria; phylum Verrucomicrobiota; class Verrucomicrobiia; order Opitutales; family Opitutaceae; genus UBA2377. The sequence goes on from JADJZJ010000062.1 coordinate 32,366, forward strand.
GGCGATGACCTCACCGTCCCGGGCGATGACCGCACCGATGGGTACCTCGTCCTGCCGCCAGGCATCGATCGCCTGGTTGTAGGCCAGACTCATGAAAAACCCGTCGTCCCGCACCAGTTGCGACGGGAAGCGTTTCTCGAACGGACAGGGCAGGGCGGTTGGGGATTGTGCCATGGCAGCGAGGAAGGGTGCGGATAATGGAATGGAAATCAGGAAGCATTGCGAAGCCCTGAAAACGAAGCTGGAACCCGGGAAGGCGGAAATCCAGTCTGACCGTGTTTCAGAGTTCCTGAGTTCCAGATTCAGTGGGTCTGAATCAATCAAAATCGTACCGGGCGGTTCCTGATTTCCTGATTTCCACAATCCAGCCTGATTGGGTTCTCCGGGATGTCTAAAACCTTGACTTCGGGGGGGTAGATAAGGCTTACAAGTGGCTTTTCCGCACCAACCTATTGCATGAACCAACCCACCGCTAGCACGTCCCTTACCCTCCATGGCTGAAGGCAATTCGATCGAAGTTGAGGGCAAAGTGGTCGCCGTGCTCCCCGGCACAATGTTCAAGGTTCAGCTGTCCAACGGGCATGTGGTGCTGGCCCACATCTCGGGCAAGTTGCGCAAGCACTTCATCAAGATCGCCGCGGGCGACACGGTGAAGATGGAAATGAGTCCCTACGATTTGGAAAAGGCGCGCATCACCTTCCGCATGAAGGAAACCTCGGCGCCGCCGCCGATGCCGCAGCGCCGGCGCTACTGAGCGCCTGCCGCCGGCCATGACAGGCCGCAAGTCCAGTCCCGCGAGCGGCCGCCTGAAAGCGTCGGCGGCCTTCGGGGCGGAAATCGACGGATTCATTGGTTTTTTGGAGCTGGAGCGCGGACTCGCCCGCTGCACCTGCGAAAACTACCAGAGCGACCTCGCGCAGTGCGCCGCCTATCTGGCCCGCCACGGGGTGAAGGGCTGGGCGGCGGTCACCGGCGACCTGGCCAGCGGGTGGATCCGCTCGCTCAGCGGCGACGACTACACTGTCGCCAGTCTCGCGCGCAAACTCGCGGCCCTGCGCGGACTCGCCCGCCACCTCATCCGCGAGAAGGTGCGCGAGGACGATTTCACCGCGCTGCTCTCCAGTCCCAAGCTCGTGCGCCGCATCCCCGGCACGCTGTCCCCCGCCGAGGTGGGCCGGCTGCTCGCCGCGCCCAACGGGGGCGACGCCTATTCGCTGCGCGACCGCGCGCTGCTGGAGTTGTTCTACTCGAGCGGGCTGCGCGTCTCCGAACTCGCGGGGCTGAACATCCAGCAGGTCGACCTCGAGCACGGCTACCTGCGGGTATTCGGCAAGGGCGCGAAGGAGCGTGTCGTGCCGGTGGGCACGAAGGCCGCCGATGCCATCGCCACCTACCTCGCCTCGGGCCGGCCGTACTTCGTCAAGCCCCGCACCGGCAGCCAGCTCTTCCTCAGCGAACGCGGCACCGGGCTCTCGCGCATGATGCTCTGGCTGATCGTCCAGAAATACGCGAAGCGCGCCGGGATCACCAAGCATGTGAAGCCGCACCTGCTGCGCCATTCCTTCGCCACACACCTGCTCGAGGGCGGGGCGGATTTGCGCGCGATCCAGGAAATGCTCGGCCACGCCAACATCGGCACGACGCAGATCTACACCACGGTCGAATCGCAGCGCCTGCTTTCGC